>NZ_JAEMHF010000019.1:0-25431 GCF_016456245.1 Brenneria sp. L3-3C-1 | reverse complement strand
GTCAGTCACTCTTCAAGACTTTTTTATATCGTTTGCCGATATTGTCTTGTGAGTGCCCACACAGATTGTCTGATTAAATTGTTAAAGAGCAGTGCGCTGTGGCCTGAGCCGCTAACGCGAGGTGGCGTATATTACGCGTTCCTCTTGCAGAGTCAACGTTTATTTTAACCGTTTTCCCTTTCTTCTTCACCGGCCAGTATGTGATTTACTTCACAGCGCCGTGTCGATGGAGGCGCATTATAGGGATCCCATTTCTTTACACAACCACTTTCTCGATCTTTTTTTCCGTTCGCGTATTTTTCGCCCCTTTCGTTGAGATCTTGTTCGATCGAGGTTACTTTCAGCTTGCTGACGCCATATCTCTGCCGATATTTTGTTTACCGGTCAACATACGATGTAATCAATTAAGGGGGTTGTTGATGGGACCTGAAATCGTTCGTGGCTATAAAGGCGTATTTCCTGACATTGGCGAAAACGTCATGATTGATCAATCAAGCGTGGTTATTGGCAACGTTACTCTTGGCGACGATGTCAGTATCTGGCCTCTGGTGGTGATCCGGGGTGATGTGAACAATATAAGCATCGGAGCGAGGAGCAACATTCAGGACGGTTCCGTGTTGCACATTACGCACAGCTCAGAAAAAAATCCGGCGGGTAATCCATTAATCATCGGGGATGATGTCACTGTAGGTCATAAAGCGATGTTACACGGATGCACGATCGGCAATCGTGTGTTGGTCGGTATGGGTTCCATTATTCTTGACGGCGCCGTCGTTGAAGATGACGTCATGATCGGCGCCGGGAGTCTCGTCTCTCCGGGAAAACGTCTGGAAAGCGGTTACCTGTATCTCGGCAGCCCGGCAAAAAGAATTCGCCCTCTGAGTCAGGAAGAGATAGAAGGACTTGTATACTCGGCAAATAACTACGTGCACTGGAAAGACGACTATCTTACTCAGGATAATGAGAAACAACCCTGAGCGTCATATTCATCGCCGAGCACCATTTTTTCAAACTCATCCTCCAGATCCCAACGATGCAGCCGGAACAGCGATATCCACTGTTCCGGAGCGTCACCGCCATAGCGCTGCATTAGCTGTTTTGCGCTGATTCGGCATTCCTGCTGATATCCATTGATCAATACGGGAAAACAGATAGCCTGATGCTCGTCATTCCAGACTTCACGATCCGGAAACTGGATCGACTGATTCATCGAGCAAGTTCCCGTTTTAGCTGTTCAATGACAGGCACGACATCCGGCATTACGCCATGCCAGAGTTGAAAGGCGTGAGCCGCTTGCCCCACCAGCATTCCTATTCCATCTGCATGACTGTTTGCCCCATGCTGTGCGCACCATACCAAAAACGGCGTCAGGCCTGGCAAATAAAACATGTCGTAGCAGCGCGTTTGTGGCGATATTAATGTGGTCGGCAACTCAGGAATATTGCCATGAACGCCTGATGACGTTGCATTAATAATCAGTTCAAAATCCCGACCGTGCAGATCATCCAACGCCAACGCCTGAATATTGCCAACGGAACTGAATATCTGCGCCAGAGCATCGGCTTTGGAAAACGTTCTGTTGGTAACGACAATCGAACAGCCATAAGCCAGCAGCGGCTGGATAACGCCACGCGCCGCGCCGCCCGCGCCGACCAACAAGATACGATCCTGCGGGTTGATAAAATTCAGGCGTTGTAAATCACTTAATAAACCAATGCCATCGGTATTATCGCCCAGCAGGCGCCCATCGTTCAGTTTCTTCAGTGTATTAACCGCCCCGGCAAGAGAGGCACATTCGCTCCGTTCATCAACTTCAGCAAAGGCCCTCTCTTTAAACGGCGCGGTAATATTCGCCCCACAGGCTCCATCCTGAAAATAGCGTCTCAACACCGCTTCAAAACTGTCCAACGGCGCTAATAAACGACTATAGGTAAGATCAATCCTCGTCTGAGCAGCAAATAACTCATGTATGCGCGGCGACTTGCTATGCGCGATTGGATTACCAAAAACAGCAAAAGATTTTATCTCCGACACCCTATTCTCCAATCTTTACATTAACCTTGACGCAGCCGTTCACCGGTTAAAATATCTCTTATCTCTGATGGATTTTTTCTGTCGCCGACGTTGCCATGAACAACAGGAAACGCTGCGCCGAACTGTTGATAAACCTCATCTTCAGTACGACAAGGGGGCAGTCCGCTCAAATTGGCGCTGGTTGAAACCAGCGGTTTGCCGTAACTCAGACACAGTTGTTTTACCAATGGATGCGCGCTGACCCGCACAGCAAGCGAACTAAATTGCCCGGTCAGCCACGATGGCGTCGTGGACTTAGCCGGGATCACCCAGGTAACAGGCCCGGGCCAACTGGAGAACAGGGTTTTCTTTTGCTCGTCAGACAACGCGCTATCGTCTACATAAGGCGCTAACTGCCGATAGTCAGCAGCAATAAGAATCAATCCTTTTTGCCACGGACGTTGTTTCAGAGCCAGCAAACGCTTAACCGCAACCTCACTATCCGGATCGCACCCCAAACCAAAAACGGCTTCGGTGGGATAAGCCACAACTTTTTCGTTTCTCAATGCCTGCACTATGGGGAGCAGTAAATCATCGGCGATCTCATTCATTTTTATCAACTTCAGCCGTTGCCGGCTTCCCACATAATTTACTGGCGCAAAAGAGCTTGATGCCTTTCGCCGTTTTCTTCTCGAAAAGTAAAGGATAGCGGCAGTGGAGGCATTCCCCTGCTACCGGTTTATTATTGAGCGTAAACTGACAATCAGGATAACGGGAGCATGCATGAAACACTTTCCCATAGCGTGACTTACGCTGTAACAGTGTTCCTTTATGGCATTGCGGACAGCTTAACGCCGTTTCATCCGGCCGATCGATCGCCTCCGTGTGATTACATTCCGGATAGTTTTCGCACCCGATGAACATGCCGTAACGCCCTTGTCTTAGCACCAACAGTGACTGGCAACTCGGACAGAATTGCCCATCAAGCACCTTGACCACATGACCGTCCGCCTGCGCCTTAAGCGGACGAATGAATTCACATTCAGGATAACGGGAGCAACCAAGAAAAGGCCCGTGCCGGCCGGAACGGATCACCAGCGCAGACCCGCACTCAGGGCAAACCTCTTGTTTCTTGTCGGCAAAAAGTACAGTCTTAGCCATTCCTTATCCATTACACTCTGGGCTATTGCACATAACCGTCATTTTCCTCAAACAGCAGCTCTTCCATTTGCTGGTACGCGTTCTCACACCCGGGAACATTGAAAAGCACCATAAGAATGACCCACTTAAGATCTTCCAGATCGAATTCCTGCGTTTCCAACGCCATCACCCGGTCAATCACCATCTCACGCGTTTCCAGATTTAATACCTGGATCTGTTCGAGAAATAATAAAAATCCCCGGCAGTCGGCATCAAGGCGCTGCTCTTCATCCTGCGTATAAATACGGATTGCCAAGGGATCATGAGCCAGGTTGAGGGGCGTATTTTGGCCTTCCTGTATGTCAGCCAATTTTTCCAGCCAACTCAACGCGCTGTAGATGTCGTTACGATGAAATCCAGCACGGGTGAGGTCATCGGTCAACGTATCCTGATCGACACGCATTTCAGTTTCATTGTGAATATAAGTTTCAAACAAGTACATGAGTACGTCGAACATGGCCTGCCCTCCTTAATCGGACATAGCCGCCGGGTACTGCTGCGATCCATCCTGCTAACTCCAGCTCCAATAGCTTACTCACTATCTCTGGCACAGGTTGGCCGGCACGTTCAGCGACAACGTCAACAGGTGTAACCTCATCTCCTACGTTAGCCAACACATCAGCAAATGGCAATTCAACATCCTCTTCTACGGCAGAAATAGTTTGATCGTTGTCGGCGCAGATCCAGTGAAGCCCGCTTCTTAGCTGTTCGACAATATTTTTCGGATGGGTGACAAGATAGGCTCCCTGTTGAATCAGCCAGTGAGTTCCTTCAGTCATCGGATTGCCTATAGCCCCTGGTAAGGCAAAGACGTCCCGCCCCTGATCCAACGCATAACGCGCCGTAACCAGAGAGCCGCTGCGCACGGACGCTTCAACCACCAGCACTCCCAGACTCAGCCCGCTGATAATACGATTTCTTCGTGGAAAATTCACAGCCAACGGCGGCGTTGCCAGCGGAAACTCAGATACCAATGCGCCGCCCTGGTCAAGAATGCGCGCGGCCAGTTTACGGTGACGCATGGGGTAAATGTTCTCCAGTCCGCTGCCCAGGATAGCGATGGTTTTACCATCGACATCGAGCGTAGCGCGATGGGCGATGCCGTCAATCCCGATAGCCAGCCCGCTGGTGATGGTGAGATTATTGACCGCCAGTTCCTGAGCAAAGAAATATCCCCATTGATCCCCATAGGCGCTGTTATTGCGGCTGCCGACAATCGCGATTTGCGGCGATGCCAATAAAGTGGGATCGCCGGCAACAAAAAGCAAAAGAGGAAAGGCGCTGATATTCCCAAGCAAAAATGGATATCTTTTATCACTACAGGTCACCATATGGTGGTCAGGCTGCGACAACCAGCGCAGCGTGTCCTCGACTCTCCGCGGATCAAAGCGTTGAAACTGTTCGGCCTGAACGTCAGTCATGCCGAGATGTATCAAGTCACGCCTGTTGTGATCGCCCAGCGCAATAAGTTCTCTGGCTATTACCCCGGCCCGCTTGGCGCCCAAATGTTTCACGCCCGTCAAGCGCAACCAGATTTCCGTTGATAACATGGCTCATCCTTTATTCCGCCGGGTTCGGGTCAACCGTGCAATTAAGTTCAGATGCTGTCAATCGGTGCGGGAAATGTCTAGAATAGGGGCTGATACTCTTTCATCTCTCGGATACAGATCTAAATATATATGTCAGTTTTGCAGGTATTACATTTTCCGGACGAGCGGCTTCGCATAAAAGCGCAGCCCGTAAAAGAAGTCAATGCAGACATCCAGCGTATCGTCGATGATATGTTCGATACCATGTATGCAGAAGAAGGCATTGGCCTGGCCGCCACCCAGGTTGATATTCACCAGCGTATTATTGTTATTGATGTTTCGGAAGAACGGGATCAGAGACTGGTTTTGATTAATCCCGAACTTCTTGAGAAGAGCGGCGATACCGGCATAGAAGAAGGGTGCCTGTCGATCCCGGAAACAAGGGCGCTGGTTCCGCGTGCCGAGCGCGTAAAAATTCGCGCCCTGGATCGAGAAGGAAACACCTTTGAACTGGAAACCGATGGTCTTCTGGCGATTTGTATTCAGCATGAAATGGATCATCTGGTCGGGAAACTGTTTATCGATTATCTCTCCCCGCTGAAACGCCAGAGAATCCGTCAAAAATTGGAAAAGCTGGCTAAACAAAACAGCCGGAATTAATCATTTTATTTTCCTGACAGGAAACGACGTGTCTGATTCTTTACGCATTATCTTTGCTGGAACACCTGACTTCGCAGCGCGTCATCTCGACGCGCTGTTTTCATCTCAACATCAGATTGTTGGCGTATTCACCCAACCCGATCGCCCGGCGGGAAGAGGCAACAAGCTTACGCCCAGCCCGGTAAAAACTCTGGCCGAACAGCATGGCGTTCCGGTGTATCAACCCAAATCGCTGCGCCAGAGCGAAGGGCAGGAGATGGTTGAAGCACTCCACGCGGATGTAATGGTGGTTGTCGCTTATGGGCTGATTTTACCGCAAACCGTGCTGAACATGCCGCGTCTCGGCTGTATCAACGTACACGGTTCGCTTCTGCCCCGCTGGCGAGGCGCCGCGCCGATTCAGCGTGCGCTGTGGGCTGGCGATCGGCGTACCGGCGTAACCATTATGCAAATGGACGCCGGCCTTGATACCGGCGCGATGTTGCATAAGATTGAATGCCCGATCCTTCAAGACGACACCAGCGCAACGTTGTACGGCAAACTGGCGGACCTGGGGCCGCGCGGTCTGTTGGAAACGCTGGAACAGCTTGCCAATGCCCGCGCGGTAGCCGAAGATCAGGATGACGCGCTTGCCACCTATGCTGAAAAACTCAGTAAGGAAGAAGCCCGTCTTGACTGGCAACTGTCTGCGGCGCAGCTTGAGCGTTGTATCCGGGCTTTTAATCCCTGGCCTGTAAGCTACTTCCTGATAGACGAACAGCCGGTTAAAGTGTGGAAAGCCGAGGTTATTTCGTCCAATCATCATGCGCAGCCAGGGACTATTCTGCAAGCCGACAAGAATGGCATTCAGGTTGCCACTCGGGAAAATATTTTAAATATTCTTGAATTACAGCCTGCTGGCAAAAAAATGATGAAAGCACAGGATTTACTTAACTCGCGTCGTGAGTGGTTTACACCCGGTGCTATTCTGGACTAATCGACTTTTATACCGGCCATTAGCGCCGGTATGCCCTATCTCTCACGTAGTCGCTAACAAATGAAAAGCTCATATAACCTTCGCAGTATTGCCGCTAAAGTGGTGGGGCAAGTAGTAGACCATGGACAATCGCTCAGCGCATTGTTGCCCGCTTATCAGCGTGATATCGCAGATAAAGATCGCGCATTATTGCAGGAACTGTGTTTTGGCGTACTGCGCGTATTGCCGCAGTTGGAGTGGTGTATTCAACAACTGATGGCAAAACCGTTGACGGGAAAACAGCGCCCGCTGCACTACCTTATCATGGTTGGCATGTACCAATTGCTGTATACCCGCATTCCGGCGCATGCCGCGCTGGCTGAAACGGTGGAAGGCGCCGTAGCCATGAAGCGCCCGCAGCTTAAAGGTCTGATTAACGGCGTTTTACGTCAGTTTCAACGCCAACAAGATGAACTGCTGCAACGCGCGGCGAACACTCCCACACGCTATCTGCATCCGAGTTGGTTACTGACGCGTATTAAAAACGCCTACCCTGAAGACTGGGAAAAAATCGTCGATGCCAATAACCAGCGGCCGCCAATGTGGCTGAGAGTCAATCGCTTGCATCACACCCGCGATGAATATCTGGCGCTGCTCGCACGGGAAAACATCGACGCTTTCCCGCATGCTGATTACCCTGATGCCATCAGGCTGTCTGTGCCCAGCGCGGTCGACCTGCTGCCCGGGTTCGCACAAGGGTGGGTTACCGTACAGGACGCCTCAGCCCAGGGATGCGTCCATTGGCTGTCGCCACAGGACGGCGAGCAAATTCTCGATCTCTGTGCGGCGCCAGGCGGCAAAACAACGCACATCCTCGAAGCCGCGCCAAAATCGCATGTTTTAGCCATTGATATCGATGACTCACGATTAAAACGGGTGAAAGAAAATCTACAGCGCTTGCAGTTGCACGCTGAGATAAAACAAGGCGACGGACGCTACCCTGCCACCTGGCGCGGCGACAAAGTATTCGATCGCATTCTTCTGGATGCGCCCTGCTCTGCTACAGGCGTTATTCGCCGGCACCCGGATATTAAATGGTTGCGTCGCGACAACGACATTGCCGAGCTTGCTTTACTGCAAAAAGAGATCCTTGATGCAATCTGGCCCCACCTGAAAATCGGCGGCACGCTAGTCTATGCAACTTGCTCAATCATGCCGGAAGAGAATCAGCGGCAAATAGAGGATTTCCTCAATCGCCATGCCGATGCTCGGTTAGTCGATACCGGCAGTAAGGCGAAACCAGGGCTTCAGAAACTCCCCAGCCCGGATGACGGCGATGGTTTCTTCTACGCCAAGCTGGTAAAAAACGGATATTAACCCCAGTATTGTCTACAACCACACGGCTATAACATATACGGCAGAATGTATTATGAAGATTATTATTCTTGGCGCTGGTCAGGTAGGCGGCACGCTGGCAGAAAATCTGGCGGGTGAAAACAACGACATCACCGTCGTCGACACCGATACGACCCGCTTACGTCAGCTTCAGGACAAATTCGATCTCCGTGTGGTCACTGGTTACGCTTCCCATCCGCGAGTGCTGCGAGAGGCGGGCGCGGAAGATGCGGATATGTTGGTTGCGGTCACCAACTCCGATGAAACCAACATGGTCGCGTGCCAAATAGCCTATTCGCTTTTCAACACCCCGAACCGTATTGCACGGATTAGATCTGCCGAATATATACGTGAATCCGACCAGTTGTTTCTGCCTGAAGCCGTTCCCATTGATCATTTGATCTCTCCGGAACAACTGGTGATCGATAATATTTACAAGCTGATTGAGTATCCGGGCGCGCTCCAGGTGGTTAATTTCGCGCAGGGTAAAGTCAGCATCGCCGCGGTAAATGCCTATTATGGCGGTCCACTGGTCGGTAATGCTTTGTCATCTATTCGTGAACACATCCCGCATATAGAAACGCGCGTTGCCGCGATTTTCCGTCACGACCGCCCTATTCGTCCCCAGGGTTCCACCGTGATTGAAGCAGGCGATGAAGTATTTTTTGTCGCGGCATCGCAGAATATTCGAGCCGTTATGAGTGAACTGCAACGGCTGGAGAACCCCTATAAACGCATCATGATCGTTGGCGGGGGAAATGTAGGGGCGGGCTTAGCCCAACGGCTGGAAAAAGATTACAGCATTAAACTGATAGAGCGGAATGCGGATCGCGCCGCCGAGCTTGCCGAATTATTGCAGGATACCATCGTTTTTCATGGCGATGCCTCAGATCAGGAACTCCTGGCCGAAGAGCATATTGAGCAAATCGACGTATTTATCGCCATCACCAATGACGACGAAGCCAATATCATGTCGGCGATGTTGGCTAAACGGATGGGCGCCAAAAAAGCGATGGTGCTCATACAGCGTCGGGCTTACGTTGATTTGGTACAAGGCAGTGTCATTGATGTTGCGATCTCTCCGCAGCAAGCAACGATATCAGCGCTACTCAGCCATGTGCGTAAAGCTGATATCGTCAGCGTTTCATCGCTGCGCCGAGGGGCCGCAGAGGCCATCGAAGCCATCGCGCACGGCGATCAGGACACCTCAAAAGTGGTCGGGCGCATGGTGGAAGACATTAAACTTCCGCCAGGCACCACCATCGGCGCTATCGTTCGCGGAGATGATGTCATCATCGCCAATGATAATACCCATATTGAGCAGGGCGATCACATTATCATGTTCTTGACGGACAAAAAATTCGTGCCTGATGTGGAACGCTTATTCCAGCCAAGTCCATTCTTCTTGTAATCAAAAGACGTTATTCTTTACACATCACAAGGTGATATGGCAAATATAAAACTATTGGTTAAAATTAATTTATCTTTTTATCAAGGAGTGTGGTTATGAGTATTATTAAAGAATTCCGAGAATTTGCCATGCGTGGCAACGTCGTGGATCTGGCAGTCGGGGTAATCATTGGTGCGGCTTTCGGTAAAATCGTATCGTCGCTGGTATCCGATATTATTATGCCCCCGCTTGGGCTACTTATCGGCGGAGTGGACTTCAAGCAATTCAGTCTTGTTTTACGTGCTGCGCAGGGCGATGTTCCCGCAGTCGTTATGCAGTACGGTGTATTTATTCAGAATGTTTTTGACTTCATTATTGTGGCGTTTGCGATTTTCATGGCGATTAAGCTAATGAACAAAATGCGTCGTAAACAAGAAGATGCTCCTGCCGCGCCGCCAAAGCCCAGCGCAGAAGAAACATTGTTAACTGAAATTCGCGATCTGCTAAAAAATCAGCAACAGTCCAAACTGTAAATCACTTAAATAGTCCGTTGTACAACGGCGTCTTCACATCAGAAAACAAAAAGGCCAGCGGTAAAGAATCATTCGATTGCTTACCGCTGGCCTCCCAATTTCCTTTCTTGGCATGTTTGTCTTTTCGACGATAGCTACCTTTACCTTTTGCGTTAACCTCTACTCTTTGACGAAACAATGGGTCATGCAGCAATGCTTCAATGGCATTATCCTGGATCTTTCCTCGTTTATGACGATAGGTGGTCATAATCACACTCCTCATGGGACCGGATGATAGAAATAAAGCGTGAAAAGTATAGTGTAGAAAATAAGGTGAAAACAGGCAGGCTGGAATAATTTATTGCACCTTTAAAACTTTTTTTTCAGCGATGATGCGTATTCGCCGTGTAAAAAGTCAGTATTGATACCTTTTTGCCGCAGGTTCAGTTCGAGTACGCGCAAACGCCGCGATTTTTCCTGATAGTCAGGTGATTCGCGAGAAATAGTTTGCAGTATATCGGCCAACGCCAATGCTTCCTTACGCTCTTGCAGTTCGACCGGTAAACACCCTGCATTCTTGAGCAGCCGATAACCCACTCTGAGATCGGGAGGTACAGCGCTGTCATCATCCAACACCAGGGGACGTCCCGAACCGGGAAGGTTATCAAAAACACCATTTTGCTGAGCGTGAGCTATATGGCGTTCAACCATCTCGTCAATCAACCACATTCCGCAATCTCTATTCGGTTTGATCTACCCTCACAGGTTAGCTTATTTCAGACGTAAAAAAACCGGGTTTCCCCGGTTTTTTTATGCTCTTACAGATTACTCCGCAGTAGCAACTTCTTCTGTCGCAGAAACAGAACGATCAACAAGCTCGATGTATGCCATCGGCGCATTGTCGCCTGCACGGAAGCCACACTTCAGAATACGAGTGTAACCACCGGCACGGCTCGCGAAACGCGGGCCCAGTTCATTAAACAGTTTTGCCACGATCTCGTTATCACGAGTACGGGCGAATGCCAGACGACGATTAGCAACGCTGTCGGTCTTGGCAAGAGTAATCAGCGGTTCAACAACACGACGCAGCTCTTTTGCTTTCGGCAGGGTCGTCTTGATAATCTCATGACGAACCAAAGAACTAGCCATGTTACGGAACATAGCCTGACGATGGCTGCTGTTACGGTTCAGTTGACGACCACTCTTACGATGGCGCATGACCTTATCCTTCTCAGTAAAACCTTAACCTGTGATCCGGTTACTCATCAGCAATGCTTGCCGGCGGCCAGTTTTCCAGGCGCATGCCCAGAGAAAGACCACGCGAAGCCAGCACGTCTTTAATCTCAGTAAGAGATTTTTTACCCAGGTTAGGCGTTTTCAATAGCTCAACCTCGGTACGCTGTACCAGATCACCGATGTAGTGGATAGCTTCTGCCTTGAGGCAGTTAGCAGAGCGGACAGTCAATTCCAGATCGTCAACAGGGCGCAGCAGGATCGGATCGAATTCTGGTTTTTCTTCTTTAACTTCCGGTTGACGTACATCACGCAGGTCAACAAAAGCTTCAAGTTGTTCAGCCAGAATGGTGGCCGCACGGCGGATCGCCTCTTCAGGATCGATCGTGCCATTGGTTTCCATTTCGATGACCAGCTTATCCAAATCGGTACGCTGTTCTACGCGCGCCGCTTCAACATTGTAGGCAATACGCTCTACAGGGCTGTAGCAAGCATCGACTAACAGGCGACCAATCGGGCGCTCATCTTCTTCCGTATGAATACGGGCAGATGCCGGCACATAACCACGACCACGCTGAACCTTGATACGCATGCTGATCGCGGCGTTTTCATCAGTCAGATGGCAGATCAAGTGCTGTGGCTTGACGATTTCGACATCACCATCATGGATGATGTCGGCTGCAGTCACAGGGCCAATGCCAGATTTATTCAGGGTAAGAATAACTTCATCTTTGCCTTGAACTCTCACCGCCAGCCCTTTCAGGTTGAGCAGGATTTCCAGGATATCTTCCTGTACGCCTTCTTTGGTGCTGTACTCATGCAGTACACCATCAATCTCAACCTCGGTCACCGCGCAACCTGGCATGGATGAAAGCAGAATACGGCGCAGTGCGTTGCCAAGAGTATGGCCGAAGCCCCGCTCTAACGGCTCAAGGGTCACCTTGGCGTGCGTCGAACTCACTTGCTCGATATCAACCAGGCGCGGTTTTAGAAACTCTGTCACAGAACCCTGCATTGTGTCCTCTCTTTGGTACTAAGCTTTACTTGGAGTAAAGCTCGACGATCAGGTGTTCATTAATGTCCGCAGACAGATCGGTACGTTCAGGAATACGTTTGAACACACCTTCCATCTTGGCAGCATCAACTTCCAGCCAAGTTGGCTTTTCACGCTGTTCAGCCAGCTCCAGAGCGGCTTTAACGCGAGATTGCTTTTTAGCTTTCTCACGGATGCTGACTACGTCATTCGGGGATACCTGATAAGAAGCGATGCTGACAACGCGACCGTTTACCATAATAGCTTTGTGGCTAACCAGCTGACGTGCTTCAGCACGAGTGGCGCCAAAACCCATACGATAAACAACGTTATCCAGACGGCCTTCCAGCAGTTGTAACAGGTTCGCACCTGTGTTGCCTTTCAGACGTGCTGCTTCTTTATAATAGTTACGGAACTGGCGTTCCAGCACACCGTAAATACGGCGAACTTTTTGCTTTTCACGCAACTGCACACCATAGTCAGACAGACGCGGTTTACGCGCACCGTGCTGGCCAGGAGCTTGTTCAATCTTACACTTGGAATCGATCGCACGAACACCAGACTTCAGAAACAGGTCGGTGCCTTCACGACGGCTCAGCTTGAGCTTAGGACCCAAATATCTTGCCATTTTCTTTCTCCAACAATCCTAAAAGCAGCGTTATACGCGACGCTTTTTCGGCGGACGACAACCGTTATGAGGGATCGGAGTCACATCAGTAATATTAGTGATGCGGAAACCAGCCGCGTTCAATGCGCGGATAGTAGACTCACGGCCCGGACCAGGTCCTTTAACCATAACTTCCAGGTTCTTAATACCGTACTCTTTCACTGCTTCGGCACAGCGCTCTGCTGCAACCTGAGCGGCGAATGGCGTAGACTTACGAGAACCACGGAAACCGGAACCACCGGCAGTTGCCCAACCCAGCGAATTACCCTGACGATCGGTAATAGTTACGATGGTGTTGTTAAAAGAAGCATGGATATGAGCCACACCGTCAGAGACTTGCTTTCTTACACGCTTACGTGTACGAATAGGTGCCTTTGCCATTATTCAATCACCCCGATTATTTCTTGATCGGTTTGCGCGGACCCTTACGGGTACGGGCGTTAGTCTTGGTACGCTGACCGCGAACCGGCAGACCACGACGATGACGCAAACCACGATAAGTACCAAGATCCATAAGACGCTTGATGCTCAGGGTAACTTCACGACGCAGATCACCTTCGACAACAAACTTGGCAACTTCGTCACGCAGCTTTTCGATTTGCTCTTCAGACAGCTCACTGATCTTAACATTTTCAGCAATACCCGATGCAGCGCAAATAGCCTGCGAACGAGTTTTACCAATACCGTAGATCGCCGTTAACGCGATAACGGTATGTTTATGATCAGGAATGTTAATGCCTGCTATACGGGCCACTATGCACTCCTACAATTTTATACAGCAATACCATTCTGAAAAGCCCGTTTTCAGGATACTCAAATAGTATTGCAGTTACATACAAAAGATTGGCTGGCTAATCTAGCCAGCTCAACCCAACTTTGCAAGAAAAATATGCGAGATAATCAGCCTTGACGCTGTTTATGCTTCGGTTCGGCACTGCAGATCACACGAACGACACCGTTACGCTTAACAATCTTACAGTTACGACATAATTTCTTGACGGAAGCACGAACTTTCATTTTTACTCTCCGTAACTTCTCAAGCTCGCCCGATCAACGGTTATAGCCTTTCAGGTTTGCTTTCTTCAATGCAGACTCGTATTGACTCGACATCATCAGAGTTTGCACTTGAGCCATAAAGTCCATGATGACCACAACAACGATCAATAATGACGTGCCGCCGAAATAGAAAGGCACTTTCATTGCGTCACGCATGAACTCCGGGATCAGGCAGATGAAAGTAATGTACATCGCACCAACCAAAGTCAGACGAGTCATTACCTTATCGATATATTTCGCCGTTTGCTCTCCCGGACGAATTCCTGGCACGAATGCACCGGACTTCTTCAGGTTATCTGCTGTTTCACGCGGGTTGAAAACCAACGCAGTGTAGAAGAAACAGAAGAAGATGATTGCAGACGCATAGAGTAGCACATAAAGCGGTTGTCCGGGCTGCAAATACAGCGAAATTGTCGTCAGCCAGTTCCAACCGGTACCGCCCCCAAACCAGGATGCAATCGTGGCAGGGAACAGAATAATGCTGGAAGCAAAGATAGCTGGGATAACCCCCGCCATATTCACTTTCAACGGTAAATGCGTACTCTGTGCTGCATAAACACGACGACCTTGTTGACGTTTGGCATAGTTAACGACAATACGCCGTTGACCACGTTCAATGAAAACAACGAAGAAGGTTACTGCAAACACTAAAACTGCAACCAACAGCAACAGGAGGAAGTGCAGGTCGCCTTGCCGCGCTTGCTCGATGGTATGGCCAATGGCCGGCGGCAAACCCGCAACAATACCAGCGAAGATTATGATCGAAATACCGTTACCGATACCTCGTTCCGTAATCTGTTCACCCAGCCACATCAGGAACATCGTTCCCGTAACCAGGCTTACAACAGCGGTAAAATAGAACGCAAAGCCCGGATTTAACACCAGACCCTGCATTCCCGGCATATTCGGCAGACCGGTAGCAATACCGATCGACTGAAATATCGCCAATACCAACGTGCCGTAACGGGTGTACTGGCTAATCTTGCGACGGCCAGCCTCCCCTTCTTTCTTTATTTCCGCCAACGCCGGATGAACCACCGTCAACAGTTGGATAATAATTGATGCCGAAATGTACGGCATAATACCCAGAGCAAAGATAGAAGCACGGCTCAGAGCACCACCAGAGAACATGTTAAACATTTCAATGATAGTGCCCCGCTGTTGCTCAAGCAATTTGGCAAGCACAGTGGCATCAATACCAGGAATCGGAATAAAAGAGCCAATACGGAAAACGATCAGCGCACCGATAACAAACAATAGTCTGCGCTTCAGTTCGCCAACTCCGCCTTTAGCACTTTGAAAATCTAATCCTGGTTGTTTGGCCATCTGCTACTTATTCCTCAATTTTACCGCCAGCAGCTTCGATAGCAGCACGAGCACCTTTAGTGACACGCAGACCACGAATCGTTACCGGACGAGCAACTTCACCAGACAGAATCACTTTCGCGAATTCGATCTGAATGCCAATAACATTAGCGGCTTTCAGCGTATTCAGGTCAACGATGTCGCCTTCCACTTTAGCCAGGTCAGACAGACGAACTTCTGCCGTAACCATTGCTTTGCGAGAAGTAAAACCGAATTTCGGCAGACGACGGTATAAAGGCATCTGACCGCCTTCAAAACCACGACGTACGCCACCGCCAGAACGAGACTTCTGACCCTTGTGACCACGACCGCCGGTTTTACCCAGGCCAGAACCGATACCACGACCTAAACGCTTCGGTGCGTATTTCGCACCTTCGGCCGGAGACAGAGTATTTAAACGCATCTCTTACTCCTCCACTTTAACCATATAGGAAACCGCGTTGACCATACCGCGAACCGCAGGAGTATCCTCACGTTCAACAGTATGTCCAATACGACGCAGACCCAGGCCAAGCAGCGTTGCCTTGTGTTTTGGCAGACGACCGATTGCACTACGGGTTTGAGTTATTTTAATAGTCTTTGCCATGGTTAATTACCCCAGAATTTCTTCAACGGATTTACCACGCTTGGCAGCGACCATTTCCGGGGACTTCATATTTGCCAGACCATCAATCGTTGCACGAACCACGTTAATCGGGTTAGTGGAACCATAGGCCTTAGCCAATACGTTGTGTACCCCTGCGACTTCCAGAACGGCGCGCATTGCACCGCCGGCAATAATACCGGTACCTTCGGAAGCCGGCTGCATGAACACACGAGAGCCCGTGTGAGCACCTTTAACCGGGTGCTGCAGGGTGCCGTTGTTCAGCGCGACATTCATCATATTGCGACGGGCTTTTTCCATCGCTTTCTGGATCGCTGCCGGAACTTCGCGCGCTTTTCCGTAACCAAAACCAACGCGACCGTTGCCATCACCCACTACAGTCAGTGCGGTGAAGCTGAAAATACGGCCACCTTTAACGGTTTTAGATACGCGATTTACCGCGATCAGCTTTTCCTGCAGTTCGCCAGCTTGTTTCTCGATGTGAGCCATCTTACACCTCTACCTTAGAACTGAAGGCCAGCTTCACGGGCAGCATCTGCCAGTGCCTGGACTCGACCATGATATTGGAAACCGGAACGGTCAAAGGATACGTCTTTAATCCCTTTTTCCAATGCGCGTTCAGCAATAGCTTTACCTACTGCGATAGCTGCATCTTTGTTACCGGTATACTTCAGTTGCTCAGCGATAGCTTTTTCTACAGTAGAAGCGGCTACCAGGACTTCAGAACCGTTCGGTGCGATGACCTGCGCATAAATATGGCGTGGGGTACGATGTACCACCAGACGCGTCGCACCCAGTTCCTGGAGCTTGCGGCGTGCGCGGGTCGCACGACGGATACGAGCTGCTTTCTTATCCATAGTGTTACCTTACTTCTTCTTAGCCTCTTTGGTACGCACGACTTCGTCGGCGTAACGGACACCCTTGCCTTTGTAAGGCTCAGGACGACGGTAGGCGCGTATTTCCGCAGCGACCTGACCAATAACCTGCTTATCAGCGCCTTTCAGCACGATTTCAGTTTGGCTAGGACACTCTGCGGTAATACCTGCCGGCAGCGCGTGGTCAACCGGATGAGAGAACCCAAGAGACAGATTCACTACGTTGCCTTTTACGGCAGCACGATAACCAACACCGACCAGCTGCAGCTTCTTGGTGAAGCCTTCGGTAACACCGACAACCATTGCGTTTAACAGAGCACGAGTGGTACCCGCTTGGGCCCATCCGTCAACGAAACCTTCGCGCGGGGCGAAAGTCAGAGCGTTGTCAGCCTGTTTAACTTCAACAGCGTCATGGATCTTACGACTCAGCTCGCCGTTTTTACCCTTAATCGAAATAACCTGACCGTTGAGTTTTACCTCTACGCCGGCAGGAATGACGACGGGTGCTTTTGCAACACGAGACATTCTTTCCTCCCGATTAAGCTACGTAGCAGATAATCTCGCCACCAAGACCAGCCTGGCGAGCTGCACGATCAGTCATAACACCTTTAGAGGTAGAAACAACCGCGATACCTAAACCGGCCATAACTTTTGGCAGCTCATCTTTTCTTTTATAGATGCGCAGACCTGGACGGCTTACTCGCTGAATGCTTTCTACCACTGCCTTGCCCTGGAAATATTTAAGTGCTAATTCCAGAACAGGCTTGGCGTCGCCTTCGATTTTAAAATCTTCAATGTAACCTTCTTCCTTCAGCACGTTGGCAATTGCCACTTTCAGCTTGGAGGAAGGCATGGTGACCGCAACTTTGTTCGCGGCTTGACCGTTACGGATACGGGTCAGCATATCCGCGATCGGATCTTGCATGCTCATCTGTCTTTACTCCCGTGATTCAATTGGTGACAATTACCAGCTAGCCTTTTTCAGACCCGGAATTTCACCGCGCATAGCGGCTTCACGGACCTTGATACGGCTCAACCCGAACTTCCGCAGGAAAGCATGCGGACGACCAGTTTGACGGCAGCGGTTACGCTGACGAGACGGGCTGGAATCACGCGGCAGAGTCTGCAGCTTAAGAACTGCATCCCAACGTTCTTCGTCGGAAGAGTTCACACCAGAGATAATAGCTTTCAATTCCTCGCGTTTAGCGCGGTATTTATCAGCCAGTTTCACGCGAACGACTTCGCGTGCTTTCATGGATTGCTTAGCCATTAGTAACCCTACCTTACTTGCGGAATGGGAAGTTAAAGGCGGCCAACAGCGCACGGCCTTCATCATCGGATTTCGCAGTGGTGGTAATGGTAATATCCAAACCACGAACGCGATCGACTTTGTCATAGTCGATTTCCGGGAAGATGATCTGCTCACGCACACCCATGCTGTAGTTACCACGGCCATCGAATGACTTGGCGGACAGGCCGCGGAAGTCACGAATACGCGGTACAGCAATGGAAATCAGTCGCTCAAGGAACTCCCACATGCGTTCGCCACGCAGAGTTACTTTACAGCCGATCGGATAGCCCTGACGGATTTTGAAGCCTGCAACAGATTTGCGAGCTTTGGTGATCAACGGTTTTTGACCGGAGATTGCTGCTAAGTCAGCTGCTGCGTTATCCAGCAGTTTCTTATCAGCGATCGCTTCACCAACACCCATGTTCAGGGTGATCTTCTCGACCCGAGGGACTTGCATGACAGAATTGTAGTTAAACTCAGTCATGAGTTTTTTAACTACTTCGTCTTTGTAGTAATCATGCAGTTTCGCCATCGTACTACTCCAAATTACTTGATAGTTTCGCTGTTAGATTTAAAGAAACGGACTTTTTTGCCGTCTTCGAATCTAAAGCCTACACGGTCAGCCTTACCAGTTGCCGCATTGAAGATTGCAAGGTTGGAAACTTGAATTGCCGCTTCTTTTTCAACGATGCCGCCTGGTTGGTTCAGGGCCGGAACCGGCTTCTGATGTTTTTTAACCAGGTTGATACCTTCAACAATGACCTTACTAGCAGACAGGACATTTTTTACTTTACCGCGCTTACCTTTATCTTTGCCGGTCAGCACGATAACTTCGTCATCACGACGGATTTTCGCTGCCATGATTCGCTCCTTAGAGTACTTCTGGTGCCAGAGAGATAATTTTCATGAACTTCTCATTACGCAGTTCACGAGTTACCGGCCCAAAAATACGCGTACCGATAGGCTGTTCGCTGTTATTGTTTAAAATAACGCAAGCATTTCCATCGAAGCGAATGACAGAACCGTCCGGGCGACGAACACCCTTCTTGGTGCGCACCACAACCGCCTTCAGTACATCGCCTTTCTTCACCTTACCGCGAGGAATTGCTTCCTTGATGGTAATCTTGATGATATCGCCGACGCCTGCGTAGCGACGGTGCGAGCCACCTAGAACCTTGATACACATTACGCGACGTGCACCGGAGTTGTCGGCCACGTTCAGCATAGTCTGTTCTTGGATCATGTTAGTGCTCCGCTAATGTCAACTACTACTTTAGGACCCATGATAGGCCATTAAAATGCCCCATAATTAAGGGCGCAGCATTATAACACCGCTTCCAGATTATGGGTAGAAAAAATAAACGGCCCAATTACTGAGCCGTTTATCATATCGAGAAGAGCGCTACTGTATTACAGAATCGCTTTCTCTACAACGCGAACAAGCGTCCAAGACTTAGTTTTGGACAGCGGACGGCATTCGCGGATTTCAACCACATCGCCGATACCGCATTCGTTGTTTTCGTCATGTACGTGCAGCTTAGTCGTACGCTTAATGAACTTACCGTAAAGCGGGTGTTTCACGAAACGTTCGATAGCGACAACCATGGATTTCTCCATTTTGTCACTAACGACTCGGCCTTGCAGAGTACGGATTTTATCGGTCATTACGCACCCGCCTTCTCAGTCAGTAAAGTCTTAACACGTGCAACATTACGACGCACTTGTTTCAACAGGTGAGTTTGTTGCAGCTGGCCACTTGCCGCCTGCATGCGCAGATTGAATTGTTCGCGCAGCAGTTCGAGCAGCTCAGTGTTCAGCTCTTCAACGCTCTTTTCACGCAGCTCTTGTGCTTTCATTACATCACCGTCTTAGTTACAAAGGTGGTTTTGATCGGCAGTTTCGCTGCTGCCAGTTGGAATGCCTCACGGGCTAACTCTTCCGGCACACCGTCCATTTCGTACAGGACTTTACCTGGCTGAATCAAGGCAACCCAATACTCTACGTTACCTTTACCTTTACCCATACGCACTTCAAGCGGCTTTTCGGTGATCGGTTTGTCCGGGAATACACGGATCCAGATCTTACCTTGACGCTTAACGGCACGAGTCATGGCACGACGTGCAGCTTCGATTTGACGAGCGGTCAGGCGACCGCGGCCAACAGCTTTCAGACCGAAAGTGCCGAAGCTAACATCCGTACCGGCAGCCAGACCGCGGTTGCGGCCTTTGTGCATCTTACGGAATTTTGTACGCTTTGGTTGTAACATCAGCGACTCTCCTTACTTGCGGCCTTTACGCTGCTGCTTTTTAGGTTGAGCAGCCGGTTTTTCCGGTTGTTCAACGGCAGCCATACCACCCAGGATCTCACCTTTGAAGATCCACACTTTCACACCGATAACACCATAAGTGGTGTGCGCTTCGGAGGTGTTGTAGTCGATATCCGCACGCAGCGTGTGCAACGGAACGCGACCTTCACGATACCATTCGGTACGCGCGATTTCAGCGCCGCCAAGACGGCCGCTTACTTCAACTTTGATCCCTTTAGCGCCCAGACGCATGGCGTTCTGAACCGCACGCTTCATAGCACGACGGAACATCACGCGACGTTCCAGCTGAGAAGTGATGCTGTCAGCAACCAGTTTTGCGTCCAGTTCAGGTTTACGAACTTCGGCGATGTTGATCTGTGCAGGTACGCCAGCGATATCCGCTACGACTTTACGCAGTTTTTCAACATCTTCACCTTTTTTACCGATCACGATGCCCGGACGAGCAGTGTGAATAGTCACACGGATGCTTTTGGCCGGACGTTCGATAACGATACGAGAAACGGAAGCTTTCTCCAGTTCCTTCGTCAGGTATTTACGAACTTTAAAGTCGCTGTCCAGGTTGTCAGCGAATTCTTTGGTATTCGCATACCAGGTAGAGTTCCAAGGTTTGACAATACCCAGTCGAATACCATTAGGATGTACTTTCTGACCCATTGCTAGTCTCCAGAGTCTCAGCGATCGGACACAACCACAGTAATGTGGCTGGTACGCTTCAGGATGCGATCCGCACGACCTTTGGCACGCGGCATAATGCGCTTCATGCTTGGGCCTTCGTCAACGAAGATTTTCGCGACGTTCAGATCATCAATGTCAGCGCCATCGTTGTGTTCTGCGTTAGCAATAGCAGACTCTAGTACTTTTTTAACCAGACCAGCAGCTTTCTTGTTGGTATAGGTCAGAATATCCAGAGCTTGCGACACTTTCTTACCGCGAATCAGGTCTGCCACCAGGCGAACCTTCTGAGCAGAAGAACGAGCGTGGCGATGTTTAGCGATAGTTTCCATCTCTTCCTCCTACCTTAGCGCTTTTTAGCCTTTTTATCGGCCGCATGGCCGCGATAAGTACGAGTCGGCGCGAATTCACCCAGTTTGTGACCGACCATTTCATCGGAAACAAACACCGGAACGTGCTGACGACCATTATGGACAGCGATGGTCAAACCGATCATATTTGGAAAGATCGTTGAACGACGGGACCAAGTGCGCAAAGGCTTCTTGTCACCGCTTTCCACCGCTTTCTCTACCTTCTTCAGCAAGTGCAGGTCAATAAATGGACCTTTCTTGAGAGAACGTGGCATGGTTTATCCTCTAAAATTATTTAGTACGGCGACGTACGATAAACTTATCAGTACGCTTGTTGCTGCGGGTCTTCTTACCTTTGGTCTGTACGCCCCACGGGGATACCGGGTGCTTACCAAAGTTACGACCTTCACCACCACCGTGCGGGTGGTCTACCGGGTTCATCGCCGTACCGCGAACGGTAGGACGAACACCACGCCAGCGAGCAGCACCTGCTTTACCCAGAACGCGCAGCATATGCTCAGCGTTACCGACTTCGCCCAGCGTCGCGCGGCAGTCAGATTCGACTTTACGCATTTCGCCGGAACGCAGACGCAGGGTAACGTAACCACCATCACGTGCAACGATCTGAACGTAAGCACCGGCAGAACGCGCCAACTGGCCGCCTTTACCTGGTTTCATTTCTACGTTGTGAACCGTTGAACCGACAGGGATGTTACGCATCGGCAAGGTGTTGCCGGTTTTAATTGCAGCATCAACGCCAGATTGGATCTGGTCGCCTGCTTTCAGGCCTTTCGGCGCCAGGATGTAACGGCGTTCGCCGTCTTTGTACAGAACCAGCGCGATATTCGCGGAACGGTTCGGATCATACTCCAGACGCTCAACAACCGCCGGGATACCATCTTTGTTGCGTTTGAAGTCAACCAGACGGTAAGCCTGCTTATGACCACCACCGATGTGACGGGTAGTGATGCGGCCATTGTTGTTACGGCCACCGGATTTGCTGTTCTTTTCCAGCAACGGGGCATAAGGTTTGCCCTTGTGCAGCTCAGGGTTAACCACTTTAACAACGTGGCGACGACCCGGAGATGTCGGTTTACATTTAACAATTGCCATTGTTCTTTACTCCTCCGACTTACTCTGCGCCGCCGATGAAGTCCAGATTCTGGCCTTCTTTCAGGGTGACGTAAGCTTTTTTCCAGTCGCTACGACGACCGATACGCTGTCCATGACGTTTCACTTTTCCTTTAACTACCAGGGTGCGAACATCATTGACTTCGACTTCAAACAGTTTCTGCACAGCAGCTTTGATTTCTGCTTTAGTCGCGTCTTTAGCAACTTTGAGCACGATGGTGTTGTTCTTTTCCATCGCAGTAGACGCTTTTTCAGAAACGTGCGGCGCGCGCAATACTTTCAGCAGACGTTCTTCACGGATCATGCGAGCATCTCCTCAACTTGCTTAACAGCTTCAGCAGTCATGACGACTTTGTCGAAGGCGATCAAGCTAACTGGATCAATACCGGCAACATCACGCACATCAACCTTGTACAGGTTGCGCGCTGCCAGGAACAGATTTTCATCCAGTTCACCGGTGATGATCAGTACGTCTTCCAGCGCCATGTCTTTCAGTTTCTGTGCCAGCAGCTTGGTTTTCGGCGCATCGACAGAGAACTTCTCGACAACGATCAGACGATCTTGACGTACCAGTTCGGACAGAATGCTTTTCAGCGCGCCGCGGTACATCTTTTTGTTAACTTTCTGACTGTGGTCCTGAGGCTTGGCAGCGAAGGTCACACCACCGGAACGCCAGATCGGGCTCTTGATAGAACCTGAACGCGCACGGCCAGTACCTTTCTGACGCCACGGTTTTTTACCGGAACCAGTTACTTCGGCACGAGTCTTCTGAGCGCGAGTACCTTGACGGGCACCTGCTGCGTAAGCAACAACAACCTGGTGTACCAGCGCTTCGTTGAAGTCACGACCGAAGGTAGTTTCGGAAACAGTCAGCGCGCTTTGCGCGTCTTTCAATACTAATTCCATTGCTATCTCCTCACGCCTTCACTGCTGGTTTAACGATCAGGTCGCTACCGGTCGCACCCGGAACAGCACCCTTAACCAGCAGCAGGTTGCGCTCAGCGTCAACACGCACTACGTCCAGGCTCTGAACGGTTACACGCTCGTTACCCAGCTGGCCTGCCATTTTCTTGCCTTTGAACACTTTGCCCGGAGTCTGGTTCTGACCGATAGAACCCGGAACGCGGTGAGACAAGGAGTTACCGTGGGTAGCATCCTGGGTACGGAAATTCCAGCGCTTAACCGTGCCGGCAAAACCTTTACCTTTAGATGTACCGGTAACGTCTACTTTTTTAACGTCTGCGAAAATTTCAACACTAATGCTCTGACCTACAGAGAATTCTTCGCCTTCTGCAAGACGGAATTCACGCAGAGTACGGCCAGCTTCAACACCGGCTTTAGCAAAGTGACCCGCTTCTGGTTTGGTAACGCGGCTTGCTTTTTTAGCACCGGTTGTTACCTGTACAGCGCGGTAACCGTCGTTAGTCAGGTCTTTGACCTGAGTGACGCGGTTTGCTTCAATTTCGATAACGGTTACGGGGATAGATACGCCATCTTCAGTGAAGATACGAGTCATGCCCACTTTTTTACCGACTAAACCAATCATTGTTTCAACCTCTCAATCGCTCAATGACCTGATTAACCCAGGCTGATCTGCACGTCTACACCGGCAGCCAGATCCAGACGCATCAGAGCATCAACGGTTTTCTCGGTTGGCTCAACGATGTCAACCAGACGCTTGTGAGTGCGGATTTCATACTGATCGCGCGCATCTTTATTGACGTGCGGAGAGATCAGAACGGTAAAGCGCTCTTTGCGGGTCGGCAGCGGGATCGGACCACGGACTTGCGCACCAGTGCGCTTGGCAGTCTCGACGATTTCCGCAGTTGATTGATCGATCAGACGATGATCAAACGCTTTCAGGCGGATACGGATTCTTTGGTTCTGCATGAGACCAGAGCTCCAATTATTTATAAACGTAAATAATTACTCCTCACACCCATTTCGATTGATGGGGGAGTGTAATCGTTAGTACATAACCCCCATATCGGGAGTATTGTTTTTGGCTAATTAATAAACTTAGCTCGCTGATTCACTACAAATCAGACTTACCATAGATTCGGCAAGCTCGCGCATTATACGCAAATTGAGTCAGGAAGCAACACGCAGGATGAAATGATGTAGAATAACAGCCGGAACATAGCGCTATGTCCGGCGGTGGGATGGCTGGCGGTAAAAGCAGATTATTGCTCTTTAAGCTGACTCTGAAGGTAGTTTTGTATCCCAAGACGGGATATCAGATCCAGTTCGGTTTCCAACCAATCGATGTGCCCTTCTTCATCTGCCAAGATTTCTATCATCAGATCTCGGCTGACGTAATCATGCACAGAATCCGCATAGGCGATGGCTTCACGTAAATCCTGCGCGCCATCGAGTTCAAGTTGAAGATCGGAACGAAACATCTCCTCAACATCTTCGCCGATATTAAGTTTCCCCAAATCTTGCAGATTGGGAATACCTTCAAGAAACAAGATTCGTTCAATATAGCGATCGGCGTGCTTCATTTCGTCAATAGACTCATGATACTCGTGATCGTTAAGGCGGGTCAGCCCCCAGTTTTTAAACATTCGGGCATGTAGAAAATATTGGTTAATCGCTACCAGCTCGTTGCCCAATAACTTATTCAGATGTGCAATGACTTTTTTATCGCCTTTCATGACATACTCCTCCGCTCCAGTTCTTAAAAGTGTAGAACCAGTAAGCAGAGAGTCAAAAAAACGACCCTACATTTTATGCTACTTCATACATATCAGGTATTTTGGCCTGCTCTTCCTCCAGGATAACCCGCGCCTGACGAATACACTTACCGCAATCGCTTCCAATAGGAACTAATTTGCGCAGTTGCTGCATAGACTGAGGCTGGTGCTGACGAACAGTATGGCGGATGACTTTATCGGATATCGCATTGCACAAACAAACATACATACCGAGAGACTCATTTTTTGACCAATACACTTATTGTAAATAAGAATAATTTTTATTTCAATTTACATTTGTGACTGTGAGCATAAAAAAAGGCACCGAAGTGCCTTTTTACGCTCTTAGTGTATCAGCGATTAAGCGATAACTTTAGCAACAACGCCCGCACCAACAGTACGGCCGCCTTCACGGATTGCAAAACGCAAACCGTCGTCCATCGCGATCGGCGCTATCAGGTTAACAACCATTTTAATG
>NZ_JAEMHF010000018.1:0-30505 GCF_016456245.1 Brenneria sp. L3-3C-1 | reverse complement strand
CATTAAAATGGTTGTTAACCTGATAGCGCCGATCGCGATGGACGACGGTTTGCGTTTTGCAATCCGTGAAGGCGGCCGTACTGTTGGTGCGGGCGTTGTTGCTAAAGTTATCGCTTAATCGCTGATAACGTTTGACGCGACACGCGATAAAAGGGCATCATTTGATGCCCTTTTTCTACGCTGTCATGTGGTAGAACCTATCTCATCAGCGATTGTGGAATATAATCATTGGTGAGATAGGCTTTGTAGATACGGCGTAAATACCGAATTATTCGTTTACAGAACATCTTTCGGTTTGGTTTGCCCTGCTTTGCGGGGCAAAGTTATTTGTCTGAATCATTGTGACAGGTTGGTTTATGAGTGCGAATACCGAAGCTCAGGGGAGCGGTGGCCTGGAAGCGATTAAATGGCTGGTAGTGGCTGTATTGCTGGTAGTTGCGATTGTCGGCAACTATTACTATCGTGAATTTAGTCTGCCGCTGCGCGCATTAGCTGTTGTTATCCTGATTGCTGCCGCCGGTGGCGTGGCATTGCTGACCGCAAAAGGTAAAGCAACAGTAACGTTTGCCCGTGAAGCCCGTACCGAAGTACGTAAAGTGATTTGGCCGACTCGTCAGGAAACGTTACACACCACGTTAATCGTTGCCGCGGTTACAGCCGTGATGTCACTGATTTTGTGGGGGCTGGATGGTATTCTGGTCCGATTGGTATCGTTTATCACTGGCCTGAGGTTCTAAGATGTCTGAAGCCCCAAAAAAACGTTGGTACGTCGTTCAGGCGTTTTCCGGTTTTGAAGGCCGCGTGGCTCAGTCGCTGCGTGAGCATATCAAATTACATAACATGGAAGATCTGTTTGGCGAAGTCATGGTGCCAACGGAAGAGGTGGTTGAAATTCGTGGCGGTCAGCGCCGCAAAAGCGAACGTAAATTCTTCCCAGGTTATGTATTGGTGCAGATGGTGATGGAAGATGCGAGCTGGCACCTGGTGCGCAGTGTTCCCCGCGTCATGGGATTTATCGGCGGTACTTCCGATCGCCCTGCGCCTATCAGCGATAAAGAAGTGGACGCGATTATGAATCGCCTCCAGCAGGCTGGTGATAAACCTCGTCCGAAAACTCTGTTTGAACCCGGTGAAATGGTTCGGGTTAATGACGGCCCGTTTGCGGATTTCAACGGCGTGGTCGAAGAAGTGGATTACGAAAAAAGCCGCCTGAAAGTGTCTGTTTCTATCTTCGGTCGGGCAACACCGGTCGAACTGGATTTCAGCCAGGTCGAGAAAGGATAATTTCTTTACTCGCTCGCTGAAACTGTTGCTTGTCTCTGGCGCGAAATTAATCTACAATTTCGCGCCTTTTGTTTTCAGGGTGCTTAACGGCATCTGAAGCGCATTAAAAAAACCACGGGGAGCCTTTTACGAGGCGCTATTACCCATTCGAGGAAAGTTAAATGGCCAAGAAAGTACAAGCCTATGTCAAGCTGCAAGTCGCAGCTGGTATGGCTAACCCAAGTCCGCCGGTAGGTCCGGCTCTGGGTCAGCAAGGTGTTAACATCATGGAATTCTGTAAGGCGTTCAATGCTAAAACTGAAAGCATTGAAAAAGGTCTGCCGATCCCGGTTGTTATTACCGTTTATTCTGACCGTTCTTTTACCTTTGTTACCAAAACGCCTCCGGCAGCTGTTCTGCTGAAGAAAGCCGCGGGTATCAAGTCTGGTTCCGGCAAGCCGAACAAAGACAAAGTAGGTAAAGTAACGAGTGCTCAGGTTCGTGAAATCGCAGAAACCAAAGCTGCGGACATGACTGGTGCCGACGTGGAAGCCATGGCGCGTTCCATCGAAGGTACTGCTCGTTCCATGGGCCTGGTAGTGGAGGGTTAATAAATGGCTAAGCTGACCAAGCGCATGCGCGTGATCCGTGACAAAGTTGATGCAACTAAACAGTATGACATCAACGAAGCCGTTGCCCTGCTCAAAGAGCTGGCCACTGCTAAATTCGTAGAAAGCGTAGACGTTGCCGTTAACCTCGGCATCGACGCACGTAAATCTGACCAAAACGTTCGTGGTGCCACCGTTCTGCCGCATGGCACCGGTCGTTCCGTTCGCGTTGCCGTCTTCACCCAGGGTGCAAACGCTGAAGCGGCTAAAGCTGCTGGCGCTGAACTGGTGGGTATGGAAGATTTGGCCGATCAGATCAAGAAAGGCGAAATGAACTTTGACGTTGTTATCGCATCTCCGGATGCCATGCGCGTTGTTGGCCAATTAGGTCAGGTTCTGGGACCGCGCGGTCTGATGCCAAACCCGAAAGTGGGTACCGTAACGCCTAACGTTGCTGAAGCAGTTAAAAATGCCAAAGCCGGTCAGGTTCGTTATCGTAACGACAAAAACGGCATCATCCATACCACTATCGGTAAGGTTGATTTCGATGCTGACAAACTGAAAGAAAACCTGGAGTCTCTGCTGGTTGCGCTGAAAAAAGCCAAACCTTCTCAGGCGAAAGGCGTGTACATCAAGAAAGTCAGCCTGTCTACCACGATGGGTGCAGGCGTTGCGATCGACCAGAGCGGTCTGAACGCAGTCGCTGTCTGATAGCTTTAGTTTCGCTTTACTCGGGCGTAGGATTTACCTATACTCTTACGCCCGTTGTTCCGTTAGCGGAATTAAAGAAGAATTTTCGGTTGGAGCCTGGCCTATCCAGGCCTCCGTCCAAGACCGCAGGTGTTTCGCAAGAAACTTAATTTTCCTGCGTAGACGGTGACAGAGCCTGAAGAAATTTTTTCTTTCTTTATAATTTAAAGAATAGTTAAAGAATAGTCTTTGCTGGATTCTGCTCACCGTGTTTCAGCGCTTATTTCCGTTTTGGCAATAAGTGAAGTGAGTTCCGGAGGTTTCCTCCGGCTAAATCCAGGAGCAAAAGCTAATGGCATTAAATCTTCAAGACAAACAAGCAATTGTTGCTGAAGTCAGCGAAGTAGCCAAAGGTGCGCTGTCTGCGGTTGTTGCGGATTCCCGTGGCGTGACCGTAGATAAAATGACTGAACTGCGTAAAGCAGGTCGTGAAGCTGGCGTCTACATGCGTGTTGTTCGCAACACCTTGCTGCGCCGCGTTGTTGAAGGTACTCAATTCGAATGCCTGAAAGACACGTTTGTTGGTCCGACCCTGATTGCATACTCTTTAGAACACCCGGGCGCTGCCGCTCGTCTGTTCAAAGAATTCGCCAAAGCGAATGCAAAATTTGAGGTCAAAGCTGCAGCCTTTGAAGGTGAGCTGATCCCGGCGGCTCAAATTGACCGTCTGGCAACGCTGCCGACTTACGAAGAAGCACTGGCACGTCTGATGTCGACCATGAAAGAAGCTGCCGCAGGCAAACTGGTCCGCACTCTGGCTGCCGTACGCGATCAGAAAGAAGCGGCTTAATCGCGCTTTTTTCTCTAACGCACTTGCTAACGTATAAACTATTTCTGATTCTTAGGAACAATTGTTATGTCTATCACTAAAGATCAAATTCTGGAAGCAGTAGCAGCTATGTCTGTAATGGATGTTGTTGAACTGGTTTCCGCTATGGAAGAAAAATTCGGTGTTTCCGCTGCTGCCGCTGTAGCTGTTGCTGCTGGCCCGGCTGAAGCCGCTGAAGAAAAAACTGAGTTCGACGTTGTACTGAAAGCTATCGGCGCTAACAAAGTTGCCGTAATCAAAGCAGTTCGTGGCGCAACTGGTCTGGGCCTGAAAGAAGCCAAAGACCTGGTTGAATCCGCTCCGGCAGCTCTGAAAGAAGGCATCAGCAAAGATGACGCCGAAGCTCTGAAGAAAGCTCTGGAAGAAGCTGGCGCAGAAGTTGAAGTTAAATAAGCCATCTTTCCAGATTGCAGCCTGATTGATTAGGCTGATGGCTGGTGACTTTTTGGTCACCAGCCTTTTTGCGCTGTAGGGCATCAATGGGATTTCACACTGTTTGGCCATTGATTTACCCCCAATATCTTTTTCTATTGACGACTTAATATACTGCTTCCCTGTCCGGGTTCCCTGCCCGAACAAGAGCAATGAAATGGTTTAAGAGTAATAGAAAGAGGTATTACGGAAAGGTTTCCATTTTCCGACAGACAAAAATAGTGTTGCATGACCTGTCCTGGCTAGGACGGACAGAGTGGTTCGACTTTTCAGCGAGTTGAGGAACCCTATGGTTTACTCCTATACCGAGAAAAAACGCATTCGTAAGGATTTTGGTAAACGACCACAAGTGTTGGACGTGCCTTATCTCCTTTCTATCCAGCTTGACTCGTTCCAGAAGTTTATCGAGCAAGATCCGGAAGGTCAGTACGGTTTGGAAGCGGCATTCCGTTCTGTTTTCCCCATACAAAGCTATAGCGGCAATTCAGAGCTGCAATACGTTAGCTATCGCCTGGGTGAGCCGGTATTTGACGTTAAAGAATGTCAAATCCGAGGCGTGACATTTTCCGCGCCGCTGCGTGTTAAATTGCGCCTGGTGATATACGAACGTGAAGCGCCTGAAGGCACCGTTAAAGACATCAAAGAGCAAGAAGTCTACATGGGCGAGATTCCGCTCATGACCGACAACGGCACTTTTGTGATCAACGGTACTGAGCGTGTTATCGTTTCTCAGTTGCACCGTAGTCCGGGTGTATTCTTCGACAGCGACAAGGGTAAAACCCACTCTTCAGGTAAGGTGCTGTATAACGCGCGTATCATTCCTTACCGTGGTTCCTGGCTGGATTTCGAATTCGATCCGAAAGATAACCTGTTTGTCCGTATTGACCGTCGCCGCAAATTGCCCGCGACCATTATCCTGCGTGCGCTGGGTTACTCCACCGAGCAGATTCTGGATTTGTTCTTCGATAAAGTTGTCTATGAAATCAACGGCAACAAATTGCAGATGGATCTGGTGCCTGAGCGCCTGCGCGGTGAAACCGCTTCTTTCGATATTGAAGCAGAAGGCAAAGTCTACGTTGAAAAAGGCCGCCGCATCACCGCCCGCCATATCCGTCAGTTAGAGAAAGACGGCATTGAGCGTATTGAAGTACCGGTTGAATATATCGTCGGCAAAGTTCTTTCCAAAGATTACATTGATGAAAGCACCGGCGAACTGATCGGCGCGGCGAATATGGAATTGTCGCTGGATCTGCTGGCAAAACTCAGCCAATCCGGTCACAAGCGTATTGAAACTCTGTTCACCAACGATCTGGATCACGGTCCGTATATGTCGGAAACCGTGCGCGTGGATCCGTCGAGCGACCGTCTGAGCGCCTTGGTTGAAATCTATCGCATGATGCGTCCCGGCGAGCCGCCGACGCGCGAAGCGGCCGAAACGCTGTTTGAGAATCTGTTCTTCTCTGAAGATCGCTATGACTTGTCTGCGGTCGGTCGGATGAAGTTCAACCGTTCTCTGCTGCGTGAAGAGATTGAAGGTTCGGGCATCCTGAGCAAAGAAGACATCATTGATGTGATGAAGAAGCTCATTGATATCCGTAACGGCAAAGGCGAAGTGGATGATATCGACCACCTCGGCAACCGCCGTATCCGCTCCGTCGGCGAAATGGCTGAAAACCAATTCCGCGTGGGTTTGGTGCGTGTGGAACGTGCGGTGAAAGAGCGTCTTTCCCTGGGCGATCTCGACACGCTGATGCCGCAGGACATGATCAACGCCAAGCCGATTTCGGCCGCAGTGAAAGAGTTCTTTGGTTCCAGCCAGCTGTCGCAGTTTATGGATCAGAACAACCCGCTGTCCGAGATCACGCACAAACGCCGTATCTCGGCACTCGGCCCGGGCGGCTTGACCCGTGAGCGCGCCGGCTTTGAAGTTCGAGACGTGCATCCGACCCATTACGGTCGCGTATGTCCTATCGAAACGCCGGAAGGTCCGAACATCGGTCTGATCAACTCCCTGTCTGTTTATGCGCAGACCAACGAGTACGGTTTCCTTGAAACCCCGTATCGTCGTGTGCGTGATAACGTGGTGACGGATGAGATCCATTACCTGTCGGCGATTGAAGAAGGCAACTTCGTTATCGCTCAGGCGAACACCAATCTGGATGAAGAAGGTCACTTCATTGATGAACTGGTAACCTGCCGTAATAAAGGCGAGTCCAGCTTGTTCAGCCGCGATCAGGTTGAATATATGGACGTATCCACGCAGCAGGTGGTATCCGTTGGTGCTTCACTGATTCCATTCCTGGAACACGATGACGCCAACCGTGCATTGATGGGTGCGAACATGCAACGTCAGGCCGTGCCGACTCTGCGTGCTGATAAGCCGCTGGTAGGTACCGGCATGGAACGTGCGGTTGCGGTTGACTCCGGTGTTACGGCTGTTGCGAAGCGCGGCGGTACGGTTCAGTACGTTGATGCCTCGCGTATCGTGATCCGCGTTAACGATGATGAAATGTATCCGGGCGAAGCCGGGATCGACATCTACAACCTGACTAAATATACCCGTTCCAACCAGAACACCTGCATCAGCCAGATGCCTTGCGTGTCTCTGGGTGAGCCGGTTGAGCGCGGCGACGTGCTGGCTGACGGTCCGTCCACCGATTTGGGTGAACTGGCGCTCGGTCAGAACATGCGCGTAGCGTTCATGCCGTGGAACGGTTACAACTTCGAAGACTCCATCCTCGTTTCTGAGCGCGTGGTGCAGGAAGATCGCTTCACCACCATTCATATTCAGGAATTGGCGTGTGTGTCCCGCGACACCAAGCTGGGGCCAGAGGAAATCACCGCGGATATCCCGAACGTGGGTGAAGCGGCGCTGTCTAAACTGGATGAGTCCGGCATCGTTTATATCGGCGCGGAAGTCACCGGCGGCGACATTCTGGTGGGCAAGGTGACGCCGAAGGGCGAAACCCAGTTAACGCCGGAAGAGAAACTGCTGCGGGCGATTTTCGGTGAGAAAGCGTCTGACGTTAAAGACTCTTCTCTGCGCGTACCAAACGGCGTTTCCGGTACGGTTATCGATGTACAGGTCTTTACCCGCGACGGCGTGGAAAAAGACAAGCGTGCGTTGGAAATCGAAGAGATGCAGCTCAAGCAGGCCAAAAAAGACCTGACTGAAGAGTTGCAGATCCTGGAAGCCGGTCTGTTTGCCCGTATCCACGCGGCGCTGGTTTCCGGCGGCGTGGAAGCTGAAAAACTGGCTGCACTGCCGCGCGAGCGCTGGTTGGAGCTGGGTCTGACTGATGAAGAGAAACAGAATCAGCTGGAACAGTTGGCCGAACAGTACGATGAGCTGAAGCACGAGTTTGAGAAAAAACTTGAAGCCAAGCGCCGTAAGATTACCCAAGGCGACGATCTGGCGCCTGGCGTGCTGAAAATCGTCAAGGTTTATCTGGCGGTTAAACGTCAGATTCAACCGGGTGACAAGATGGCCGGTCGTCACGGGAACAAAGGTGTTATCTCCAAGATCAACCCGATCGAAGATATGCCTTACGATGAAAACGGTACGCCGGTCGACATCGTGCTGAACCCGCTGGGCGTACCTTCACGTATGAACATCGGTCAGATTCTGGAAACCCACCTGGGTATGGCGGCGAAAGGCATCGGTGAGAAGATCAATCAGATGCTGAAGCAGCAGGAAGAAGTCGCCAAGCTGCGTGAGTTCATCCAGAAAGCCTACGATCTGGGCGACGATGTGCGCCAGAAAGTCGATCTGAACACCTTCTCCGACGAAGAAGTTATGCGTCTGGCTGAAAACCTGAAGAAAGGCATGCCGATTGCAACGCCGGTATTTGACGGTGCAAAAGAGAAGGAAATCAAGGAACTGTTGCAGATGGGCGGTATTCCGACCTCCGGACAGATTACCTTGTACGATGGACGTACCGGCGAGCAGTTTGAGCGTCAGGTTACCGTGGGCTATATGTATATGCTGAAGTTGAACCACTTGGTCGACGACAAGATGCATGCCCGTTCCACCGGTTCCTACAGCCTGGTTACTCAGCAACCGCTGGGTGGTAAAGCTCAGTTCGGCGGTCAGCGCTTCGGTGAGATGGAAGTGTGGGCGCTGGAAGCTTACGGTGCAGCCTATACCCTGCAAGAAATGCTGACGGTTAAATCCGATGACGTGAACGGCCGTACCAAGATGTATAAGAACATCGTGGATGGCAATCATCAGATGGAACCAGGCATGCCGGAATCCTTCAACGTACTGTTGAAAGAAATCCGCTCGCTGGGTATCAACATCGAGCTGGAAGAAGAGTAACTCCAGCCCGTTGTATTGCTGGCATTCGTCATAGGGGCACCTGAACTTTGTTTTTTAATGGCATAGTTCAGGTGCCTGGCAGGTCTAACTCCGACAGGAGCCAATCCGTGAAAGACTTATTAAAGTTTCTGAAAGCGCAAACTAAAACCGAAGAGTTTGATGCGATCAAAATTGCTCTGGCCTCGCCAGACATGATCCGTTCGTGGTCTTTTGGTGAAGTTAAAAAACCAGAAACCATTAATTACCGTACGTTCAAACCCGAACGTGACGGTCTGTTTTGCGCCCGTATCTTTGGGCCGGTAAAAGACTATGAGTGCTTGTGCGGTAAGTATAAGCGCCTGAAACATCGCGGTGTTATCTGTGAGAAATGCGGCGTTGAAGTGACCCAGACTAAAGTGCGCCGTGAGCGTATGGGCCACATCGAACTGGCTTCTCCCACTGCGCATATCTGGTTCCTGAAATCGCTGCCGTCCCGCATCGGCTTGCTGCTGGACATGCCGCTGCGTGATATCGAACGCGTACTGTACTTCGAATCCTACGTGGTGGTTGAAGGCGGCATGACCAATCTGGAGCGTCGTCAGATCCTGACTGAAGAGCAGTATCTGGACGCGCTGGAAGAGTTCGGTGATGAATTCGACGCCAAGATGGGCGCCGAAGCCATTCAGGCCCTGTTGAAAAACATGGATCTGGAGCAGGAATGCGAACAGCTGCGTGAAGAGTTGAATGAAACCAACTCCGAAACCAAGCGTAAAAAGCTGACCAAGCGTATCAAGCTGCTGGAAGCGTTTGTTCAATCCGGCAACAAACCGGAGTGGATGATCCTGACCGTGCTGCCGGTGCTGCCGCCGGATCTGCGTCCGCTGGTGCCGCTGGACGGCGGTCGTTTCGCGACCTCCGATCTGAACGATCTGTATCGTCGCGTGATCAACCGTAACAATCGTTTGAAACGTCTGCTGGATCTGGCCGCGCCGGACATCATCGTACGTAACGAAAAACGTATGTTGCAGGAAGCGGTCGATGCCCTGCTGGATAACGGCCGTCGCGGTCGTGCCATCACCGGCTCCAACAAGCGTCCGCTGAAATCGCTGGCCGATATGATCAAAGGTAAGCAGGGTCGTTTCCGTCAGAACCTGCTGGGTAAACGCGTCGACTATTCCGGTCGTTCGGTTATCACCGTTGGTCCGTATCTTAGATTGCATCAGTGCGGTCTGCCGAAGAAAATGGCGCTGGAACTGTTCAAGCCGTTCATCTATGGCAAGCTTGAATTGCGTGGTCTTGCCACCACCATTAAAGCCGCTAAGAAAATGGTTGAGCGTGAAGAAGCCGTCGTGTGGGATATCCTGGACGAAGTTATCCGCGAACACCCGGTGTTGCTGAACCGTGCGCCGACGCTGCACCGTTTGGGTATTCAGGCATTTGAGCCGGTACTGATCGAAGGTAAGGCTATCCAGCTGCACCCGCTGGTTTGTGCGGCATACAACGCCGACTTCGATGGTGACCAGATGGCCGTTCACGTGCCGCTGACGCTGGAAGCTCAGTTGGAAGCGCGTGCGCTGATGATGTCCACCAACAACATCCTGTCACCGGCGAACGGCGAGCCAATCATCGTGCCTTCTCAGGACGTGGTATTGGGTCTGTATTACATGACGCGCGACTGTGTCAACGCCAAAGGCGAAGGCATGGTGCTGACGGGTCCGAAAGAAGCTGAACGCGTATATCGCGCCGGTCTGGCTTCTCTGCATGCGCGCGTTAAAGTGCGTATTACGGAAGAGATCAAAAACATCGAAGGCGAATCAACGCATCAGACCACCATTATTGACACGACCATCGGTCGCGCCATTCTGTGGATGATCGTACCGAAAGGCTTGCCGTTCTCGATCGTTAACCAGCCGCTGGGTAAAAAAGCGATCTCCAAAATGCTGAACACCTGTTACCGCATTCTGGGGCTGAAGCCGACCGTTATCTTCGCTGACCAAATCATGTACACCGGTTTTGCCTACGCGGCGCGCTCCGGCGCTTCCGTCGGTATCGATGACATGGTGATCCCTGAGAAGAAAGCCGGGATTATCGAAGAAGCGGAAACCGAAGTCGCCGAGATTCAGGAACAGTTCCAATCCGGTCTGGTGACTGCCGGCGAACGCTACAATAAGGTTATCGATATTTGGGCGGCCGCCAACGAACGCGTCGCCAAGGCGATGATGGAAAACCTGTCGGTTGAAGATGTGGTTAACCGTGACGGCGTGGTTGAGCAGCAGGTTTCCTTCAACAGCATCTTTATGATGGCCGACTCCGGCGCGCGTGGTTCTGCGGCACAGATTCGTCAGTTGGCGGGTATGCGTGGTCTGATGGCGAAGCCGGACGGCTCCATCATCGAAACGCCGATCACCGCGAACTTCCGTGAAGGTTTGAACGTACTCCAGTACTTCATCTCGACTCACGGTGCGCGTAAAGGTCTGGCGGATACCGCGTTGAAAACCGCGAACTCCGGTTATCTGACCCGTCGTCTGGTCGACGTGGCGCAGGATCTGGTGGTGACCGAAGACGATTGCGGTACTCATGAAGGTATCATGATGACCCCGGTTATCGAGGGTGGCGATGTTAAAGAACCGCTGCGTGAGCGGGTTCTGGGTCGTGTAACGGCTGAAGACGTCATTAAACCGGGTACGGCGGATATTCTGGTTCCACGTAACACCCTGCTGAATGAGCAGTGGTGCGACATGTTGGAAGAGAACTCTGTTGACGCGGTTAAAGTTCGCTCTGTGGTAAGTTGCGAAACCGACTTCGGCGTTTGCGCCAAGTGCTACGGTCGCGATCTGGCTCGTGGTCACATCATCAACAAGGGTGAGGCTATCGGGGTTATCGCCGCACAGTCAATCGGTGAGCCGGGTACACAGTTAACCATGCGTACCTTCCACATCGGTGGTGCGGCATCGCGTGCGGCGGCTGAGTCCAGCATTCAGGTAAAAAACAAAGGTAGCCTGAAACTGAACAATGCCAAGTTCGTAGTTAACAGCAACGATAAACTGGTTATTACTTCACGTAATACCGAACTGAAGCTGATCGACGAATTCGGCCGTACCAAAGAAAGCTATAAAGTGCCTTACGGCGCGGTAATGGCGAAAGGCGACGGTTCCGAGGTTAACGGCGGCGAAACCGTTGCTAACTGGGATCCGCATACCATGCCGGTAATCAGTGAAGTCAGCGGCAGCATCCGCTTTACGGATATGGTTGACGGTCAGACCATTACTCGTCAGACCGATGAACTGACCGGTTTGTCTTCGATTGTGGTTCTGGATAGCGCAGAGCGTACCGGCAGCGGTAAAGACCTGCGTCCGGCGCTGAAAATCGTTGATGATAAAGGCGACGATGTATTGATCCCGGGTACGGATATGCCTGCTCAATACTTCCTGCCGGGTAAAGCGATTGTCCAACTGGAAGATGGCGTGAAGATCAGCGCCGGTGATACGTTGGCGCGTATTCCGCAGGAATCCGGCGGTACCAAGGATATTACCGGTGGTCTGCCGCGCGTTGCCGACCTGTTTGAAGCGCGTCGTCCGAAAGAGCCGGCTATTCTGGCTGAGATCAGCGGTATCATTTCCTTTGGTAAAGAAACCAAAGGTAAACGCCGTCTGGTGATTTCTCCGCTGGATGGCAGCGATGCCTACGAAGAGATGATCCCGAAATGGCGTCAGCTCAACGTGTTCGAAGGTGAACGTGTAGAACGTGGCGATGTGGTGTCCGATGGCCCTGAGTCTCCGCACGACATCCTGCGTCTGCGTGGCGTACACGCGGTAACGCGTTACATCACCAACGAAGTTCAGGAAGTTTACCGTCTGCAAGGCGTTAAGATTAACGATAAACACATTGAAGTTATCGTTCGTCAGATGTTGCGTAAAGGCACTATCGTCAGCGCGGGCGGCACGGAATTCCTGGAAGGCGAGCAGGCGGAAGTGTCTCGCGTCAAGATTGCCAACCGTCAGTTGGAAGCGGATGGCAAGATCGCGGCTACCTACAGCCGCGATCTGCTGGGTATTACCAAAGCATCGTTGGCGACCGAGTCCTTCATTTCCGCGGCTTCGTTCCAGGAAACCACCCGTGTTCTTACTGAAGCGGCGGTTGCTGGTAAACGTGATGAACTGCGCGGTCTGAAAGAGAACGTTATCGTTGGTCGTCTGATCCCGGCCGGTACCGGTTATGCGTACCATCAGGATCGTATGCGTCGCCGTCAGGCGGGTGAGGCGCCGGTGGTGCCTCAGGTGAGTGCCGATGAAGCATCCGCCAACCTGGCTGAATTGCTTAATGCTGGCTTCGGTAACAGCGACGACGAATAATCGTTGTTAAGCACCGTATAAAACCGTTCCTGTGGGGCGGTTCCGTTGCTGAAAGCCCCGGCCGCCAAAGCCGGGGCTTTTTTTTTGAGGCGTGCCATCCGTGGCCGCCCCCTTGCGGGCCGTCGCCGTGGCGACGTCAAAAACTTACGTAGGGCGTCTTGCCCTCCGCCCTGACGGGCCGCCGTAAACGGCGTGTTTTTCTTCCGGAAGTTTTTGTTATACAGATAGACAGCGAGACAGACATGGATTCCTCGACAGTTTCAATACCTTCATCTACCGCCGGCGATGCCGTCCAGGCGCCCGGACGAGCCCGAAGAGCGGCATGGGGCAGTTTTATCGGCGCGGTGGTGGATTGGTATGATTTTTTGCTTTACGGCATTGTTGCCGCGTTGGTGTTTAATATTGAGTTTTTCCCGCAGGTCAGTCCTACCATGGGCACGTTAGCGGCGTTTGGTACTTTTGGCGTCGGTTTCTTGTTCCGGCCGCTGGGGGGGATTGTTTTCGGCCATTTTGGCGACAAGCTGGGCCGCAAACGTATGCTGATGATTACCGTCTGGACGATGGGGCTTTCCACTGCGTTAATTGGTTTATTGCCCACGTTCGACGCCATTGGCTGGTGGGCGCCGGTATTACTGGTGACATTACGCGCCGTTCAGGGGTTTGCGGTTGGCGGAGAATGGGGCGGCGCCGCCCTTTTAGCCGTGGAAAATGCGCCTAAAAAGAAAAAAGCCTTCTACAGCAGCGGCGTGCAGGTTGGATATGGCGTGGGGCTGTTGCTGGCGACCGGGTCGATTTCACTGGTAAGCCTTCATACCACGGATGCCGATTTTATTAGCTGGGGTTGGCGTCTGCCGTTTTTATTCAGCGTGGTGTTGGTGGCGATCGCCTGGTGGATCCGCTCCGGGATGGAAGAGTCTCAGGAATTTGAGGCTAATAAAAAATTACAGGAAAGAACGAAAAAAATCCGTTCGTTTCCGATCGTTGAGGCGCTGCGTAAGCACCCCAAAGCATTTTTGTTGATTATCGCCCTGCGGTTGGGGGAACTGCTGACGATGTATATCGTCACGGCCTTTGCGCTTAATTACTCCACGACCAATCTGGGGATGTCGCGGGAGTTCTTTCTGCATATCAGCCTGCTGGTGGGAGGGATAAGCTGCCTGTCCATCCCTTTGTTTGCCCGTTTGGCGGATAGCTTTGGCCGACGGCGGATTTACGTCACCGGCGCCCTGATCGGGGCCGCCAGCGCATTTCCTTTCTTTATGGCGCTGGAAGCGCAGGTTAGCCTGTGGATACTGTTTTTTGCCATCATGCTGGCTAACGTTGCCCACGATATGATCGTCAGCGTACAGCAGCCGATGTTTACCGAGCTGTTCGGCACCGCATACCGCTATAGCGGCGCTGGCGTCGGCTATCAGGTGGCCAGCGTCGTCGGCGGTGGGTTTACGCCTTTTATCGCCGTCTTGCTGGTGGAGTTCTTAGGCGGTTCCTGGCACGGTGTGGCTACCTATCTTACGGTAGGTTGCTTGCTGTCGGCTATTGTCGGGATGCGGATGAAACCGCAAAAGTTAGACTGATAAAACCAAGCCGATACAGATCATGAGACTTTCTGTATCGGCTTCATAAATCGAACGCCACCTCGGCCCCCCGGTACTAAAAACGGTCTATATCGTCTCGTGTCAGCCCGATATCCTTCAGCCTCTCATCATTCATGCGGAGCAATGCCCTACGGGTTTCCACTTTGAGCCGCCACGCTCGCCATTTTTGATAGAGTCGTATCAGTATTGACCACCGCGCGGATCGACCGGGTGCCGGTGGAGAGTGCTTTTCCTGATGTTCCATACTTTCCCCCTTGCTGATTGCCTTGCACTATGATGCGAGGGAAAGTTGATTCAATACAGACTCAGAAAATGACTTTTTTTTACATACAGATTATGGGATATTGCATCTGAATGGTATTTTTTACCTCAATCTGTACTGGTTATGCCTTTAGTTATGTATAAGGAATGATACATATGACGCGTTACCAACACCTTGCCTCTCTGCTGGCGCAGCGCATCGAACAGGGCTTGTATCAAAGCGGCGAACGCTTGCCGTCGGTCAGAGCATTGAGCCTGGAACACGGCGTAAGTATCAGTACCGTACAACAGGCTTACCATTTGCTTGAAGCCCGCCAGCTTATTTCGCCGCGACCACGCTCGGGGTATTTTGTGGCATCCCGCAAGGCTACGCCGCCGGTTCCCGGGTTGACGCGTCCGGCCCAGCGCCCGGTTGAGATCACCCAGTGGGAATCCGTGCGGGAGCTGTTTAACAATGGCCCTGAGAACAATGCGTTCAACTTTGGCAGTGGGACGCCGGATGTAGGGCAGCCAACGGTGAAACCGCTGTGGAAAGCGCTGGGCCGTTTGTGTCAGCATCAGGACGAACGGGTATTGGCTTATGACAATATGTATGGCATGCCTGAACTGCGCGAGCAGGTCGCTCGTCTGGCGCTGGACAGCGGTTGCCAACTGACGATGGACGATATTGTGATCACCACCGGCTGTCAGGAGGCGTTATTCACGGCGGTGCGTGCGGTATGCCAGCCCGGCGATATCGTGGCGGTGGAGTCGCCGACGTTTCCCGGCACCATGCAGATCCTGCGTGGATTAGGGATTAAAGCGATTGAGATCCCGACCTGCGCCGTCACCGGTATTAGTCTTGATGCGCTGGAGCTGGCGTTGGAGCAGTGGCCGGTCAAAGCGGTATTGCTGGTGCCGACCTGCAATAATCCGTTGGGCTTCACGATGCCCGATGAGTATAAGAAAGCGTTGGTTATACTGGCCCAGCGTTTCGATCTCGCCATTATCGAAGACGATGCCTATGGCGAGCTGACCTATGAATATCCTCGTCCGAGAACCATTAAATCTTTTGATGAAGATGGCCGGGTATTACTGTGCAGCTCTTTTTCCAAAAGTCTGGCGCCGGGCCTGCGTGTGGGTTGGATAGCGCCGGGCCGTTACCTTGAGCGCGTTGTTCATACTAAATATACCGGTACTGGCTATACGGTTTCACATACGCAGTTGGCGGTCGCCGAGTTTATCCGCCAGGGCCACTATCAGCCCCATCTACGACGTATGCGTATGCAGTATAAGTGTAATCTTGACGTATTTACCTGCTGGCTGCGCCACTATTTCCCCTGCGGTATTTGCGTCAGTCGTCCGCAGGGGGGATTTCTGGTGTGGATTGAGCTGCCGGAGTCTTTTGACTCGTTGCGGCTCAACCGCGAGGTGCGTAAGTCAGGTATGCAGATTGCCGCCGGATCGTTATTTTCGGCCTCGGGGAAATACCGCAACTGTCTAAGGCTTAACTATGCCCTGCCGTTCACTGATGAAATGGGCAGAGGACTGCGTATCCTGGGGGAAACGGTTAGCCAAATGATGCGCGAGTCTTAATACCCTTTTGGTCGAGGAGGGGCCGATACGGTTAAGGATAAAACCCGTATCGGCCGGTTGGTAAGCAGAGCGGCAAACGCTCTGGTCAGCGACATGCCGACGCCGCTACTTTACCCATTGGTATTCATCGCGGCGACAGGGCAGTTTGCGTTTTGCGAAGCCTCGTCGAGAGAGGTTTCCCTAATGTGTAACCGTCATTGCTTATTGCGATCGTCTTCCCAGATAGTCATCCCAGTCTTTCCATACCGGCTGTAACCCGGCCTGAACAATCGCCTGCGCCACCTCTTCCGGCCGACGTGCGTCATGAGGGATGAACTGTTCCAACTCAGGATGGTTATCCGCATAACCGCCCGGCTGGGTTTTGGAGAAGGCGCTGACATTGTTAATTGCGATTGGGATGGCGTGGTCGCGAAAGAAAGGCGATTCGCGGGTGGACAGCGATAGCTCAATGTCCGGCGATAGCAGTCTGAAAGCGCAAATCACCTGCATCAGTTGCGTTTCATCCATGATGGACGCGGGTTCTATGCCGCCGGCGCAGGGGCGCAGACGCGGGAATGAAACGGAATAGCGGCTTTGCCAGTAGGTTTGTTGCAGGTGCAGCAAATGTTCCGCCACCATATAACAGTCTGTGCGCCAACTGTCTGACAGGCCGATTAACGCGCCTAGCCCGATCTTGTCGATCCCGGCGCGGCCAAGACGATCCGGCGTGGTCAGCCGCCAGTGAAAATCCTGCTTTTGTCCGCGTAAATGATGGTGTTGATAGGTCGCCGGATGATAGGTCTCCTGATAGACCATTACGCCATCCAGGCCCAGCGTTTTCAGTTCGGCATACTCTTCCTGCGCCAGCGGCTGGACTTCCATCATCAGCGAACTGAAGTGTGGGCGGATCAGCGGAAAAACGCGGCGAAAATAGTCCATGCCCACTTTGCGCTGATGCTCGCCGGTCACCAGCAACAAATGATCGAAGCCCAGCGCCTTGATCGCCGCGCATTCGCGCAGGATCTCATTGTCATCCAGCGTTTTGCGCTTGATGTGGTTACTCATTGAGAAACCGCAGTAGGTACAGTCGTTTGAACACAGGTTGGAAAGGTACAGCGGCACATAAAAGCTCACCGTGTTGCCGAAGCGCTGACGGGTAAGCTGTTGCGCCCGCTGCGCGAGCGGTTCCAGATAAGGGGCGGCGGCGGGGGAGATTAGCGCCATAAAATCTTCCCGATCGGGCCGCGCCGCGGAGAGTGCTTGCTCAACATCCCGAGCGGTTTTGCTGTTGATCCGCAGAGTGAGGTCGTCCCAGTCGAGCCGCTCCCAGACGGTTTGAAAGTCGGTTGTCATCCGCGTGCTCCTTCCGTTTGCGGGCGCAGGAAGCCGGTCAGCGGGCTGGTGGCGCTGGCGATGTACTGCTTGCTGCCCAGCCCGGCTTGATTAGCCAGCACGCCCGCCTCGACTGCCTCTTTGAAAGCCTGCGCCATTTTTATCGGATCGCGGGCAACCGCGATAGCGGTGTTGACCAGCACGGCATCCGCGCCCATTTCCAGCGCTTCTGTCGCGTGGCTGGGGGCGCCGATGCCTGCATCGATCACCACCGGAACATGCGATTGTTCGATAATAATGCGTAAGAAATCCCGGGTTTGCAGCCCCTGGTTAGAACCTATCGGCGCGCCCAGCGGCATCACGGCGGCGCATCCCGCTTCCTCTAGTCGCTTACAAAGCACCGGATCCGCGCCGCAATAAGGCAGGACGACGAATCCGTCTTTGACCAGTCGTTCGGCGGCTTTCAGCGTTTCAATCGGATCGGGCAGCAGGTATTTCATATCCGGATGAATTTCCAGCTTCACCCAATGGGTGTCTAACGCCTCACGCGCCAGCCGGGCGGCGAAGATGGCTTCATCCGCCGTTTTTGCCCCCGAGGTATTCGGCAACAGTTTGATGCCGAGCTGACGTAAGGGCGACAGGAGCGCGTCGTTGCCTCCTTTCAAATCCACCCGTTTCATCGCCAGGGTGACCAGTCGGGAACCGGATGCCCGAATGGCCTGGAGCATAAGGTCAGGGGTGGCGAATTTTCCGGTGCCGGTGAGCAGCCGGGATGTAAACGTGGTATCGGCAATGTGTAGCATGTCATCCTCCCGCGATTGCCTGAAAAAGCAAAATATCATCACCGTCCTGAACCTGATGATGAATCCAGGTATCGCGCGGGATAATGGTTTGATTGATGGCCAGAGCAGTGCCGGGTTGTAGCCGATTTAACTGCGTCAGCAGCGTTTCTACCGTCACTGCATCAGCAAGCTCGACGGTCTGGTCGTTCAGCGTAATCTTCATGCGACTGCTCCACAGACCGGACAATGGGCGGCGCGCGTAAGCTGAAGGGTGGCCCAGCTCTGTTGTTTCCCGTCAAACAGCCGCAGTTTGCCGCTTAACGCCGAAGGCAACCCCGCCAGCAGTTTGAGCGTTTCCAGCGCCTGTAAAGTGCCAATGACCCCGACGACCGGGCCGAGTACGCCGGCGGTACGGCAATTGCGTTGCGGCTCCGTGGCCTCGGGATACAGACAGGCGTAACAGCCGTGGCGATAGGGCGGCGTCAGCACCAGCAACTGCCCGCTGAAACCCACGGCGCTGCCGCTGATTAACGGTTTGCCCGCGTTGATACAGGCGGCGTTAACCGCATGGCGCGTTTCCATATTGTCGCTGCAATCCAGCACCACATCGGCCTGGCTGACGGCATGGCGCAGCGCCGCGCCCGTCAGCCTTTCCGTCAGAGCGATATACTCCGTCTGAGGATTTAGCGCCTGTAACTGTTGCTGCGCCAGCACGGCTTTAGGCTTGCTGGTATCGCTGGTGCGATAGAGGATCTGTCTTTGCAGGTTGCTGATATGCAGCGTGTCATCGTCTGCCAGCAACAGCGTTCCCACGCCCGCCGCGGCCAGATACATTGACGCGGGGGAGCCCAGGCCGCCTAAACCCACCAGCAACACGCTGGCGGATTTAAGTTTTTCCTGGCCTTGCGGGCCAATATCCTCCAGCAGTAACTGGCGGCTGTAGCGCAGAAATTCCCGGTCGCTCAGGCCGCCGTTTTTCGCTTTATGATTGTCGGGCATCTCATTCCTCCTGTCCTTCGATCATCGTGAGCAGCGTCGCCGTCGCCTGGCGCCAGTCCGGCGCTTGGGTTATCGCGCTGACCACGGCAATGCCGCCCACGCCTGTCGTCAACACCGCAGGCACGTTATCAATGCCGATCCCGCCGATGGCGACCGTGGGGAAACGATCCTGAAGGGCGGAAATATGCCTTGTCAGTTCGGCCAGTCCCTGCGGGGCGGACGGCATCGCTTTGGTTTGCGTGGGGAAAATGTGTCCTAAGGCGATATAGGAGGGGTTAACCGCTACCGCGCGCGCCAGTTCATGGTCATCGTGAGTGGAGACGCCGAGACGCAGACCGGCCCGTTTGATGGCCGCGAGGTCGGCCGTGTCCAGATCTTCCTGTCCCAGATGAACGCCATAGGCCTGATGTTTCACCGCCAGGCGCCAGTAGTCATTGATAAACAGCCGCGCCTGATAGTCGCGACCTAACGCGATGGCCTGAATGACATCATTTTCAACCTGCTCATCGGGCAGGTCTTTAATGCGTAGCTGGATAGTTTTTACCCCCACGCTTAGCAGACGTTCAATCCACGCCACGCTGTCCACCACCGGATAGAGACCAAGCCGATGCGCGGTAGGGGCAAAAGGCGTAGCGGTCTGAGGCTCGGTCATTTGTTGTCCTCCGTTTGCAGGCTGGCGGCGCTGTGGTACAACTCGCCGCCGAGTGAACGGAATGCTTCCGACATCTGCGCCATGCCGATTTCAATCGGCTGCGCTTCGGCCTCCTGTTTTGCCGCGTAATCACGTACTTCCTGCGAGATCTTCATTGAGCAGAACTTCGGTCCGCACATGGAGCAGAAATGCGCCACTTTGCCGGACTCCTGCGGCAGCGTTTCATCGTGATAGGCGCGCGCCGTTGCGGGATCGAGCGCCAGATTGAACTGATCTTCCCAGCGGAACTCAAAACGCGCTTTTGACATGGCGTTATCGCGGATCTGCGCCCCCGGATGGCCTTTAGCCAGATCGGCCGCGTGGGCGGCGATTTTGTAGGTAATCAACCCCTGCTTGACGTCTTCTTTGTTAGGCAGCCCGAGGTGCTCTTTCGGCGTGACGTAACACAGCATGGCGCAGCCAAACCAGCCGATCATCGCCGCGCCGATCCCGGAGGTGAAGTGATCGTAACCGGGCGCGATATCGGTGGTCAGCGGGCCAAGCGTATAGAACGGCGCTTCATGGCAGTGTTCCAGCTCTTCGGTCATATTGCGGCGGATCATCTGCATCGGCACGTGGCCGGGGCCTTCGATCATCACCTGAACATCGTATTCCCAGGCAATTTTGGTCAGTTCGCCCAGCGTATGCAGTTCGGCGAACTGCGCTTCATCGTTGGCGTCCTGAATGGAGCCGGGACGCAGGCCGTCGCCTAGCGATAACGCCACGTCATAGGCGGCGCAGATTTCACAGATTTCGCGAAAGTGTTCATACAGGAAGCTTTCTTTATGATGCGACAGGCACCACTTCGCCATGATCGAACCGCCGCGCGACACAATACCGGTCAGCCGTTTGGCGGTCATGGGCACATAGCGCAGCAGCACGCCGGCATGGATGGTGAAGTAATCCACGCCTTGTTCGGCCTGCTCCAGCAGGGTATCGCGGAACATTTCCCAGTTCAGGTTTTCCGCCACGCCGTTGACTTTTTCCAGCGCCTGATAGATGGGAACCGTACCAATCGGCACCGGGCTGTTGCGCAGGATCCACTCGCGGGTTTCGTGAATATAACGCCCGGTGGACAGGTCCATCACGGTGTCGGCGCCCCAACGGGTGGACCACACCAGTTTTTCCACTTCTTCTTCGATGGAGGAGGTGACGGCGGAGTTGCCGATATTGGCGTTAACCTTCACCAGAAAATTACGGCCGATAATCATCGGTTCGGATTCAGGGTGGTTAATGTTGGACGGAATAATGGCGCGCCCGGCCGCCACTTCCTGGCGTACAAACTCCGGGGTAATGTTTTGCGGCAGGTTAGCGCCAAAGCTTTGCCCCGGGTGTTGTTGACGCAACACTTCGCCACGGATGCGTTCGCGCCCCATATTCTCGCGGATGGCGATAAATTCCATTTCCGGCGTAACGATACCCTGACGGGCGTAATGCAACTGGGTCACGCGTTTTCCGGCCTTGGCGCGCAGGGGACGAGGCAAATGCTCGAATCGGAGGTGGTCGAGGCCGGCATCGGCCAGACGTTGTTGCGTGAAGTCGGAACTGACGCCGGGCAGCGCTTCTGTATCGTTCCGTTCGGCAATCCAACCTGCCCTTAACTTCGCCAGGCCGACTCGGACATCGGGTTGCGACGCCGGATCGCCGTAAGGCCCCGCCGTATCATAAACCGGAATGGGTTCGTTGGGTTCATATTGGGGGGTGTCCTTGCCGCCGCCGATTAAGGTCGGGCTGAGCTGAATTTCACGCATGGGAACACGGATATCCTCACGTGGTCCTTCGAGATAAATGCGTCGGGAGTTAGGGAAGGCCATTCCTTGTAAATTATCAATAAATTGCTGCGCGGCGGCACGCAGTTCACGACGGCCGGTTTTAGGGGCAATAGGAGATAATGGTTCTGTAGACATAGCAAGTTCCTGTGATGCGTAAAGGGAAAATTGCTTGTCTGGAGTTCGGAGGGAGTAATAACAAAATTGATGCCATGAAAGTTAACGCATAGACGATGTCCAGGTTTCATCAGGCACATTACTCTTGTTCCCTTCGCAGGTATTAACCCGATCAGGTTCCGCGGATCCCGAATTAACGGTCTCAGCCTGCGCATCGCCATTTCCGGTTAAAACCTGGAAAATGGCAACGCGCTAGGCACTCCGACAAGATAGCCCTAGAATTAATGGGCTGATTACAACGATGACACTGTATGACGACAATGCGAGTATGTCAAAGTCAGGAACGCCTATCTGTGAAAGTAAGCCGCCACCCGAACATTAAAACGATGACTTTACTGAGAATAAAAAACAGATTAATGATCAAAAATCAGCCGAATCACCTTGTCTTCCAGCGAGAAGCGTTCAGCCAGGGTTTCCCCAACGCTGGACAACGCCTGCTGGAATTCAATGCAGTTATCATGATCGATGGCGGCCGCCAGATGGCTGTCGTACGATGCCATAATCCGCTGGGTATTGTGGGTTAAGGCCTGCTCGCACTGGCTGAAAAATGCCTGCTTCTGTTCGCTGAGCTCTCCCGCTTCGCGCAGCATCCGTTCATAGACGTGGAAATGGCCGATCGACAGGTAATCGACCAGCTTTTGGCAAAAGTCATCCAACGCGTCTTCATCCAGCAGAGAGTGTGTTTCTTTATTGGGCTTGATGCCAACCAGCCGGTAGTAAGCAATCAGCAGTTGCTTACGCGCTTGTAGCCATTGGTCGATTAACGCATTATTGCCACCGACGAGTTCAGTCAGGCTTTGTAACTGATTTAGCATTGTTAGCTCCGTGAATGGTAAAAAATAACCGGAATTTATGAAAGTTATCTCATCACCCAGAATGGTAAAATGCCAGTGAAGTGACAGTGGGGCAATAGAAAGATATGGAACAAACGCTAAAAGGTGACGAAACCGGATGGTGGGTTATCAGTCACGCAAATCAAATATGGCTCCCTGAGGGAGAGTTGCCGCAGGGAACGGCGGCAAATTGGTTATTGCAGGGGCAGGCCGCACAGCAAATCGGCGAGTGGCTGGGGCAGCCCGTGTGGTTAGTCTGCCAGAATCGGGAAGCCGGAATGGCGTCCGTCCGTCAGCTTATCGATCACGAAGTCGGGCTGTTTCAAATGGCGGGACGGGGCGTACAACTGGCGGAGTTTTACCGTGCTCACCGATATTGTGGCTATTGCGGTCATGAAATGGTGCGGAGTAAAACTGAGCTGGCCTGCCTGTGCCGTCATTGCAAGGAGCGTTATTATCCGCAGATCGCCCCCTGTATTATCGTGGCGATCCGGCGGGGTAATGAAATTCTGCTGGCGCAGCACAACCGCCACCGTGGAAATATGTATACGGTACTGGCCGGGTTTGTTGAAGTGGGCGAAACGCTGGAACAGACGGTATCCCGTGAAGTGATGGAAGAAAGCCGTATTCAGATCAAGAACCTGCGTTACATCAGTTCCCAACCCTGGCCTTTCCCGCACTCGTTGATGATGGCCTTTATGGCGGATTACGCCAGGGGCGATATTCAACACGATCCGAAAGAGTTGCGGGACGCCGCCTGGTTTCGCTACGACCGGTTGCCGTTGTTACCGCCGCCGGGGACGGTCGCTCGCCGTTTGATCGAGGATACGGTGGCGTTGTGCCGTGCTTATGATGAGAGCGGCGATGAACATGTTACCATCCACTGCGATAATGATAAGCATCCTAATGCTGAAAGGAAAATGACATGACCGATCTGAAAAACGATCGCTATTTGCGTGCTTTGCTACGTCAGCCTGTTGATGTGACGCCCGTATGGATGATGCGTCAGGCGGGGCGCTACCTGCCGGAATACAAGGCGACCCGCGCACAGGCCGGCGATTTCATGGCGCTGTGTAAAAACGCGGAACTGGCCTGCGAAGTCACGCTGCAACCTTTACGGCGCTACGATCTTGATGCGGCGATCCTGTTTTCAGACATCCTGACCATTCCCGATGCGATGGGGCTGGGGCTCTATTTTGAAGCCGGCGAAGGCCCGCGTTTCCAGTTTCCCATCACCAGCCACGCCGATGTCGTGAAGTTGGCGGTTCCCGATCCGGAACAAGAACTGGCTTACGTCATGAATGCCGTACGCACCATCCGCAAAAGCCTTGCCGGCGCTGTGCCGCTGATTGGCTTTTCGGGCAGCCCGTGGACGCTGGCGACCTATATGGTGGAAGGCGGCAGCAGCAAAGCGTTCACCCTCATTAAAAAGATGATGTTCGCAGAGCCGAAAACACTGCATTTACTGCTGGATAAGCTGGCCGACAGCGTTATCCTTTATCTGAACGCGCAGATCCGCGCTGGCGCTCAGGCGGTCATGGTGTTTGATACCTGGGGCGGTGTGCTGAGCGGCCGGGATTATCGCGAATTCTCCCTGCATTACCTGCATAAAATCGTCGACGGTTTACAGCGTGAGAACGAAGGCCGCCGGGTTCCCGTCACGCTGTTCACCAAAGGCGGCGGACAGTGGCTGGAAGCGATGGCGGAAACCGGTTGCGACGCGCTGGGACTGGACTGGACCGCCGATATTGCCGATGCCCGCCGCCGCGTCGGCGACAAAGTCGCGCTACAGGGAAACATGGATCCGTCCATGCTTTATGCATCCCCCGTGCGGATTGAACAGGAAGTAGCGTCCATTCTGGCGGGATTCGGCCAGGGCGACGGGCATGTGTTTAATCTGGGGCACGGCATTCATCAGGATGTGCCGCCAGAGCATGTCGGCGCCTTTGTAGAGGCCGTGCATGCGTTATCCCGTATGTACCACCAGTAGCCGACAGGAGGACGCGTGATTGATACTCTGCGGTTGCGTGAGGAGCAACTGGCCCGCGCTTCGGAAATTATTCGCTATGACGATCTTCCTTTCGAACAGCCGGATTTCATTGCCGGCGCGGATGTGGGGTTTGAACAAGAAGGGACGATTACCCGCGCGGCTATCGCCGTTATGCGCTATCCCTCGCTGGAATTGGTAGAGTATAAAATTGCGCGGGTCGACACGACGATGCCATACATTCCCGGGTTTCTCTCCTTTCGGGAGTGTCCGGGCCTGACTGCCGCCTGGCAGATGCTTGAGCACAAGCCGGATTTGTTATTTGTCGACGGACATGGTATCTCACATCCGCGTCGGCTTGGCGTCGCCAGTCATTTCGGTCTATTGGTGAATGTGCCGACGATTGGCGTGGCGAAAAGCCGTTTATGTGGGCGTTTCGAGCACCTGTCCGCCGAGGTGGGCAGTCAGCAGCCGCTGCTGGATAAAGGTGAACAGATTGGCTGGGTATGGCGCAGCAAGGCGCGCTGCAACCCGTTGTTCGTGGCGACAGGCCACCGGATCGGTATGGATAGCGCATTGCTGTGGGTAAAGCGCTGTATGCGCGGTTATCGTCTGCCCGAACCTACGCGCTGGGCCGATGCGGTAGCCTCTGGACGGCCTGCGTTTCAGCGCTGGCAGCAACAAATGTTGTGAGCGCTCCGGTTATAAAAACTTTAAGAATTCAGGCATAGGGCGCAGCGGCAATTTCAGGTACACTGCCGCCCATTGCCTCTAAATGAGCATAAAATAAAAGATGTTACGTAATCCAATTCATTTGCGTTTGGAAAAGCTCGGAAGCTGGCAGCATGTCACGTTTATGGCATGCCTCTGCGAACGTATGTATCCCAATTATCATGAATTCTGTCAGCAAACCGGGTTTGGCGATGCCATGGTTTATCGCCGCATTCTCGATCTGGTTTGGGAAACGCTGGTGGTCAAAGATGCAAAAGTCAATTTTGATAGCCAACTGGAAAAATTAGAAGAGGCAATTCCTGCTTCTGATGACTATGATATTTATGGTGTCTACCCGGCGATTGACGCCTGTATTGCTTTAGGCGAGCTGATCCACTCCCGCTTAAGCGGTGAAACGCTGGAGCATGCGATCGCCATCAGCGAAGCGTCGATTCGCACGGTCGCCATGTTGGAAATGACGCAGGCAGGTAGAGAAATGACCGATGATGAGTTGAAAGTACTGCCTGCAATTGAAGAGGAATGGGACATCCAATGGGAGATTTTTCGCCTGTTGGCTGCCTGTGAAGAGCGTGACATCGAATTGATTAAGGGACTCCGCGCCGATCTGCGTGAGGCCGGAAGTAGCAATATTGGGATAAATTTAAGTCAATAACACGATAAAACGTGATTTAAGGCCTTAAATGGCATGTCTTAAGGCTTCACATCCGCACCCTGTCTGGTCTACATTTGGGGGGCGTAATAAAAGTGGCTGTCGGTGCGTATATGCAGGAGAGTGCTATCATGGCATATCCGTCGCACTCGATGCTTAGCAAGCGATAAACACACTGTAAGGATAACTTATGAATAAGACTCAACTGATTGATGTAATTGCGGACAAAGCTGATCTTTCCAAAGTACAGGCAAAAGCAGCATTGGAATCAACTCTGGCGGCGATTACTGAGTCTCTGAAAGAAGGTGATGCAGTACAATTGGTTGGTTTTGGTACGTTTAAAGTAAACCATCGTAATGAGCGCACTGGCCGCAATCCACAAACTGGTAAAGAAATCAAAATTGCTGCTGCCAACGTGCCAGCGTTTGTTTCTGGCAAGGCGCTGAAAGACGCCGTTAAATAAGCCATGGCGGTTAAAAGTTTAAGCAGAGGGGCGTTTTCGCCCCTTTTGCTTTTATCGCGTTGGTTCGGCATTGGGGCCGCAATAGCGCTGATCGTGGCTTGCAGCAGCCATACCCCGCCCCCGCCGGTCTTAGCCAGCGGCTATATTTCCGATCACGGCGTTGTTCGTCTGTGGCGCAAAGATGATTCTCAGCATGATACCGTCAGGCTGTTGGTGGTTTATAACCCGATTCAGGGTAATCATTCGGTCGTCACCCAGTATCTGTATCAGCAGGGTAACGTACGTGAAATCGAGAGAAAGCTGGAAACGCAGAAAGATGAGACCCAAATCCGCTTTGCGGAAGACGGAACGGCCAGCTTTATGCAACGCCAACTGGCGGAGAGGCGAGAGTCAATCTCCGATGACGATCTCGCTCTTTATCAGTGGGATGCCAAACGCCTACTGGAACTCAGCGATGTGCTGAAGGCAGGTAAAGTCACCCTGCAACAGGGAATATGGCAGAACGGACAGGTGATAACCTGTGATGGCGCAAGGGTTCAACCCGATTTCGACAACGCTTCACGGGAATGGATAGCCCAGCGGAGGCAGCAACTCGCAGGATTGTCATCATTGAGCATTGCATGGCTGGAGGCGCCGGAAGGCACACAGCTGTTGCTGGTGGATCAAGGGGATTTTTGCCGCTGGCAATCAGACGCAGACCGGCTGTAATGCGTATGCGATGATAACCCGATAAACGGTGAAAACAGGTGCAACATAAAAAACCCGGATTTCTCCGGGCTTGTCGGTTTGTCAGGCTTGTTCCCGCTCGATGGCGCGATAGCCAATATCTTTCCGGCAGAAACATCCCTGCCACTGAATTTCAGCAGCCAGTTCGTAGGCCCGCTTCTGGGCATCCGCCACGGTATTACCTAATGCCGTCACGCACAGGACGCGTCCGCCATTCGTCACGACGTTCATGCCATTCAATGCAGTACCCGCGTGAAACACTTTACCATCCTCAGCATCCTGCCGGGGTAAACCAGAAATCACATCGCCATGATGATAATCGCCCGGATATCCGCCAGCGGCCAATACGACGCCTAACGATGGGCGCTCATCCCATAGCGAGTCTTTCTCATTCAGCTTACCTTCACAGGCGGCGAGACACAGTTCAATCAAGTCGGAACGTAAGCGCAGCATGATGGGCTGTGTTTCTGGATCGCCAAAACGACAGTTGAATTCAATCACTTTTGGCTGGCCGTCTGAGGAAATCATCAACCCGGCGTACAGGAAGCCGGTGTAGACATTGCCTTCCGCCGCCATTCCTTTAACCGTCGGCCAAATCACCTGATCCATGACGCGCTGATGAACCTCATCGGTAACGACAGGGGCAGGGGAGTAAGCGCCCATGCCGCCGGTATTCGGCCCGGTATCTTTATCTCCGACACGTTTATGATCCTGGCTAGTGGCCATCGGCAACACGTTTTCACCGTCAACCATCACGATGAAACTGGCTTCCTCGCCGTCCAGAAACTCTTCCACCACGATACGATGTCCGGCATCGCCAAACGCATTGCCGGCCAGCATATCCTGAATGGCGTTTTCGGCATCTTCCAGCGTCATGGCGACAATCACCCCTTTGCCTGCCGCCAGACCGTCCGCCTTGATCACGATGGGGGCGCCTTTGCGACGAACATAAGCCAGCGCAGGCTCGACTTCCGTAAAGTTTTGATATTCGCTCGTAGGGATTTTATGCCGGGCGAGGAAATCCTTGGTAAAGGCCTTTGAACCTTCTAGCTGAGCCGCCGCCTGAGTCGGGCCGAAAATTTTCAGCCCTGCTGCACGGAAAGCATCGACTACGCCGATCACCAAGGGCGCTTCCGGGCCGACAATGGTTAAATCGATCTGATTTTGCTGAGCAAAATCGACTAAAGCGGAAATGTCGGTTGCGGCAATATCGACGTTGCTCAGTGACGGTTCCAGCGCCGTTCCCGCATTACCCGGCGCGACATAGACGTTGTCTGCCAGCGGTGACTGTGCTGCTTTCCAGGCCAGCGCATGTTCACGCCCGCCATTACCGATAATTAAAATGTTCATGTTAGTCAGATCCTGAATTAATGGCGGAAATGGCGCATGTCGGTGAAGATCATCGCAATGCCATGTTCATTTGCAGCGGCGATGACTTCATCGTCACGAATAGAACCACCGGGTTGGATGACGCACGTGATACCCACCGCAGCAGCGGCATCAATACCATCTCGGAACGGAAAGAAAGCGTCAGAGGCCATGGATGAACCTCTCACTTCCAGCCCCTCATCGCCGGCTTTGATACCTGCAATTTTGGCGGAATATACCCGGCTCATCTGGCCTGCGCCGATACCGATCGTCATATTGTCACGGGCGTAGACAATGGCATTGGATTTAACGAACTTGGCCACTTTCCAGCAGAACAACGCATCACGTAATTCTTGCTCGCTGGGCTGGCGCTCCGTAACCACCCGCAACTGAGAGGCATCGACCATCCCCAGGTCGCGATCCTGTACCAGCAGGCCGCCGTTCACACGTTTGAAGTCCAAATCCGGTACACGCTGTTGCCATTCGCCACAAACCAGTACGCGTACATTCTGTTTGGCTGCGGTAACTTTCAGCGCCGCTTCGCTGGCGGACGGCGCAATAATGACTTCAACAAATTGGCGGTTGATAATCGCCTGCGCCGTTTGTTCGTCCAACTCGCGGTTAAAGGCAATAATGCCGCCGAAAGCAGACGTTGGGTCGGTTTTGTAGGCTCGCTCATAGGCATCAAGAATCGAACTACCGATAGCCACGCCGCATGGATTGGCATGTTTGACGATAACGCAGGCGGCTTCAGTGAACTCTTTAACACATTCCAGAGCAGCGTCGGTATCGGCGATATTATTGTAGGACAGGGCTTTGCCCTGTAATTGTTGAGATGTTGCGACAGAAGCTTCCGTTACATTTTCTTCTATATAGAAGGCCGCCTGCTGGTGGCTGTTCTCGCCATAGCGCATATCCTGCTTTTTCACGAAGTTCAGGTTAAGCGTGCGTGGGAAAGGTCCTGATGGTTTATCCGTTTCGCCATAATAAGGCGGCACCAGGGCACCGAAGTAGTTAGCAATCATGCTGTCATAAGCTGCGGTGTGCTCAAAAGCTTTGATCGCCAGATCGAAACGCGTCTCGTAGGTCAGCGAGCCGTTGTTGGCATCCATCTCGTTAATGATGGTGTCGTAGTCGCCGCTCTTAACCACAATAGCCACATCTTTATGATTCTTGGCCGCAGAGCGAACCATCGTCGGTCCGCCAATATCGATATTCTCGACGGCGTCTTCCAGTTTGCAGTCTGGACGGGCGACGGTCTGGGCAAACGGATAAAGATTCACGACAACCATATCGATAGGTTGGATATCGTGTTTTGTCATGATGGCATCATCCTGCCCGCGACGTCCCAGAATGCCGCCATGAACTTTCGGATGCAGAGTTTTAACGCGTCCATCCATCATTTCCGGGAAACCGGTATAGTCTGATACCTCCGTTACCGGTAAGCCTGCATCGGCCAGCAGATGTGCTGTGCCTCCGGTGGAAAGCAGCTCTACCCCACGTTGAGACAAGGCTTGAGCAAAGTCGACAATACCTGCTTTGTCAGAAACGCTGAGCAGAGCACGGCGGATAGGACGAGGTTGTTGCATGATGATGGTATCCCTTGGATTTGGGTAGTCAGTAAAGAACAGTACGTGAATATCGTCTTTTTCTTTATTTACAGACCAGCGATGACAAGACAAAGAAAAATATTCAGTTAACGTCCACAACAAGAGGGCGCGTTTTTCGCGGAAGAATTGTAGCGAAAACGTTTGCGTGATGCTCGTCTAATTTTAGTCAGAATCTTATCTGTGGATAAGTTTGTGTAAAAAAGGGTATAAGCCGGTGTTTTGCTGTGTATTGCAGCAAACGATGATTTTTATGCGAAATACCTATTGCGGCCTGCGCAGAAGTCCCTATAATGCGCCTCCACTGACACGGCAACGGCGATTACGCGGTTGGGGTGACGGTAAGGAGTCAGGCAATAATCACTTGACTTCACAGCGGAATTGCATAACATATGCGGCCCGCGCCACAGCTTGTGTGGCACTGCTCTTTAACAATTTAATCAGACAAT
>NZ_JAEMHF010000017.1:0-41130 GCF_016456245.1 Brenneria sp. L3-3C-1 | reverse complement strand
GCCGTAGCGCCGATGGTAGTGTGGGGTCTCCCCATGTGAGAGTAGGGAACTGCCAGGCATCAAACACGGATTATCGGAGTGACATCTGATAATCGACAAACTCAAAGAGATGAGTCTAAGCAGCGGAATGCTGGCCCTAAGGGCAGGTATCAGGACGATACGCGTAAAAGAATCGGTGGAGCGGTAGTTCAGTTGGTTAGAATACCTGCCTGTCACGCAGGGGGTCGCGGGTTCGAGTCCCGTCCGTTCCGCCACTAATTTATTCCGGAATTTTTTATACATTTCTGGATGCATGAAAACCGTATCGCTGTCAAAGGGATACGGTTTTTTTTCGTCTCTAATGATTCTCTCAGAATAGCGGGTATCCAGAGTAAAAGTCCTACGCGGCGGAAAGAAAAATTTCACAGGCCATTTCTTATGGTGCCCCACTCTAACCTTTTGCAGCCTGTTCCAGCAGACTCTCGACGTGATAACTCAGAAGCTCCATCTTCAGGAGGCGACCCAGCAGCGCGTTTCCAGCTCATGCATCACGGCAACTCCTCATAGACACTCAGTGCTGCCAGAGTTTCCGGTATTGTCTGCCAGCCTGATGAGGCTACGTTTACCCTGATTGCCGCGTTTGAACCAGTGCGGGTATTTTTCCTGGGCGCTGAATGATGTCAGGGAAATCACATAACGCTGTTGAACGAATACAACCGCAAGCATTTCCATGAATCCCTGAATAGCTTGACGCTGGAAGAATACCGACTGATGGCTGAAAACCTAAAAATTTCAAAAAGCATGTGAAACTAAAGCGAGTGTACTTACAAGATCACCGGTGGAAACATTGTTTGAAGAAAAAATTATTTGGACTGAAAAATTTTAAGCCAGATATAACCTGACAGATACCTGTATAAATAATCGTTAACTGTCAGATCAAGTCTAAACAAACATATTATTATTAATCACATAATAATATTATAAAAACAATATTTAATTTATATTTAAAATTTTATAAAAAATAAAATAAATATAAAAAATATCTTTTTAGGATTAAATTTATTTAATTATATTTAGCGTAATTTAATATTCTTAATTTCTTGTTTTTTGTAGAATTAAATGTAAAAGCAATTTTTATTCCACGATTAACTTTTTTATTGATTTTATTAATATTCATTGTTTAAACGCAAACTAATAAATAAAAAATTGAACTTGTATAAAATCCTGTTTTTTATAATCCCTAGACACCAATAACTACATGTATTAATATTACGAGCAATAAAATTGTATATCATTTAATAAATGTTGATTGGTTATTATAGGGTTTTGTTATCTTCTGTTATCTATCGGTTTTTAATTTGATATGTAAAAGTTATTAGTATAATTCTTGCTTTTTTATTGATAGGCTTTAAATGATTTTTAGGACGGTTAATTTTGAATAAGATTATTGATTGTTTTGGTAAAATTGTTAAAAAGTTTCCTCAGCATATTGCGCTAGTAAATGATACAGACAGAATGACGTATTCTGAGTTAGATTTAAAATCAACTCAGGTAGCTAATTATTTAATAAAAAATAATATGTCTGGAAAGTTAATTTGCTTACATTTAGAGTCATCTTTTGAGCTTGTTGTTTGTATTTTAGGGGTGTTAAAAAGTTCTGGTTCATATACTTGTCTCGATACTCGCAACCCCCAGTTTCGTAAAGAGATGATCTTGAAATATGCAAAAGCGGTCATATCCGATAGACCATTAAATACTCAGAAATGTCCGGTTATTAGCTATGATTCTTTGTTTGAATCCTCGTCTTTTGAGCATCAAGTTACTCAGAATAATGAGTTGATGTGCGTTATTTTTACCTCCGGATCAACTGGACAACCAAAAGGCGTTATGTTGAGTCATGATAACATCTTGAGTTTTATTAATACTCAAGATGATATCAATGAAAATGACTGTATGGCTCAATTCTCATCTATTTCTTTCGATGCTTTTCAGTTTGAACTATGGAGCCTGTTGCTAAAAGGCGGTTCTCTTTGCTTTACTTCACCCAAACTTCTTTTAAAGCGCGAAGAGCTTCAAAAAACTGTACGGCAGCAGGGTATTACGTTGGCTTTTGTAACCAGCGCCTTAGTGAATGCTGGCGTGTTAACCAATTTTATAGGGTGTCCAAGTTTTAGACGATTGTATTTTGGTGGCGAACAAGTTCAGCCAAACGCTATTGCTCGAGATTTTAGCATGTTGGATTACGAGTTGATGCACTGCTATGGGCCGTCAGAAGCGTCAGTCTGGAATGTGTCTCAGTTAGTAAAAGAAGTGATGGATCCTTTACCTTTAGGGAAACCATTGGCCAATTCCAAACTGAAGCTTATGGATCAGTCAGGCAGAGAAATCAGAGAGAGTAACACCAACGGTGAAATTTACTTAGGTGGGGATTGCGTTGCGATGGGATATTTATTGGACGAAGAGCTAACCCATCGGAATTTTATTCTTTTGTCTGGTGAGCGGTATTTCAAAACATCAGATATTGCGTATTGGGATGAAAATCGGCAGCTTATTTTCTCCCACCGAGCAGATAATACTATTAAGCTTCATGGGTTTCGGATCAATCTAGGTGAAATTGATAATGAAATGGCATCCTTAGATGCTGCCATACAATCTAAAACAATTATTCATAAAGGTGAGTTGGGAGATCTGTTGGTGACATTTTATTGTCAGTGTGAAATGAAAGAAGATGTGTTAAGAAAAAAATTATCTTCTCGTTTGCCTGAATATATGATCCCGAACAGACTAATAAAGATAGACTTATTTCCGTTGACTACCAATGGTAAAGTAGATGTAAGTGTTTTGACGGAAAAATATATTACTACTGAACCTGTCCTTATCGGTGATGAGGATATATGTGACGTCATTCTGGATATATGGCGTAAATTACTCGGAACTAAAAATATTGGTTATGATGATAAGTATTTTGAAGTTGGTGGTAATTCAGTGTTAATGTTGAAGCTTCATCGAGAGATGATAAAAAAATTCAACGTAAAAATAAAAATGAATGAACTATTTACGAGTGCCACAATCTCGCAGCAAGCGGAGCTTATTAATTCAAAAATATCATCGCCTTATTATTCATAATTAAATCTCTAATTTTTTTCAAGGAAAATTTGTCAAATTAATAAAGATATAGAATATGAACCTTAGCGAAAAAAGCTTTATCGATGTTGCAATTGTTGGGATCTCTTGTTCATTTCCTGGCGCAGAAAATAAAGAGCAATTTTGGGAACTGATCAAACACCATCAAACTGCGACTGAAATACCGCTGGCAACGGCGAAAAAAGGAAATGTGCCTGCTGAAGGTGTTTTGTCAAACGCCTATATGTTTGATGCCTCTTATTTTCACCTTTCGCCCCGCGATGCCAAATTGATGGACCCCCAATTGAGGCAGTTGCTGCAACACAGTGTCATGGCGCTTTATGATGCCAATGTCACAGAGCATCTCAGCGACAATAAGATTGGAACATTTTTAAGTGTTGGCGCGAATCAATACCTTACAAAAAATCTTGTTAACTCGCCCTATTACGAAGATGAAAATCTTCAGTACTCTTTATTAATAGGAAATAGCCATCATTGTGTTGCGACCCAGGTTGCCTATCATCTCAACTTGCAAGGTCCCGCTTACACGCTCTCAACGGCGTGCTCCTCCTCATTGGTAGCCATTTATCAGGCTTGTCGGAGCTTATCGATAGGCGAAAGTGGCATTGCGTTGGCGGGAGGCGCGAGCATCAATATTCCTCAAGGGCAGGGATATGAGTTTGTTACAGGCAGCGTCCTTTCACAATACGGTCAATGCCGGCCTTTTTCCTCTGAAAGCGATGGCACTGTTCCTGCTAGCGGCGTAGGAATCTTGGTACTTAAACGTTTGGCCGATGCTCTGACAGACGGTGATCCGATCTATGCGGTGATAAAAGGAGGGGCGGTCAATAATGACGGGGCGAGGAAAGTCGGATATACGGCGCCAAGCATTGAAGGACAACGTGAGGTTATTCAACAGGCCTTACGACAAAGTAATGTTTCAGCAAAAGACGTTGAATATATTGAATGCCACGCGACAGGAACCGCTTTAGGCGATCCGATCGAAATTGCCGCACTCGACCTGGTATATAACCAGCCAGAATTTGGGGCTGGTTATGCTTTGGGCGGTGTCAAATGGAATATCGGCCATACGGATTCTGCCTCAGGGGTCGCTGGCGTTATAAAAGTTGCTATGTCTTTGAAATATAATACCATAGTTGGTTCGCCGTATCTTAGGGAATACAATCCGAGATTGGATATTGAGAGTACGTCGTTATACGTACCTCGGGAGAACATTGTCTATCAAAATTCTTGTCCTAAAGCGGCGATAAGCGCCTTTGGCATGGGAGGAACTAATTGCCATTTGATCCTCGAAGCTCATCCGGAACCAGAAAAGCAGCCGGTAGAGAAGCAAAATGAGGGTCACTCGTATCTTATACCGTTGAGCAGCCGGAATGCGTCTTCATTAGCGTCTCTTGAGTGCGATTTGCTGGCCTGGCTAGAAAAAAATGATAGCTGTTCTGTAGCGGATATTGCAGGGACGATGATTTTTTGCCGCCCTCAGGAAAATGTGCGGCGTTTTCATCTGGTGAAAACAATCAAGGAACTTAAAGCCTCGTTATCTGCACCTAGAACGCCGATACAAACTGTGGCGTCAGGCGCTGAAGCGTTGCTAATTATTGAAGGGCAGGGAGGAAATATAAAAGGGGCCGCCGGCCAATATTACGAATATTTCCCCGCTTTCAGACATTATTTCGAGCGTTGCATTCGGCAATTCTTGTCTCAGCCTGGAATACCTAAGGACCTGGCATGTGTTGCGCTTGATAAGAACTACCAGAAAAATATCACAACGCAGCATACACTTTATGCACAACCGATATTGTTTGCCATTCAATATTCGCTGGCAAAAATGCTGGAAGATGAAGGCGTCCATTTTTCGTCATATATTGGTCATAGCCTGGGAGAATGGATAGCTGCCGCAATTGCCGGTTTGTGGGATTTTGAAGATGCCATTCGTCTCATTGCCTGCCGGGCCGTGGCGATACAGCGTTGTGACAACGGTGCTATGTTGGCGGTATTTGATACAGAGAAAAATGTGAGGAGCCGGCTTTTTAACTCGCTAACGGTGGCGGCGATTAATGGATCGCATCTTGTTGCCATCTCCGGAAGTGATGCTGACATTGATACCCTTGAACAACAATTGAAGAACGAAGAGCGTCGAACAAAACGATTGCTTACAAATAAGGCGTTCCATAGTCCTTTGTTGGCAAAGGCTATTGAGCCGCTCAAACGTATTTTTGCCACGATAACTTTCCAACAAGTTCATGCCCGTATTTATTCTAATTTGAGTGGGAAAAAGGTTTCGCTGACGGCGCTGTGCAATAAGGAATATTGGTTGGAGCAATTACTTCAACCGGTGCAAATGCTGAATTGTGTCGAGGCGATACGAGTCGAAAAAACAGTCTGTGTCGATCTTGGCCTGAGCGGTGCAATGGAGCAAATTGTGCTGGGCTGTCACCCCTCGAGCCGGGAACGATTCGTTGCGGTGAGATCGGTTCCGGTTCAGGAAGGAGAGGTTGCGCTACTTGGATTGCTATGGACTCACGGTATTGCTATAGATTGGCAACGGAGGCTGTCCGAAAGATGGCGAAAATGCAACCTGCCAGGCTATGTTTTTAACCAAAAGGAATATTTCCATCAGTCAACGCCAGCCACTTTGCGACACAAAGGTAAATTACCTGTCGCTCAATGGTTATATCGTGACTGTTGGGCAATTGAACCAACTTCTCTCAAAAGCTGCACGACGGCTGAACCGTTAAATGAATATCGCCATTGGTTTCGCCGGGAACACGAACTCTTTTATATCGGCTTCCAGGACGTTGACGCCATCACTCCGGAGCATCTGAACATATTTTTGGCTGAATTTAAGGCCATCAGCCATGAATGCGAAATGACCGCCTATGTCGTGATTTCAGATTCGCCCCAGCCACTTGCTTTGCAGCAACAGGATTGTTATAGGCGAGCGTTGAGCTCGTTATGTCAAGTTATCCCACAGGAAAATCCTGGGCTTTCCATGAAGTTGCTTAGTTATACCGGCACCTTGGAGCATGTGCTGAATGCAGATCTTTCCACGGTGATGAACCGAGCTAATGTACTTCATATTGATACTGATCGCCTCTGGTATAAACAATATGTTCCTGTCGATCCTTCATTGAAAGATCCGTTCGTTTGGCCAGAGCAAGGATATGTGCTCATTACGGGGGGATTAGGAAAGGTGGGCTTGATTTTGGCCGCGCATATTATTGCTCACTCCGAACTCAATGTTGTGCTCACGGGGCGGAAATATGCCGATGCGCCAATCAGGCCGCTTTATCAACTGAGTGAAAGCGCCATTACGTCGATTGAAAATGATGTTGCGTTTGAAGCGATACATCATTCTGAACGGGTGTTTTATGCCTCGCTTTGTGTCACACAGCAACAAGATTTTCAGGATCTCGTTGAACGGCTCAATTGCAGGTTTGGGCCGATCGTCGGTATTGCACACTGCGCGGGTTACACTAATCCAGAGGGATTAATGCCGCTGTTTTCCGCAACGGAATCGAATATTGAACGCCATTATCAGGCAAAAGTGGATGGCATGACCTCGCTTACAAAAATATGCGCTAAATATGAGCCAGAGTTCTGTGTATTAATGTCCTCTATCTCAACGGTACTCGGCGGGATTGGCTTGGGCATCTACGCATATGTGAATCAGTTTATGAATGAATTTGTGTTCACCCGGTGTGGTGCCAAAACCCGCTGGTTGAGCGTATCGTGGGACGGATGGAATTTGCATGACGATCCTAACTTGTCTAATGAAGTCAAACAATTAGCTATTAATAATCAGGATGCTGATGAGATTTTCTCATCAATGTTCGATCTGTTGTCTCTACGGCATTTTATTGTTTCCACTCACAACCTGCATCAACGCTTAGCTCAATGGGTGAGTGGACCAATACCGAATGGACATACGCGCCATTCATTAGATCGGACTCAGATAGCACAAATCGTACGTGAGGTTTTTTGCCGAGTGCTTGAAGTAGAAGAGATTGATGATCACAGCAACTTCTTTTCGCTGGGTGGGGAATCCGTGATGTTCACGTCGCTGATGGCAGAAATAAAGAATTCACTGGGAGTAGCGCTGCCGCTGCATGAATTCATGAATATTCCCACGCCAGAGCACATTATCGATGTTATCACTAACACTTTAGGCAAGACGGTTGTCGACAGAGATAGGGTTTCAACCGTAGTGAAGAAGATATTTGTAGATTTGCTTCATATTGACGCGGTCGATGAGGATAGTCATTTTTTTGACTGCGGCGGCGACTCTCTGATTTTTACGCAATTGTCACAATGTCTTCGTCGCAAATTAGGCTTTGAGCTGGCTCTACACCGGTTTATCGATCGCCCCACGGTAGGTCGTATCGTTGACCTAATTTGTCCAATGGATGAATCCGATTCCGGCGGTGAATATAATGATCTGTTGTTGCCTGACGATTTATTCCCTGTCAAACCATTGATGAATGACGCGCGTTCCGATTTAAATAAGGTGTTTCTTGTCACGGGAGCAGCTGGTTTGCTGGGAAGTAACCTGGTGCTTGAGCTGCTGCGAAATGAAAGCGTGACTCGCGTGGTGGCGTTGGTTCGAGCACACGATGGTCAGACAGCTTATCAACGTGTTAAAACGCAACTGAGCCGTTTTGCACCCGAGCAAGAGCTATCAAAGCTTTCTGTGATAAGTGGTGATGTGTCACAACCACGACTGGGTCTCTCAGACGAGGATTATCAATCTGTGTGCGAGAATGTCACTGATATCTTGCATAATGCTGCCAGAGTAAACCATATTCTCGACTATAGTAGTTTAAAGAGCACCAATACGTTTAGCATCTTGGAAATCTTGGCGGTTGCTTCGGTATTCAGACCGAAAAATATCCATTTTGTTTCAACGCTAGCCGGCGTATTTGAATTGGACGAACGTGCGCGGTACGTAGAGCAACTTCCCTCGTTATCGTCACGTCCACAACCTCAATCCAATGGTTATGCTCGCTCCAAGTGGGCGGCGGAAGTTCTACTGCGGCAAGCCCGGGAAAGAGGTTTTTCCATTAATGTTGTGCGCCCTTCAAGCATTGTCGGCCATTCGACTCTTGGAACTTTTAATGCTGAACACGATCATTTGTGGTTATTCATAAAAGGTTGTCTCCAGTTAGGAAGTTTCCCTGACATTAATAATGAAATCAATATTACCCCTGTCGATTTTATGGCCCGACTCATTATCGCTATCTGTTTGAGCAATAAAAATAAGGTATACAATGTTCCGAATCCAAACATCGGACAAATGAATGACGTATTTAATATATTGAATCGCCGTGGCTATGTTATTCACGGAGCGGATCATAAAACTTGGCTTATTCGGGATTTAGCCAAAGTGGGCAAAGAGAATGCCTTATATCCCATTTTATCGTATTACACCTACCAGAATGACGATAAGCCAGTGATCAGCCATGACTATAGAAATGTGAATGTTATTAATACAGAAGAAATTATGACCGGACAAGGGATGAAATTTCCCAAACCTGAAGAGTTTATTTATAAGTTAGTGGAGTTTTTGGATAATGACCAGTTTTTCACCATTTAGCAGAAAAAACCAAGGTTTATCTTTGACTGCCGAGTTATTTGCTGAGATTGTTGGAAAATCTGGGCACTCCGTGGCGCTGTCTGATGCTCATCGCCAGCTCAATTATAATGAACTTGATAGTATATCAAATAGAGTTGCCAATTATCTTGTCGATCATTTTCCTCATGATAATCGGCCTGTCTTAGTATATATGGACAGAAGTTTAGAAGCTGTGGTTGTAATATTGGGGATTGTTAAGACGGGCAGGGCTTATCTGCCTGTTGATAAAAGCTACTCCGTGGCGCAGTTAGATTATATTTCCCAAGACAGCCATGCCTCTGTCGTGATATCCGATCAACATCTTGAAACAGAGTTGACGTTTTGCCTTGCGCGATCTCTTTTAGAGTATGAGAATGATGCAAAACCGAATACTGAATATGATCCGAAAAGCCCTGCTTATATTATGTATACCTCTGGCTCGACAGGGCTGCCCAAAGGGGTAAAAGTGGACCACTCAGGCATTATACGATTAGTCGTAAATGCCAATTATATAAATAGTAATGGTTTGGAAGCAACGGCGCATTGTTCCTCGATAGGATTTGATGCATCGACGTTTGAGATTTGGTATCCATTACTTAACGGTGGCCGAATATATGTTATCGATAAGCAGGATGTTCTTGATTTCGAGCGGCTAGAACAACAATTAATCTTTGGCGGCGTCGAAACTTTATGGCTGACGGTGGCGTTATTTAATACCATTTTTACTCACTATCCTAATGCGCTTTCTCATTTGAAAAATCTGTTGATTGGCGGGGACGCGCTCAATATTGAGTTGGTTCGCCAATTTATGTCCAGCCCATATTGTCATTTAACTTCTTTTATTAATGGTTATGGCCCAACGGAGAATACTACGTTTACGACAACGTATGACATTTTCCAATTATCACCGGATCATTCAAGTGTTCCTATTGGTAAACCCATCAATGGAACGCAGGTTATGATTGTCAGTGATCATGGCAATGCCATAGTGGATGGCGAAGTCGGGGAGCTATGGGTGAGCGGCCTTGGGCTCGCCCAAGGATATACGTGCGAGCAGGAAACGAAGAAGAAATTTGTAGAGATTAACGGCTGTTGGTATTACAAAACCGGCGATCTGGTGCGTCGGCTTCCCTGTGGAAACCTAGAGTTTATCGCTCGGAAAGACCATGAAGTAAAAATACGGGGATTGAGAGTCAATCTCTCACAGGTTGAGCAAATCCTACAGGAAATTAATGGCATCAATGTGTGCTATATCCGGCCAGATCCTGATCAGGCAAACCAGACGCTGGTTGCCTATATTGAGGTTTCTCCAGCAGAAATACCGCTCACTCCGTCAGAAATTAATACGCACCTAGCTCAACGCCTGCCTCGCTATATGATACCTGAGCGTATGGTATTGTTGAATGCGATCCCATTAACCCGAAACGGTAAGGTTGATATTAACGCGATTGAATCAAATATACAGTCCACTCAGGATGAGCAGTGCTTGCAGCAAGCGGATAATCTTACTAACGAAATTGAGAGATTATACCGGAGTCTTCTACCTCAGGCGAAACAGGCCGTCGCGGAATGTGATTTTTTTGAGTTGGGGGGGAGTTCTCTACAAATTTATGAGGTAATTCATAATATTGCATCGAATTTTGGTGTCAGATTACGGGTGGATGAATTTCTCAAGCATAGCCGTGCGGTTGAGCTGGCATTATTAGTCAGAACAAAAATGAGCAAAGGCGAAACCAACTGCGAAAGCGTTGAAACATTTATATCAGCACGCGTTCCGATGTCTCCAGCTCAAAAACGTCTTTGGTATATTGAGCAATTAAACGAACAGATATCCCCAAATCTATTGGTGTTCGGTTATAGGCTGGATGGTGAAATAGATGCAAATAATCTTCAGGTAGCCTGTCGTGCGGTTGTTGAAAATAATGAGGCGCTCCAGACGGTATTTTGTGAAGCTGAAGGAGAGGTATTTCAGGAATCTTCCGTGGCTGATGTGGATTTTATCATACTCACGGATAGGTGTTGGCAAGCGGTTTACGCCGAAGAAGTGAAACAGCCGATAAACCTGTCGGTTGGGCCGTTGATCCGTTTTCGCTTTATCACTAACGGTACAGATCAGCATACTTTACTGATTTTTTCTACTCATTTGGCGCTGGATGGCTGGTCGGTTAAGTTATTGATTCAACAATTATCCGCGTATTATGAAAATTTAAGCAATGGGCTGCCTTTATCTGGTAAAACAGATAATGATTATCTGAGCGCCACACGGCAAATGTTGGCCTATCGCGCCAGCCCACGATTTAAAGACGACCTCTCTTATTGGGCGTCCTATCTCAATCAGTGTGTTATTCCAACAATCATCCCAAGAGCAGAATCTAAGATCGCGGTAAATCAACAAAATCATCGCGAAAAAAATCAATACTCAATATCTCTGAGTAAAGAACTCATGCGATCGATTTATGCCTCTACACAGCGTGAAAATATCAGTTTATTCAGTTATTTGCTGTTCTATTTTGGTAAGACGCTTGCTGATTTTGCCGTATTGGATGAAGTGGTAGTTGCCGTACCGGTTGCAAATCGTGAAGAGTTTGCTCAGACGATAGGGATGTTTGTAAACACTATCCCGGTTCGGCTGAATTATAAAGACAATCTCTCACTTAGTGACGCGCATAAAAATATACTGCAATGTTTACAGCATTCCCAAGTGTATCTGGATGAGATGACGCATAATAATAGCGATGTGAATTTACATTCACTACAGACCGGGATAGTTTTGCAAAACAGTGGGCATGATAATTGCTTAGAGATTGCCGGGTGCGAGTCTCGATTTATGAAGATGCCTATAGAACAAGCAATGTTCGATCTCTTTTGCCACTGTACATTGGTTAATGAGGGGATGCTATTAACTTTCGAGTACAATAGCGATTATATCTATTCAGCGTACGTTAAAAGCCTTATGGCGTTGTTCAAACAGCACTTAATGGCGTCGGCAGGCTATCCATGTGAGCCTGATATCCCTTCTCGATTGGCTCAATTGGTTACCGCTCCTTCTTTAGTGCCCATTGCTTTTGAAGCGTGTCTTAATAACGTATTTGAACAGAGGGCTAGTGCGATAGCGGTTGTCGATGAACTCTGCGAATATTCTTTTTCTCAAATGTCCAAAGACATCTCGCGGACACGTCATTTCCTAAATGAGCAGGGCGTCCAGCCTGGTATGCGTATCGGCGTGACTGGCATACCATCGTATCAATATATTGTCGCCATTTTTTCGATTTTATTAAATCGTTGCTCATTTGTACCATTAGACCCTCATTACCCGAACGAGAGGCTTTCATTTATTATCGATGACGCTGAAATCTACGGGACCCTGTTAATTAATATTGACGACAAACCGTCGGAAGAAAGGCGCGATTTTGATCATGCATCGTTTGATTTTTCATGTAATGCGAGGTCACCTCTTAAAAAAGGGCGACATGGGGAAGCATGCGTGCTTTATACCTCTGGATCGACGGGAACGCCCAAAGGGGTGGAAATATGTATTGATTCGATTATGCGGCTGGCTCAGTCTCCCAATTTTTTGCAACTGACTTCGAATGATCGCTTTTTAGTCACTTCGTCCCCAGCCTTTGATGCATCTTTACTGGAGATTTTTGTACCTTTACTCAATGGTGCCAGCTGCGGCACTGTAGCAAAAGAGACGCTATTGGATTATGAAAAGCTGGAGACGCAATTAAAAAACAAGGAAATTAATACTGCGTGGCTAACGGTTTCATTATTTAATGACATTGCGTCATCCCGCCCTCAGGCGCTTCAATCTCTCGATAACTTACTTATCGGAGGCGATGCTCTGGATATCACCATCGTGAGAGCGTTTATGTCCAGTCCGTATTGTCGGCTCAAGCAATTTGTGAATGGCTATGGACCAACAGAGTGTACGACATTTTCGACGTGGTTTAATATTTTTAATCTCACTTCCTGTCATACTTGTGTACCCATCGGTAAGCCGATAAACGATACTTTTGTTTATGTTCTCGATAGTGAAATGATACTCTGTCATCCCGGCCAGGTCGGAGAAATCGCTATTGGCGCTCCCTGGTTGAGACCGAACTATAACCGCAGGGAGGCGCTGAATAGCGAGAAGTTTGTATCTAACCCCTATTATCATTTTGATGATTGCCGCTATCTTTACTTATCGGGAGATATTGCCCGCTACAACGGTACAATGGATGTCGAGTACATTGGTCGGCGTGACAAAATGGTGAAGATCCGCGGCAATCGCGTGGAGCTTAGCGGTATTAATAAAGTCATTTCAGGTCATCCGAAAATCAAAAACTCGCATGTTTGCGTCGTTGAGCGGGATGTGAAAATGATTTTCGCTTATGTTGTCAAAAGGAATTCGGTTGAAAATGATGCTTCACTCCGCGTTGAGATTTTATCTTATTTACGATCCAAGCTTGAGCCTTTTCAGGTTCCATCCGTTATTCTATTTGTTGAAGAAATACCACTGACGGTCAATGGAAAAGTCGATACAAAATGTTTACCTATCGAAGCCATAACCCCCATAAATTCAGTGATAGCTCCGAAAAGTGAATTGGAAAAACAGTTGCATGCCTACTGGTTGCAGTTGCTGGGGATAGATGATTTTTGCATACATGACCGTTTTTTTGATATTGGCGGACACTCGCTGCTAGTTCCTAAAATTGTGCATCATATTTTTGAATTGACAGGTATTAAACTTTCTTTTATTGAAGTTATTGAGTATCAGACAGTTTTCAAACTATCGGAATATCTCGGAAAATATACCGAACAACATCAAGGTAATCATGGAAATAATCTTGTTAAAACTAAAAAACAAAGTTATCTGGCAACGTCGCAACAACTCAATCTTTACTTTTCTAATGAAATGGCAAGTAACAAATCTTTATATAACATTCCTGTTTCTCGATGCTTTTCACGCTATTTTGAAGTTGAGAGGCTGAAGAAAACGGTAGAGGTGGTATTTAAAAATGAACGTGTATTGAATTTTAAGTTTGGGTTTGATAATAATGAAGAACTCGTGATGGTTAGGCAGGAAGAAAGCCAATTTAAACTGAGTGTTTTCCCCTTATTAAACAAAGAGGATGCTTATTGCAAAATGAGGGAACTGGCTGAGAAGGTTTTTGATCTTCATGATTTTCCGCTTATTGAATGTTGCTACTTACCGCTAAAGAACTCAGCTGAGTCATTCCTTTTTATCAACGTCCATCATATCATCGCGGATGAGATGAGCCTTAATCATTTGTTTAGTTCTATCGTTGATTATTATGATAAACAATATCTTCCGAAACCACATTACGATTATTTAGACTATTGTGAATATATGCATATCGTTACAGCGAGAGGTTCGGTGGAGAAGTCTCACACTTACTGGAGCGAAGCGTTTAAAAACTATCAGGGCAAACTTAAATTCACCACTAAAGAACGCACAAACTATCCTGACCATCTCTGTTATCGTCAACGATTCAGGTTGCAAAAGCAGCACGTTGAGTCAATCAAAAAACTGGCGTATACTCTTCAATGCTCAGTTTTTGAAGTCACTTTTGCGCTATATCAACGCACTGTCGGACTGATTTCCGGCCAAGATGACATCGTCGTCGCATTTCCGTATTCGCCACGAGTGGATCTGGGAATAACTGATGTGGTTGGGTATTTTGTCGATCTGCTGCCTGTGCGAACTCAATTCGAGCGGTGGGCTGAGTGGTCACTATCGCTCCTTAAGGAGCTGGTGCGAAATAACCGCCTTTACATTAAGCTAAGACCTGCAACGCAAACCATCCCTTTTATCTCGGATATCCGGCGACATGAATATTATGCCCCGCTGGTACAAAATGTATTCTCTTTTCATCAAACGGAAGAGAACGGCGCTTATGGGTTGGATGTCGACCTGGATAATCCATATTGTCGATTTGATACGGTCTTCAATATGACGTATTCCGGGGGCGGCATTATTGCCGATCTGGAATGTGCTCGCGATATTTACTCAACGGAGATCTTACCATTAATGTTTAACACATTTGTATCAGTGATTGAACAAACTGAAAACCAATTTATGTTGTCTGATTTTGATTAGACAGATTTTAGGCTCTTGAGATTCAATCCATTTTTGATCTCAATAATTGTTTTATACCCCAAATAATTTGAGTTGCGGGAGGACGGCAACGTAACGAATTTCCGGTAGCGGGGGAGCGAAAAAAGCCAATGCACCTGTAGCTTGAAGTATAACGGGTATAGAAGGGAGGTAATTTTGGCAGTAAGAGATATTATAGAAGTACCTGATGAGCGTTTGCGAGTGACCTACTCTCATGTTGAAAATATTAGCTCGGTACAAAGTTTAATCGATGACATGTTAGATACGCTCTATGCGACAGATAATGGCATCGGCCTTGCCGCTCCGCAGATTGGCTACAAAGATGCGGTGATAATCATAGACATTTCTGAGCAAAGAGACCGGCCGCTTATCATGGTGAACCCTGAGATCATCATCACAGAGGGAAACATTAAGAGTGAAGAGGGATGCCTGTCAATTCCTGGTACTTATGCGCAAGTGAATCGTTATAAGAAAGTGAGAGTCAGAGCATTAGACCGGGATGGGAAAGAGATTTTTGTAGAAGATGATGGTTATTTAGCTATAGTTATGCAACACGAAATTGATCATCTTCATGGGAAAGTATTTATTGACTATTTATCACCTCTAAAATATCAAATGGCCATCAAAAAAGTTAAAAAAATTAGAAAGCTAAGTAAGTAATTTTCTTGATTTTACCATAAGGATATTCAATGAATATTGAAATGTTGAGGGATTTTATTTCTCCGATTCATCAGGTAAAGTATCTGATGAACTTTGGCGATGCGGAGTTCAGTAAAAGAATGCTCAAAGAGCATTTGAGTCAAGAGAGCGAATTCGCGAGTCGTACGATTCAGGAAATAGATCGGCAAGTGGATTTTTTGTTCAATGCTTACTTACGGCCTCAAAAAAAGGTACTCGATCTGGCATGCGGTCCCGGTCTATACACTTCGCGTTTTGCTGCTAAAGGTGCATATGCGACAGGTTTGGATATTTCTCCTTCCGCCATTGAGTACGCTACTGCGCGTGCTGGTGATTTAGAGAAATATCAACAAATGGATCTTGAAGAATATAATTTCCAAGGGGAATTTGATCTTGTCATTATGTTATTTGGAATTATTAACAATCTAAGTAATATTGATGCATTGTTGAATAAACTCAGAAAAAACCTTACACCCAATGGAAAGCTGGTGATTGAGATGATGAAAGTCGATTTCATGAAAGCGCTGGCGAATGAAGATGGGACATGGGAATATCTTGAAAATGGAGGGCTTCTGAGCGAGTTGCCCCACTATAAATTGATCAGAAGAGTGTGGGATCAACAACAAAAAAGACTAATTGATCGCAACATGCTCATTGATAATAAAGCTGAAATAAACATGTATGAAGGGATATTTCATGGGTTCTATCTTGGTGATATCAATAAATTGTTTGAGAGAAACGGCTATCTACCAGCCAAAGTGATAGGTGATAACTTAATCAAGGGTAGTTTGACGCAACACTTTGTCATGATTGAAACCGCGATGGCATAGTTTAATTATATTAACTCAGAGTTAATCTGGCAGTTACCGCTTATTTATGCAGGTGCCTGTCAGATTACAGCATCTGGCTTAAATTTTTTCAGCCCAGATATGTTTTTCATCATGTAATGCTTCCATCGGTGTATGTCCACAGTACATTTTTTCCTGATGGACTCGGGCATTATTGGTAATAATACAACCATTCATAACGATCCGGGTGTTATCATACTGCGCCTAAAAAATCGCTCGCTTAGAGCAATAACGCGAGAATCGTGCTTGCAGACTCCTTTCAAAATGGTCTGCAATAAAACTCGGCTTGGCTCACAGCGACGACTGAATGTGGCGAGTTTTTTCCTTTCATAGAATAGATAAGCAACAAGATAGATTCCCGTCCGTTCCGTCACTTATTCATAAGCCCTGAGTTAACGCTCAGGGCTTTTTTGCGAAAGTTCCGACGAGGCTTCGCCGTGGTTCTCACACTCTGCGATTGCGTTGGTCGTATTAGTGCTGCCATGTATTGAAAGTCTACTATACAATCTCTATAACAGAAGTGTACCTTTGATCTATGAAGGTGTATTGGCGTACCGGAATTTATAGCAAGGCGAGGCGTGCGAAAAAAAACATATGCGATGAGATATGTAGCTGGTCAGCCGGCAGAACGTATCTTTCCACCTGGAACCATGCGCCATCTGGAGCAAGTGCTGCCGTCAGGTCCACTGCTGCTGGAGAAAGATGTTTTACGCGTCATGGTGTGGAATATCTTTAAGCAACAGAGAATGAACTGGCTTTCTGTTTTGCAGAACTTTGGTAAAGATACGCAGTTAGTTTTACTCCAGGAGGCACAAAGCTCGCCGGAACTTATTCGCTTTGCAACCTCGAACTACCTTTCTACCGATCAGGTGCCCGCAATTATTTTGCCACAGCACCCTTCTGGTGTAATGACCTTGTCTGCCGCTCAGCCAATGTACTGTTGTCCCTTACGGGAAAAAGAACCTTTGCTGCGTTTATCCAAATCGGCACTGGTAACGGTTTATTCATTGCCCGATGGCCGACAGTTGATGGTGATTAACATTCATGCGGTGAATTTCAGTTTTGGCGTTGAAGTGTATAGCAAGCAACTGGAAACCATTGGGGAGCAGTTGTTCCATCATCGCGGCCCTGTAATTATGGCGGGGGATTTCAATGCCTGGAGTCAGCCCCGAATTAGGGCGCTTTATCGGTTTGCTATGAAGATGGATTTGCAGGAGGTCGGTTTTGCTGACGATTTTCGTCGCAAGGTGTTTGGTCGGCCGCTGGATTTTGTGTTCTATCGGCAGTTAGGGGTTGTTCAGTCTTCCATTCTGGTTACGCAGGCGTCGGACCATAATCCCTTGCTAGTTGAATTCCAGCTTTAGCTAGCATAAAAATTTACGCGACGTTGGTGATGGAAAGCAAAGTCAGGACATAAAAAAACTGCCGCGAAGGCAGTTTTTTTATGTAAAACGCTTAAGACTGCGGTTGGGCGTTTTTGCTGACATAAAGCGTCAGCCGATCGCCGGGCTGGATATTGGCATTTTTGTTAATTACCGTATTCCAGCGCATAACATCGGCGATGTTTACTCCATGACGCTTGGCAATACTGGAAAGCGAATCACCTTTACGAACCTGATAGGTGATTGACCCGCCTTTACTGCCGTTGTCAACGTCAGACACCTGAGCAACTTGCAAGGTTTGACCAACCTTCAGCGAATTTGCACTGCGTAGATTGTTCCAGCTTTGCAAATCCTTTGTGCTGACATTCAGTCGAGCGGCAATCGTAGATAATGTGTCGCCAGAGCGAACCTTATACTGCGATTCCTGCGTTGATTGCGCCAGGCGCGTTGGCTGGATCGCGGCGATATCGCTATCCGCCAGTGAATCCTTCAAGCGCTCGACGTGAGCTTTCGGCACCATGATGTAATGTGGGCCGTTGGGTGAGGTCACATTACGCTTATAGCCCGAATTGTAGCTCTTCAGTTTGTTCAACGGCAGGCCAGCCATTTCTGCTGCTTGCGTCAATTGCATCTGCTGTCCAAGATCAACTCTGGCCAATGCTCGGCTTTCGTTTGGTTTGGGCAGGTTAACGCCGTATTTTTTGCTATTCTTAAGAATATCGCTCAAGGCCAACATTTTTGGAACATAGATTGACGTTTCACGAGGTAACGCCAACGCCCAGAAATTGGTTGGTTTGCCTTTTGCTTTATTCGCTTTAACCGCTTTCATGACGCGACCTTCACCGCTGTTATAAGCGGCGACGGTTAACAACCAATCACCGTCAAACATGTTGTTGAGGCGTTGCATCATATCCAGCGCGGCGGTCGTCGACGCGACAACGTCGCGGCGTCCGTCATACCACTGGTTTTGTTTCAAACCATAGTTACGCCCCGTGCCAGGGATAATCTGCCATAGCCCTGCGGCGTTGGCGGATGATGTGGCCTGAGGGTCAAAAGCGCTCTCCACTATGGGTAGCAGTACCAGTTCCATCGGCATTTTACGTTGCTTAATCTGCTCGACAATCCAGTACATGTACGGCTCTGCCCGTAATGTTACATCGTGGAGATAGCTCTTATTCTTTAAATAACGCATTTTTTGCTCGCGGATCCGGGCGTTATCCGGAACCTCCATCTTCAGCTCGTCGCCAATGAAGTTCCACAGATCTTGTTGCGCGATGCTGTCATCATCCAGCCATCGCGCCGAGGTCTCTCGACCCTCTGCGTACCTTACTGCTTCACTTTGACTTGCCGAAGACAGACTCTGTGCATGCTGCTTGGGTTGAGAGGTATCGTAAGGCGGTACCTGACAACCGACCAGCAAGACCGAGGCGATTATCATCGCTTTAGCCTTCATATGTGTGTCAATAGTCGCTTAAAAGACGAGCAATAATACTTTGATTAGAGGATTAGCACAACATAAACCTTTAGAAGCAGTCTTTCTTGCTACGTAGCTTCGAAAAAGCTTGCCAATTCTCTATGTTCTCAGGTTCTGATGATATTTTTCTTTTTAAATCAAAATCATAACATCTAAGAAAAAGATTGATTTTTCTCTCCATCCCCAGGGTTGTCGGCAGGCTAGATTGCGACTTTTCACGTATCTGCCTGATTTTATGAAGATAGCTGCTAATAGTTGGCTCTTCAGGCCAGATCGCATGAGCAAATTCCAGATTTGAAAGGGTGTATTCATGTGCGCAGCAAATTAGCGTGTCATCAGGTAGTCTTGATATTTTTTCAATTGAATCATACATTTGTTTTGGCGTTCCTTCGAAAATTCGACCGCATCCGCCGGAAAAAAGCGTGTCGCCGCAGAACAAATAAGGATGACTATAATAGGCGATATGTCCTGCCGTATGGCCCGGAACGGCCAGTACGGAAAAGTCCGAATTTAACAATGACAGCGTCTCACCCTCTTCAACAATGATCGTAGCCCCGCTTTTTTGGGTTTCCGGCGGACCAAAGACCGGCAGATTCGCATAACGTTCGACAAGCGCGGCAACGCCTCCGACATGGTCATGATGATGATGAGTCAGTAAAATCGCCTCCGGCGCAAGCTGATGCTTGGCGAGCGCGTCTAATACCGGCTGCGCTTCGCCGGGATCGACGATGACGCACTGTTTTTCTTTGTTACTCAATAACCAAATGTAGTTGTCCTGAAGCGCTGCAATACTGATAAGATTCATGGATTACCTCGTTTTGCTATCAGCCTGAGGAAAGAATAGAACATGAAGCCAGCACAAACATCTCAGACTGTTGCGGTTCCCGGCTCATGGGACGACATCTCCTGGGGACGATATTACCGCGAATCGCTTGAGCAGGCGCTGTTGCCCTGGTGGCCGAAGCTATTCGGTTTTCATCTGCTGAAAATCGGGCCATTGAGTGCGGCAACGACGATAAAAGATTGCCCCATTGCGCATCAGGTCAATGTTGCGACGGCTGGAGAGAGTGTGCAGGTTATTGCCGATCCGCATCAACTGCCGTTTTCTGAAAAATCGGTTGATGCCTGCCTGCTGGTGCAAACGCTGTGCTACTCCGCCGATCCGCACCGTATCCTGCGGGAGGTGGATCGGGTGCTGATTGATGATGGTTGGCTGATATTGAGCAGTTTCAACCCGGTGAGCCTGCTGGGAATTGCAAAACTCATCCCGGGTTTAAACCAGCGACAGCCCTATTGCGGGCGGATGTTTACTCAAATGCGGATGATAGACTGGCTCAGTTTGTTGAATTATGAGGTGGTGCATCACGCCAGCCTTCAGGTAACGCCATGGCGCCAAAACAGGGGAAAACTGAATAAGCATTTTCCGGTATTCGGCTGCCTGTCATTGATCGTCGCACGTAAGAGAACCATCCCGCTGAGCTTTACGCCAATGCGTACCCGGTTGTGTAAAGTCCCCTTGCGCCGCACGGTTGGCGCGACCAAAGTTTATCGTAAATGAGCGCCGGTCATTCGGGCTTGTAGCCGACGTCATCAAGCGTTGGCGCGCTGGCGGCGCTACGGGCAAGTTCATCACAGCGTTCATTTTCAGGATGGCCGGCATGCCCTTTTACCCATTCCCAGCGCAGGGTATGGTGTTGGATAGCCTGATCCAGGCGCTGCCAAAGATCGACATTTTTCACCGGTTTTTTATCCGCTGTTTTCCAGCCGCGCTTTTTCCAGTTGTGGATCCAAAGGGTGATCCCCTGACGGACATACTGACTGTCGGTGCTTAATACCACTTCACAGGGAGAGGTTAATGTTTCAAGCGCCGCGATGGCCGCCATCAGCTCCATTCGATTATTGGTGGTTAACCGATAACCCGCGCTTAATGTTTTTTCATGCTGCTTATAGCGCAGCAAGGCGCCGTAACCACCGGGGCCCGGATTACCGAGGCAAGATCCGTCGGTGAAAATCTCTACCTGTTTAAGCATCTCTGGTAGACTCTTCCTTATGGTGAAAATGGCAAGTCTGACATAAACGAAAACGATGAGCACTGAAATTACGCGACAAATCGTCCTGGATACGGAAACCACCGGTATGAATAAGCTGGGGGTGCACTATGAAGGACATAAAATCATTGAAATTGGCGCTGTTGAGGTGGTTAACCGTCGTCTGACCGGGCGCCACTTCCATGTGTACGTCAAGCCCGATCGTCTGGTCGATCCGGAAGCCTATCACGTGCACGGCATCAGCGACGAGTTTCTGGCTGATAAGCCGACCTATGCGGAGATCGCTGACGATTTTCTCGAGTTTATTCGCGGCGCCGAACTGGTAATCCATAACGCGATGTTTGATATCGGCTTTATGGATTATGAATTCCGGATGTTAAACCGGGACATTCCCAAGACGGAAACTTTCTGTAAGATAACCGATAGCCTGTTGATGGCGCGTAAAATATTTCCGGGCAAACGGAATAATTTGGATGCGTTATGCGATCGCTATCAGATAGATAACAGTAAACGAACGCTGCACGGCGCATTGCTCGATGCCGAAATTCTGGCGGAAGTTTATCTGTCCATGACGGGCGGTCAGACATCATTGACGTTCTCTATGGAAGGCGAAACGCAGCGGCAGGAGAATGAAAGCGAAAGCATTCAGCGGATTACCCGCCCAATCTCGGCTCTGAAGGTGTTGTACGCCAGCGATGAAGAACTGCAACTGCATGAACAACGTCTGGATTTGATTGCGAAAAAAGGCGGCAGTTGCCTATGGCGCAATGAGTAGTCTTCGCTTGCTGGGGAAATAGACGTTCAGTTGAAATTATAAGCAAACAGAAGCGCTTAGTTATAAAACCATTGACGTAATAGCACTGCCATCTTAGTATTCAACCCGCGCTCAATGAGCGCGAGTGGAGCGGTAGTTCAGTTGGTTAGAATACCTGCCTGTCACGCAGGGGGTCGCGGGTTCGAGTCCCGTCCGTTCCGCCACTTATCTATTCCGGGATGTTCCTATACATCTCTGGATGAATGAAAACCGTATCGCTGTCAAAGGCATACGGTTTTTTTTCGTCTCTATGATACCCTCTGCATATCGGGGTATCCGGCGCGAAATGGCCCACAAAATGGCCTACGCATAGGAAAGAGAAATTTCGTAGGCCATTTTGGTTTTGTGGCTGAGAAAGGGTTGCGGATACAGGACATTACACCATTCCCGTCGTTTGGTTTTTTAACGACAACTAAGGAGTGAACGATGACCGCAACACACCGCCTGCTTTCTGCTGTCACAGTACAAAAAGCAAAACCCGCCGCTAAAGATTATGAACTGCCTGATGGTCATGGTCTGACACTTTCCATCAGGACTACGGGCAAGAAAATCTGGCGTTTTCGTTACCAGCGACCAAATTCCTCAACGCGTACCAATATCACGCTGGGCCATTATCCCTCCATGACGCTGGCGGCCGCGCGTAGCCTTCATGATGAATATATCTCGCTTTTGATCAAAGGTATCGACCCCAAAAAACAGGAACAGGACGAGGCTGAGCAGGAAAAAAGAGCCAAAGACAGCCTGTTCGTTAATGTGGCAACGAGGTGGTTTGCCATTAAAAAAAACAGCGGTATTTCCGAGGTTCATGCCGGCGATATTTGGCGTTCACTGGAGCGTGACGTTTTTCCGGTAATTGGACAGATAGCTGTGGCTGACTTGAAAGCGCACACACTGATCGCCGCGCTTGAACCGGTACGGGTACGTGGTGCGCTGGAAACCCTGCGCCGTCTGACGCAGCGTATCAATGAAATCATGGTATTCGCGGTCAATTCCGGGCTTCTTGATGCCAACCCGGCATCCACGATTGGTAAGGTGTTTGAGAAGCCGAAGAAACAGCATATGGCAACCATTCGTCCCGAACGTTTGCCGGAACTAATGCAGCGCATTGAAACGACCAATCTGGGCCTGATGACGCGCTATCTGCTGAAATGGCAACTTTTGACATTGGTTCGTCCCGGCGAGGCGGCCGGGGCTATGTGGCGTGAAATCGACATGGAAAAAAAACTCTGGACCATTCCGCCAGAGCGTATGAAGAAGCGCCGTGAACATCAAGTACCGCTGTCACCGCAAGCGATGGTGCTACTAGAGCGGCTTAAACCGTTTAGCGGGCACTCGGCATTCGTTTTTCCCGGCAGAGGGAAGCGTAGCAAGCCGATGAACAGTGAAACGGTCAATAAGGCTTTACATCGCATGGGACTGGGGGGAGAACTGGTATCGCACGGTTTTCGGGCCTTGGGCAGTACGGCCATGAATGAAGCCGGATTTTCACCGGATGTGATTGAAGCTGTGTTGGCGCATGTCGATACCAATCAGACGCGGGCCGCTTATAACCGCTCCACATATCTCTCGCAGCGTGTTGAGGTTATGGAGTGGTGGGGGCGAAAAGTTAATGAATCGGCACGCGCAGTAATGCTGTAGCAGAATTTATCCAGTGAGGGCGATCCGCTGTGGAAAACGGATCGTCTTTTTCATTTTTGGAGCCTGTCCACGATTCTGTTTAATCGCCATCTCATTTAAAGGTGATCGCTCGCACGATCACCGAACTCGATAATAAAGCGGCTCATGGCCAACCGCCAGTCCCTCAGCGGCATTGTCCATTTCTTTGACGCCGTCTCTATCGCCAGCCATATCACCTTCTTTACCGAGTCGTCTGATGGGAACACCTTACGTTTTTTAATCGCATGCCGGATTACGCTATTCAGCGACTCAATAGCGTTGGTGGTGTAAATCGCCTTGCGGATATCAGACGGATAACCGTACAGCGTTGACAGGTCAGCGCCGCCGTTCCGAACTTGAAATATCTGACAGGACAGTATCCACAAAATATCCAGTAGTTAATGGCGGCTAATATCTCAGAGCAGCTATGAGCTAATATAGCTAATACATATGGGCCATTAATCCTGGCTATTACTTATTTTCTCTTTTAAAATTTTTATGTCATTACAATATTTTTTACCTCCCCATACTCTTTTTCTGCCCACAATAAGCATGACCATTGGTTCAGTTACTTTTAGCCCGGTCAGCCAAGATTTTATGTCTGTATACGATGGTTGCGGAAAATCTTCGGGATGTGTATGCCATTCGCCCAAATAAACAAGGAAGCCGTCTGATTGTTGAAATAATTCGTCAATTTTTTGCTGATGGTGAACACCTTTTCTATCTACCTGATTACGTGACCTGATATCACCAGAACCGGGCTCCGAAATGTTAGTGATGACAATGTGTTGCCCCCGGCGTTCTCCTATCAGGGTCCCTCCAGCCTCGGTACTAGCATAATGCATTTGACGATATGAATTGAGCCGTTGCACGACCTCACTCATGATAACGACATGATTGTTAAAATCATCGATGAATACCAATTCATTTATGTTCATTACATATAGGGCAGTTAGGCTGGCGTGGCAAAAATTGAGGTTTGAGCGAACGTCCACCCTCAAGCATATGTTCACTATAAGTCCACTTCAGCTCGGGTTCGAGAATACTCAACACCGCCAGTTGAGCTAAAGATGCAGTTATACTACTCACCGCCGCATCATAAGGTGTGTAAGTGCTACCACAGCTTTTGCTTTTTTCACTTGATATATCGAGATTGTAAAATCGTGAATCGATCTCGTTGCGGTATTTTGCGGGATTAGAAACCATACACACATAGCAGCTTCGACCGTCATCGATTAAAACTTTTGATGCTCGTCCGTTACCATCATTAAATGCGTGAATAACTATTGGTCTTTGCTCTGGGGGAATCTCTCTTACTATCGCAGCCATACGCTTGGATACCGGAGGACGGCCTGTTGCATCAATAATAATGTCGTATTTCTGCATTACATCAGTACTGATAGTGAATTGTTTTATAAATCCGACAACCTTCGTCTGTAAATGCACGGAGTCCTGGAGTCTTGTTGCAAGTGAAAGGGATTTGGGCCACCCAAAATCATGTGACGATAAGGGATGGCGACCAAAATTACTTGGTTTATATAAATCATCATCATAGAGGTGCAGGAAACCTTTACCGCATCCAGCCCCGTTCCGGAGTAATAATTCCGCAAGATACCCACCAATTGTTCCACAGCCGACCAGAGCTATACACTTTTCTGATAGATTTGCTGCCCCTTCTCGCCGGGAATTTCGGCTAAGTAATGTCGCAATATCCGCACGAATAACCTCCAGTCTTTGATACGCTGTACAAACGCTTTTGCCACCCAACATTGTAGCTAATTTGGCGGTTGAGTTTTTGGCTGATCTCTTATGTCTCCTGAAATCAATAGACTTTGTGTTGAACTCAACATAAATAGCAAAGATATCCTGGTTGAAAATATCAAAGAGAAAAATGTACCTTTTCTTGCCTTCCGCTTTGATGTGTTCAATGACTCTATCTCTGGCATTGCGATCCGCCTTTTCAAGCCAATCCAATAAGTCCCGAAATGAAGCCGGTGGCCATTTCATCCCGGCAAGGCGGCAGGGGTTTACAGAAATGTAGTGCGTATTGATAAGGTATTCTTTTAACGAGCTCAGGTGGAGATACCTTTGCTTAAGCCATTTTGTAATAACACTTTCCGAGTCCTCCGGTGACGATTCCTCAACCGTTATATACTCCAGTCTGGGGGTACCATCAGGCGTTAATGATTTCGACAAACGAGTTTTAAGTTTTGTCTCCCGGCTTGCGTTTGACAGAATAAACAGGCTCTCACTGGGTCGCCAGTATGTGGTAAATTCGCCTTCCAGTTCTCTCTTATCATTCTGCCCTTCTATAGCTGCTAATACCGAGTTAACTAGAGTTCTGTGTATCTGTGTATCAACTTCTCTATATGTTCCTTCTAGGTCGTTGGAATCCCAGTCCGCCTCCATTTGTTCTACATAACATAGGATCCCTTCAAGACTGACATGGGGCATAAGACGGTCTCTGAATTGCTCAGGGAGTTCAAAAATGCAAGCTATCGGTAGTTCAGTAAATGGGTCAGAGTGGATCACAAGAGCAATATTAAAGTTACCTGCGATAGTCTCGTATTCTTTCGTATAAAAGCCTTTCCGACGATCCTGGCTGTGCAGAATAGCCTTCTCAGGCAGATTGCGAGCACGTGTATAGCGATACCCGCAACCTGTCATCACTTTATGAAGTAGCCCTTCCTCCATCAGCCACTTACCATCGTTTTGTTGATTTTCACGGGTGCAGGCTCTTTAGATGGCAAATTGTGAAATGCCGGAGCCGCAGCAATTGATGTGATTAACGAAGCATTAGTTACTCGTTTCCCAAATGCTTCATTCATTTTATGTAGCGCATCTTCTCTGCTGCCTGAGCTCTCAGCATCAAGTAAAATACCCTGTAAGCTTCTCATAGTTTCAACGATGGTTCTCTGGTGTACATTATGATCGCATTCAGCCGGGAACAGTAACTTGTCATCAGTATCGTCGGGACTTTCCAGACCACTACAGAATTCATCAGGCAGTAGTCTGGCAACGAGTTTCATCGTCTCGGTGAGGTCGGAACCATTATGATCCTCTCTGTCGAGGATGTTTACCACGGCAGTCATCAGACTGATTGATGAAGGGCCTCCAACTTCCCATTGAGCATCTCTCCAGGCTTTCATAAAGCGGCAAATTGAACGAAGGTGCCCTCCGATGCGCTTGCAACTGTCGTTAAACCAGTCTTCAACAATTTTTGGGTCGCTTATCGACCACCTTTTTACCCCATCACGTAGTGCTAAATTGACTTTGTCGGACTCAACGACATATGCCTCGCGCAAATCCCTATTCATAGCTACAGACTCAAACATCGAATTTGCCTTTATGACGTGTGCAGAATCTGCTGCGGTTTGTTTGGTCTGAAATTGCTCTTTCGGGATCGCATACATAGGCACATCAATGTGTGTTTTCTCATGAGGAATTTTAATGCGGCCACATGTATTCTTTTCTTCAAATCTCCATCCATCGTTTTCAGCTTCTAACGATTTCAGTGAAGTATCTACGAGTAGAAGTAGCAGAGTGTGGCCAATGCTAGGTTCGGATTCAAATACGGTCATGGGCATATAGGTACCATCATCTATATCCATTTCCTGCCCCGGATGAAAAGGCCTGTTTAACGTATCGTACTGAAAGCTTCCCTGAGTCCAGAAACGAGGCTGAAATTTGATGAAATCATCTCGTGCTTCATCTTCCATTTCAAAAATGAGCCGTGCAAGATCAGCACGGTCTGAGGGCGAGAGGTAGCGAACATTCGTTTGCTCCAGTTTTAACCTGACGCTCTCAAGTGTCAATGTTTGCCTTCTGACGTCAGTAGCGACTTCCCGGGCTTCCTTAAATACATCTCTCGTTCTCTCACGGACTTTCTGGCGAAGCGCTTTCAGTTTATCGGATTCAGTCTTTCCCAGTTTGAGTTTACTGATTAAGCCATCCACATTGTGGCTGTAGTAATTGTTAAAATCCCAACGCATCAGAGTATCTCCTGCGCGATTGTGCGCCTAAAGGGTTTTGCAGGTGTAGTGAAAAAGTTCTTAAGCTTCTGATTCTGAGCGAACTGCACATTAGCGAGTTGTGTTCCCCTTGCGCTTAGATTTTCCAGGGAACTCTTCGTGGCATTATCCAGAGTGATATCACTGGCTGCTTCATTGGGGATAACTTCATCCAAGTAGATATAGTTATCGAACGCGTCATGGAGAGTAAGCTCACGCAGGAGCATATTTTTATGAAGATGCTGGTTAGCCGTCATGGTTGTAAGCACCAGTCGTTTACCCACTCCCCACAGGTGGCAGTATCCACTCCACCATTTTTTGCTCAGAAGCCTTGGACTAAGTGAGTATTCTTCACCGACAGTACCGATATTGAGTATGTGTATGTCTTTGTGGGCTACATTAAAGTCAGACTTCATATCCCTGAACACTTCCAGAAGTCCTATGTAACTAGGGTTGTTAGCAACCAAACCCCCATCAGCAAAATACGCGCGGAGATCTTTGCAATAGTGCGGGGCAAAGTACGTTGGTGCGGCGGAGGTTGCGAGCGCGGCATCAATCAATTTTAGCGGCCCGTCGCGGGTGAAATCAGGGTTATGTGGTGTCTTGAAAAACTGCGGCTTTCCTGTTGACAGGTTTACTGCCGGAACCATCACTCGCCGGGTCAGGTCATTAAAGGTGGTTTCAGCTCCTATCATTTCTTCAACGGTTTCCCGGAGGGGCAAGCTACTGTAAATAGGAGCAACAAGTGACTTAACCAGGTTGGTCAGCCACCATCTGGTTGGAAAAATGTCATTCGCTTTAACGAAGAAGGCTCGTTCCAGATCGCGAGCACTCTTGCCTGTAGCAAGCCCGAGAGCCAATATACCGCCTATTGATGTTCCAGTAATGAGATCAAAATAGTCACCAATTTTGATGTCTTGGCTAGGGTGTTTACTGGCAAGTATCCTCTCAATCTCTGCAAGGACACTGATAGTAAACATCCCCCTAGCCCCACCACCATTCAGACTAAGTATCCGAACGTTGTAATCATTCACTGCACTTACGTCAGACATCGCTAACTCCCTCTCGGAAAGATAGCTTATAAATGTGTCTGTTTTTTTCCTTTTCAATGTACAAATAACCAGTGCTTTAAAAATAAGTCAATAACTCTAATTTTTAGCATGAAGGTAAATTATACTTCTGGATTAACATGGGTAAGTAAAATAAATTCGCAGTTTAATCTCCGCGTAAGGTATATCGTGGGGAACGCTCTGGGCGGGTCGTATGTATTCCTTTATGTCCCTTAACCATACCCGACTGTCTGATAATAGCGCTATATGGTTAAAGTCATCTACCGCTTTGAATGTCCGTAACAACCGACAAATAAGGATTATCCTCTGGCACAGCTTCATCAAATATATCTTCCGGCCTGTTTAGCAGATACCCCTTCACCCGACGCGTTTTACGCGGACCTTTCACTTCGCAAACGAAAATGTTGATGCCATCGTTGCCGCGCTGGTGGAGTTTCAGTTTCTGGAATGCTTTCTGCACCTGTTTCCATTCATCGCCGGTTGCGCCGGTAGTGGTTTTGACGTACAGCTTAAAGATTTCCGGTGAGACCAGAAACGCTTTGCCTTCGACCATATGGATCCTTGCCAGCGTGTCGTTTACCGCAATTTTATAGGTTCGTATGCCTTCCCTGAGCCAGTCGATAAAACCGGTATCCGTAACCTGAGCGGTTTCGGGTACGGCAACGGGACGTGGCGTCTCTGGTTGCCGACTGACGTTTTCCCTGCCGCCTGTCTCTGCTTCTACCTGTCCGGGCTGAACTTTCGGTAATTCATCAACTATATCTGTCGATGCGGGCAGGATGTGTTTATCGATTTCCTGTTCCGGTGGTGCAAACAGAGAAAAAGCCAACTCACTGAGTTCGTTTTCAGGTGCAGTAATGTCGGGAGCGGTTTGGCTGTCAGCTTTTCCTCTTTCAGTGGCTATGGTCGTCGCCGTACTACCTGGTATCACTTTTCCGGAAAACGGCGTGGGTCGATCTTCTGAGTTCGGCCAGATCCGTGATGGCGCTAGGCGCAACAATGTTAGTGGGCGGCCCGGCGTCCAGCCGCTGTCAGCGGTGACGGTGCATGACCAGACCGCCTTACCGTCCTGCGTGGGAACAATCAGCCCATGCGCCTGCATTTCATCAAATAGCCGGACATTGCTTTCAGGTACGCTGGTTACGCCCTGTTGCAACAACCACGCCCGCGCTCTGTCGGCGGTGGTTTTGCTGATCAGCCAAAGCGCGTCGTCCGTTAGCCAGCCATCGGAGCCTGAACTTGGGTTACTTAGCTTGAGTTCCGCTCTCACCAGTTCCCGCAGGGCAGAGAGGAGTTGTTCCGGCAGCGAGGATGCCGGGCGGGTCAGCGTCTGGCTGGCATTGCCCCCCATAAACTGTGCCACTGATGCGCGATCCGCTTCCTGTACCAGTTCACCCAGTACACCCGCGTTGTCATAATGGCCGCTGATACAATACAGGAAGGATTCGTTGAGTTCCCGGTACTGCGCCAGCCAGTTGAGCGCCGAAACCGGCAGGATCTGTAGGGCCAGCAGGCTTCCGATCGCCGGGTGGAGCCGGTGATCGCGGTTTTTTTGGTATCTCAGGCGATAGGGTTGCGCCAGCGGCCCCATCCACGGCAACCAGCGCTGGTTATCGTCGGTCATGACTTCAATATCCGTTACTATTTTTCCGATATCATGCAGCAGAGCGGCATAAAGTATCCCCGCTGTCCAGGCTTCGGCTTCTCGGGCCTGATCTTCCGGCGCCGCGCCAACGGGAAGGAGATGGCGCTGGCGCAGCTTTGCCGCAAATGCCATGACCTCCAGCGTGTGATCCAGCAACCCTCCCGGATGCGAGTGATGATGATATTCGGAGGCCGGGAACTGTTGTACCAGTTCGGAAAAACGTGCAATCGGGCGTTGATACAGTTCCTTGAATAATGCGACGGGTAACGATGTTCTCTGCCAGATGATTTTCATCAGTTGTCGGCGCAATGGGGTGACGAGCAGCGCTTCTGCTTTCTGTGGATATAGCCAGCCGGTAGTGATTTCCTGATAGACAGGGGCTGTTGCCGGTTCGGGTATTGACTTTTTGCTGGTGAGCCATTTCAGTTTTGCATGAATGCCGGTTTTCATGATGGTGACCTGTCATGATGTTATTTGTTCATCTGGCGGTAAAACTGGTAGCACTCCAGTAAAAATGCCGTGATGGTTTTTCCCTGCTCGGCGGCAAACGCCTTGATTTCCCGGTGCATCAGGGGATCGATGCGGATCTGAATGGGTTTTGTATTGTCGGTCTGGTGCTCGGTGCTCGTTACCTCCAGTGGACGGGGTGCAAGGGGCGTCAACTTGAGTACGGATTTTTTTGCCATATCGGAAGTCCTGAATGCCGAAAGAGCCTGAAATCATGAATGCCGATTTTTCTTCTTTCCTGTTTTCAGGCAGGAAGAAATTAAGGCTGGGGACGGGCTGCACGACCACAAATTTCGTGGATCACGTTTTTTGCGCGTCGGTTCAACGTTTTCCACGGCGTTTCTGTGATGGACAGTCCAGCATCCAGTGCAATGCTGTAACCCGGTTTAAACGTGAGGAACGTGTGCGCGCAGGCAAACTGCCAGGCGGTGATGGTCTGACAGGCGGAACGGCCTTCGGCCTGGCTGGGCGCTTTGCTGACCACATAAAACAACCGGTTGTGGGGAATGCCTCTGTGCACCAGTTCATGGCCCAACAGCAGTGAGGGTTCCAGGTCATCCAGCGAGGTGCCGGTGGCGATCACGACGAGGTTTGACTGACGGGCGATATCGAGAGAGGAGATATCGACAAATGGACGGGTATCGATGATAAGGCACTGATAACTGTTTGCGACTTTTAGCGCCACGTCGTGACGGCGATAAACGCCGGTTTCCACTGCGGGAGAAATACCGGCGTTGTCGCGGCGCTCCGCCCATTTGGCGGACGTTTGCTGCTGGCTGTCCAGATCGGCGAGATGTACTTTTTTGCCTGAGTGAATGAGTTCAACGGCAGTGGCGCGGGCGAGCGTTGAACGGCTGACGCCACCTTTCTGGCTGATAAAGCTGATGATCATAAGATCTCCTGAATTCATGAAATACTGAAAAGCCAAAAGAATGAATGCAAGAGAAACTCTGACGGAAAATCACTAATTGGTCGGTAATTAATTAAAAACAGATCCAGCATGTTTTATTAAAGACTGAATGCATGAAAACAGGATTTCCTGTTCAGGGAAATAGCCTTTTGCCTCTGGCCCTTTCGGTAAAGCCTGTTACCCTTAAAAACCTTTATCCCTTGCCGTTGGCCCTTTCCCTTTTTAGTTCGTCAAAGATAATAACAAAATCCATTTTTCATGAATGCATAATTAAAAAGCACCCTCCATTGAAGGGTGCTTTCAGATTATATTTCACCATGTTGGGAAAAGGCATAATACGCATCGCCGGGCGTGATAATAATATGGTCCAGAATGTTAATGTCGAAGAGGGAAAGGCACTGCACCATATTACGGGTGAGCACCCTGTCCGCCTGGCTGGGAAGTGCATTACCCGAAGGGTGATTATGCGCCAGAATCAGGCTTCTGGAATTATGAATGAGCGCCTTGCGGGCAATAATTCGCGGATGAACTTCCACAGACGCCAGACTGCCGCTGAAGACTTTCTCTGCGGCAATTAACCTGTTCTGAGAGTTAAGAAACAGCACCATAAAATGTTCCCGGTCATGGTCGCACAGTTGTAAACGCAGATAATCAACCGCCATCTGGTTGTCGGTAAAAACCGGCGTATTCTCAGATGCACCGATAAATTGTTTTTCGATTGCCTGGATAGCTCGGGCAATCAGCATTTTGTCCGTAGGCGAAAAAAGGCCATATTGGATTAATTCAGACATATTGGTTCTCCGATATCAGAATAATGTGAAGGGCATGCACCAGCGCGTAAGGCGTCGCTCGTTTTCAGGTGTATGAGCATTCGGGGGCGTGAACGGCGTTCACCGGGTGCTGCGACAGCAGCGACTTGCCGGGGGAATGGTGGATTACGGAGTGGCGTGGATATACGGAAAACTGGATATCTGAAATGATGTTTTTTAACGGGTTACTGTGATGGAGAAGGGGGCTCGGGTATTAGGACTCACTCGCGCCATCTGCAAAATGGCCTGGTCGCCGCTATTCATACTTCCCGGCAGATGGTTCTTCTCTGGTTTTATGTAAGCAAAAAGCCTGTTTTTTCGTTATAGGTGACGAAAAACAGGCTATGATTTTATTGAAATGAATGATGACCGGAAACGGCAATCTGGCGTTGACTACCCGTTAGTTGCATTCGCTTCAGCCAGTTCTTCTTTGATTTGCTTCTGGCAAGTGTTGTGTAGACATTCAATCCGTTCCTGCAAAATGAACAGCAGGATCTCACGAACACCCTCTCGTTCAATTCTCACAGCGGCATAAACCAGCGCCCGGCACTGATCGATCAGTTCGTCCAGTTCCAGTGGCGTATCATCGTACATAGTCCGCCTCCTGAGCCAACAGGCGAGCAGTAGCCTTTCGCAGAATGGGAAGAAGTTGTAAAAGGTACTGATATTTAAGACGAGCTTGGGTAGACTGGGCATCAGCCATAGCGTTACTCCTATAACGTTGTGGTCAGAGGCCCGGTTAGTGTTGGCGCACTGCCGGGCTTCGCTATTCACCATAAAGTATCTTGGTGTATATACACCATAGCGCTAGGTGCATATACACGTCAATATTTTTAAAAACTCTTTTCCTCTGTATAGTGTTCCTTCACCGACAAAGGAAAAACGGTATGCCTACAGGTTTTAAAAACAATCGTTCTACAACAAAGGGGGTTCGTTTCCCTCATGAACTTATCGACGAAATCAATACCAGCGTAGAGCAGGAAAAAACGGATAATCCTAACGCCAATTTCTCCGCCTGGGTACTGGATGCCTGCCACAGAAAACTGGATGCGATACGACGCAAGAACCAGCAAAAATGAACAAATATTGTGCGTTTTTTGTGCAAAGTGGTAAACTTTCATCATGCTGGCGGACACGGATAAGGGAATGAAATCATGAAAAACAGCCTCAAAAACTGGCTGCAAAGCGCACCGGATAACGAATGGACCAATGAAGATAAATGCCGGGAAGCCATGCAGCAAATGCAGCAGAGCCATGATCAATCGCCCGCGTCGGAGTCGCAGGATCAGGCTGTACCTGTCGGCGAATTGATTCTGGACTTTCTGGCGTTTGTGCCTGACACATTTGACGATGGAAAAAATCTGAATGGCTACCACGGTGATGGCCCCGAAGGGCCTGGTTATTATTGTAATGGTGTAAAATTGCCGGAATAGTTACTTTCGTATAGCGTTTTTTAGTACGCTCATGCTGGAACCACCGGCTTGCTGGCTATTATGTGTTCCCTGGCGTATTGCACCCTCTATGGCTCCTCCAAGCGCAATGCCCGCCCATCCCAGCGCCCCCATCCAGAAAGCCGGCAGTACCAGAAACATGGCACCCATCACGATATTGACGATGATGTCGTCGCTGCTGTTCTGGAATCCGTAATTCAGCGTATTCAGCGAAACGCTGCTATGGGTACTGCTGTCGTACATCGCAATCAGCAGCCAGCTATCGAGCCAGCGGGCGAGCTCCCACCAGAAGGTGACGAAGAACAGGGCGAACTGTACCGCCGTCAGTGTGATCACTGTTTTCAGCGCATAGGCGGAGAACAGAATGACCATGGGAAGGCAGATCACCAGCGCCATCTGTAGAATGGCCTGTACCATCGGTAGCGCCTGGCGCATGCTGTCGAATGCTGGAAACATCGCCAGACTGGACACGGCGGTACCCGTCAGACTGCTTAGTCTCGTTAGTGCTTGTGTGGTCGAGATCATTCCGGCATTGCCGCCATATCCGCCATAAACGGAGCCGCTTTGTGATGCCTGCATGTTTCGCTGACTGACCAGAGAACGCAGCACTGACGCTTCGTAAACGCTTTTCGGTTGCCCCAGCGCGTTGAGCTGCTGCCAGACGGTAGGCTGAATCAGCGCCAGCAGGCGATCTTTCAGGCCGATGCTACCGTCCTGCCACCACTGCTTGCAGGTGGGATAGCCGCCGGTGCCTGCATCAAATAATCCGGCGTCCCGGGTGCTGTCATACGGCCATTGGCTTCGCGGCGAACGTGCGTGATCGGTATCGTAGTAGCCGGACGTCGTCAGGAAGTGAGAAGAGCCGAGCCAGGCCACGTCATCGCTGATATCCAGCGCCAGACCGGCTTCTTGTCTTTTCAGGCGGGCTCGGGAAGGCGCATAACACTCCTCCACAAAATCCTGGAGCTCCTGCGCCAGCGTCGGGTCGCTGATGCGGCTATGCTGTACCTCGAAGCGGATCTGCCGCAGGTCGGGAGAGCAGGGGAGTGTGGAGACCGCGGCGTTAGTGACGCCCTTGGATACGGCATGAATAAAATACCACCATACCGGAACCGCCGCGGTTTGGCCGCCCAGTTCGTTGGTCAGCGAGGCGTAACCCGAATCAGAGGGTTGCACGACGGTGCGGCCACACTGCGAGATACGAGAGGCATCATAGCGGAGAGTGGACAGATGGACATCCAGCAGAGGGACGCAGGCAAACATGATGACCACCAGCGCGGTGTAGACCGTGTGCTCCATCCAGGCTAACGCCAGTCCTCCCTGATTTCCCTCGTCAGCCCCCTGACTGCGGGCTTTTAGCCAGATTTCAATGAGCTTCGCCAGCAGCGGGAAGGCGAACAGGCCGGTCGCGGTGATGACCGACCAGATGCCGTTATTGGCGAGCCACCCCAGCAGCGTGAGGAAGTATTCCAGATAGGTATTGGCCGTCATGCGTCATCTCCCCGGAGGTATACCAGATTGCTGTATTCTGCGGCAGCGACCAGCAGAAAAAACAGGAAGGCGGTACGCAGCGACAAGCGCTGGCAGGCGGGATAACGTTGTAGAAGTGTTCTGCGCAGCGACAGCCAGGAGGCGGCCAGACAGAGGTACAACGCCAGACGCCAGCAAAGCAGGCCGAAGCGTGCCTGATACAGCCAATGGCGCCAGTCAGATCCACTGCCGGTTAGCTGTATTCCCAGCCAGGTCGTCAGCGCGGCAACCAGTATCAGCGCCACAACATACAGCAGTATTTTACCGGTTCGGGAGAATGTCATCAGTGGCTCTCCTGTTCCGGGGTATTCAGTTTGTTGATGCGATTATCCATGTCATCATGCGTATCAATAGTCCGGCCCTGCGTCAGATTGCGATAGGACTGACGTTCCAGAATGACGCTGCTGGCGTTATCCGCCAGCGCACGGCGCATCTCCATTTCGAGGCGTAACTGGTTCAGTTCCTGCTCGAGTTGCAGGGCGGTCTGTCCCAGTTGTGACTGCGCTTCTTTTTCACTGGCGATATTGGGCTCGCGCATCCCGGCCAGCAGGGTGCGGCGGGCCATCAGCGCCTGTTCCATTACCCTGGCGAGCGCCATTTCTCCCGATAATCGCTGTACCAGCACCACGGCGTCGGGATCGTCTTTCAATGCCTCTATCACGCCGCGTGTGAGCAACAGCTTGCCGCCGCTGGCTTTGGACAGATTCTCGTGCGTGGGCCGAAGCGAACCGTTAACCAGTTCGGCCAGCACCTGCGCGATTTTCTCCTGCTCTTCTTCTATCAGCGGCGAAAGCCCCACGCCCGCCTGCGCGCCGGTTTTATTCTCGCTGTTGCCGGCGGCATCATTATCGGGAGCGACATTAATCGTCTGTTCACCGACAACGCGCGTTGTCCATGCGGCGACCTCTTCCGGTTTTTCCCAGACCTGACAAAGCTCGCCTTTGCACCAGGAGCCTGAGACACTGCTGGTATCCGTTACGTCACGCTGATTCAGGAGGTTGTAGCCCGCTTTGACGGTATCGCCGATAAGTTTGATGGGGCGTTGCCCAGCGCCGCCTCGTTTTTGCCCGCCCACCCAGGTTTTTCCTTTTTTAGCCGCTTCCCGACTGGCCTGCTGCTCCGCGCGTACCGCATCGGTTTCACTGGCGGCGACGGTCTGGTAATTTTCGGCCTTTGCACTTTGCGTCCATATCGAGCCGGAAGCAAAATCGGTCATTTTCTCCGCCATCCTGCGGCAACTGAGCATGGATTTATCAAAGTCGAGCCGCCCCTGTAGGATGCCGTTGGTAAGCAAATCATAAAGCTGAGGGTTCGCTCGCTGGATGATCATCGCAGGCAGACTGGCCACGGCCCCTGTGGCATTCTGGATAACCTGCCCCATCAGATCCTGAAACCCGCTTGTGACGCCGTTAAGCTGGTTTTTGACCGTAGTGCTGATATCAAAATTTCCGCACATCAGATCGGCATTCCAGCCCAGTTGCATATTCAGTAGCTGCGTGTTGCGGCGCGTCAGGGCGGGAGTGATCACTGACCCGCCGCCGATCTGGTAATAAAGGCTGTCCGCAATAGCGCCACGTTGTTCCAGACTATAGCTGTCGTCAGCTGCCAGCACGATGTCACCGAGGAAGCAGGACAATAGGGGGATCAGAGCGAACTTCAGTTTCATTGGATTCTCCTCCGGTACTGCCGAGAAATATCTGACCGCGACGTTTGCAGCAGGAATAAGGACGCCAGAGCGTCCAGGAGTAGTTGCCATCAATGGCAAGCCTGTCGGCGTAGGTGTCGTTGATGCTGCGGTCGGGAAAGGTGATGCACTGGTTGCTTGTTTGGGGAACGAGCATCTGCCAGCCGTGATTGTTGGAGCGGTTTTCCTGCACCGGGGACGGCGGCCAGTAACCGGGACGGGATGAGGCGGTCAGCGGCAGATAGACGTGCAACTGGCCGGTACGGGTGACGATATCCGCTGCGCGTTGCGCCATGACCGCCGCGGCTTTGTGATCGTGGGTTTGTCCCAACGCGCCGGCGCGGGGGTAGACGTTGCCCCATAAATCGCCGGTCTGTCCCACTTCACGCAGACCGGGAGTTAACGCTTCGGGATAAAGCATTTCCGGCACGGCGCCGCGCCAGGCCAGCGTATCGAGGGTACTGAGAAAGTAGGGCTGGAAGGGAACGACATCGCTGCTGCAACTGTAACCGAATGCGCCCAGAAAACGATTGAATACCTCGCCGCCGGGGTGGCCGATGGCGTCGGCGTTTTTGAAACGAATTTTGGTTTTGATGTTTTCCGGACGCGGGTTGGTGTCGCCGCCGCCTTCGGCACCAGTGACCGCAGTCCCCATAAAGGCCATCTCCCGCCACGGGTTATCGCCGGGTGTGGTGTACGTCGACACCACCAGCTCAGGCAGATTGTGTTTAACCTTGATAGAGACTTTTACGCTACAGCCCCAGGGCGTGCATAATAGCCAATAGCAAAGTCCCACTACCCGATATCGCAGGCAGTCCGGCGACAGTGAGGAAGCTACAATCTGCGGCGTGGTGATGGCGGCGGCGGGCAGCGTCACGGCCAGCAGGGCGTATGAGAGGGAACGGCGCAATTTCATGGTTGCCGCTCCCGCCAGGCTTCCAGCTTTTGCCGCGCAAGCCCGATATCCGTCGTGCCGTAGACAACGTATTTATCTTCAAACACCACTGCCGGAACTTTGGAGATGCCCAGAGACCATGCATCCATCAATGCCTGATAGGCGCGAGTTAACCGTGCCTCCTTCTCCTGCCAGTCTGGCTGTTGCATCCGCAGCAGCGCCTGCCGTTCAGCCTGTTCCGGGCTGGTGTACAGATTGGGGAACAGCGTCTGCTCCCGATTTTGTACATCTTCCAGTATTTGCACTACTGTGTCGGGTTGGGGGCTGATCACCGGCCACTTTCCCGTAGTGTAAATGATGGCCTGTGCGGCGGTAGATTGTGTAGCAAGCGTGATCAATAGCGTTAAAAAACAACGGAATGGCATTTTTGTTCCCCAGTCTGATGAATTAGATAGGAAAATTTAATCGGATTCAGATTGTGGGGCAGTAAACAACTAAATATAGAAATGAGAGAGATTTTTAGAGATATAACGTATCAATGATTTGTGTGGTGGATTATTTTACTGAATTGTAAGTAATTGTTGGGTTATATTTTAAGATAAAAAGTCCCTATCGGAGATATTAGCCTCGATATTTCTTCGAACAGGCTGCGCTGTTCTCCCTAAAAGGCTTCACTTTTTCGACCGAAGAGCCACTGACGGGCGTTTTTTAGTGCCTCTTCCAACTGCTGAATGTAGTCTGCCTGTTCCTGGTTTCGCTGCGTCTTTTGCTCAAGGCCTGCTAGTAATTTTAACGCCAGAGAGCGCAGTTCATCGGGGGGGGGGGGGAAGCCAGCAATGTATCTATATCCATGCGGCGATTTTATCAAAATAGTGTATTCTGATTGTCAATCATTTAACTCTGCCATATAAAAGGATGGTAAACCTTTATATTTTTATAGGTGGGATTTATGAACGAAGGACAACCGCTGACGGTCATACAAACACTGGTCGATAATGTAAAAAAAGCAGGCGTTGACGCCGCTTTTGGCGTTTCAGGCGGATTTATCGTCCCTTTGTGGGAAGCACTATCGGACTCATCCATCAAGGTTATCCATTGCAGGCATGAAAGCGGAGCCGCTTTTTCCGCCTCTGAGTACAGTTTATATAACAATATTCCCTCTGTCGTATTTTCCACGGCCGGACCAGGTATTACCAATGCTTTGACAGGATTGCGCGCGGCGAAGTTGGATGGCGCTAAAGTGATATTCATTTCTGCAACCACCATTGAGGAGCACAATGGTCAATGGGGATTGCAGCAAACAACCCGCCAAGATATCAACGACCTTGCAGGCGATGGCATCAGTGGTTTCTTTGACAGCATTGTCTTTGTCGACAGACAAGAAAAATTAGTGGAAGCAATAGCCGCCATCAATAATGTTGCGACATCTTATGGTCATGTTCTGGGCATTTTCATTCCGACGAATATTCAAAAAGAAATTTTAAAAGAAAATAATAAAATAAATAGCAAGCGAATCCTTCACACTTTAATTTCTTACAAAAAGGACAATGGCGCTGAGAATCAACAGCAAAAAATAGCGGATGCGCTTACAACAGATGGAGCCATTATATGGAATGGATTCGGTTGCCTTCATTCCGCAGAAATATTAACCCGTCTTGCTGTTGTAACGAATACGCCAGTAATGTCGACCCCAAGAGGGAAGGGCATATTCCCCGAAAATCACGCGCTTTACATTGGCACCACCGGGTTAGGATCCAATGGCGAAAAACTTAGGGAAAAGCTAAGCGACTCATCATTGAAGACAGTTATTATATTGGGTTCGAAACTAGGGGAGCTCAGTTCCTCATATATTCAAAATCAGATGACCCATGCTAATATATATTATATTGGACTGAGAAATGAGGATGTTAATAAGAACCTTCCCGCCAGCGCCGTGATTATTGAGGCGGAAATTTCTCATTTCCTGCATGGGGTATACGATAAAGTAAAAAAAAATGCCGATTATTATCATCCCCAGATGTTCTGCAGAGGACAGGAACCTGAGCAATGCGCTCCGATATCGGTTAAGGTTGGAGTCGTTCATCCACAGCAGGTAATGGCGATTATTCAAAAGGTAGCGATTGAAGAATATGACTGCTTGATCGCTGCGGAAGCAGGAAATACGTTTGTATGGGCAAACCGATATTTACATTTTCAAAAACCGAACCGCTATCGAATTTGTACCGCGCTGGGTGCCATGGGCCACTATGCTTGCGGGATCGTTGGCCTGAGTGCGTCAGGAAAGACGACCCTCGGTATTATCGGTGATGGTTCCATGCTGATGAATAATGAAATCAGTACGGCTGTCCGTTATCAATTACCGGCTATTTGGCTGATAATGAACGACGGTGAATACAACATGTGTCGACAAGGATTGAGCTTGTTAGGCAACCCGCCGCTGGACTGTGTTATTCCTCAAGTTGATTTTTCGTTGTTCGCCACCGCATTGGGCGCAGATGGCGTCAGGGTTGCACAGGCGGACGAGTTGGAAACCGCGCTGCGTGCGGCGATCATGAAAGGTGTTCCCGCTGTGATTGATGTGTTGATCGATAAAGACGCGCAACCGCCGTTACTTGATCGGATCAATACAATTAAATCACTCTAAATAGCTTCGCATAATAGCGCTACACTTGCAGGACATAACATCCCGCCAGTACGGGCCTCGCACGATTAGAGGTGGAGCATCAATTGACCTCTCCCATATCCTGACCCAGGATCAATTAGAGGATCTGTCTTTTTTGGTGACTTCGGATAAATTCTGCCGGAGTCAGATCATTTAATGAAGAATGTGTCCTGTCATGGTTATATTCTTCCCGCCAGCG
>NZ_JAEMHF010000016.1:0-44858 GCF_016456245.1 Brenneria sp. L3-3C-1 | reverse complement strand
GGTACGGCGCCAACAATGACCAGAGCTCGTGCTGGATACGGGTAAGTCAGGGCTGGGCGGGAGGCCAGTACGGGATGGTGGCGATACCGCGCATCGGACATGAGGTAATCGTGAGTTTTCTGGAGGGCGACCCGGACCAGCCGATAGTGACCGGGCGGACGTATCATGCCACCAATCCGACGCCTTATATCCTGCCGGAGCATAAAACGCGCACCACGCTGCGCACCGATACGCATAAAGGCAGCGGTTTTAACGAACTGCGTTTTGAAGATGAGGCCACGCGAGAGCAGATTTACCTGCATGCTCAAAAAGATATGGATACGGTGATCAATCATATCCACCGCCAGAGCGTCGGGTTGGATCAGCACCTTAGCGTTGCGCAGGATCGGTTCCAGCGGGTCGATCGTCATAGTCATCGCACCATCGGACAGGATGATTTTGAACAGATAGGCCAGGATCATCATCAGTTTATCGGGCGTAATTTTATTCAAAAGATAGCTGAGTCATTCAAGCGCTTTATCGGCGGCGGCGAGATCACGCATATCGAAGGGAGCCGTCAGACCACGCTGTCCGGTTCTGAAGAAACCCTGATCGGCGCGCATCAACGTACCGTGGTGAATACCGACAGCTATCTGAAAGCGGCGGACATCGTGTTGGAAGCCGGCCAGGCATTGACGATCAAAGCGCCGGGCGGTTTTATCAAGATTGATGGCGCAGGCGTCACCATTTCCGGAACGGTGGTGAAAATCAATGAAGGCGGCGCGGCGGGAGTGGGTACGGCACCGGTTTCCGTCACGCCGGATACCCCCGCCAAACCGACATTACCGGATGCCCCTGACCGGCGTTAAGGAGAGAGTATGCCAGGAGCCGCACGTTTGGGAGATAGCTGCGCGGGACACGGTTGTTTCCCGGCCACTCCGATTATTGAAGGCAGCAGTGATGTGACAATTAATGGCAAACCCGCCGCCCGCCTGGGCGACGCGGTGTTGCTGCATGCCTGCCCGTGTCCGAATATGCCTCACGGCGTTCATAATCGGGCGATTTCCGCCGGTTCCGGCACGGTGACCATCAACGGCAAACCGGCAGCACGTATCGGCGACGCCATTGGCTGCGGCGGTTCGGTGGCTGCGGGCAGCGGTGATGTCTTTATTGGCGACACGCCCTATCAATCGCCGGTGAAAGCCTGTGCCGAGCAGTCGGCTAAAAATCGGGCTCCGCTGCTGGCGTTAACGCCGATGCTGTTGCCGGCCCTGATGGAGTGGGCGCAAACCGCCGAGTTGCCGGTGCTTGATGAACTGCTTACCCTTGCCCAACGTAAGGAGCGCTATCTGGCACGCGCCAAACTCGCGACGGAAGCGGCCACGCTACCGGGTTTGGCCGACGCGGCAAAACGGCTGGCGTTTAATAACGACAGTATTTTGCGGGCTGAAGCGGCACAGTATGTTTATCCGGTGGATGAGTTTCGGCGGGGGGTGCTGGAAAAGTTACCGAAAGCACCTGTTGGACTGGAATTGATTGATACCAGTACAATTCCTGGGCTTGGAAATGCCACTCTTATGGATAAAGATACTGGGTTTGGTGCAGCATTATTTAAGTCCGCTATTAATAGTGAAACCATGCTGACTTATCGCGGTACAAATAATGCGGTCACTGGTGCTAAGGATTGGATGACTAACCTTTCTCAAGGTATGGGAAGAGAAACTGCACAATATAAGCAGGCGATGTATTTATCTAAACAAACGAAAGATGCCCTTTCTTCTCCCCCTATTATTGTTGGACATTCTCTGGGGGGAGGTTTGGCATCGGCGGGCGTGGGAATGAGTGGTTTATCCGGCTACACCTTTAATGCGGCAGGTCTGCATGCGAATACTACACTTCGGGCCGGGGGAGCCGATCTTGCTAAAATTAACTCGCTGATTACCACTCAGGCGGTGGACGGGGAGATTTTAACGATGGTACAAGGCTATGGTAAAGCGATGGTGCCGGGATTACTGTCCGGTGCCGGGGCGCTAATCGGCGGTTCAGCTGGGGCGGCGATCGGTGGCGTGGTAGGCGTGGCGACGCTGTTGGGCGGTGCTTTGCCAAAGGCGGCGGGCGCCATGCAGTCACTGCCGGATTCCGGCGGTTCACCACTGGCCCGTCATGGCATGGATCAGGTAATAGCTGGGATTGAGAGTCAGAAAAAGGACGATATCGGTAAAATTACCAGCGTACTTAAGGGGGTGTAATGCGATGGTTGGCACGTTTAAAATGGGTAGGGTTAATTATTCTGGGATGTTTAACCGCCTGTCAGGCAGGAGGACGCGGTATGCAGGCCAGTGAGTTTTTTGAGCCACCAATGGTGGAATTGTTGGCGACTATCCGTAAAGGGAATGAAACGGCGGCCCAACAGCAGATAACGCAGACAGGGCTTGATCTAAATGTGCATGGAAAGGAAGGGATTACGCCTTTATTATGGTTGGTCATGGAAAAAGATCAGACAGGCGCAAAACTGGCGTTAAAGTTAGGAGCTAATCCCAATTTTAGAACCGGTCATGGTAATACCGCCGTGAATATGGTTTCAGGTGCTAAATCACCGGAATGGCTAAAGATGATGCTAGATGCGGGGGGGGATCCCAATTCATTGGATCATAATAAGACGCCAGCCCTTTTTAATGCGATTAACGAAGAACGCTGGGCGGATATTAAATTATTGGTAGAACGTGGAGCGGATGTAAATTTAGCCGATGGGCAGAAAACAAACAGTGCTCACTATGCTGCATATTTAAATGAATATGAAATTGCCTATTGGCTTATTGAACACGGAGCTGAAGTGAATACCTATTCAGCGACAGGAGCAAGTTTGGCCTGGACGATAGAAGATAGCCTGTCAATTATGTCTCCCCAATCTCCCCAATATCCCTGGGCATTAAAAGTCAAACAGCTATTACAACAACGCGGCGTGAAATTCCCGCCGTTGTCTCCAGCCGAGGTAAGAGAACGGCTGGCGAAAGGGGAAGCGCTTTGAGGCGTTGGCTCAAATTGCTAATGGCCTGTCTGCCGCTATTATCCGCCTGTCAGGCAGGAGGACGCAGTATGCAGGCCAGTGAGTTATTTGAACCGCCTATGGTGGCATTGTTGCAAAGCATTCGTAATGGTGATGAAGCCGCAGCCCGGCAGCAACTGTCTCAAGGATTAGACCTTAATATTCAGGGAAAAGAAGGGATTACACCATTACTGTGGCTGGTCTATGAAACATGGGATAAAAAAGCGGTACGCCTGGCATTAAAGTTGGGAGCCGATCCTAACTATAAAGATGGCTCTGGAGACAGCATAGTAAATAGAGTATCTGGAGTCAGGGATCCTGATTGGCTGCGCATAGTATTAGATGCGGGGGGAGATCCCAATTCTATAGGCCGCCTTGATCAACCAGCAATATTCAGTGCGATTAATGAAGAACGTTGGGCAGATATTAAGTTGTTGGTAGAACGTGGGGCGGACGTCAACCTAGAAGATGGACAAAAAAGGAATAGTGCTCACTATGCTGCTTATCTTGATCTATATGATATTGTGTATTGGCTGATTGAACAGGGTGCAGATACCACTATTCGTGATCGTACAGGTAGTGATTTAGCTTGGTCAGTAGAAGATAGCCTGTCAATTATGTCTCCCCAATCTCCCCAATATCCCTGGGCATTAAAAGTCAAACAGCTATTACAACAACGCGGCGTGAAATTCCCGCCGTTGTCTCCAGCCGAGGTAAGAGAACGGCTGGCGAAAGGGGAAGCGCTTTGAGGCGTTGGCTCAAATTGCTAATGGCCTGTCTGCCGCTATTATCCGCCTGTCAGGCAGGAGGACGCAGTATGCAGGCCAGTGAGTTATTTGAACCGCCTATGGTGGCATTGTTGCAAAGTATCCGCAACAGTGATGAAGTGGCGGCAAAGCATCAATTGTCACAGGGATTGAATTTAAATATTCAGGGGAAAGAAGGAGTAACCCCGTTGCTCTGGCTGATTTATGAAACGCAGGACAAGAAAGCAGTAAAATTGGCGCTAAAGCTGGGAGCCGATCCTAACTATAAAGATGGCTATGGTGATAGTGCAGTTAATTCGGTATCAGGTGCCAAAGATCCTGACTGGCTGCGTATAGTACTAGATGCGGGGGGGGATCCGAATGCTATCGGCCATCTTGGACAGCCTGCGATATTTAGTGCGATTAATGAAGAATGTTGGGCCGATATTAAATTATTAGTAGAACGTGGGGCCGATGTAAATTTAACCGATGGACAGAAGACAACCAGTGCTCACTATGCCGCTTATCTTAACCAGTACGATATTGTGTACTGGTTGATTGAGCATGGTGCTTATGTAGACACCTATTCAGCTACTGGTGGAAGTCTGGCATGGAGAATACATAAGAGCCTGTCAATCATGTCCCCTAAATCTCCTCAACGTCCCTGGGCATTAAAAGTCAAACAGCTATTGCAGCAACGCGGTGTTAAATTTCCCCCGTTTTCTCCAGCCGAGGTAAGAGAACGCAGGGCAAAAGGGGAAGCGTTATAACCATGTTGTAGTGTTCTGGGCTGGTTATCTGGAGGTCGTATTTTGAATATGGAACAGATACGCCAGCACAGAAATAAAGAGAGTAATAAAATAATCTTTTTGAATATATTTTTCAATGAAGAATATATTTAAATTAATGAAGCGAAGGCTGTTTTTTATAATTTGTATATGCATTTATAAATATATATAAATTATGATTTTCCACTTTATCTATATCTCTTAACGGCATTTAAATAATTCACAGGTAAATATCGATGATGACAAACGGTTATTCCCTGTTTGAAATCAGCCAACGTCATGCTTTACCTCTGTATGCCATTATTGATCCGCTTAATTATCCGGCTTTGCCGGAATTCTGGCGAGCTTTTCAACCTATGGCGGCTGATTTATGGCGAACGCTACATTTTGATAAGCAGGCGGCGGACTGGCAATTCTGCGCGCCTATTGTGGTAAAAATCGAAGAAGGGGGGCCGGGGGAAACATTGCTGCACTGGCTGGTTGATACTCAACCCGCAGTGCATCGAGGCGTTATTCTGATGAATAGCGCGGCGCCTCTTCAGCCGGTGGTCGACTGTTGGCAACGACGCATCGCTTGCCGTTGGCCGGATGGTACTTCTGCGCTGCTGCGTAGCTATGCGCCGGAAGTCTTGTTGCCCTGGTGGCAGACGCTTGACGACGCCGCCAAAATGGATTTTCTGGGGCCGCTGACCAGCCTGTATTTACCGATATCTGACAGCGAACACGGTCAATACCGATTGCTGATTGAACAGGAAAAAGGCGGGGAGGCTAACCCTGACTATCAGATTCAACTAACCCGCTACCAGTTTTATCTGCTGGCCGACGCCAATCGGCTGCACCGATTGGCGAATGAGTTATTTTTGTTTGTCAGCACGTTATGCCTTTTCCCTCTGGATATCGAGGTAGTGAAAAGCCGCTTTCTCAGCGGTATTGAACTGGCAAAGGCCCGATACCCCCGGGCAACGGAAGCGGAGTGTGAAGCCTGGTCGGCTCATCGCTGGGTATTGGGCAGCGAGTTTTTCCAACATCCTGCTTTTATTCATCTTACAAAACATCACACGCTTGGCGACAGTATTCGGATCTTTAAAGCCGAACCTGAGCGCATAGAAAGCGTGCATCTTCATTATCATCGCCCTGGTTGGATGCGGGGTGAGTTACCCGACACTATGGAGGTCATTCAGTGAGTGTGTCTCAACCCTTTCTGGCGTGGAAATCGGAGGATGAGGCTGCCTGGCAGACGCGCATTGCTCAGGGTGGTTGTTTTATCGTCGCGGAGGCCGCGTTGAATGACGCCGTGCCCTGGCTGGCGGAGCGCTGGGGCGGCAGCCTGGAGCAAAGCAGATTGTATTGGGGAGAGGCCGGGCGAATACACGCATCGGTCTCTCCCTATTGTATCCCTGTTCATGCCGCTAACTGGGAGCAGGTGCGAGAACATATCGTGACCCAGGACGGCTGGGGGATGGGGCTGCAACTGGCGTGGTTTATGCAGGCCTATTCGCCGCTCGACCAACTGCTTGAAGTCATGGAGCACCTGAGACGCTGGAGTCTGGTTGTCACGCCCGCCGGGGAAAACGCCATTCTGCGCGTCGGCGACTGGCAAGTGGTTAACCAGCTATTGTCGGCCAGCAACCTTCGGGAGGCCTGCGCGCTGTATGGCCCTATCGAGCGTTTCTGCAATCTTTCCCCTGACGGAACATCACAAACCCTGAGTCTCATTACCCGTGAACCCTACGCGATACCGGACGCATTGCCGCGCCAACTGAGCGATAAGCAATGGCAGGCCATCATGATGCCGTCAGAACACCAGATTCTGGAGCGTTATATGACGCACCTGCGGGCACATCATCCGCGTTGGCAAGATACCGATGATGAAGATCTGTTTACCTTTACGCGTCAACAGGCAGAACTTGCCCGGCTTAACGGATTTAACCATGATCGGGACATTGTGCGCTGGCTGGCGCTGGCGACCGAACTGGGGCCGGATTTTATTCTGCAACTCTGGGCGCGGCGCATTATGGCGCAGCCGGAAAATATCGGTACGCAAAGCCGTATGGATCGCCTGTATCAAGCCGCGGTCGACCGACTGGATGAAGCATAAAAAGGACGCAATCTTATGAGCGAAAATAAACAGGCGACGCTGCTTTCCAGTGAAGAAGCGGCGAACCGGAATTTTAGCACGGATAAAAAGATCTCTGGCGGTTGCACCCAATGTGGTTGTGAAACGCTGATTTACTACCATTACGATTCCGGAAAGCCGGTGCCGAATGCGCCGTTTGTCCTTATCGACAGCAATAAAACCGAGATACACGGGCAAACCGATGCCAACGGCCTCTGTTTTATTTATGACATGGGGTGCGGCACCTATGAACTGATGCTGGATGAAGGAACGGATGAGTTTGAACCAGAGCCAACGGTGGAAAATAACCCCGTATTGCAGTCCAGTCCGGCCTATGCGGCGTTGGCCGGTGAATATTTCACGCTGTATCTGCGCTTGCGCAAGCAGGGTCTGCTCTCCTATGACGCGGATGATAGCAGCGATAGCAAGGTGGATGTGGACGGTGCGGGTCTCTTGACCTTAATACCGGACGACTATCGGAAAGAATATAACCGTTTCTGGGAACTGGATGGGCAGATAAACCGTGGCAGCCGCCAACTGAAGCAGGCAATCAACAAGATCCACCACAGTCTGGCGGCGGAAGTGGCGAACCAGGGGGACGATGACAATGCAGCGCTTATCATGCTGTGTCAAATCATCCTGGGATGTATTCCGGTGGTGGGGCAGGCGCTGGATGTTTACGCCATCGGCGACTGGTGCTGGAGAACCTATAAACAGCCGGCACTCATGGATGACACATTACATCGGGTTGATGGCGCGCTCTGTGTGATTGGCGTCGTTCCGGGGCTGGGGGATGCGATAAAGGTATCCGGTCGGGCGATCCTGCATGCGCTGGAGAACGGTTCGCCGAAAGCAATACAGTTTGCGATCAAAACTATCCGCAGCCTGTCGGACGGCAATCTGGTGCGGGGCCTGACCAAACTGCGCGGCCTGCTCACCGAGTACGCGCAGAAAGGCAAGGCGGTGCTGGAGACGATTTATACTGCCCTGACGGAGGCATTAAAAGCGTCGAGTAAGGATAGCTGGCTGGTCGGTTTGATGAAAGAGCGCTTCAGCATAATGACCCAGTATCTGGGGAAATTGATTAAGGGTTACGAGGAAGCTATCGCGTTGCTTAAGCGCAAATTTGACGATTTTATCCCGCTGATTGTCAGCCGGACTTCCGGCAGCACGAGTTCCAAAGGCGCTTTTGAAAAAGCCGCTCAGGCGCGGAAGCCCCACGCCAACAGCGAGGCTGCGCCGTCGACCTCACCCGCTAAATCTGATACCGCTAAAGGCGGGAAGCCGAAAGAGGCCGCGGAGAAAGACAACGCCTCGGTGCCGGAAACGGCCAATAAGGTGAATGCCGGACGCAACGCGGATGAACGAGGCGGCACGGCGGAACAACAACAACGCGCCCGTCAGGCGGACGAAAAAAACTGTGCGACCTCGGATAAATGCCAGAGCGTCGGTGAGCCGGTGGATATGGCCACCGGTTACGTGGTGGACTGGCGTACCGATTTCCATCTGGCCGGTGTGCTGCCCTTTGCCATGAAACGCTATTACCGTTCCGGCGGCGAACGGAAACCGGGTTTACTGGGAACGCTATGGCGCAGTCTCTGGGATATGAGTCTGGTGCTCGATAAAGGCCTGGTAACGCTGACTGACGGTGAATTCAACCAGGCGATATTCGTGCTGCCGGCGGAAGGCGAGTCGAACCGTTCACCGTCTACCCCCCAGTGGCGGCTGACCCGCCAGCAGGGGCAGTTGGTATTGCAGCATGTGGATGGCTTGCGCTACCGGTTTGAGCATGCGCTCGGTCTGCAACTGTGTCTGACGGCGATAGAGGACGCGTCGGGAAACCGGATTTCGCTGTTGTGGGAGCGGGCCACGCTGTGCTGGTTGGTCTTGCCGGACACGCGGTTAATCCATGTGGAAACGCACCATCGGCGTATGACCCGGTTAACGCTGTGTGATGCCCACCGCCAGCCGTTGAAAACTCTGGCAAGCTACACCTATGACGCTCGCGGGCATTTGCTTGGCGTACGGGCGGGCGAGGGACGTAACTTTGACTATACCTACTCGCCGCAAGGCTGGCTGCTGCGCTGGTCCGATTTGGCGCATACCTGGGTGGAGCACGACTATGATGAAAAAGGCCGGGCGATTTGCGACAGGACGTCCGGCGGTTACTGGCCGGGACGTTTCGAGTACGACGACGAAACTCTGACCAACCATTATCACAGCGGTTTTGGCGGCGTTATCAGCTATGTGCGCGACGAGCGCAATAATATTCTGCTGCGCCGGTCGGCGGACGGCGGCGAAACCCGCTTCGAGTGGGTGGACAATCAACTGGCTGCGGAGATTGACCCGCTGGGCAATCGCACGACGTACCAGCGCAATGACTGGGGGCAGGTAACGGCAGTCACGTTGCCGGACGGCGCGACGCATCGCTACGACTACGATGATGACGGTCATCTGCTGGCTTACACCGATCCGCAGGGAAGCGTATGGCGTTATCAGCGTAACGCCACCGGACAGGTGGTGGAAGTGAACGATCCGGAAGGGCGGGAGTGGCTGCACAGTTACCACGCATCCGGGGCGCTGGCGACGCTGATTGGTCCGGACGGGGTGCTGCAACGCTATCACTATAATGCGCGCGGGCTGCTGAGCGGCCTTGAGCGTGACAATGCGCCGTCGGTGACGTTTATCCATGACGACCATGACCGCCTGACGGAACGGCATATCGCCCATGAGCAGGGCACGCAGGTTCGCCGCTGGGTGTATGAGGGCGGGCGGGACGCACCGTCGACGGTGATTTATGAAGACGGCAGTGAAACGCGGTTTGGTTATGATGTGGAGGGCAATCTGACCGGAGTCACCGATGCGCTGGGGCAGCGTTATCAGTTCCGCTACGGGGCGTTCGACAACCTGCTGGAAGCCACCGACCCGCTGGGGGCGACGGTGCGTTATCACTACAATGCGGAGGCGGAGTTCGCCGGGGTCACCAACAGTCAGGGTCAGGACTGGCGCTATGTGTTTGATACCCGCGGTCGTCTAAGTGAAGAGCGGCATTACGACGGTCGGGTGTACCGCTACGGTTATGATATCGCGGGGCGGTTGGTGAGCCGAACGGCGCCGGACGGCAGCGAAGTGCGTTACGCCCACGATGCGGCGGGGCGGGTAATAACGGTCACCACGTTGAAAACGGACGGCGCAACCGAAGGTATCACCACGCTGGAATACGATATTGCCGGCCGGCTGGTCAAGGCGGCGAGTTCGGACGCGGTGGTGGAGTATACCTATAACCGCGCCGGTCAGGTAACGTCGGAGACGGTCAATGGCGAGGCGGTCACCAGCGGCTATGATGCGGGCGGGCAGCGTGCGGTGGTGGCGGGGATACTGGCGCCGCTGACGCAGGCCTGGTCGTCGGGGCAGTTGTCGGCGCTGGGTATTGGCGCGCATCAGCCGCTGAGCTTCAGCCACACGGCGTCGGGCGAGGAGCAGTACAGAAGCAACGGGGCGGGCTTTGCGCTGCGTCAGGAATGGAGTCCGACGGGGCTGTTGCAGCGTCAGGCGCTGGAGGGGGCGGACGGCCGGGTGAACGACGTGCTGGAGCGGCGTTATCAGTACGACGCGCTGGACCGGCTGACGGGCATCAGCGACAGCCACTGGGGCGAGCAGGCGTTCCGCTTGAACGGGGCAGGGCAGGTGACGGCGGAGCGGCGCGAGCAGGGTCGTCGGCGTCAGGCGCGACTGTTTGGTTACGACAGCGAGCAGAACCTGTGCGAGGTGTCGCAGATAGCGCCGGGTCTGGGCGGGGCGCTGGTGCAGAAGGATGCGGTGGTGCAGTCGGCGTCGCGGTATGACGCGGCGGGGCGGGTGGTCGAGCGGGGCTATGCGCAATATCGCTATGACGACTGCGGGCGGCTGGAGGTGAAACGCGAGGCGCGTCCGGGTTTTCGGCCGAAGGAAACGCGTTACGAGTGGGACGCGCAGGACCGTCTGGTGCGGGTGTTGTTACCGGACGGTGCGCGCTGGCGCTATCGTTACGACGCCTTTGGTCGTCGGGTGAGCAAGGCGCGCGAGGGGCAACTGCCGTCGGCGCAGGCGGTAGCGACGGTGCATTACCGTTGGGATGGCGACCAGTTGGTGGGTCAGCGGCAGTATCTGGCGGACGGCACGGCGGCGCGGGAAGTACAGTGGGTGTATGAACCGGGGAGCTTCCGGCCGGTGGCGCAGGTGGAGTCAAAAGGAGAGTCGACCCGGCTGCATTATATCGTGACGGACGTGACAGGCACGGCGCGTGAGCTGTGCAGCGAGGAGGGCGCGGTTCACTGGCGGGGCGAGCAGGGACTGTGGGGCGGATACCGGGAAGAGAAAATCCCGATAAGGTTAAGGCGCTACCTGGGCGACGCGGCGAACGAGGAAGTGTACTGCAACCTGCGCTATCAGGGGCAGCTGTACGATGCGGAAACAGGACTTTACTATAACCGGCATCGTTATTATGATGCGGAGAGCGGGCAGTATATCTCGTCAGACCCGATAGGGCTGGCGGGGGGGATAAGGCCTCAGGGGTATGTACATAATCCGCTGGAGTGGGTTGACCCGCTGGGGTTGGTTGGGTGTCCGCCTGATCCGAAAAAAATGTCGAGAGCAGAACGGCAGGCAAGGATTGATGAGCTTGCTGAAGCAAATGCACATCGAAGATTACAAGAAATGGAAAATGCAACTCCTAGAGCCCACTTCTTAGAAAGACATGGCGCTCAAACATCCTTAGAGTCACAGCTTTCACGAGCAACAAATGGTGCAAATCCGACAACGGGTGTTCAGCAGCGAACACCGACAGCAGCAACTCGCTTTAATAGCCACAGAGATCAATTAAATTCGATTCAGAGAGCTCAGACAATCTATAGACAATCAGGTGGTACAAATACCGCAATAACTATTCCTCACGGGAAAGTTATTGGTGAAGGGTATAGTAAGATCGGCCCAACATATGGGACTTCATCTACGTCAAAAGTGATATTAAATCCTAACGGACAGCCAATCACTGCTTTTCCTGTATGGGGACACTAATGAATAATGCTAATCCAAAATATGCAGCTTTAATCGGTTTATTGTCGGCGTTTGATGATAATGTTGTTACTGATGAAGACTATGAGTTAATTAAAAATAGCGATATTAATGATGATGTTGAACAGATGGAAATAATAAATAGACTACTTGTTCCGTGGTTTAAAGATTATTCTTCTGAGGCTAAGAGTAAGATTATTCAAGTGTTGGATTATGCAGTTAATAATATAAATGAGGTTGATGGGGTATTTAATCAGGTGGATTTTGTTTTTGATTGTGAAATCGTGGATAAGGAAATGTTCCTGGTTAGGATAAGGTCTATCCTTGATAAATATACCTAGCTATTAGATTTTTTTGAAATAAAAGTCGGAAGTGATCGCAACGATTCTTCCGGCTATTATTTTATAATCTGGTTAGTCGCTATAAATTAATCTGCGTCTCAATAATAATCCTTCCTCTTTCCACCGTAACGGTGACGGGCATCCCGGTCATAAAGCCACATTCTTCGAGCCAGCGGCCTTTAAGGTTGATGGCGGAGGGCAGCGGTGCATTACCGTTGGGACGGCGACCAGTTGGTGGGTCAGCGGCAGTATCTGGCGGACGGCACGGCGGCGCGGGAAGTACAGTGGGTGTATGAGCCGGGGAGCTTCCGGCCGGTGGCGCAGGTGGAGTCAAAAGGAGAGTCGACCCGGCTGCATTATATCGTGACGGACGTGACGGGCACGGCGCGGGAGCTGTGCAGCGAGGAGGGCGCGGTTCACTGGCGGGGCGAACAGGGACTGTGGGGCGGATACCGGGAAGAGAAAATCCCGATAAGGTTAAGGCGCTACCTGGGCGACGCGGCGAACGAGGAAGTGTACTGCGACCTGCGCTATCAGGGGCAGCTGTACGATGCGGAAACAGGACTTTACTATAACTGGCATCGTTATTATGATGCGGAGAGCGGGCAGTATATCTCGTCAGATCCGATAGGGCTGGGTGGGGGGATAAGGCCTCAAGCCTATGTTCATAACCCGTTGGAGTGGGTTGATCCGCTGGGGTTGGTTGGGTGTCCAGTTAAGGAATATGAGGTCGGTACTTATAATGATTTGAAGAACCGTTCAGAAAGTGGTGATGAATTAGATATACATCATGCTATGCAAAAACATCCTGCTGGGCAGGTCGTTTCTGGCTACGATCCTAAAACTGCTCCATCTATTGCTGTTCCTAAGATAGAACACCAACAGATTCCAGCTATGAAAGGGCCATATAGTGGTTCAGCCAGAGATCTTTTAGCAAAAGATATCAAAGATCTCCGGGAGTATACGAATGCTCCTGCTTCTTCTATAAAAGAATTAATAAAGCTCAATAAGGAAATGTTTCCTGACGCTTTTAAAAAGCTTCCTAAAAAATAAAGGTGAGTTTATGAATGCTGAACAATTTGTTGATGTTATAAAAAAGGTTGTTACAGAGTCATCGGTTAAAGGTATTGAATCAGTTTTAAAGTCTCCTCCGGGGAGAAAGCCAAAGAAAGATTTATTAGAAATGTCAAGGTATTACAATGATAGAACGGATGAAGAAAAAGAAATAATAAACAAAATAATAAGACTGTCTGTCGATAATGGAGTGTTTGGTTTTTTGTGTGTTTTAGATGGTGTCAGAGCCATTGAAAATGGCGAGAATAAAGGTACGCTTTCTCTTATTTATAAAAAAGATACAGAAGTGGTTTTAAATAAAGACGAAGATCTACACGATTATTATAATGCGGTATGATCTTAATTAGCTGGAAGTGATCCAATGATCCTTCCGGCTATTTTATTATTACGCCAGCATATTCCCCTGTTCTGCCCGAATAACCATCTTCCCGGGCAGCAGTTCAATATTTAACGACTGACCGAGATTTAACGACTGACCGAGCAAGCCGCTGCGGGTCAGCCAGTCGCTCGCCAGCGTCAGTTCGCCGTTATCGCGTATCCAGTCGGCGCCCTCGCTGTCATGGCTGTCCAGCTCTGCCAGCAGCGCGGCGATATCGGTATCCCGGCACTCGATGGCAACTCAGATGCTGGAGAACGGGGCGGATACGCGGCACATACAGGCTATCTTAGGCCATGAGAAGCTGGAGACGACGCAAATCTACACGCGGGTCGCCATCGGGCATCTTAAGAGGATGCATGAGAGGACGCACCCAGCGGAGCGCAAGGCGAAGAAGAGGAAAAAACAGGAAAAGTAGCGTAAGATGACAACACGAATGACACCACAGGAGGCGGCAATGGGAACCATCCACTTCAGAATCGACGAGGAAATCAAACGGCTGGCGATGCAGGCCGCCGAGCGTCATCAGGTTAGTCTGACGGAGTTGATGCGTCAGCGGGCGGAAGAACTGGCTGAAGAAGAGCGGCAGCATCAGCTTAACGCCGGTGATGAATGGCTTGAAGCGCAAGTGCGGGAAGCGTTCGCCCGTTATGATGCAGGAGAAAGCGAGTTCATTAGCAATGAGGATGCCAGTCAGCAGATGAATGAACTGAAAGCGCGGGCGGCGCGAGGTGAGTTGTGACGGTCAGCGTGCGCTGGGAAAAACGGGCGCTGGCAGACCGTGAAGGTATCTATCGTTACCTGTATAAAGAGGCCGGACTGGATGTGGCGAATGGGGCGGATGACAAGTTCGAGTCAGCTGTATCGCTGTTGGAAGCCACGCCGGAAGCGGGGATGGATATAGGCAAGTCAGGAGAGAGAAGAAAACTGGTGCTGACAAAGTTCCCGTTCATTATTATCTATGCGCTGAAACGAAAGATAAACGAAGTGCATATCCTGCGGATATTACACACCTCGCGCAAGGTGTCGGCGAAATACCAGACGCGACAGAAAAGCTAGCTCATTCCCTGCGGGCTTACTGCCTTGTCAGGTGCGGCGTGTCCGGTGCTGTTATACTGTGCCGGGTCAAAACCGCGGAAATCTCAAAAAGTGCGTGGAACTAAAACGGGTGTACTTACAGGGCGACATCATGAAACGCATTTCACCAGAATGTAAATCGGCGGCACTGGCCAAATTACTGCCGCCCAACATGACCGTCACGATAGTCGCTCAGATGGAGAGAATAATGATCTATTAACGCCATCGCTTGCGAGGATCAGGATGCGAAAATCTCGTTCAGGAAGCTGAGTAAGTCCTGATTTAATTCATCGGTATGTGTCGCGGCGAAGCCGTGTGGCGCGCCTTTATAGATTTTTAATCGGGAATCTTTGATCATGCCGGCGGCCAATTTACCGGTGGCTTCAAAGGGAACGACTTGATCGGCATCACCATGAATGACCAGCGTCGGGACATCAATTTTTGTCATATCAGGGCGGAAGTCTGTTTCGGAGAAAGCGGTAACACAGTCGATAGTGCCTTTCAGCGAGGCGAGTAAAGCGATGTTCAGCGTCTGCGTTTGTACTCCCTGAGAAACCGTCGCGCCTTTATTAAGCCCGTAGAATGGGGTAGAAAAGTCGCTGATGAACTGTGCACGGTCTTTGCGTAGACCTTGTTTGATGTCATCAAATACGGATTTCTCCACACCTTCCGGGTGGTCGTCCGTTTTGATGAAAATCGGTGTGACGGCGCCGAGCAGCACCAGACCCGCGACGCGTTCTGTGCCATAACGGGCGATATATCGTGTCACGTCGCCGCCCCCCATTGAAAAGCCTACCAGCGTTACGTCATGAAGATCCAGATGATGAATAAGCTGATTAATATCAGCTGAAAATGTATCGTAATCGTAACCTGTCCATGGTTGATCCGAGCGGCCAAAGCCGCGGCGATCGAAAGCAATGGCCCGATAGCCTTGTTCAGCCAGAAAGTTAAGCTGGCTGTCCCACATATCAGCATCAAGCGGCCAGCCGTGACTGAGCAACACGGGTTTGCCCGTTCCCCAGTCTTTGAAATAAATTTGTGTACCGTCTTGCGTGGTAAATGTGCTCATTATCTTTCTCCTAATGGGTTTCGGAGCGTATTGATTTTACTCGTTACAACCTAAGCGTTGGTTAACAGGAAAGATAAGGCAAGTTTTTTGATAAGTCGTTTAACCGGCTTATAGGTTTGGTTTCTTCTTCAACTGATTTTGAAGACTTACATGAGGCTGTCTGGCAGTCTGCCTGAAAGAGGGGTGACCAGCATTATGGGGGGCCTTGCCGTTGCCTTACTGCTCGCTCTGATTAAAATCCGGCAAATATAATGACCGAGGGGGTAAGCTAATACGCTATCAATGTCGTCTTACATCCGCCGAATTAACCTTACCCGGTCATGACATTACTATACATTTATCTTGTTATATTCTTTTCATCCCTTGTGAATGTTGTGTTAACCATCCCTGTCATTAAATGACTTTTCCCGCCTTGTGCGGGTTTTTTTTATCCTTTTTTGATTGGAAAAACCGACGTCTAAATACCGGGCTCATTGGATGAACGGATATAACTCTATTTCCGATGTGATATTAGAAAAATCAAACGCCACAGGAAGTTAGATAAAGTAAGACCTGACTAATGAAATGTCGTCACAATTTCCAATGTACCGTTAATGATGAACTGAACGCCCATACATACCAGCAGAAAGCCCATTAGGCGGGAAATAGCCTCAATGCCGCTTTTTCCCACTATTCGCATGATAAACCCCGAGCTTTTCAGGCTTAACCATAAGATCAAACTGACAAGCATAAACGTCAGAATCGGGGCAACGGCAATAACCCACGGCGTAATATCCACGCCACTTTTTATTTGCGAAGCCGTGCTGATGATGAGGGCTATCGTTCCTGGGCCGGCGGTGCTGGGCATCGCTAATGGAACGAAGGCAATATTAACCGTATTGGAGGAATCGCTGGCAATGATTTCATCGGCTTTGCTTTTTACCTCTGGGGCATGTTCAGGCTTATGCTGAGGAAAAAGCATACGGAAACCGATAAACGCGACAATTAGCCCTCCGGCAATACGTAAACCGGGAATAGAAATACCAAAGGTATTCATGACAAGCTGTCCGCCATAAAATGCGACGGTCATAATGATGAAAACATAAAGCGATGCCTGAAATATTTGCCTGTTGCGTTCTCCCTGGCTCATATTTCCGGCCAGCCCCAGAAACAGCGCTACGGTGGTCAGAGGGTTGGCGAGCGGTAAAATCAGCACTAAACCCAGTCCGATGGTTTGAATCAACTCCAGCATCCAACCTCCATTAGCGGCAAATCTATACTCTTAAGGTAAGGCAATAATCCGGTGATATCTTGTGGTTATTCGTTTTATCAGGGGGCGACGTCATTTTCCGCCAGGTTTTTGAAACGATAGAGCGTTTTTGTCAACATGTCCTTGGATAGAATATCGAACATCTGGCTGATTTTTTTCCCCAGCAGGCCACCCGGCGGATCGAAGCGAATCATCAACGTGACTTCTGTTCCAGCGTCCGACTGAGCCGGTTTGAACGATAATCTGCCTTCATTGGGAATGCGGGCGCCTTCCAGAGATCGCCAGTAGATATATTCTCCTGGTTTTTCATCAACAATCCGTGCCTGCCACTCAATGAGCGCGCCAAATGGCGTATTAACACGCCACAGTGAGTCGGTATGGTTGAGGATATCGATCGTAGCAAAATGATTCATTAAGATCGGCAGCGTCTCAGGTTTACGCCAGAGCGCAAACAAGATTTCCGCAGGACGATCGATAATGATGCTGCTGCGGATTTCGTCTGAATCGCTCTTACCTTTAATCCCAAAGTTTTTCAGAAAAGAAGGTCGCACCAAGAGTCCCCCTAATAGATTTTCAGCCCTAAAGGGCATTTCTAGGGTTATTTTGACTGATATTGACCATTAAGCAAAGCAGGAAGACGTTTAGGGCTTTCCATCAATTTATCGGGCGTATCCATTATTCGAATACGGCTATATCTAATGTAACATTGCATTTCCTGTGCAAGGCGCTTCGCATCTATGGTGACAAAGCGTCTTTTCTGAGGAAGAGTGTTACCCTTATTTATCCACTCCCAATTAAGATGATATTGCAATGACGGAAACTGACATTTTACGGTTAAGTGGTCTGGTCGGCGATCGGCTTAAGGCACGCGGCGCGAAAGTAACATGCGCGGAGTCCTGCACTGGAGGATGGCTGGCAAAAATCATCACCGATGTGGCCGGCAGTTCCGGCTGGTTTGATTATGGCTTTGTCACATACAGCAATCAGGCCAAGCAGGATCTGGTTAAGGTCAATGAAGAGACGCTCGCTCGCTACGGCGCGGTGAGTTCCGAGGTGGTGCAGGAAATGGCTGCCGGGGCGCGGATTGCGGCGGGTGCGGATTTCGCGGTCTCTGTTAGCGGTATCGCCGGGCCAGATGGGGGTTCTGATGAAAAACCGGTAGGCACGGTCTGGTTTGGCTTTACCGATAAACAGGGGAACGCCTTTACCCGCAAAGCATTATTCAGCGGCGACAGAAATGCCGTGCGTTTGCAGTCGGTCCATTTTGCTCTGCAAACGCTATTAGATGAGTTTCTGTAAAAATACGCTTGATGCTGTATGAGTATACAGTATAATATCAGCAATTATTCGGTAATCCACGATTAAGCGGCCGTGTAGAGACAGATCTACGCCGCACGACAGGAGCAGAAATGGCTATTGATGAGAACAAACAAAAGGCACTGGCAGCGGCACTGGGCCAGATCGAAAAGCAATTTGGTAAAGGTTCTATCATGCGTTTGGGCGAAGATCGCTCAATGGATGTTGAAACTATTTCTACAGGCTCCCTGTCTCTTGATATCGCACTGGGTGCGGGCGGCTTGCCGATGGGGCGTATCGTTGAGATTTACGGCCCTGAATCATCGGGTAAAACAACGCTGACCTTACAGGTTATCGCCGCCGCTCAGCGTGAAGGTAAAACCTGTGCCTTTATTGATGCGGAGCATGCGCTGGATCCGATTTACGCCAAGAAGCTTGGCGTCGATATTGATAATTTATTGTGCTCTCAGCCGGATACCGGCGAGCAGGCGCTGGAAATCTGTGATGCGCTGACGCGCTCTGGCGCAGTGGATGTCATCATCGTTGACTCCGTGGCGGCGCTGACGCCTAAAGCCGAAATCGAAGGTGAAATCGGTGATTCGCATATGGGACTGGCCGCTCGAATGATGAGCCAGGCGATGCGTAAACTGGCGGGTAACCTGAAGCAGGCGAATACGCTGCTGATTTTCATCAACCAGATTCGTATGAAGATTGGTGTGATGTTCGGTAACCCTGAAACCACCACGGGCGGTAACGCGCTGAAATTTTATGCGTCAGTGCGCCTGGATATTCGTCGCATCGGTTCTATCAAAGAAGGCGACGAAGTGGTGGGTAGTGAAACCCGCGTTAAAGTGGTCAAGAACAAAGTCGCCGCGCCTTTCAAACAGGCTGAGTTCCAGATCCTGTACGGTGAGGGGATTAATATTTATGGCGAGCTTGTCGACCTGGGCGTTAAACATAAGCTGATAGAAAAAGCCGGCGCCTGGTACAGCTATAACGGAGAAAAGATTGGGCAGGGCAAAGCCAATGCCTGCAACTTTCTGAGAGAAAACCCGGCTATTTCCGCTGAACTGGATAAGAAACTGCGTGAAATGCTGCTGCATAAAGGCAATGAATCATCCTCGGCCACAGCCGGCGACGCTTATGACGAGGCCACCGCCAGCGAAGACAGTGAAGAGTTTTAATGTCGGTTAAGCTGTTTACCGCTACGGTATGAATCAGGTCGGTAAATGAGTAAACCATTACGTTATGCGATGAACGTACTTTCCGTACGCGATCATAGCGAAGTCGAAATACGCCGCAAGCTTGCGGCGTATTTGCATAAAGTGGTTGCAGAACGTGCTGAAGCTGACGAAATGTCGGCTGACGTTGCGTTAGCGGAGATTGAGTCTGCCATCGCTTACTGCATAGAGCATGACTGGTTGAATGATGCGCGCTTTGCCCGCCGTTATATCAGCAGTCGTAGCCGAAAAGGCTATGGCGTTCAGCGTATCAGATCGGAGTTGAGTCAGAAAGGCATTGACAAGACAACCATCGCTGCGGCATTAAATGAATGTGACATTGATTGGTGCGAGTTGGCGAAATCTGTAGCAGAACGAAAATTCGGGCATCCCCTGCCTGTTGAATGGAAAGAAAAAGCAAAACTGCAACGATATTTGCTATATCGGGGGTTTTTCCATGAAGAAATCCAATCCATTTATACAAATTTTTCAGATTGAATGCATACGGGATTTTACTTCCCATCGAAGAAAATTTATCTTATTCCCACTTTTTTGTTCGTGAGTTGCACGGTGGCGTCATTATTCTGGACTATCCTTGCCCGCGATCTGTTCTTTTAGCTTGATTCCAGGACAATTATGAGCAAGAGCACCGCTGAGATCCGTCAAGCGTTTCTCGATTTTTTCCACAGTAAGGGGCACCAGATTGTTGCCAGCAGTTCCCTGGTGCCGAATAACGATCCAACGTTATTATTCACCAATGCGGGTATGAACCAGTTTAAAGACGTATTTCTTGGGCTGGATAAACGTAGCTACTCACGAGCAACGACTTCGCAACGCTGCGTGCGTGCGGGGGGTAAGCACAACGATTTAGAAAACGTTGGTTATACCGCGCGCCATCATACTTTCTTTGAAATGCTGGGTAATTTCAGCTTCGGCGATTATTTTAAACGCGATGCTATCCATTATGCATGGGAACTGTTGACCGAGGCGCAGTGGTTTAACCTGCCGAAAGAGAAACTGTGGGTAACGGTATACGCCACTGATGATGAGGCATATGACATCTGGGCAAATGAGATTGGCGTCCCTCATGAACGTATTATCCGTATCGGTGATAATAAAGGCGCGCCTTACGCTTCAGATAACTTCTGGCAAATGGGCGATACCGGTCCCTGCGGCCCATGTTCTGAGATTTTTTATGACCATGGCGACCATATCGCGGGTGGCCCTCCGGGAAGTCCCGATGAGGATGGCGATCGCTACATTGAGATTTGGAACCTGGTCTTTATGCAATTCAACCGCCAGGCAGATGGAACGATGTTGCCGTTGCCCAAGCCTTCGGTGGATACCGGCATGGGCCTGGAGCGTATTTCTGCGGTATTGCAGCATGTTAACTCGAACTATGAGATCGACTTGTTTAAAACGCTGATTGCCGCGGTGGCAAAAGCAGTAGGAACCACTGATTTAGACAACAAATCATTACGCGTTATTGCCGACCATATCCGTTCCTGCGCATTTCTGATTTCCGACGGCGTGATGCCTTCCAATGAAAACCGTGGCTACGTTTTGCGTCGCATCATTCGCAGGGCGATTCGCCATGGCAATATGCTAGGGGCAACCGATACGTTCTTCTACAAGCTGGTCGCGCCGCTGATTGACGTGATGGGTTCTGCGGCCGACGAGTTGAAGCGTCAGCAGGCGATGGTTGAGCAAGCGCTGAAAACGGAAGAAGAGCAATTCGCTCGTACCCTGGAACGCGGCCTTTCGCTGTTGGATGAAGAAATCAAAAACCTGCAAGGGAATACGCTGGATGGCGAAACCGCTTTCCGGCTGTACGACACCTATGGTTTTCCGCTCGACCTTACGGCTGATGTTTGCCGTGAACGCGGTCTGAAAGTGGATGAGCAAGGATTTGACCGGGCAATGGAAGCGCAGCGTCAACGTGCGCGTGAAGCCAGCGGTTTTGGCGTTGATTACAACAATCTGGTTCGCGTGGACGCAACGACGCCGTTCTGCGGCTACGAACAAACCCGGCAGCAGTCAAACGTTATCGCGATCTATCACAACGGCAAGGCGGTCGAGCAGCTTGATGCGGGTGAGGACGCGGTTGTATTTCTGAATGAAACGCCATTCTATGGCGAGTCTGGCGGACAGGTTGGCGATCGGGGCGAATTAAACGGCGCTAACGGTAGTTTCGTTGTTCAGGATACACAGAAGTACGGCCAGGCCATCGGTCATATTGGTAAGCTGACTCAAGGCTTGTTGCGCGTGAATGACAGCGTAGATGCGATGGTTGACAGTGAACGTCGTGACCGTATTCGCCTCAACCACTCTGCGACTCACCTGCTGCATGCTGCGTTGCGTCAGGTTTTGGGCGATCACGTCGCGCAGAAAGGGTCATTGGTCAACGACAGTTATCTTCGTTTCGACTTTTCTCATTCCGAAGCAATGAAACCTGAACAAGTTCGTCAGGTTGAAGACATCGTCAATGCCCAGATTCGCCGTAATTTTGCCGTACAAACAGAGGTCATGGCGCTGTCTGACGCAAAAGAAAAAGGGGCGATGGCGCTCTTTGGCGAGAAATATGAAGATCATGTCCGGGTTTTAACCATGGGTGATTTTTCGATCGAACTATGTGGCGGGACTCATGCCCGCCGCACAGGGGATATCGGTTTGTTCCAGATCGTATCTGAGTCTGGCACGGCTGCCGGTATCCGTCGTATTGAAGCGATAACGGGGGAAAACGCGCTGTCTGCGTTGCACCGTCAGAGCGATGTTTTACAAGATGCCGCTCAGCTTCTGAAAGGGGATAGCAATAATCTGGTTGATAAGGTACGTTCTGTACTGGAACGCACCCGTATACTGGAAAAAGAGCTCCAACAGTTGAAAGCGCAACAAGCGGCGCAGGAAAGTTCCTCACTTTCAGGCAAGGCGAAAGATATCAACGGCGCAAAACTGCTGGTCACTCGATTGGACAATGTTGAACCTAAAATGTTGCGTACGATGGTTGACGATCTGAAAAACCAATTAGGATCGGCCATCATTGTGTTAGCGACCACTGCCGAAGGTAAGGTTAGCCTTATCTCCGGGGTGACGAAAGATCTGACCGACCGCGTGAAAGCCGGAGAGTTGGTCGGGTTTGTCGCTCAGCAGGTAGGGGGAAAAGGCGGCGGGCGTCCCGATATGGCGCAGGCCGGCGGCAGCGATATCGCCGCCTTGCCCGCAGCATTAGCCAGCATTGAATCTTGGGTGGCTGATAAGCTATAAATATTAAATCAGAGTGTTATGCTGACAAAAACGCCATGACTTTACTGGTTTTGGCGTTTTTGTCTTGTCGGAAAGGCTTCCGGCAAGCGAGATGAACAAGATGCTACCTTCAGATGTTACGAAGTTGGACTGCCTTATACGTCTTGTGGTGATAACAAAGGCACAAGCTACTTATATCGACTAAACTAAAAGTAGCGACAAACTATGAGTGAGATGGTGAGCGTTATCATCGCCATCTAGGTTTACGTTTTCACGGCACATGATGGATAATGACGGGGAGACAGAGAGACCCGACTCTTTATAATCTTTCAAGGAGCAAAGAATGCTTATTTTGACTCGTCGAGTTGGCGAAACCCTCATGATCGGCGATGAGGTAACGGTTACCGTACTAGGGGTAAAAGGCAATCAGGTGCGTATTGGTGTTAACGCGCCTAAAGAAGTTTCTGTGCACCGTGAAGAGATTTATCAGCGAATTCAGGCAGAAAAATCTCAACCGACATCATATTGATTGACAATGCGTCTCGCAGAAACGGGACGCTATTGTTGCTTTTCCGCGTTTATTCCCTTCGCATGTTTATCAACACGCTTTGTCTCCCTTGATTTTTTTCACCACAAGATAAGCGTCTGTTTTTCTGTTGATAAAATGCCCTTTTTGTTGTGAATCTGCCCGTCTTGGATGCGAATTGCGCAAACAAACCTAAGTTGGGAAAAATTGTTTGACTTATAAGTCCGGGAAAGTAATATGTGCGCCACGCAGTACCGGTGAGCGCCGACAAGAAGTTTCTAGGTGATTACAGGTAGTGTTTGGTGAGGTGGCCGAGAGGCTGAAGGCGCTCCCCTGCTAAGGGAGTATGCGGTCAAAAGCTGCATCGAGGGTTCGAATCCCTCCCTCACCGCCATTTATTATGCATCCGTAGCTCAGCTGGATAGAGTACTCGGCTACGAACCGAGCGGTCGGAGGTTCGAATCCTCCCGGATGCACCATATTAAAATGGATAGGTAGTAATCGATACATCACGTATCGACAGTGAAAAGCAACCACTGCGTAATAGAAAGAATTCTTAATGCATCCGTAGCTCAGCTGGATAGAGTACTCGGCTACGAACCGAGCGGTCGGAGGTTCGAATCCTCCCGGATGCACCATTCTTGGGTTCTTAGGCTTAAAACGCCTTATCGCTATTCACCAAACAAATCTTGTTTACGGTATGCATCCGTAGCTCAGCTGGATAGAGTACTCGGCTACGAACCGAGCGGTCGGAGGTTCGAATCCTCCCGGATGCACCATATCAAAATAGGGCGGCGGTACAGCTCCTGTTCCTTTAATCTTTATACTCTTCCATTTTCTGATCTCTCCTCGTTATTTTTTTGTCTTTCGCTACGTATGCGCTGCAAAGGCTGTCTGCTACATTGTTTCGTTATGATATTAATAATACCATGATTTTTATATGGTTATTGAGTGAGCGACAATGTTTTCACTTTGCGATAAAGTAGATTCTTGTTTTCAATGTGCATGGAGTCATGATGTACGATCGCTATCAAGGCCTGATCTTTGATATGGACGGCACCATCCTCGATACGGAACCAACACATCACAAAGCATGGAATAAGGTCCTGGCAAGGTACGGAATTAAATACGATGCCGCAGCCATGACCGCACTGAATGGTTCTCCTACCTGGCGTGTTGCTCAGGTTATTATCAGTCATCATCAAGCTGATATTGACCCTTACCGGTTGGCTGATGAAAAAACCGCGCTGGTAGAGGAAATGCTGTTGGATACGGTAAAACCATTGCCCTTGATCGATGTCGTCAAATACTATCGCGGACGCCGTCCGATGGCCGTTGGCACCGGCAGCACGCATGGTATGGCCGATAAACTTTTAAAGCATTTGGGTCTGCATGATTACTTTGACGCCATTGTCGGTGCGGATGATGTCAATAAGCATAAGCCCTTTCCGGATACCTTTTTGCGTTGTGCCGAGCTTATTGCCGTTGCGCCAGAATATTGTGTGGTGTTTGAAGATGCGGATTTTGGTATCGAAGCGGCGGCAAGAGCAAAAATGGCTGTGGTTGATGTTCGTAAGCTGTGAGTGAATTCTGGGCGGTTTTCTCTCTCTTCTGGAGTAGCTTACTGAGTGCGACGTTGTTGCCCGGTAGCTCGGAGGTGTTGCTCGTTACTCTATTGGTTTCTGACAGCGCCAGGCCCGTTTTGCTGATTATTGTGGCGACGCTGGGAAACACCCTGGGGGGATTGACCAATATTTTTATAGGGCGCTTACTGCCTCAGCCAAAACAGCAGTTTGGATATATGATGGCCGTACGCGGGTTACAGCGTTATGGTCCGGCTGCGCTATTATTTAGCTGGGTGCCGGTAGTCGGCGATTTATTGTGCGTGTTGGCGGGTTGGTTGCGAATGCCTTGGATGAGTTCAGCGATTTTTATATGTATTGGAAAAGCGCTGCGCTATATCGTTCTGACAGGGATAACTTTACAAGGCATCGTATGGTGGTCGTAACCGGATGAAAATGAGATCTGGTGAGTGCCATCAAGTTTCAATTATGCTTACAAACATTACATTTTAACATCGGGAGGTCGATTTGATCCCGGATATATCACAGGCTCTTTCCTGGTTGGAAAATAATCCTCAGGCAGTGAATGGTATCCAGCGTGGAATTGAACGCGAAACGTTGCGCGTGATGGCTAACGGGCATCTTGCCACTACTGGACATCCCAAGAAATTGGGTGCGGCATTAACGCATCCGTGGATTACCACCGACTTTGCTGAGACCTTGTTAGAATTCATTACGCCTGTCGATAAAGATGTCGATCACCTGTTGACGTTCTTGCGTGATATTCATCGCTACGTCGCCCGAAATTTAGGCGATGAACGGATGTGGCCGCTGAGCATGCCGTGTTTCATTGCCGAAGAACGGGATATTGAGCTGGCACAGTATGGCTCATCCAACGTTGGGCGTTTTAAAACGCTGTATCGTGAAGGGTTAAAGAATCGTTATGGCGCGCTGATGCAGACGATTTCCGGCGTACATTATAATTTCTCGTTACCGCTGGCGTTCTGGCAGGCCAGAGCTGGCGTCCGTGATATGGAAAGCGGGAAAGCAGAAATTTCGGCGGGCTATTTCCGTTTGATCCGGAACTATTACCGCTTTGGCTGGATAATTCCGTATCTGTTTGGCGCTTCTCCGGCGATTTGCTCCTCCTTTCTGCAAGGCAGAGAAACCTCGCTGCCGTTTGTTCGTACAGATAAAGGGATGTGTTATCTGCCTTATGCGACATCGCTGCGGCTGAGCGATCTGGGCTACACCAATAAATCGCAAAGTAACCTTGGTATTACTTTTAACGATCTGGACACATATGTGGCCGCGTTGAAACGAGCGATAAAAACGCCGTCTGAAGAATACGTTCAGATTGGAATGAAGAAAGAGGGGCGTTATTTGCAACTGAATACCAATGTGTTGCAGATTGAAAACGAGCTTTATGCGCCAATCAGGCCGAAACGTGTTACGCGGCCTGAAGAACTGCCTTCTGATGCCTTACTGCGCGGCGGGATCGAATATATCGAAGTTCGATCGTTGGATATCAATCCTTTCTCACCGACCGGCGTCAGCGCCAGCCAGGTTCGTTTCCTGGATTTATTCCTGATTTGGTGCGCGTTGGCTGATGCGCCGGACATGAGTGCGGATGAACTGCTCTGTACCCGTAAAAACTGGAATAGGGTGATACTCGAAGGGCGTAAACCGGGTCAAACTATCGGTATGGGGTGTGAAACAGAACAACATCCGATAGCCCGCGTCGGGAAATCATTATTTGCTGATTTGCGCCGTGTTGCTGAAGTATTGGATGGTGGTAATGCTCAACCGTATTACCAGCAGGTTTGTGATGAGCTGGTGCCCGGTTTTGACGATCCTGAAACGACGTTCTCAGGTCGGTTGCTTAACCTGATGAAAGAAAGCGGCAGCGGTGGCGTCGGGCTCCATTTGGCCGAAGAATACCGCAAGATGCTGAGTGATGAACCACTGCAAATCCTGACAGAGGAACGGCTGGCGGCGGAGAGTGAGCGCTCTTGGCATCATCAGCGGCAGATTGAAGCAGAGGATACGATGAGTTTTGAACAATATCTTGCTGCGCATTAAAAAAGAAAAGGCCACAATTAATGTGGCCAAATAAACATCTTGAATAAGGGATGATGATAATAAATGCGCGTCTTTCAGTAATTCAGACTCGCATAAAAAGGAAAAGTTTCCCGGAAACGAGAAAAAATGAATTTTTTCTATGAGGAGGTGACGTTATGCCGTTACTAGATAGCTTTACTGTAGATCATACCCGCATGGCAGCGCCTGCCGTCAGGGTTGCAAAAACCATGAAAACCCCTCATGGCGATACCATCACCGTATTTGATCTGCGTTTTTGCCGGCCGAATATCGAAGTGATGCCGGAACGAGGGATTCATACGCTGGAACACTTGTTTGCCGGTTTCATGCGCGATCATCTGAATGGCGATGGCGTGGAGATTATTGATATTTCTCCTATGGGCTGCCGTACGGGCTTCTATATGAGTTTGATTGGCACGCCTGGCGAACAGCGTGTCGCCGACGCCTGGAAAGCCGCCATGGCCGATGTGCTGAAAGTGACCGATCAGCGTAAAATCCCTGAACTGAACGAATACCAGTGTGGGACGTATGAAATGCACTCGCTGACAGAAGCTCAGGAGATCGCCCGGCATATTCTGGAGCATGATATCGGCATCAACCAGAACGACGAACTGGCGTTGCCGAAAGACAAGCTGGCGGAGCTGCATATCTGATCGTCGCAGATATAAAAAAAGAGAGCCGTGGTTGGCTCTCTTTTTTACATCGGACTGTACGCCGAATCAGGCCGCGACGAAGTGTTGTATCACCCGGCTGCCAAAATAGGACAGCGTCAATAGCAGCGCGCCAACCAGGCTAAACCATACCACGCGCCGTCCGCGCCACCCCTCGTGGTAGTGTCCCCATAGCAGCAAGACATAGATAAACCAGGCAAACAAAGAGAACAGCGCCTTATGCAGATTCTCTTTATTATTGATGAGATCGTCCATATAGAACAGACCGGTACACAGCGTCAGCGTCAAAAGAATGACGCCAATCTGTGTAATGTGGAACATTTTGCGCTCGATGCTCATAAGCGGCGGCATATCGGCGGCAAAGCCCAGCTTTTTATTTTTTAGCAGATAATCAATCCACACCAACTGCAACGCATAAAGCGCGGCGATGATTAGCGTAGCGTACGCGAATAGCGCCAAACCGATATGGAACAGCAACCCCGGCGTCGTTTCCAGATGCGTAATGAACTCACCGGGCATGAAACTGGCGAAGGCCAGATTGATCAGGGCAAAGGTATATACGATCGGCAGCAGAAACCATCCGCGATTACGTGAGGCGACAATCGTCATCACCGTGCAGATAATCAGGCTGATGAGAGAACCGATATTCAGCAGACTCAGGTTTTGCCCCGTCTGTACATCAAAGATTCGTTGATACAGCGCCACCGCATGGCAGATAAGCGCAACGCTGGCCGAAAGTATCGCCAGCCGACGATATGCACTGTTCTTGCGCAGCAGACTGGGAATAATCAGTCCGAGGCTGAGTGTGTAGGCGACCAGGGCCACAATAGCGAAAACAGACATACAAGTAGGTTATTAAATATCAACTAAGTAAAATGAAGTGTCAGTATAACGTTAGTCGCCATAGGCACCAACTGTTCTCCATCTGAGGCGCAGAGATCGCTGCCGCTTTCGTGTTATAATCCTGCCATTCGCGTCGCGGTGGCGGCTTGTCTTACATTGAGCATGAGATATGTTTGAAAATTTAACCGATCGACTATCGCGCACATTGCGCAATATCAGCGGCCGCGGGCGGTTGACTGAAGACAATATAAAAGAAACGCTGCGTGAAGTTCGCATGGCGTTGCTTGAAGCTGACGTTGCCTTACCCGTGGTTCGGGACTTTATCAATCGCGTAAAAGAACGCGCCGTTGGCCACGAAGTAAACAAGAGTCTGACGCCGGGGCAAGAGTTCGTCAAGATCGTCAAGAATGAACTTGTCAGCTCAATGGGGGAGGTTAACGCCGAACTGAACCTTGCCGCGCAGCCGCCTGCCGTGGTGCTGATGGCCGGTTTGCAAGGGGCGGGTAAAACCACCAGCGTTGGTAAATTAGGTAAGTTCCTTAAAGAAAAACAGAAGAAAAAGGTGCTGGTGGTTTCCGCTGACGTTTATCGCCCGGCGGCGATAAAACAGCTGGAAACGCTGGCGCAAAGCGTCGGGGTCGATTTTTTCCCGTCAGACGCACAGGAAAAACCTATCGATATCGTTAACCGCGCATTACAGCACGCCAAGCTGAAGTTTTACGATGTGTTGTTAGTCGATACCGCCGGCCGTCTCCATGTCGATGACGCGATGATGGACGAAATTAAGCAGGTTCATGCGGCGATTCAGCCAATAGAAACCCTGTTTGTTGTCGATGCCATGACCGGCCAGGATGCGGCGAATACCGCAAAAGCCTTTAACGAAGCCCTGCCGCTGACCGGGGTGATTCTTACCAAGATCGATGGCGATGCCCGAGGCGGGGCGGCGCTGTCTATCCGTCATATTACCGGTAAGCCGATCAAGTTTCTGGGTGTCGGTGAAAAAACGGAAGCGCTGGAACCGTTCTATCCTGAACGTATTGCCTCGCGTATTCTTGGCATGGGCGATGTTCTCTCCCTTATCGAGGACATTGAGAGTAAGGTTGATCGCACCCAGGCAGAGAAACTTGCCAAAAAGCTTAAAAAGGGCGACGGCTTTGATTTGACCGATTTTCTGGATCAACTGAAGCAAATGCGCAATATGGGCGGTATGGCCAGCATGATGAGTAAAATGCCGGGTATGGGCCAACTGCCGGATAACGTTAAGTCGCAGATGGATGACAAAGTCCTGGTGCGCATGGAAGCGATTATTAATTCCATGACCCAGCAGGAACGGGCGAAGCCGGAAATCATCAAAGGATCGCGCAAGCGCCGTATCGCCACGGGATCGGGCATGCAGGTTCAGGACGTGAACCGTCTGCTTAAGCAGTTTGACGACATGCAACGGATGATGAAGAAAATGAAGAATGGCGGTTTAGCGAAGATGATGCGCGGCATGAAAGGTATGATGCCGCCAGGATTCCCGGGGCGCTAAGCGCGAAAAACCTTGTCGAACAGACAAAGTATCGCGGCCGATACGCTTTAGATTGCTTTTTGCGCCAAAATGAGTAAAATTTTGGGGCTTTTTATATGACACTGGGCCCCGTTCCTCGATGGGGCCCGGTTGTTTTATTAACTAAAGAGGATGTTATGGTAACAATTCGTTTGGCACGTGGCGGCGCGAAAAAACGCCCGTTTTATCAAGTTGTCGTGACCGATAGCCGCAATGCGCGCGATGGTCGCTTCATTGAGCGCGTAGGCTTCTTCAACCCGATCGCAACCGGTCAGGCAGAAGCGCTGCGTTTAGATCTGGATCGTATCGAACATTGGGTCGGTCTGGGTGCAACGGTTTCTGATCGCGTATCTTCGCTGATCAAAGACGCTAAAAAAGCAGCATAATCTGTTGCGGTGGTGACAATGAGCAATCAACTTAGCCTGCAAGCTCCTGTTAACCCGATTGTATTGGGGAAAATGGGATCGACTTACGGCATCCGAGGTTGGCTCAGAGTGTTTTCATCCACCGAAGATGCCGAGAGCATTTTTGATTATCAACCTTGGTTTATCCAGACAAAAAGTGGTTGGCGGCTTGTCGAGATCGAAGGCTGGAAACACCACAATCAGGATCTGATCATCAAGATTAAAGATGTTGACGATCGTGATGCGGCAAATTTACTGACCAATTGCGAGATTATCGTGGATTCGGCGCAGTTGCCTGAACTGGATGAAGGTGATTATTACTGGAAGGATCTTATTGACTGTCAGGTCGTAACCGTAAAAGGTTATCAACTGGGTAAAGTCATCGATATGATGGAAACCGGTTCAAACGATGTGATGGTAATAAGGGCTAACCTGAAAGATGCCTTCGGGGTCAAGGAGCGGCTGGTTCCGTTCCTCTCTGGACAGGTTGTCAAGCATGTTGACCTTTCTGCTCAAACTATTGAAGTAGATTGGGATCCTGGTTTTTGAACTCTGAATTGACCAGTAGTACCAAGTGGAACGAGACTATGTGGATTGGGGTTATTAGCCTGTTTCCAGAGATGTTCCGCGCAATTACTGATTACGGAGTCACTGGCCGGGCAGTTAAAAATGGCCTGCTGAGCGTACAGTATTGGAGTCCGCGAGATTTCGCTTACGATCGGCATCGCACCGTGGACGATCGCCCTTATGGCGGCGGCCCCGGAATGCTGATGATGGTGCAACCCTTGAGGGATGCGATCCACGCAGCAAAAGCAGCGGCAGGCGAAGGTGCCAGAGTGATTTATTTATCACCTCAGGGCCGTAAATTAGATCAGCAAGGCGTGCGCCAACTCGCCGCTAACCGGAAAATGATTCTGGTTTGCGGGCGGTACGAGGGAATTGATGAGCGCGTAATTAAAACCGAAATTGATGAAGAATGGTCAATCGGGGATTACGTACTCAGCGGTGGGGAACTGCCGGCAATGGCGCTGATTGATTCCGTATCCCGTTTTATACCGGGAGTGTTGGGTCATCAGTCGTCAGCGGAAGAAGATTCTTTTGCTGACGGATTGTTGGATTGTCCGCATTTTACTCGTCCTGAAGTGTTGGCCGGTATGGATGTTCCGCCAGTTTTACTGTCAGGCAACCATGCTGAAATACGTCGCTGGCGTTTGAAGCAGTCGCTGGGCCGAACCTGGCTTAGAAGACCTGAACTTCTGAAAAGCCTAGCTCTGACTGACGAGCAAGCAACGTTGCTGGCTGAATTCCAACGGGAATATCAGTCCGGGCAACAAGAGTATTAGGTGGTCGTCATGGTTTGACCTGACGAACCCAAATATCAGTTTACCTAGGGTAAGAGACATATTATGAGCAACATCATTAAGCAAATTGAACAAGAGCAGATGAAGCAGGACGTACCTGCATTTCGTCCGGGTGATACCGTAGAAGTGAAGGTATGGGTTGTTGAAGGTAGCAAAAAACGTCTGCAGGCATTCGAGGGCGTGGTTATCGCTATTCGTAACCGCGGTCTGCATTCTGCATTCACTGTTCGTAAGATTTCCAACGGCGAAGGTGTAGAACGTGTTTTCCAAACGCATTCTCCGGTAGTGGACAGCATTGCTGTTAAACGTCGTGGCGCCGTACGTAAAGCCAAATTGTACTATCTGCGTGAACGCACTGGTAAGTCTGCTCGTATTAAAGAGCGTCTTAACTAAGATTGCGCTTGCGCAACATCCAAAAGTAATTAGTTATCAAGGGTTTGGCCAATGGCTAAACCCTTTTTTTTGCGTAAGTGGCGGCAAAATGGCATATTCCACCGCCTGTTTTCGGCCGCTGTTTAATCGGGTTTGCGTGCAATGACGGTCGGGAACATATGCATCCGATCGTTAATGAATTGGATGTCGCTGAATCCAGCTGTTTCCAATTGGGACTGTGTTTGTGCGTGGGTGCGAAAAGACGTCCACTTGGCGCTGAAAATGCGTGAGAAGAGCAGATGCTGTAAAGCCAGTAATGCCGGATCGGCTTCTCTCCATGGGGAGTCCGCCGACAATGCCGGCGGCGGCGTGAGGAAACTGGTTACCAGCGTACCCCCGGGTATCAATCCATCAAAGAATGCACGGTATAATGCCGTAACGCGATCGTCATTCGGTTCATAAATGTTAAGGCCGTTGCTGGTTAACACATCAACCTGGGGTCCCAGATCGAGCGACCAGGCATCATGGCAATAAAGCGATAGCCGTTTTTCCAGCCCTTGCTGTTCCGCCAGGCTACGCGCGCCCGCCAGTGCCTGATTATCCAGATCGACGCCAATTAAGCTTATGTCATGATGGTGGGTGTAGTCGAGCAACAGCAGATCGCCCATAAATCCGCATGGAACCGACGCCATCGTTATGCCGGGACGCAACAAGGTTTGTAACTGCTGCTGGAAAATGGCGAACCGTTCACGGGTAGCCAGCACGCTTGGCAATTTTTCGTAAATCAGCTCCTCGAGCTGGTTGGCGAAGCGAACCTCGCCACTGCGGTAGGTTACCAGGCGGTGCGTCCAGTGGGCATTTAAGCCGTGGTGTTCCAGCAAGAAACGGCCCAGTTCAAAACTGGCAAGCTCATCCAGCATGGCAAGCTGCTGATCAACCGTTGCGCCAGGAAGATCGCCTGACTGACGGATTCGGTTTTTTGCCGACGCTATCCGGCCGTTATGGTCGTCAGAAGAGGTATTGCGGTGGGACAACAGACTGGAACGAGGATCGGTATCGATGGGCTGATCGGGTTTTGACATGCTACTACTCCATTAGTTATTTACAATTCCGCCGACTACTTTAACGCCGGCACTATTACATGTCGAAACCTTAATATCATTCAGTTGTTTCTGAAACTTTACGATCAATTTTCACTCTGCGGATAACGGCTTACGTTCAATCAACTGAACAAGTTACTCTATATGCTGTTGCCATTCGGTTCGCAGCTGTTCGGCGTTGGCTGTGCCGTCGCAACTAGCGGGGAAACTCTTGCCGGATTTTCCCCATTCACGCATGTTGGCGGCATGGCAAAAATCGGCCTGTCCTGCGTTGTAACCACGCAAATAGGCATCACGGTCTACCTGGGGATTGCCAAACCACTCCTCCAGCGCACTGTTGTCTTTGACCACCATGCCCGATGCGGCGTCTTGGTAGCCTGTATCGTACCAGAAAGTTTTTTCGCCGCCTGACGATGGGGCGGAGACATCGGTCTGGCAGCCTGCGGTGAAAAGAATTACAGCCAGAAAGTAACTGTATTTCATAATGAAACCTTTTATCAGTCGGTTATCGCTATAAACATACGACGTTTAGGCGATACCCAATTTTTCTTTTAACAGTTTCAGATAACGGCGACTTACCGGGATATTTTTTCCTGTGTTGGTGAGCACTTCCGCCGCGCCGTTTTCCATCAATTGAATTTCTTTCAGTAGATCGGTATTGACCATATATTTTCTATGGCAACGTACGAAAGGCGTTTTTTCTTCCAGTGTTTTTAGCGACAGTTGCGTATAACCAGACTGGCTTACGCCAACAACATGTACGCCGCTGAGTTCAGAGCTGAGATATTCGACTTCATCGACTTTGAGTAAAAAAATGCGGTTATGCCCGTGACAGGGAATGTGCCTAAGATGGGGTTCTGTAATTAATTGTACATTTTTATTTACACTCGCGCCGCGGCGCAAACGGTTTAAGGTTTTATTGAGCCGCTGTGAGTCCAGGGGTTTGAGCAGATAGTCAAATGCGTGTTCTTCAAAGGCGCGCACCGCATATTCATCATAGGCAGTGACGAACACGACATAAGGCATGTTTTCAGGATCCAGCATGGCGGCTAATTCCAGACCGTTGACTTTCGGCATTTGTATGTCGAGAAAAATCACGTCAGGCTGTAGGCGGTGAATCGCGGGTATCGCCTCAAGAGCGTTGCCGCACTGGTCGACGATCGTTATGTCCGGTTCATTTTCCAGCAGTAGAGCTAGTTCTTCACGCGCAGGCAGTTCGTCGTCAATTATGATAGCTTTCAGCATCGTTCTCCCCTTTGTCCCGATGATTCTACCATCATTCACTTCGGGGATTGGAATGTTGACGAACAGAATTGAGCGTCAGACAGCTTTGTTCTGAGCGGTTTTCGCTGATGGTAATTTTTAGTTTACATATATGGATTGAAATCTTTACGGTTCGTGATATGGTGTAAACATATGCGTAAACAGCATTAACCGATTACGCCCATAAAAGGACTCGTCAGGAAATATGAACATGCAAAAAGATTCACTCAATAACATTAATATCAGCGCGGAACAGATACTTATTACTCCGGATGAATTGAAAACCAAATTCCCTCTCAGCGACAACGAACAACAGGCTATCGCCGATGCCCGTCAAACTATCGCCAATATTATTCACGGACGCGATCCTCGTCTGCTGATCGTATGCGGCCCTTGTTCTATTCACGATACCGATGCGGCTCTGGAGTACGGGCGCCGTTTGCAATCGCTTTCTGCTGAACTGGGCGACCGGCTGTATATCGTCATGCGGGTGTATTTTGAAAAGCCGCGCACGACTGTCGGCTGGAAAGGGCTGATTAACGATCCTCATATGGATGGTTCTTGTGATGTGGAAGCCGGGCTGCATATTGCCCGAGAGTTATTGCTCAAGCTGGTAAACATGGGATTGCCGCTGGCAACCGAGGCGCTGGATCCCAATAATCCACAGTATCTGGGCGATCTGTTCAGTTGGTCGGCGATCGGCGCCCGTACCACGGAATCACAAACGCACCGCGAAATGGCGTCTGGCCTGTCAATGCCCGTTGGTTTTAAAAACGGAACCGACGGCAGTCTTGGAACGGCAATCAATGCGATGAGAGCGGCGGCCATGCCGCACCGGTTTATGGGTATCAATCAATCCGGACAGGTTTGCCTGTTGCATACTCAGGGCAATGCTGATGGTCATGTGATTTTGCGCGGCGGCAAAAAGCCAAACTACAGTGCGCAGGACGTGGCGGAATGTGAAAAACAAATGCAGGATGCAGGACTGAAACCGTCCCTGATGATAGATTGTAGCCACGGTAATTCCAACAAAGATTATCGTCGGCAGCCCCTGGTGGTCGAATCTGCCATTGAGCAGATTAAAGCAGGCAATCGTTCGATTATTGGCTTAATGCTGGAGAGCCACCTTAATGAAGGTAGTCAGTCTTCAGAGCAGCCTCGTTCCGCCATGCGCTATGGCGTGTCCGTAACGGACGCCTGCATCAGTTGGGAAAGCACAGAAGCATTGTTGCGTTCGGTACATCAGGAACTTGACGCGCGAGTAAAACATTCAGGAGAGTAATAAGTTATGGTGGCTGAACTGACCGCATTGCGTGATCGGATTGATGAGGTAGATAAAGAGTTATTAGCCCTGTTATCACGTCGATTGCGTTTAGTGGCGGAGGTCGGTGAGGTGAAAAGTCGGTATGGTTTGCCGATCTATGCTCCCGATCGTGAAGCGGCGATGTTCAGCTCGCGTCGTAAAGAGGCTGAGTTGCTGGGGGTGCCGCCTGACCTGATTGAGGATATCTTGCGTCGGGTCATGCGTGAATCCTATTCCAGTGAAAATGATAAGGGATTTAAAACGCTCTGCCCATCGCTTCGCCCAGTGGTCATCATCGGCGGTCGCGGTCAGATGGGTAAGCTGTTTGAGAAAATGCTGACCTTGTCCGGCTATCAGGTCAGAATTCTGGAGCAGGATGACTGGCCCCAGGCGGAAAGTTTGTTATCTGATGCTGGGATGGTCATTGTCAGCGTTCCGATTCATGTCACCGAGCAGGTGATCGCCCGTCTGCCCACGTTGCCGGATGACTGTATTCTCGTTGATTTGGCTTCGGTGAAAAATGGGCCGCTGCAAGCGATGCTGGCGGCGCATCGCGGCCCTGTGCTTGGGCTACATCCGATGTTCGGCCCTGATAGCGGCAGTCTGGCTAAACAGGTGGTGGTCTATTGCGATGGTCGCCAGCCTGAAGCCTATCAGTGGCTGCTGGAACAGATTCAGGTGTGGGGCGCGCGTTTACATCGCATCAGCGCAGTAGAGCACGATCAGAATATGATGTTCATTCAGGCGCTGCGCCACTTTGCCACATTTGCGTATGGCCTGCATCTGGCGGAAGAGAATGTGCAGTTGGAACAGTTGTTGGCGTTGTCATCACCGATCTATCGTCTGGAATTGATTATGGTCGGGCGGCTGTTCGCTCAGGATCCACAGCTGTACGCTGATATTATTATGTCTTCCGAGAATAATCTGGCGCTGATTAAACGCTATTACCAACGTTTCGGCGAAGCGATAGAACTGCTGGAGCGCGCGGATAAAGCGGCTTTCATCAACAGCTTCAAGAAAGTCGAGCATTGGTTCGGCGACTACGCCGATCGATTCCAGTCTGAAAGCCGAACGTTGTTGCGTCAGGCTAACGATATTCGTCAGTAGCCGCCCTAAGTAGGTTTATATTCTTAGCATGCCATCCCGCGGTTTACCGGGATGGCAATTTTTTTACTCGCCCGAATCTACAGGAACTACATTCTCGCTTGGGTAGCAGCCCAAGACTTTCAGCGAACGAGTGATAGCGGTTAATTCCTTCAAGGCTTTTTGCATGGCCTCGCCGCGCAGGTTGGACTGCACATCAATATAAAACATCTCTTCCCATGGATTGCCGTTAATCGGGCGTGACTCCAGTTTGGTCATCACAATACCGTGGTCGCGCAGTACCAGCAGGGCTTCAACCAATGCGCCGGATTGCTGACCCGTCGCCATAATCAGCGTGGTTTTGGCCGGAACCTGCTCTGATACCTCAATCGGTTTACGGGCAAGAACGATAAAGCGAGTGATGTTTTGCGACTGATTGGCCAGATTATGTTCAAGAACCTGCAACTGGTAGAGCATTCCGCCGGCTTCGCTACCGAGGGCCGCGGCCTTCGGTGATTTGAGGGCCGCCACTTTTTCCATCGCGGCGGCGGTGCTTTCGCAGTACACGATTTTCCAGTGTGGAAAGCGATTGATAAAGTGACTGCACTGCTGAAAAGGTTGCGGGTGGCTATAAACGGTCTCAATATGATCGAGGTCGGTTTCGGTCGCCACTAAAACACAGTGATTAATCGGATTGCTCAACTCGCCGACAATAGCTAGCCCGGTATGCTGTAACAGGTCGTAGACATCGTTAATGGAGCCGGAACTGGTGTTTTCAATCGGCAACACGGCATAGTCAGCCTGGCCCGTTTCCACCATATTGAAAATATCCTGGAATTTCTGGCAGCCGCATTCGATGAGTTGTTCAAAATGCCGCGCCGCGTACTGGCGGGCCGCCAGGTGTGAATAAGACCCCTTAGGCCCCAGAAAAGCAATCCGAGCTGAATGGGATGTCATCTGGTTAAGGTGATGCTGCAAAAGCGCCTGCTGCGTCAGCACCGAATCTTCAATAATCAACTGGAACAAACGGGTGATATAGTGACCGTCAAGATGATATTTTTTCCCCACCGCGGTCAGGTTGTCGAGTAAATCACGTTCGCGTTCTTTATCGCGAATAGGGCGATGAGAGTGTAATTTACTGCGTGCGACGTCGAGAGCCAGTTCCCGCCTTTCTGCTAATAACTCCAGTAATTTTAAATCCAGTTCGCTGATGCGCTCGCGTAGTACCAGTAGTGGGTTGTCCATTATGTTGTTACCTGTTTTCTGTTCTTATAAAAAATTTCCGCGAGAAAAAACGTCGGCGGCGTTTTTCAACGGCGTTTGCGATAGCTTATCGACATAGCCCGCCACAAAAAAAAGCCTCCTGTTTCAGGAGGCTTTTTTATTCGTCTTCGTATTCTTGCTCTTGTGACGAATCGCCTCCCAAATCAGTGGAAGGTAAAAAAGAATACGAAGAAGAACGGCGTGTTAGTCATGGCGACCCTGTGTGTAAGCTGCATGAGTATAAAATAATAACATGTAAAGTAACGGTTGGCTTTTCATCCTGTCAATACAAAATCGCCGGGAGCGATTTTGAACAACGGGCGGCGTGGCGTTTTAGAGGGACGAACAAGGATGTTCGCCATACAAAAACGCGCCGTCAGGCGCGTTGGATAACAAGAACAAAGCGTATTATTCTTCTTGCGGAATTTGCAGGTTGGCCTCTTTAACGCCTGCCGCAGCGCGGCGCGCTTCACCTTTATGCTGCACTTTGTTTAATTGGCGCTCAAGTTTGGCGATAAGTTCATTGATAGCAGCGTACATATCGTCATGTTTAGCACTGGCGACCAGCGGCCCGTTCGGCGTACTGATTGTTGCATCGACAACGAAACCCTGAGGTTCTTTTGACAGAATGATATGTGGGTTAATCAGGTGAGCTTGCCACTTATCCAGTTTCGAGAGACGGTCTTCGACATGCTGACGTATTGCGGGCGTAATATCCATTTGCTTACTGGTAATATTGATACTCATATAACTTACCTCTCTGCCTATGTCCGTCTTTGATAATTTCAGCATAACGCGAGTTGCGACAAAAAGCGTGATTTCGATCGCTTTTTTTTGTCACTTTCTGTCAATAAACCATGATTTGTGAACCGGACTTGGGAATAGGCGGGAAGTGCTTGAGAGAGGGGGAAGGCTATGCCATTATCATAAGGATATATTGAGACCATTCGCGGATTTTCCGCCTTTCCCCCTCCTTTCCGAGAACAGATTCCGGCTATAAGAAAGACGGCAACCGAAGCTGCCGTCTTATGGTTTCGTCGCTTAATTTTCTTATGCCGGATTTGCAGCAATAATTTTAGCGACTTTGTCAGCCTGCGCAGCTAACTGAAGCTCGCGATACGCATTTTCCATCAATGGCAATGCATCTTTCGTGGCCTTGGTATCGGGATAGTCACGCAGCATTTGCTCGACACGGTTAACTACTGCCACATATGCGCCACGTTTCGTGTAGTATTGCGCCACGGAAAGTTCATATTTAGCCAGACGTTCTTTTAGGTAAACCAGCCGTTTATTGGCATCGGTTGCATATTGGCTGTTTGGGTAGCTCTGAATCAGCCGGCTAAAGTCACGGAAAGCCATACGGGCATACTGGGGATCGCGGTCGGAGCGATCGACGCCAAAGAACCCCTGTAAGGCGCTGTCGTCGAGCGCCATGTCGGTCAGACCACGCATGTACAAGACATAATCAACGCTTGGATGCGTAGGGTTTAACCGCAGGAAACGATCGATAGAAGCCTGAGCCAACGGCAGTTCAGCAGATTTATAGTAGGCGTAAATCAAATCCAACTGCACCTGCTGCGAATAAGGACCAAATGGATATCGGTTATCCAGCGCTTCCAACTGCGTGATGGCTGCTCTAAAGTTGCCGTCCTGCAATTTTTGTTGGGCGGTGGCATACAGTTCAGATGGCGGACTGTCGGGAACCGCATCCTTGGAATTGCTGGAGCATCCAGCCAGCGCCAGGCTCAACGTGGCGGCGGCCACCAGATATTTCATACGCGTCATGACGTTTTGATTATCCTCAGAGTGTTATTCCGGGAGACTGTCCGTTAAGCTCCCGATTTAGACCAGCTACAATAGTACATTATTTTAAACGGCGTCGCCGTGAAAACCCAACGTTAACGAAGAAGCTGCATATATGGCACAACAAGTACAACTCACCGCAACGGTGGCCGAATCTCAACTCGGACAACGTTTAGATCAGGCTTTGGCCGAATTGTTCCCTGATTATTCACGATCTCGCATAAAAGAGTGGATTCTTGAGAACCGGGTTCAGATTAACGGCAATGTAATCAACAAGCCAAAAGAGAAAGTGCTAGGGGGCGAATGGGTTGCTATTGATGCGCTTATCGAAGAAGAAGCCCGCTGGGAAGCGCAGAATATCGCGCTGGATATCGTCTATGAAGATCAGGATATTCTGGTCATCAATAAACCGCGGGATTTTGTGGTGCATCCCGGCGCCGGTAACCCGGATGGCACCGTTTTAAATGCGTTGCTACATTATTATCCTGAAATTGCGGATGTTCCCCGTGCCGGCATCGTCCATCGTTTGGATAAAGACACCACGGGATTAATGGTTGTCGCCAAGACCGTACCGGCACAGACCCGTCTGGTTGAGTCATTGCAAGCCCGGGAAATCACCCGTGAGTATGAGGCGGTCGCGATTGGCAATATGACCGCCGGCGGCACAGTGGATGAACCCATCGCCCGGCATGCGACCAAACGGACGCATATGGCGGTGCACCCTATGGGTAAAGCGGCGGTGACCCATTATCGGATTATGGCGCATTTCCGTGCTCATACGCGGCTACGCTTGCGGTTGGAAACGGGACGTACTCACCAAATTCGCGTGCATATGTCGCACATTAACCATCCGCTGGTGGGCGATCCTTTATATGGCGGTCGCCCTCGTCCGCCCAAAGGCGCATCAGACGAATTCATTACGGTTCTACGTGGTTTTGACCGACAGGCTTTACATGCAACGATGCTGCGGTTATATCACCCGATTAGCGGGATACAAATGGAGTGGCATGCGCCTCTGCCGCAGGATATGGTCGATCTTATCAATGCGCTGAAAGCCGATACGGAAGCGTTCCAGGATCAACTCAACTGGTGATTGAACAAGAGCGGTGATGAAACAATGCTAATACATCCTGACTGGCCTTTACCGGATAGCGTCCGGGCATGCAGCACCACTCGTTACGGCGGCGGCAGTTTGCCGCCGTATGATGCGCTCAATTTGGGAGGCCATGTCGGTGATGATGCCGACACGGTGATGGCAAACCGTCAAAAGCTCGTTGATAAGGCGAATTTACCTGCGATGCCGCACTGGCTGGAGCAGGTGCATGGTACGCATGTGATTCGTATTGACGGCACGCCGCCGTCTTCAGTTGTTGGCGATGCGGCTTATACGGATCGAAAAGGTCAGGTTTGTGCGGTAATGACCGCCGACTGTTTGCCGGTATTGTTTTGCGCGGCCGACGGCGGCGAAGTTGCTGCGGCTCATGCCGGCTGGCGTGGGTTGAGCGCGGGCGTACTGGAAGAAACGCTTGCCTGCTTCCGGGCAAAACCGTCGCAAATCATGGCATGGTTGGGGCCAGCCATAGGCCCCGATGCTTTTGAAGTCGGGGCGGAAGTGCGTGAGGAATTTATTCAGCATGACGCTATGGCGATATCGGCCTTCAGACCTCATGGAGATAAGTTTCTTGCCGATATATACCAGTTGGCGCGCTTGCGTTTACATGGCGTTGGCGTGACGCAAATTTTTGGTGGAGACTTCTGTACCGTCGGCGATCCGCAAAAATTTTTCTCTTATCGGCGCGATGGTGTGACGGGCCGTATGGCAAGTTTAATCTGGCTGATATAACCTATTGAATTAAGACGATCCACGGCAAGTAACATTTTAATCCCATTACTACTGGCAAAATAACCTTGAAATTTTGAGGGATGACCTCATCTGATCTCCAGTAGCAGTTTTGACCAGTATGTATGGGAGGTGTTATGCGTCTGGATCGTCTTACCAACAAATTTCAACTTGCTCTCGCCGATGCACAATCTCTTGCTCTTGGGCGCGATCATCAATTTATCGAACCCCTTCATCTGATGAGTGCTTTACTTAATCAGGAAGGCGGTACTGTCAGCCCGCTTCTGACTGCGGCTGGCGCCAATGTTGCCCGTCTGAAAACTGAAATCGAACAGGCTATCGCACGTTTGCCTCAGGTGGAAGGTACGGGCGGCGATGTTCAGCCATCCAGTGAGTTAGTTCGTACCCTAAATATTTGCGACAAACTGGCGCAGAAACGTGGCGACACCTTTATTTCTTCGGAGCTTTTTATTCTGGCGGTACTGGAGTCACACAGTACGCTCAGCGACATGATTAAAAATACGGGGGCAACACAAGAAAGCGTTACCAAAGCAATTGATCAAATAAGGGGAGGCGAACAAGTGAATGATCAAGGGGCTGAGGACCAGCGGCAGGCATTAAAAAAATATACTATCGACCTGACCGAGCGTGCGGAACAAGGCAAGCTTGACCCGGTTATCGGCCGCGACGAAGAAATTCGCCGTACTATTCAAGTATTACAGCGCCGAACGAAAAACAATCCGGTATTAATCGGTGAGCCTGGGGTGGGTAAAACCGCGATTGTCGAAGGGTTGGCTTTACGTATCGTTAATGGCGAAGTGCCGGAAGGCCTAAAGAACAAACGTGTCCTATCTCTGGATATGGGCTCGCTGGTTGCCGGCGCCAAATATCGCGGGGAATTTGAAGAACGGTTGAAAGGTGTCCTTACCGATTTATCCAAACAGGAGGGAAACGTCATCCTGTTTATTGATGAACTCCACACCATGGTTGGGGCGGGTAAAGCGGACGGCGCCATGGATGCCGGGAATATGCTGAAACCGGCTTTGGCGCGCGGTGAGTTGCACTGTGTTGGCGCTACCACGTTGGATGAATATCGGCAATATATTGAAAAAGACGCGGCTTTAGAGCGCCGTTTCCAGAAAGTTTTCGTGGCCGAACCGACAGTAGAAGACACCATCGCCATTTTGCGTGGTCTTAAAGAGCGCTATGAGTTGCATCACCATGTGCAGATCACCGACCCGGCAATCGTTGCGGCGGCTACGCTGTCCCATCGTTATATTGCAGACCGTAAGCTGCCGGATAAGGCGATCGACCTGATTGATGAAGCGGCTTCCAGTATCCGTATCCAGATTGACTCAAAGCCTGAGCCGTTGGATCGTCTGGAACGCCGGATCATTCAGTTAAAACTGGAACAGCAGGCGCTGAAAAAAGAGTCCGATGAAGCCAGTCAAAAACGTCTGGAGCTGTTAAATACCGAGCTTGAACAAAAGGAACGTGAGTACTCCAAGCTAGAGGAGGAATGGAAAGCGGAGAAAGCGTCGCTTACCGGTACTCAGAACATTAAGGCCTCTCTGGAACAGGCAAAAATTTCGCTAGAGCAGGCTCGTCGGCAAGGCGATTTGGGCCAGATGTCGGAGTTGCAATACGGTAAAATTCCTGAGCTGGAGAAACAGTTAGCGGCGGCGACGCAGCTTGAAGGCAAAACCATGCATTTGTTGCGTAACCGTGTGACGGATGCTGAAATTGCTGAAGTGCTTGCTCGTTGGACGGGGATCCCCGTATCCAGGATGTTGGAAGGCGAGCGTGAAAAACTGCTGCGCATGGAGCAGGAGTTGCACCGGCGCGTCATTGGGCAGAATGAAGCCGTTGAGGCGGTGGCGAATTCAATCCGACGCAGCCGCGCAGGTTTATCCGATCCCAATCGCCCAATCGGTTCTTTCCTGTTTCTTGGGCCAACAGGGGTGGGTAAAACCGAACTGTGTAAAACGCTGGCCTCTTTCCTGTTCGACAGTGATGATGCGATGGTCCGTATCGACATGTCCGAGTTTATGGAAAAGCATTCGGTGTCACGATTAGTAGGGGCGCCTCCGGGGTATGTCGGCTATGAAGAGGGGGGCTATCTGACGGAGGCTGTCCGTCGTCGTCCTTACTCGGTGATCCTGTTGGATGAAATCGAAAAGGCGCATCCCGATGTGTTCAACATTCTATTGCAGGTATTGGATGATGGGCGTTTAACGGATGGGCAGGGGCGTACGGTCGATTTCCGCAACACGGTTGTTATTATGACGTCGAACCTGGGTTCCGATCTTATTCAGGAGCGCTTTGGCGAACGGAGTTATACAGAGATGAGAGATATGGTACTGGAAGTCGTTAGCCATAGCTTCCGTCCTGAGTTTATCAACCGTATCGATGAGGTTGTCGTATTCCATCCTCTGGGAAGGAAGCATATCGCATCAATCGCCAAGATCCAGCTACAGCGTCTGTATAAGCGTCTTGAAGAACGGGGTTATCATGTGACAATAACGGATGCTGCACTGGAACGGTTGGGCGAAATCGGGTTCGATCCGGTTTATGGCGCTCGTCCGCTTAAAAGGGCAATTCAGCAACTGATTGAAAATCCGTTAGCTCAGCAGATTCTATCCGGCAAGTTAATTCCCGGCAAACCGGTCACGCTGGATGTTGATGGTGAGAACATCGTGGCCCGTCAATAACCTCTCTTTTTAACGAGAACAAAAACGGGGGAATAGTTTATTTCTCCCGTTTTCTCTTTCTTTGTGTAGATAATCCCCACTTTTAGTGCAAAACCCAGTCTGGAAACGGCTTTTTGATTCCTTTTTGAGCGCTTGATAATTTTTTTGCATTTAGCGCTTGTAAGCCGCGGGGAAGTCCCTATAATGCGCCTCCACTGACACGGCAACGGCGGTTACGCGGTTGGGGTGACGGTAAGAAGTCAGGCAATAATCACTTGACTTCACAGCGGAATTGCATAACATATGCGGCCCGCGCCACGGTTGCCGTGGCACTGCTCTTTAACAATTTAATCAGACAATCTGTGTGGGCACTCACAAGACAATATCGGCAAACGATATAAAAAAGTCTTGAAGAGTGACTGACAGTAAATTCATTACGAATAAACAGTTATT
>NZ_JAEMHF010000015.1:0-48988 GCF_016456245.1 Brenneria sp. L3-3C-1 | reverse complement strand
TCTTCGTGGCCCTGCACGTAGATGTTGCCGACAGAGTCAGAGGTGAAGGCGCCGGCGGTGATATTGCCCTGAGTTTTCCCTTCGATGCTGATATAACATGGGGTTGGCATGGTCTTGCTCCTTGTTGATTAAAAACATTGATTGAACAGGTGCTTGATTGCACCGGCTCGTATAGCAATGACCATGCCAAACTTTATCTTTTTGTTTTTTAAGGAAATTGCCTTAAATCAAATTTTCCCTAAGTCAAATTTGAGCAAAAAGTTGCGCAGACTTCCCATATCGTTTGCAAACATTGCGCAAAAAGTGATTTATGCTGGAAAGTGAGCAAGAAGTTGCGCAGATTTTGCATTTATTCTGAAAGTTTGAGTTAGATATATGAGGGGGTGGTCTTTTTGAAAGGTATTGACGATGAATAATGAAAATATCCACACTAAAACATTCACATCAAGCCGGTCAGCTTGCGCGGCTTCCCCGTAGCCCGCACCTAGTGCGCAATTTACTGGAAAATGAAATCAAACTAATCGCGGGAATGCGAAAACCGTCCGGCATTTAATCTTTTTTCACCCCGACAGATTGACCTCCATCAATGCTTGTGCCTAAATAAACAACAGCGAATGTTCGCTTTCACAGGAGATTTTCCGGTAATGTCCACGCTTACCCATAAACGACGAATATCAATGCGCCCGCGACGAAGTAGTTCACGCATTGCCCGTGCCGTTTTATTAATCAGCTTTATTATCCTCTTAGGTCGTTTCGCCTACTCCACCATCAGCGCGTTTGCCCATCATCAGGACAAACAGCAACAGCGTATCGAACAACCCCTTGCTAGCTCAGATGTGCTAATCAACAAAAAAGAATAGCGCCAGCAGCCTGACTCACTTTCTTTCTGATATCTGATATCGCCGCAAATGCGATAATCTTTGCTTCGTCGTACCGTTTATTCATGGTAAACGCTTTCGTTTATGCTCTATTCCTTCCGCTTCTTTCGCCAGATAATCGCCAGCGCTTGAATTATCCAGCGTCGCTTAGGGCGTCGATCGGCTAATCGTCCTATTCTTAATTCACTGATTTCGCGCTACGTTGATACCTGTCATCGCTCAGATTGCCGGGATTGGCTTCCCTTACCTGGAAATCTATTGGCTATATTCTCAGTTCGTTTAATTGACTGATTGTCCGTATGTGATGAGATACGCGAGATCAAGCCACTATTAAAAAATACACCGAGCATAAGAAACCCATGTCGAATGCAAACAAACTCACCGCTCTGAGACGTCGTATTTCTTTTTTACTTTTAGAAAACAAGGAACTGGTTGCTGATATCCTGAACGCGCAGCCGCGCGACAGCGATACAGACAAAAAAGCGCTGCTCGACCAGACGGCTGAAATCAGCCAGTTAATCACCGAACTGCACGCTGCCGACCTCGCCGATTTGCTGGAGTCTCTGCCGCATGATGAACGTCTGGCGCTCTGGCGGCTGATCCCCATAGACCAACGCGGACGCGTGCTGATCGAAGCCTCCGACAGCATCTCCGGCGATCTCATCGACGATATGCCGAATAGAGAGATCCTGAAGGCCGTCCGCGTATTGGATGTTGATGAGCAGGCCCAGCTTTCACGCCTGCTGCCTCGTCATCTGCTGGGCCGAATACTGACATCGCTGGAACCGAAACAGCGGGCGCAGTTACGCGGAGCGATCAATTATGACGAAGATTGCGTCGGCCACATCATGGATTTCAAACTTATCACCATCCGGGAGGACGTCACGCTTGCCGCCGTCCAACGTTATCTGCGCTATCGAAAAGTCATTCCAGACTCCACCGATAAACTGTTCGTCACCGATCGCAAAAATATGCTGATTGGGGAGCTGTCGCTGGCGAATATCTTGCTTAACGCGCCGGGAACCCCGGTCTCCGCCATTATGGATAAACAGCCCGCCACATTTCAGCCTGAGGGCCAGGTCACGGACGCCGCAGGTGCTTTTGAACGTTATAACTTGATCTCCGCCGCGGTAGTGGATAGCAAAGGGAAACTAATGGGTCGCCTGACGGTGGAAGATATCGTGAATGTCGTTAATAAAGAGAGCGACAGCCACATGCGTCGTTCCGGCGGGCTAACGCCCTCTGAAGATGTGTATGCGCCGGTCTACAAGGCCGTGCGTAACCGCTGGTCCTGGTTGGCGATCAATCTGTGCACCGCGCTGGTGGCGTCACGCGTTATCGGCCTGTTCGAAAACACGCTGTCACACCTGGTGGCGCTGGCTACCTTGATGCCTATCGTGGCGGGAATTGGCGGCAATACCGGCAATCAGACGATTACCATGATTGTGCGCGCCCTGGCGCTGCATCAGTTGGAACACGGCAGGAAATCCTATCTGCTGTTAAAAGAACTGGGGGTCGCGCTGTTCAATGGTTTGATATGGGGCAGCGTCATGGGGCTGATCACTTTCGCGCTCTATGGCAGCGCCGAGATGGGCGGCGTCATGATGTTGGCTATTCTGCTGAACCTGCTGCTGGCGGCGCTGATGGGGGTGCTGATCCCGCTGGTGATGGTAAAGTTCGGTCGCGATCCCGCTATCGGCTCCAGCGTGATGATTACCGCCATCACCGATACCGGCGGATTTTTTATCTTTCTCGGCTTGGCGACGCTATTTCTGCTGCCTTGATCGCCGGCTCCGCCACATTATCGCTATCGCCCCGCCAAATTGACGAAGAAACAGGCGGTGAATCAGGTCAGTCGGCCAGCCCCGTCGGACGGACGGCACAGGTGGATGGACGGCGGCAAGCCGGTGCGCGCCGGGTATTCACGCTCCAGCATCCGGCAAATCTCGCCGGTCATCGCCGCAGGCACCAGCGAAACCACGCAACCGCCGAAACCGCCCCCGGTCATTCTGGCGCCGCCCTGCTCACCCACATATGTCTGGATCAGATCCACCAGCGTATCAATCGGTGCAACCGTGATCGCAAAGTCGTCACGCATTGATACATGTGACTCGGCCATCAGGGTAAACAGCCGTTTGACATCCTGCCGCGCCAGAGCGTCAGCGGCATCCAGCGTACGGCGGTTTTCGGCGATCACATGGCGGGCACGGCGGGCGACCAGCGGATCCAACCCGGTCGCGCCGGCTTCGAATTGCGATAAGGAAACATCGCGCAGCGCCTTAACGCCAAAATGACGCGCCGCCGCCTCACACTGCCGACGGCGGGTATTATACTCGCTGTCCACCAACCCACGGCGCACATTGGAATTAACAATCAGAAGATCGAACCCGTCCGGCATACGAACCGCCCGACCTTCCAGCGAGCGGCAGTCGATCAATAACGCATGTCCTGACTGCCCCTGCGCCGCAATAAATTGATCCATGATGCCGCAGCTACAACCGACAAACTCGTTCTCTGCCTGCTGGCCGACAAGCGCCAGCGTCAGCGGGCTGATATCCAGGTGATTTAGCGTCTTGAACGTTTGCCCGATAGCCACCTCGAGGGAAGCTGAGGAGCTTAACCCCGCGCCCGACGGCACATTGCCCAAAATCACCATATCCATACCGCTGAGCGGCAATCCGCGCGCCTGCAAACATTTTATCGTGCCCCGCACATAGTTTGCCCAGCGGTATTCAGGGTGCGGCGCAATCGCCGTCGTCAGATCAAACGTATCCTGCTGGTTATCAACGGTGGCCGCCACCACCCGTACCAGGCTGTCCTGCCGGACAGCCGCGCCGATCACCGTCTGATAATCAATGGCGCAGGGTAAGACAAAACCATCGTTATAGTCGGTATGTTCGCCGATCAGGTTCACCCGCCCAGGCGCCTGAATCATTGCCTCCGGCGCGTAGCCAAACTCATGCTTAAAGATCGACTCGGCAGCCTGGCGCAGAGAATCAATACGGCTCATCACATGCCTCACATTTGCTCTCGAAAATGGATATCGCTGACGGCACGCAGACGTTCCGCGGCCTGTTCCGCCGTCAGATCGCGCTGGGCTTCCGCCAACATTTCGTAACCGACCATAAACTTACGCACGCTGGCGGAACGCAATAGCGGCGGATAAAAATGGGCATGCAATTGCCAGTGGGGATTCGCCTCTCCGTTAAATGGCGCGCCGTGCCAGCCCATGGAATAGGGAAACGAACACTGAAACAGGTTGTCGTAACGGCTGGTGAGTTTTTTCAACGCCAGCGCCAAATCCTTACGCTGAGGCTCGCTCAACTGCGGCAACCGCCGTACGGCAAACTTCGGCAACAGCAGGGTTTCAAACGGCCAGGATGCCCAATAGGGCACCACCGCCAGCCAGTGTGCGGTTTCCACTACCGACCGGCTGCCGTCCGCCTGCTCACGCCGCACATAATCCAGCAGCAACGGCGCGGCGTAGCGTTCGAAATAAAGACGCTGTTCCCGATCTTCACGCTGCGCTTCGTTGGGTAAAAAGTCGTTGGCCCAGACCTGCCCGTGCGGATGTGGATTAGAACATCCCATCATGGCGCCTTTATTTTCAAAAACCTGTACCCAGGGATAGCGCGCCCCCAAATCCGCTGTCTGCTCGCTCCAGGCATCAATCACCGATTTCAACGCGGGCAGCGAGAGTTCAGGCAGCGTTTTGCCGTGATCTGGCGAAAAGCAGATCACGCGGCTGACGCCTCTGGCGCTTTGTCTGCGAAACAGCGGGTCGTCACCGGTTGATACAGTCGGGGTATCTTCCATCAGCGCCGAAAAGTCATTGGTGAACACAAAAGTTCCCGGGTACGGCGGATTCACATCACCGGAAATGCGCGTATTTCCGGCGCACAGATAACAGCCTGGATCATAGGATGGCGGCGTGCCGCGCGCCGGTTCCTCCTGCTGACCTTGCCACGGACGCCTGGCCCGATGCGGGGAAACCAGCACCCATTCGCCTTTCAGGGGGTTGAAACGGCGATGCGGGTGCTCTGTTGGGTTAAAGGATATCAAGGTCATTTGTTCCGCTCGCCCGATAAGTGTAACCGATTACCCTCAATTTAAACCGCAGGATGACTTTTGGAAAGTGCGACGTTATCCTTGCTGTTGATACCGATCACATAAGCCGTTTTCAGGAACCCTACATGGCTACAATAAAGGATGTCGCTCGTCTGTCGGGCGTATCAGTTGCAACGGTTTCACGGGTAATCAATGATTCGCCCAAAGCCGGCAAGGCCTCACGGGAAGCTGTGCATAAAGCCATGGCTGAATTGCAGTATCATCCTAACGCCAACGCCAGAGCGCTTGCCCATCAGGGCGCCGAAACGCTGGGTCTGGTGGTTGCCGATGTCTCCGATCCTTTCTTTGGCGCGATGGTAAAATCGGTGGAGCAAATCGCTCAGGCGACGGGCAACTTCCTGCTCATCGGCAACGGTTATCACCATGCCGAGCAAGAAAAGAAAGCCATTGAGCAGTTAATCCGTCACCGCTGCGCCGGGTTGGTGGTGCACGCCAAAGTGATTTCAGATCAGGAGTTGGCCGTGTTGATGAGCCACATTCCAGACATGGTGTTGATCAACCGCATGCTGCCGGGCTATGAAACCCGCTGCGTGGCGCTGGACGACCGCTACGGCGCCTGGCTGGCTACCCGCCATTTGATTCAGGAAGGCCATCGGAAGATTGGTTTTCTCTGTTCGAATCACCCGATTTCCGACGCTTTCGATCGGTTGCAGGGCTATAAGGATGCGCTGACTGAGCACGGCCTGCCGGTTGATGCGCGGCGGATTGCCCGAGGCTCCCCGGATGAAGTCGGCGGCGAATCGGCCATGACCGAATTGCTGACGCGCAACGGCGGCCTCACCGCCGTCGTCTGTTACAACGATCCGATGGCGGCGGGCGCGCTGTCGGTACTCAGCGATAACAGCATTAATGTCCCGCAGGATATGTCGGTGGTGGGGTTTGATGATGTGTTGATCGCCCGCTATCTGCGGCCGCGTCTGACCACGGTGCGTTACCCGGTGGCGGCGATGGCGATGCAGGCGGCCGAACTGGCAATCGCGCTGTCTCACGGTAAGCCGTTAAAAGAAACGACCAATATGTTCAGCCCGACGCTGGTTCGCCGCCACTCCGTCAGTCCGCCTGCCCACAAGACGTGACGATCCCCGCTTTGTGAAAACGATTACAATCAACGTGCATCACGCTCGGCATTCAACGCCGGCGTCTAATACGCGCTGGCTTTATTCAGCAATTCAATATCTTCCGGCGGCAGTATCAGTCGCGTCGCGTCAGCCAATTGATTTACCTGCTCCAATGACGTGGCGCTGGCGATAGGGGCGGTGATGCCCGGCCGGGCAATCAACCACGCCAGCGCGACCTGCGATTGCGTGGCCTGATGAATGTTGGCGATACTGTCCAGCGCTTCAAGTATCGTTTTACCCCGCTCATTCAGATACTGTTTGACCACCCCCTGACCGCGCGCGCTTTTTGAGGCATCGGCAGGCTGGCGGTATTTGCCGGATAAAAACCCGCTCGCCAGCGAATAGTAGTTAATCACGCCAAGGCCCTGCTCACGCGCCAACGGCTCCAGTTCAGCTTCATAGCCCTGCCGGTCATACAGGTTGTATTCGGGTTGCAGGGTTTCATAACGCGCCAGGTGGTTATCCGCGCTGACTTTAAGCGCCTGCGCCAGCCGCGGCGCATCGTAGTTCGATGCGCCGATCGCGCGAACTTTCCCCTCTTTAATCAGGGCGTCAAATGTCGCCAGCGTTTCTTCCAGCGGCGTCTCTTTATCATCATCATGCGACTGATAAAGATCGATATAATCCGTTTGCAAACGTTGCAACGACGCTTCCACCGCCTGACGGATATAGCGCGCCGACAGCCCTGTCTTGTTGTCGCCCATGTCCTTACCGACTTTGGTGGCGATAATCACCTTGTCGCGCCGGCCGGTTTTTTTCAGCCAGTTGCCGATAATGGTTTCAGATTCACCGCCTTTATTGCCGGGAACCCAGGTGGAATAGACGTCCGCGGTATCAATAAAATTCAGCCGATGCTCCAGCAAAGCATCAAGAATGCTAAAAGAAGCGGGCTGGTCGATGGTCCAGCCAAACACATTGCCACCGAAGGTCAACAAAGGAACCTTGATCCCTGAGCGACCCAATTCACGGACAGATTCAGACGCGGGCATAACTCACTCTCCTTTTGTTACACAGCCATATGCTGCCAATCGATGAAAATATCGCCGTTAGCCACTGATATCAAAATAATGAATGGATAAAAGTGTAGAGATAACAAGACGCACTGTTTAGTTTAGGCATTTTCTCACGATATAATTACGTTTTTGCGTTCTTCCTCTCATTTTTAGTGTACGCGTTACATAGAATGACGTGGAAAACTTGGCCTGCCTCAAATTTGGAGCACACATGTCCCTTTCCCACATCGCGCAATTCGTATTGGCGCTAGTCGTTGTTATCGCACTGGCGCTAGTTATCTGCCGCGACCGTAAAAGCATCCGTATCCGCTTTATTATTCAACTGTTGGTGATTGAAATCCTGCTTGCCTATTTTTTCCTCTACTCGAATATCGGGTTGGGTGCGGTCACAGGAGTAGCGACGCTGTTTGACAAACTGCTCGGGTTCGCCGGTCAGGGGACGGACTTTGTCTTTGGCGATATGGTCAATAGCGAGAAAAACCTGATTTCTTTCTTTTTTAAAGTGCTCTGCCCCATCGTGTTTATTTCCGCGCTGATCGGGATTTTGCAGTACATCAAGGTATTGCCGATCGTCATCCGTCTGGTGGGTACGGTGCTTTCCAAAGTTAACGGTATGGGTAAACTGGAGTCGTTTAACGCCGTCAGTTCACTGATCCTCGGCCAGTCTGAAAACTTTATCGCCTACAAAGATATCCTCGGCAAAATGTCCGAGAAACGCATGTACACCATGGCGGCTACCGCGATGTCGACCGTTTCCATGTCCATCGTCGGCGCCTATATGTCGATGCTGGACGCCAAATTTGTGGTCGCCGCCCTGATATTGAACATGTTCAGCACCTTTATCGTGCTGTCGCTTATCAACCCTTACAAAGTAAGCGACGAGCCTGAATTGCAGCTCGGTAATCTGCATGAAGGCCAAAGCTTCTTTGAAATGCTGGGAGAATATATTCTGGCGGGCTTTAAGGTGGCGGTCATCGTCGCCGCCATGCTGATTGGTTTCATCGCATTGATTGCCGCCATCAACGCCATCTTCAGCGCGATTTTTGGCGTCAGCTTTCAGGAGATCCTCGGCTACGCGTTCTATCCTTTCGCCTGGATTATGGGAATCCCCTCCCATGAGGCATTGCAGGTGGGCAGCATTATGGCGACCAAACTGGTTTCCAACGAATTTGTCGCCATGCTGGAACTGCAAAAGGTTGCCGCCGAGCTTTCACCGCGCAGCGTGGGGATCCTGTCGGTATTCCTGGTGTCTTTCGCCAACTTCTCCTCTATCGGCATCATTGCCGGCGCCATCAAGGGTCTGAATGAGCATCAGGGTAACGTGGTTTCCCGCTTCGGGCTGAAGCTGGTGTATGGCTCAACGCTGGTGAGTATTCTTTCCGCGTCCATTGCCGGACTGGTGCTGTAACAGGCTGATAAACCGGGAACGGCGTGTTCCCGGTTTTACCTTCAAAACGGAATGCAGCAGGCGCCCTGCTCCGCGCCGGAAAGCCGCTCGCGTAGTGCGGTAAACAGTTCTCTTCCGCATCCCTGATGATAGGGCGTTAAATCGTAAGGTTGCGCGGCGCGGCGCGCCAACTCCGCATCATCAATCAGCAACGCGATTTCTCCCCGACGCCCGTCAACGCGCACTCTGTCGCCGGTACGGACTTTCGCCAGCACACCGCCGTCGCAGGCTTCCGGCGTAACATGTATCGCCGACGGCACTTTCCCCGATGCGCCCGACAGGCGGCCATCGGTCACCAGCGCCACGCGGAATCCCTTATCCATCAGCACGCCAAGCGGGGGCATCAATTTATGCAACTCCGGCATACCTATCGCCTGCGGTCCCTGATAGCGCACCACCACGACACAGTCTTTATCAAGCTCGCCGGCTTCAAACGCCGCGCCGACATCATGCTGGCTGTCAAACACCACCGCCGGCGCTTCAACGATCAATGCGTCATCCGGCACCGCCGAGGTTTTCATCACCGCCCGGCCTAAATTGCCGGACAAGACTTTCAATCCGCCGTGCGGCGCATAAGGCTGGCCGGTCGCGGCAATCACCGCAGGATCCAGCGACGTTTCAGGGCCGACTCGCCACTGTAGACCTTCGTCCGTAAGATGGGGTTCCTGGATATAACGCTGTAATCCCCGTCCGACGACCGTTTCCACATCCTCATGCAACAGACCGCTGCGTAACAATTCGCGCACCAACAGCGATACGCCGCCGGCGGCCTGGAAATGGTTAATATCCGCCGGCCCGTTCGGATAAATTCGACACAGCTGCGGCACCACCTCGGACAACCGTGAAAAGTCATCCCAGTTGATGATAATACCGGCCGCCCGGGCGATGGCGACCATATGCATGGTGAGGTTCGTCGATCCTCCGCTGGCCAGCAACGCCACGATGCCATTGACAATCACCTGCTCGTTTAGCAGATGACCAATCGGCAGATAGCGCCCGGCGCCCTCGGTCATGCGGACGATCTGGCGGGCCGCCGCGTCATTCAGCGCCTGACGCAACGGTGTGTCGGGATGCACAAACGAAGCGCCGGGCAAATGCAGCCCCATTACTTCCATCACCATCTGGTTGGAATTAGCCGTCCCATAAAACGTACAGGTTCCAATGCCATGATAGGACGCGGCTTCAGACTCCAGCAACGCCTGACGATCGACCTTGCCCTCGGCATAAAGCTGCCTTATCCGCACTTTTTCCTTATTGGACAGACCGCTGCTCATCGGCCCGGCGGGAACGAACACCGCCGGCAGATGACCGAACGACAGCGCCGCCATCAGTAAACCGGGCACAATTTTGTCACAGATGCCGAGATACAACGCGCCGTCAAACATGTTGTGCGACAGCCCTACCGCCGCGGACATGGCGATCACATCGCGGCTCATCAGCGACAGCTCCATGCCATCCTGCCCCTGGGTGATGCCGTCGCACATGGCGGGAACGCCCCCGGCGACCTGCCCCACCGCGCCTACCTTACGCAAGGCCGCTTTTAGCCGCTCAGGGTAGTTTTCGTAAGGCTGGTGAGCGGAAAGCATATCGTTATAGGCGGTGATAATCGCAATGTCGCTGTGAACCATATTTTTGAGCGCCGCTTTATCATCCGGCGTGCAGGCGGCAAAACCGTGCGCCAGATTACCGCAGGCCAGCTGCGAACGATGCACCTTACTGTCCCTGGCGGCATCGATCCGCTTAAGATAGGCCCGGCGCGAGGCGGCTGAACGTGCAATAATCTGCTGTGTGACCTGTAATACAACCGGGTTCATACTGCCTCCTGGGTCTGAGTCAACGTTGACCTGTAATGAAAAGCGCCATCAAGAACGGCATAAGGGGAACGACGACACGTCACCCGCGAGCATGGAGGATGTTATTTTTTCCACACTGAATGCGCCCTTTCTGAATAAAACACCCCCCTCCCCTGTTAATTAAAAAAACAGAAGCGTGTGTTGGTAAAAATTTAATAACAAGCTGCGGCGGTATTAAATTTTCTGACGCCATCTTAACGCATTTTAAATGATGTTAACAAAAAATGTTACCGGTAACGTGATCGCTTCGACATTTCATCGTGATGATGAGATTCAGCACCTTACTCGCAGCGTAAAACCGCGCTTTTGCTCAAAACCCGGCGGGCGAACAGGCATGATGTTACCGGTAACTAAAAAAGCAGCGGCGACGCCAAAGTAAAAAATAATCACCATAAATATCATATAATTAAATTTTAATTTCCGCATTTCCCCTACGATTCCCTTCCGCCATCGGACGGATACCCTCCAATATTGGGCGGATGGACGTCACGTAATCTGTAACAGCTTGCAGTAACATAGTTTAAAGTGATCTTCATCACAGTTTTACCCGGCATAAAACGGTTTCATAGCCCCACGTCATTTACGCTGATATGTCGTTATTGCGCCGAGCGGAATACATTAAAAAAACCATTCTGTTATTTTTCAGTATGGCCGAGAGAAGCGATCGATTATTTATTATCTCCGTCGTCAATGACGCCAGGAAATATAACGACCTTTTATAAAAACATTAGAAGGCAGCCATCAGGAATTATTTATGAAAAATATTTTTTCACTGTCCCACAAGAAAGTGCTGATTACAGGTTCCGCACAAGGCATCGGTTTTCTGCTGGCTAAAGGTTTATCTGAATTTGGCGCGGAGATTATCGTTAATGACATTACCGCTGAACGCGCGGAGAAAGCCGTTGGGCAATTACGCGCTGCGGGTTTTCAAGCCTATGCGGCGGCATTTGATGTTACCGACCATGATGCTGTTCAGGAATCGATTCACCATATTGAAGAAAATATCGGCGCCATTGATGTATTAATTAATAACGCCGGGATCCAGCGCCGCCATCCGTTTACCGAGTTTCCGGAAAAAGAGTGGGATGACGTGATTAATGTTAATCAAAAATCGGTGTTTTTGGTTTCCCAAGCCGTGTCGCGATATATGGTCAAACGTCAGCGCGGAAAAATCATCAATATCTGTTCCATGCAGAGCGAACTAGGCCGGGACACCATCACCCCGTATGCCGCCTCCAAAGGCGCGGTAAAAATGCTGACCCGCGGCATGTGTGTGGAACTTGCGCGTTATAACATTCAGGTCAACGGTATCGCCCCCGGCTATTTTAAAACCGACATGACCAAAGCCTTGGTGGATGACCAGGCGTTTACCGACTGGTTATGCAAACGCACTCCCGCCGCCCGCTGGGGCGATCCGGAAGAGTTAATCGGCGCGGCCGTCTACCTCTCATCCAAAGCATCAGACTTTGTCAACGGGCACCTGCTGTTCGTTGACGGCGGCATGCTGGTCGCGGTGTGACGAACACCGCCAACTGACTCTGAAAGGGGATATTATGTCCGGTAAATGCATTATTATCATGGGCGTATCCGGCACCGGGAAATCCAGTGTCGGCGAAGCGTTAGCCAGCCGCCTCAACGCCAAATTCATCGACGGAGATGACCTGCACCCGCGCGCCAACATTCAGAAAATGGCCTCCGGCCGTCCATTAAACGACGACGATCGGCAGCCCTGGCTTGAACGCCTGAGCGATGTGGCCTATAGCCTACAGCAAAAAAACGAAACCGGCTTTCTGGTCTGCTCCGCATTGAAAAAGCGCTACCGCGACCGGCTGAGAACCGGGAGCGGCAATCTGATCTTCCTGTGGCTGAACGGCGACTACCAACTGGTATTAAATCGTATGCAACAGCGCGTGGGTCATTTTATGCCGGAAAGCCTGCTGAAAAGTCAGTTTGCCGCGCTAGAGTCCCCCGATACGCAGGAAACCGACGTGATCCCGATTGATATCTCCACATCATTCGACGGCGTGGTCAACCGCTGCATCGGCGCACTGCATCAGGAACTGACGCCGCAATGCGCCTGACCGGACACCGGTTCGATCGCGCGCGATAACGCTACGCTTTACCCATGCCGCCTTGCTATCTACCCTGCCGGAACAAGGCGGCATTTTTGTTACTCGCCCCCCGTTTTTGTCAATAACTTCCGCTCCGGCCGACAATCCCTGACATATCTTCCATATTTCCTTCATTTTTGCCCTGCATACGCTGCTTAAACTAGTATGATAAACACCTTGTTTCAGTAACCTGCCTTGTGTCCGCGTGATCTGGAGATTTACCCCATTACCATGAATGCCAAACTCGTCTTACGGTTGTTGATCTTCGTCGCCGTCATTGCCGTCGCCTTGTTGCTCTGGCGCCATTTTTTTTCTCCATCGTCTACCGCTTCCGGCCCGAGTGGAACCGCTCATTCCCAGCCGTCGCGGGCGGGCGGCGAAAGCGGCCGTCGTGCGGCCATGAACGCCTTGTCTCCCGTACAGGCCGCGCAGACGCAATCCGTGTCCGTTCCCTACTATCTGTCCGGGCTGGGAACCGTCACGGCAGCCGGCACCGTGACTATCCGCAGCCGGGTTAACGGCGAACTGATGGCGCTGCATTTTCAGGAAGGGCAACAGGTCAACGCGGGCGATCTGCTGGCGGAAATCGATCCCCGTCCTTATCAGGTCGAACTGACTCAGGCTCAAGGGCAACTGGCGAAAGATCAGGCGATACTCGCCAACGCCCGGCAGGATTTGGCCCGCTATCAGCAGTTGGTGAAAACCAATCTGATCTCCCGTCAGGAACTGGATGCGCAGACGGCGCTGGTACGGCAGGCGGAAGGCAGCATCAAAGCCGATCAAGGCGCGGTGGCCAGCGCTGAACTACAGCTGGCCTACAGCAAAATTACCGCCCCGATCAGCGGCCGGGTCGGTTTAAAACAGGTTGATATAGGGAATTACATCACCAGCGGCGATACCGACGGTCTCGTGGTTATCACCCAAACGCACCCGATCGATGTGGTTTTTACCGTACCTGAAGACGAAATTGCCACCATCCTTAAGGCGCAGAAATCAGATCAGTCACCGGTGGTTGAAGCCTGGGATCGCGCCAATCAGCAGAAGCTGTCGCAGGGCAGCCTGCTCAGTATGGATAACCAGATCGACGTCACCACCGGCACCATCAGGCTTAAGGCCCGTTTCGAAAATAGCGACGACGCGTTGTTCCCCAATCAGTTCGTCAATATTCGTATGAAGGTCGATACGCTGCAAAATGCGGTCGTCGCTCCCGTCGCCGCCGTGCAAATGGGCAATGAAGGCCACTTTGTCTGGATACTGAATGATAAACATGAGGTCAGTAAACGCCAGATCACCACCGGTATTCAGTACGGTCAGCAAGTGGTGATTACCGCGGGCCTTAGCCCCGACGTCATGGTGGTCACCGACGGTATCGATCGTCTGACCGAAGGGGTCAAGGTTGAGGTGCTGCCCTCTGCCGCGACGGAGAAAACACCGGTCACCACCGGGGAGAAACCCTGATGCAGGATACCGTTCCAGCCAACGGCGGCGGGCCATCGCGGCTTTTCATACTGCGTCCGGTGGCGACCACGCTGTTAATGGTCGCCATCCTGCTGGCGGGTATTATCGGCTACCGCGCGCTACCGGTTGCCGCGCTGCCGGAGGTGGACTATCCCACCATTCAGGTGATCACGCTCTATCCCGGCGCCAGCCCGGAAGTGGTGACGTCGGCGATTACCGCGCCATTGGAACGCCAGTTCGGACAGATGTCCGGGCTGAAACAGATGTCGGCCCAAAGCTCCGGCGGCGCATCGGTGATTACCTTGCAATTCCAGCTCGAACTCTCGCTGGATATTGCCGAACAGGACGTACAGGCGGCCATCAACGCCGCCGCCAATCTGTTGCCGAGCGATCTGCCCTATCCGCCGACCTACAGTAAGGTCAACCCCGCCGACCCGCCGATTATGACGCTGGCCGTTACCTCCAGCGCCATGCCGATGACGCAGGTTCAGGATCTGGCCGATAACCGCATCGCGCAGAAAATTTCGCAGGTGGCGGGCGTCGGTCTGGTTTCGCTGGCCGGCGGCCAACGCCCGGCCGTGCGAGTCAAACTGAATGCGCCGGCGCTGGCGGCTTACGGGCTGACCGGCGAAACGATCCGCAGCGCCATTACCGCCGCCAACGTCAATTCGGCCAAAGGCAGCCTCGACGGCCCGACCCGCTCGGTGATCCTGTCCGCCAACGATCAAATGAAATCCGCGGAGGATTATCGTCAGTTGATCGTCGCCTGGCGTAATGACGCCCCGGTACGCCTGCGCGATGTCGCCACCATTGAACAGGCGGCGGAAAATACCTATCTGGCCGCCTGGGCGAATCGTCAGCAGGCGATCATTATCAACGTTCAGCGCCAGCCGGGCGCCAACGTGATCACCACCACCGACAGCATTCGCCAGATGTTGCCCGGCTTAACCGCCAGCCTGCCGAAATCGGTTGAAGTCTCCACGCTGACCGATCGCACCGTCAGCATCCGGGCATCGGTAAAGGACGTGCAGTTTGAATTGCTGCTGGCCATCGCGCTGGTGGTCATGGTGATTTACCTGTTTCTGCGTAATGCCGTCGCGACGTTGATCCCCAGCATCGCCGTGCCGCTTTCGCTAATCGGCACCTTTGCGGTCATGTATTTCCTGGGTTTCTCCATCAATAACCTGACGCTAATGGCGCTGACCATCGCCACCGGGTTTGTGGTGGATGATGCGATCGTGGTGATTGAAAATATCTCCCGTTATATCGAAAAGGGAGAAAAACCGCTCAATGCCGCGCTGAAAGGCGCCGGGGAAATTGGTTTTACCATTATTTCACTGACTTTTTCACTGATTGCCGTGCTGATCCCGCTGCTGTTTATGGGCGATATCATCGGGCGGCTGTTCCGCGAGTTCGCCATTACCCTGGCCGTCGCCATTCTGATTTCGGCGGTCGTCTCGCTCACGCTGACGCCAATGATGTGCGCCCGGATGCTCAGCCACCGGTCGCTGAATAAACAGAACCGTTTTACTCGCGCCAGCGAACGCTTTTTTACCCGTGTGGTAGAGGGTTACGGCGTCTGGTTGCGCAAGGTGCTGAACCACCCGTGGCTGACGCTGAGCGTGGCGTTAGGCACGCTAGTGCTGACCGTGCTGCTGTATCTGTGGATCCCCAAAGGATTCTTCCCGGTGCAGGACAACAGCATTATTCAGGGAACGGTGCAGGCCCCGCAGTCGGTATCATTCAGCAATATGGCCGAGCGTCAGCAGCAGGTTGCTTCCATCATCATGAAAGATCCGGCGGTACAGAGCGTGTCCTCTTTCGTCGGGGTCGACGGCACCAACGCCGCGCTTAACAGCGGCCGGCTGCAAATCAATCTGAAACCGCTCAGTGAACGCAGCGAGCGCATTCCTGAAATCATCGCCCGACTGCAACAGCAAACCGCGCAGCTCCCCGGCATTCAGCTTTATCTGCAACCGGTGCAGGATCTTACTATTGATACGCAGGTCAGCCGGACGCAATATCAGTTCACATTACAGGCGATGTCGCTGGATGAACTGAGCCGGTGGGTGCCGGAATTGATGACCGGGCTACAGAAATTGCCGCAGTTGGAGGATGTCAGCAGCGACTGGCAGGACAAAGCCGCGATCGCTTATGTGAACGTCAACCGCGACAGCGCCAGCCGTCTGGGCATCAGCATGGCGGAGGTGGACAGCGCGCTATATAACGCTTTCGGTCAGCGCCTGATCTCCACCATCTATACTCAGGCCAGCCAGTATCGCGTGGTGCTTGAACACGACACCGCCCACAATAACGGGCTGGATGCGCTGAACGATATCCGCTTACTCAGCAGCGACGGCGGGAGCATTCCGCTGAGCAGCATCGCCAGCGTCGAGGAGCGTCAGGGGCCGCTGGCGATCAATCATCTCGATCAGTTCCCCTCGACCACAATCTCCTTCAACGTCGCCGACGGCTATTCGCTGGGCGAGGCGGTGGACGCCATCACCCAGGCAGAGCGGCAAATGAACCTGCCGGCGGATATCACCACTCGTTTCCAGGGAAGTACGCTGGCATTCCAGTCTTCTCTGGGCAACACGGTGTGGCTGATTGTCGCCGCGGTTGTCGCCATGTACATCGTCCTCGGCGTGCTGTACGAGAGCTTTATTCATCCGGTGACCATCCTGTCGACGTTGCCTACCGCCGGGGTCGGGGCGCTGCTGGCGCTGATGATGGCCGGCAACGAGCTGGATGTGATCGCCATTATCGGCATCATTTTGCTGATCGGTATCGTGAAGAAGAACGCCATCATGATGATCGACTTCGCGCTGGCCGCCGAACGCGGGCAAGGCATGAAACCGTATGATGCTATCTATCAGGCCTGTTTGTTGCGTTTCCGACCGATTCTGATGACCACCATGGCGGCGCTGCTCAGTGCACTGCCGCTGATGTTGAGCACCGGGGTCGGCGCGGAATTGCGGCAGCCGCTGGGGATCTGTATGGTCGGCGGTCTGATTATGAGCCAGATACTGACGCTGTTTACCACCCCGGTCATTTATCTGCTGTTTGACCGGCTGGCGCAGCGCTTCCGTCGCCTCCCGCGGCAGGAGGAAGAAACCGAGTGAAGTTCTTCGCCCTGTTTATCCATCGGCCGGTCGCCACCATTCTGCTGACCCTGGCTATCACCCTGTGCGGCGCCATTGGCTTTCGCCTGCTGCCGGTGTCGCCCCTGCCGCAGGTGGATTTCCCGGCGATCGTGGTCAGCGCCTCGCTGTCCGGCGCGTCGCCGGAAACCATGGCTTCGTCGGTCGCCACCCCGCTGGAACGGGCGTTAGGCAGGATCGCCGGCGTCAGTGAAATGACCTCCATGAGTTCGCTGGGCAGCACGCGCATTATTCTGATCTTTAATCTCGACCGGGATATCAACGGCGCGGCACGTGACGTGCAGGCCGCCATCAATGCCGCACAGCATCTGCTGCCGTCGGGCATGCCCAGCCGCCCGACCTATCGGAAGGTGAATCCTTCCGATGCCCCGATCATGATCCTGACGCTGACATCGGAGACCTACGATCAGGGGCAGTTGTATGACTATGCCTCCACCCGGCTGGCGCAGAAAATTTCCCAGATGGAAGGCGTGGGCGATGTCTCCGTCGGCGGCAGTTCGCTGCCGGCGGTACGCGTGGCGCTTAATCCGCAAGCGTTGTTTAATCAAGGCATTTCGTTGGATGAGGTGCGGCAGGCCATCAGTCAGGCCAACGTGCGTCAACCGCTCGGCAACGTTGAAAGCCGTCAGCAACGCTGGCAGATAAAAACCAATGACGAGTTGAAAACCGCTGCCGCCTATGAACCGCTGATTATTCGCTATAACAACGGGGCGGCCGTGCGACTGAGCGACGTGGCGACGGTGCGGGATTCGGTGCAAAACTCGCGTAACGCCGGGATGACTAACGCCAAACCTGCCGTTCTGGTGGTGATCAGCCGCGCCCCCGGCGCCAATATTATTACCACCGTGGACAGTATCCGCGCCGCCTTGCCCGATCTGCGGGGCAGCCTGCCGGCAGCCATTCAGCTTGCCGTCGCCCAGGATCGTTCGCCGACTATCCGCGCCTCGCTGGCTGAAGTGGAACAATCGCTGGTGATAGCCGTGGCGCTGGTGATTCTGGTGGTTTTCCTGTTCCTGCGCTCAGGACGCGCGACCTTAATCCCCGCGGTAGCGGTGCCGGTTTCACTCATCGGCACCTTTGCCGCCATGTATTTGTGCGGTTTCAGCCTGAATAATCTGTCGCTGATGGCGCTAACCATCGCCACCGGTTTCGTGGTGGATGACGCCATCGTGGTGCTGGAAAATATTTCACGTCATATTGAGGCGGGCATGAAGCCCTTGCAGGCCTCGCTACAGGGGGTGCGCGAAGTCGGTTTCACCGTGCTGTCGATGAGTCTCTCGCTGGTGGCGGTGTTCATCCCGCTGCTGTTGATGGAAGGACTGCCGGGGAGGTTGTTTCGTGAATTCGCCGTTACCTTGTCGGTGGCCATCATTATCTCACTGCTGGTTTCGCTCACCCTGACGCCCATGATGTGCGCCCGGTTATTGCGCGCCGTGCCGAAGCGCAGCCAGCCGCGGTTGCGTGGTTTCAGCCGCGTCCTGCTGGCAATGCAGCAAGGCTACGGGCGTTCGCTGAAGTGGGTGCTCAACCACGCCCGTTGGGTGCTGGTGGTGTTGCTGGCGACCATCGCCCTCAATGTCTGGCTGTATATCAGCATCCCGAAAACGTTTTTCCCGGAGCAGGATACCGGCAGGCTGACCGGGTTTATTCAGGCCGACCAAAGTATTTCGTTCCAGGCCATGAAGCTGAAACTACAGAACTTCATGACCATCGTACGCAGCGATCCGGCGGTGGACAACGTCACCGGCTTTACCGGCGGATCGCGAACCAACAGCGGTTCGATGTTTATTTCACTCAAGCCGCTATCGGAACGGGACGTCAGCGCCCAGCAGGTGATCGCCCGCCTGCGCGCCAAACTGTCGAAAGAACCGGGGGCGACGCTGTTCTTAATGCCGGTACAAGATATTCGCATCGGCGGGCGTGAAGCCAATGCCAGTTATCAGTACACGCTGTTGTCCGACGATCTTGATGAGCTGCGCGTCTGGGAGCCGAAAATCCGTGAAGCGCTGAGCAAATTGCCCCAACTGGCCGACGTCAATTCCGATCAACAGGATAAAGGGTCGGAAATGGCGCTGACCTACGATCGCGATGCCATGGCCCGACTGGGGATCGATGTCGCCAGCGCCAACGACTTACTGAACAATGCTTTCGGTCAACGACAGATTTCGACGATTTACCAGCCGTTAAACCAGTACAAAGTGGTGATGGAAGTGGACGCCGCCTACACGCAGGATGTCAGCGCGCTGGACAAAATGTTTGTCATCAACGGCGAAAGCAAACCCATCCCGTTGGCCTACTTTGCCCGCTGGCAGCCGGTGAACGCGCCGCTGTCGGTCAATCATCAGGGACTGTCCGCCGCATCAACCATCTCCTTTAACCTGCCGCCAGGGTCAACGCTTTCCGACGCCACTGTGGCGGTGGAAAGAGCCATGACCTCGCTGGGCGTGCCGTCAACGGTGCGCGGCCAGTTCTCTGGAACGGCGCAGGCATTCCAGCAGTCGCAAACATCACAGCTGTTATTGATTCTGGCGGCGATTATTACCGTGTATATCGTGCTGGGCGTGTTGTACGAAAGCTACGTGCATCCGTTGACCATTCTTTCCACCCTGCCCTCTGCCGGCGTGGGCGCCTTACTGGCGCTGGAATGGTTTGGCGCGCCGTTCAGCTTGATTGCGCTAATCGGCATCATGTTGCTGATTGGCATTGTGAAAAAAAATGCCATTATGATGGTCGACTTTGCGCTGGTGGCGCAGCGTACCGGCGGGCTCAGCGCCAGAGACGCCATATTTCAGGCCAGCCTGTTGCGTTTTCGCCCGATTATGATGACCACGCTGGCGGCGCTGTTCGGCGCATTGCCGTTGGTGATCACCAGCGGCGACGGCGCGGAGCTGCGCCAGCCGCTCGGCATCACCATCGTCGGCGGGCTGGTGATGAGTCAACTTCTTACACTGTATACCACGCCGGTGGTGTATTTGTTTTTCGACAAACTGCGGAACGTGCGGCGCACCGCGCCGGCGCGGCGAATAATAGAAACGAAAAGCTAACGGGTAACTTGCCGGTCAGTTATGCCAGTTGGCGTAAATTGCAAAACATATTGGTTTCCGTAAGAGGAACATGTCATCTCAGGGGAAAGTTTCGTGCGCGAAAGACGCAATATTTTTCTGTTAGCCCCCCATACGCGCCCGACCAAGGGCGGTTCAATCGCCGTCGCCCTTGAAACCCTGGCTTTTGGCGGGAAATTGTGCCGCCGCGCGGTACTTTCGGGAAAAGCATCCTCTTTTCGGACCGCCGCTGACGCGGGATACTCGCCCCATCCATGGGGCTCGCCCTTACGGGCCAGCGCAAGACAAAAACGTTCTAGACGTTTTTGTCTTGCGCGGCATACATGCCGCTTATCCGGAAGGTCTGCGTTTCCCTCAGCACAATTTACGCCACAGGGTGTCAACCTATATATTTACTCACTATCTACAAATTACCTTATCCGCTCAGGAGCATCCTGAAACATGCTGACTCAGCCCGCCTCCGTTCGCTGGCAGTTGTGGATTGTCGCCTTTGGCTTTTTTATGCAGACGCTGGATACCACTATTGTGAATACCGCGCTGCCGTCGATGGCCGCCAGCCTGAACGAAAACCCGCTGCATATGCACTCGGTGATTGTTTCCTATGTGCTGACCGTCGCCATCATGCTGCCCGCCAGCGGTTGGCTGGCGGATCGTATCGGGGTCAAAAATATCTTCTTCTCCGCCATCCTGCTGTTCACGCTGGGATCGCTGCTGTGCGCGCGTTCGGAAACCCTGAATGAACTGCTGATTTCCCGCGTCATTCAGGGGATTGGCGGCGCCATGATGGTGCCGGTCGGGCGTCTGACGGTAATGAAAATCGTGCCGCGCAATCAGTATATGGCCGCCATGACTTTCGTGACCTTGCCCGGCCAGATCGGGCCGTTGCTGGGGCCGGCCCTCGGGGGTTTTCTGGTGGAGTACGCCAGTTGGCACTGGATTTTTCTCATCAACCTGCCGGTGGGTATTGCCGGGGCAATCGCCACCTGGCTGCTGATGCCCAATTACACCATGCAAACCCAGCGCTTTGATATGCGTGGTTTTTTATGGCTCGCCGTGGCGATGGCCACCCTGACGCTGGCGCTGGACGGACACAACAATCTTGGCATCCCGCCGCTAGTGATTTTCACCCTGATCGCCGCGGGGCTGATTTCCCTGCTGAGTTACTGCCTGCATGCCCGTAATAACCGCCGCGCCCTGTTCAATCTGCGTTTGTTCAATACCCCGACCTTTTCCGTCGGGTTAAGCGGCAGTTTCCTGGCGCGCATCGGCAGCGGCATGTTGCCTTTTATGACCCCGTTATTTTTGCAGTTAGGCATGGGATTTTCGCCGTTTCACGCCGGGATGATGATGATCCCCATGGTGCTGGGCAGTATGGGGATCAAGCGGGTGGTGGTGCAGATTGTCAACCGCTTTGACTACCGCCGGGTGCTGATCGCCTCAACGCTGCTGCTGGCGCTGGTGACCCTGTTGTTTGCGCTGGTGGCGATGATGAATTGGGTCTGGCTGATGCCTGTGGTGCTGTTTTTCCTCGGCACCGTAAACTCAATCCGTTTTTCCACCATGAATACGCTGACGCTTAAAGATCTTCCCGATGACCTCGCCAGCGGCGGCAACAGTCTGCTGTCAATGACGATGCAGTTGTCCATGAGCGTGGGGGTCAGTATTTCGGGGATATTGCTGGGGATATTTTCACAACCGCACCTGACGATGGGATTCGAGGAAACACACTCTATGTTCCTTTATAGCTATCTCGCCATGTCGGTCATTATTGCGTTGCCCGCGTTAATCTTTAATCGCGTGCCGCCGGACACCGTTAAACAATCGACGCTTCCCCGTCGGTCATGAGGCTACTATGAGATTCGGCATCACCGCTAAATTGTTTCTGGCGATTTTCGCCACCTGTATGCTGGTGCTGATTACCATGCACTGGGGCATGCGCGTCAGCTTTGAGCGCGGATTTATCGACTACCTCAAACAGGGTAACGAACAACAAGTGGTGCAGTTGAGCGACGCCCTGGCGGAGCAATACCAGCAGAACGGAGACTGGACTTTTTTGCGCAGCAACGGACGTCTGGTCGCCAAGATATTGCATTCGATGGAGCAAAACAGCGACCGTGGCGCCAATAACGCCCTGCACGGCTGGCGGGTTCGTACCTGGGTGCTGGACGCCGACAAACACCAGTTGTTCGGCCCCCCGGCGTTGGCCCCGGCGGAAGGAATATGGCAGGCGATTACTGTGCAAAATCACACCGTCGGCTGGGTGGTCGCCTCCCCTGTCGAACGCCTGACCCGCAATGCCGATATCAATTTCGACCGGCAACAACAGCGAACCAGTTGGCTTATCGTGGCGTTGTCCACCCTGCTGGCGATCCTTGCCACCTGGCTGACCTCGCGCGGCCTGCTGGCGCCGGTTAAACGGCTGGTCAATGGCATACATCGTCTGGCGGCGGGCGATTTCAGCGCCCGCGTCACCGCGACGACACACGATGAACTGGGCCGATTGGCACAGGATTTTAACCAGTTGGCCTGCGCATTGGAAAAAAACGATCAATCACGTCGTGCCTTTATGGCTGATGTCTCGCATGAATTACGCACGCCGCTGGCGATATTGCGCGGCGAACTGGAAGCTCTACAGGACGGCGTACGTCAGCCCGATGCCGGCTCGTTGCAGTCGTTACAAGCGGAAGTAGCCATCATGACCCAGTTGGTGGACGACCTTCACCAGTTGTCTTTATCCGATCGGGGAACGCTGACCTATCGCAAGGTAGGCGTGGATGCCGTACGGCTGTTGCGCATCGCCATTGCCGCTTTCCATGAACGCTATCAGAAAAAACAGATTACCCTGACGGCAGATTTCCCGCCGCAGGCCAGCCTGTTCGGCGATCCCGATCGTTTAAGTCAGCTATTCAAAAACCTACTGGAAAACAGTTTGCGCTACACCGATGAAAAGGGAACGCTGGACATACGGGCGGAAATTCAGCGCCAACAACTGGTCATTAGCTGGCAGGACAGCGCGCCGGGCGTCACCGACGAGCAGCTTACGCTGATTTTTGAACGTTTTTACCGGGCGGAAAGCTCGCGCAATCGCGCCAGCGGCGGTTCAGGTTTGGGACTGGCTATCTGTAATAATATCGTTGAGGCGCATGGCGGACGACTGTATGCTGAACATTCCCCATCGGGTGGTCTGCTGATTACCGTCGAGCTTCCCTTACATGCGCCAGAATAGAACACGGAATAATGACAACTGAAGCTGCTTTCGACAATCCTCTGTCTATTTTAATCGTCGAAGATGAACCCAAGCTGGGGCAATTACTGGTTGACTATCTACAGGCGGCGAATTATCAGACACACTGGATAACCAACGGAAACAGGGTGATCCCCTGGGTTCAGCAACAAGCCCCGGCGCTGATCCTGCTGGATCTGATGCTGCCCGGCACCGACGGCCTGACGCTGTGCCGCGCTATTCGCCTGTTTTCCAATGTGCCGATCATTATGGTCACCGCCCGCAGCGAAGAAATCGATCGTTTGCTGGGGCTGGAAATCGGCGCGGACGATTACATCTGTAAACCCTTCAGCCCGCGCGAGGTGGTGGTGAGGGTTAGAACCTTGCTGCGCCGCTGCGGCTGGCAGACGGACGCGCACAAACCGGCGGATGAAGCCGCGCTGCTGATTGACAAAGACAGTTTTCAGGCCAGCTATCTGGGGCAAAACCTCGATCTGACGCCGGCGGAACTCCGCTTGCTCAGGACGCTGTCGACCGAGCCGGGTAAAGTGTTTTCCCGTGAAGAGCTACTGGACAAACTGTATGACGACTACCGGGTCGTAACCGATCGCACCATCGACAGTCATATCAAAAATCTGCGCCGCAAGCTGGAACAGTTTGACGGGGATACCTCGTTTATCCGTACCGTGTACGGCATCGGATATCGCTGGGAAGCCGCGCCCTGCAAACTAATGTAGCGTTGGCGGTGAAAGCGTATCCGGTCAAAAAATCTGTCTGACTTAGTTAAAAATTTATCATTTTTTCTTTACCCCAGGCTGCTAGGCTTACCGAAACGCAATAAAATCGGGAGAGGCGTAATGTCAGGTTTAGTAGACGGAAAATGGGTTAACGGCGATGTGGCGGCGGAAGAAATAAAGAACGGTGCATTCCATCGTCAGGCGACCACATTCCGCCAGACCGGGATCGTCGCGGAAAAAGGCCGTTACCAACTGTTTGTCTCTTATCTCTGCCCCTGGGCCTCGCGCACCTTAATCCTGCGCAAACTGAAAGGGTTGGAAGCGATCATTCCGCTCGCGGTTGCCGAACCGCGCATCGCGGATAACGGCTGGGAATTCGCCACCCCACAGGACGCCGGCGAGCATGTCGGCCCGATCCGTTTTCTCCATCAGTTGTATACCGCGACGGATAAACACTACACCGGGAAGGTCTCGGTTCCGGTATTATGGGATCGTCTGGAAGGCCGGATCATCAATAACGAGTCGGCGGATATCATCCGTATTCTGAATAACGGTTTTAATGATTTGACCGGCAATCGCCTCGACTTTTATCCCCCGGCGCTGCGCGGCGAGATCGACCGCTGGAACGAAACCCTTTATCACCATGTGAACAACGGCGTATATAAAACCGGGTTTGCCAAAACGCAGGACAGCTACAATCAGTCCGTCACGGCGTTGTTTTCCACGCTGGATGAACTGGAAAAGCACCTGGCGACGCATCGTTATATCGCCGGCAATACGCTGACCGAAGCCGACTGGCGCCTGTTTGTCACTCTGGTGCGCTTCGACGTCGCTTATCATGGCGCGTTCAAATGCAATCTCCGCCGTATCGCCGATTATCCCCATCTGTCGAACTACCTGCGCGAGCTTTACCAATGGCCTGGCGTACCCGAGACCGTCAATATCGACCACATTAAAACCGGTTACTACGGCATTCTATGGCTGAACCCGACGGGTATTGTTCCCGTGGGGCCGGTTGTTGATTTACATCGCCCGCATAACCGCGAAGCGTTGGGCCAGTCGGTGGTGGCCGTGGCCGCCTTCTGAGCGCCGCCGCCATCCCGTCGTCACGCACAAACGGCACGCAATAGACCTACTTTTTGTGGGCCGTCTGCTGCTTTTTCCGTTCATAAGCGCTAGAATCCCCGCCTTTACTGCTCCCGCCGGGGGCAGCCTGACTTGTGATCAGAATCGAGAGATACCATGTTTAAACCGGAATTACTTTCTCCGGCCGGTACGCTTAAAAATATGCGTTACGCTTTCGCCTATGGCGCGGATGCGATTTATGCCGGTCAACCTCGTTACAGCCTGCGGGTGCGTAATAACGAATTCAACCATCAGACGCTGGCGCAGGCTATCAATGAAGCCCATGAACTGGGTAAGAAATTCTATGTGGTGGTGAATATCGCGCCGCATAACGCCAAGCTGAAAACCTTCCTGCGTGACTTGCAACCGGTGATTGAAATGGGGCCGGATGCGTTGATTATGTCCGATCCCGGGCTGATTATGCTGGTCAGAGAAAACTTCCCGCACATGCCGGTTCATCTGTCCGTCCAGGCCAATGCCGTGAACTGGGCAACGGTGAAATTCTGGCAACAGATGGGGCTGAGCCGCGTTATTCTGTCCCGCGAGCTGTCGCTGGAGGAGATCGCCGAAATCCGCAGCCAGGTGCCGGAAATGGAACTGGAGATCTTTGTGCATGGAGCGCTGTGCATGGCGTATTCGGGCCGCTGCCTGCTATCCGGCTATATCAACAAGCGCGACCCCAATCAGGGAACCTGCACCAACGCCTGCCGCTGGGAGTACAACGTACAGGAAGGCAAGGAAGATGAGGTCGGTAATATCGTCCACCAGCATGAGCCCATCGCGGTAAAAAATGTGGAACCCACCCTGGGCATTGGCGCGCCCACCGACAAAGTGTTCATGCTGGAAGAAAACCAGCGTCCCGGCGAATACATGAGCGCCTTTGAAGACGAACACGGGACTTACATCATGAACTCACGCGACTTACGCGCCATTCAGCACGTAGAACGCCTGACGCAGATGCAGGTTCACTCGCTGAAAATCGAAGGCCGCACCAAGTCATTCTATTACTGTGCGCGTACCGCCCAGGTATACCGTCGGGCTATCGATGACGCCGCGGCGGGAAAACCGTTTGATCCGACTCTGCTGCAAACGCTGGAAGGGCTGGCTCACCGCGGCTATACCGAAGGGTTTCTGCGCCGCCATGTGCATGAAGATTATCAGAATTACGACTATGGTTATTCGGTGTCCGATCGGCAGCAGTTCGTCGGCGAATTCACCGGCGTGCGCCGCGACGGGCTGGCGGAAGTGGCGGTGAAAAACAAATTTTCCTGCGGCGACAGCGTGGAAATGATGACGCCGGGCGGCAATATCCAGTTCACCATTGAGGCGATGCAAAACGCCAAAGGGCAGGCTACCGACGTCGCGCCGGGCAACGGACACATCGTCTACTTGCCGGTTCCGGAAGAGATCGCGCTGGAATTTGCGCTGCTGCTGCGCAATTTGCCGGGCACCACGACACGAAATCCAAACGCAAAGTAGCAGAATGCTCCACAAAAGATGGGGCTTTTGACAAATATTAGAATCAGATCACATCAATGGACGGGGCTTCTGGTTACTATTGCAACGCTGAGAAAATATAGAACGAAAAATAAGCGTAGTGATACTACTAGGAACCACCTCCTTGGCCAGCTCAATCTCCCTTGAGCTGGCTTTTTCTTTTCTGGTTGGTCAATCCCCCTTCTTTAGCTATCTATACACTAAATACTTCAAGTTGCAGGAAAGCCAACGCACCTGCAACTTGAAGTATGACGGGTATATACTTTAAATAATGCGAGTTGCAGGACGACGGCAAACAAAGGACTCATTCGTCGGGAACGAATTTGACCAGCCAACGCACCGGCGACTTGCAGAATGACAAATATATTCACCGAATCTTCCGATACCCGCCGGCATATTCACTGACTATTATTAGAGGACATTGCGCATCCGGCCGTCCTGAAATACCGAATATGGAGAACACTATGGTTCAACCCCCTGCCACTCTGCTAATTCTGAATGGAAAAAGTGCAGGTAATGAGGAGCTTCGTCAGGCAGTCGAGCAGTTACGTCAGGACGGATACGTACTGCATGTCAGAGTGACCTGGGAGTTTGGTGATGCGCGGCGCTATGTAGAAGAAGCGGTGCGGTTAAAAGTCGGCAATATCATCGCCGCCGGAGGCGACGGCACCATCAATGAAGTGGCCGGCACGTTGGCGGTTCAACCTGAGGCGATGCGCCCGTGTCTGGGCATTATTCCGCTGGGCACCGCCAATGATTTCGCCACCAGCTGTCAGATTCCGGTTGAAATTCACCGTGCGCTGACGCTGGCCATCAAAGGCAGGCCGACCGCCATTGATTTAGCCGTCGTCAATAACGAACACTATTTCATCAACATGGCGACCGGCGGATTCGCTACCCGCATTACCACAGAAACCCCGGCAAAAATGAAAGCCGCGCTGGGCGGCGCATCTTATATTCTGCACGCGCTGCTGCGTATGGATATGCTGCAAGCCGAACGCTGTGAAATCCGCGGCCCGGATTTTAGCTGGTCGGGCGATACGCTGGTCATCGCGGTGGGTAACGGCCGCCAGGCCGGCGGCGGTCAACTGCTTTGCCCGGAGGCCTTGGTAAATGACGGCCTGTTGGAACTGAGCGTGTTGTCGGCGCAAGAACTGTTGCCCAATATGTTACAGGCGTGGTTTACCGGCAATAAAAACCAGAATATGATTTCGGCCACTCTGCCCTGGCTGGAAATTACCGCCCCGGACGATATGACGTTCAATCTGGACGGCGAACCGCTGAAGGCAAAACGTTTTCATATCGAAATTGTCCCGGCGGCCATCCAGTGCCGTTTACCGCCGCAGTGCGCGTTACTGGGATGAGTCGGCCCAGCCGGCCCCCTTTAGCAAGGGGAAAGTTGGCGGGTCAGCTATTCGCGCTTCAGACGATTGCTGTTCGCCAGATACAACGTCACCACCAGCAAGAGAATCGAAGCGGCATAAATCAGCGTATCCAGCGGATTTTTGTGATCGACGATAATCAGCCGGATAATCGCCGTGATGCCGATATAAACGAAATAACGCAGCGGGAAATGATAACCCGACTGAAAATACTTCACGATCAACGCAATAAACTCAAAATACAGAAAGTAAATAACGATACTTTCAATCATCTGATAAGACGACTCTTTCTCGCTGGTAATCAACAGCAATTTCGCCAGATGATAGGTTTCCTTCCCCAGAAAGATCACCAGAATGGTGGCCAATATCAGCAATCCAATATTGAGTATCGTCTGGAGTCCGTTTGAAACCTTAATGCTACGTGTTGAACCCGCCATACTCACTCCCTTACGCCCGATAGGCGACCCTAAGGCCCGTTGCCATGTTTTGCTGCCGACAGGTTATCACCCTTATCCCTGATGAGGGAGACAACCTGCTTATTAGTAAGCAAATTTACCGGGCCGACGCCAGCATATCGGCGTCCTTTTCCTCCCTGGCTTTAGACGCCGACAACATGACTCACCACCAGCGATGGAAATGATGTACCGGCCCGATACCCTGCCCCACTTCCAGCGAATCAGCCTGCTGTAATGCCTGTTGCAGATAATCTTTCGCTGCTTTCACCGTGCTCTCCCACGAATCATGTCGCGGCCGCAAAGCGGCCAGCGCGGCGGATAACGTGCACCCGGTGCCGTGCGTATGCCGGGTTTTGACGCGAGGAGAAGTAAAACGGCGCGGCGCGGCGTTTTGGCTGAACAGCCAGTCCGGGCTTTCCTCCTCGCTCAAGTGCCCGCCTTTCATCAACACCGCCTGACACCCCATCGCCAACAGCGCCTCACCCTGCTGGCGCATTTCCCGTTCGTTATCTGCCGGCGCGCAGTCAAGCAGGGCCGCCGCTTCCGGTAGATTGGGGGTAATGATGGAGACCCGCGGCAACAGTAAACGGCGGATCGACGCCACCGCATCAGGCGACAACAGCGGATCGCCGCTTTTCGCCAGCATTACCGTATCCAGCACCACATAAGGCACTGCGTAATGACCTAAACGCTCGGCCACCGCCTCGACAATATCAGCCTGCGCCAACATCCCAATCTTGGCGCTGTCGATACGCACATCGCTCAATACCGAATCCAGTTGAGCCGTCACAAACGCCGGTTCAATCCGGTAGACCGACTGAACGCCCCGCGTATTTTGCGCCACCAGCGCGGTAATCACCGTAGTGCCGTAGGCTTCCAGCGCCGAGAACGTTTTCAGGTCGGCCTGAATTCCCGCCCCGCCGCTGGGATCGGTGCCGGCAATCGTTAACGCATTGATTCGCTTCATGCCAGATCCTCCGCGCGCAGATGATAGAGTTGGTCAAGAAACGCGGGGATAAAACTACCCGGCCCCTGAGACTGTCTTGATGCCTGTTCGCCCGCTCGCGACATCACACGGCAGGCCGTCGCCACATGCTGTAGCCGGTCGCCGTTCAGCGCGCAGAAAGCGGCAACCACGGCGGATAAGGCACAGCCGGTTCCCACCACGCGGGTCATGATGCTATCCCCGCCGCTAATCGCCCAGTCACGCTCACCATCCGTGACGTAGTCCACCTCGCCGGTGACCGCAACCACCGTAGCGATACGGCGCGCCAGCTCACGCGCCGCCGACAGCGCCGTAAACGAATCATTGGTGCTGTCCACGCCTCGCCCCTGCGTATTCAGCCCGGACAACGCCATAATTTCTGACGCATTACCGCGGATGGCCGCCGGTTTAAGCCGCAGCAGTTCACGGGCAAATTCAGTACGAAACGTCAGTCCGCCAACCGCAACCGGATCGAGCACCCACGGCGTCCCCGCCTGATTGGCGCTATTCACGGCCGCCAACATGGCCTTTGCGCGATCGCGCTCCAGCGTGCCGACGTTAATCAGCAGCGCATCGGCCAACGCGCTGAACTGTGCGGCTTCCGCGGGATCCACGACCATTGCCGGAGAGGCGCCTAACGCCAGTAAGACATTCGCCGTAAATGACTGTACGACATCGTTGGTCAGGCAGTGTACTAAAGGAGACGACACATAAAATTGCGTCAGCGACGCCGCCGCATGAGCAGCGGGTAAAGCGACAGGTTGAACGTTCATGATCCCCCCAACCGGCGAAGAAGACGGCAACCGGTCGGCGTACCGTGACTTCCCTCCGCTGGCATTATCCAGTTCAGGTAATACGGGTAATTTCTCAGCCCCAACGGGCACCCCGAGTCATTGATATCAAAATATTAACGCGCACAGACGGCACGGCCATCTGTCAGACACAGTATGTCCAACAAAGCGGGAAACAACAATCCATCCCCGGAGGCTTTTTTCGCCATCAGGCTGTTTTAGCCGCCCAGACAGGCAGCTACCTATCCACCGCTTCCCGCCAGAAACTAACAAATAACCGGGTAAATACCGGTAAAAAACAGGTGTACTCACCAGCGGGCAACCCCCCAATAAGTTTCTTAATCATTAAATTAATGTAAATGTTTTGGTTTCCCCCAGAAACAACAGGGTATTGTGATAGCGTTCACAGACTTTTAGAGATATTTGGAAGCATGAAAAAATCGGATCGTTTTTCGAATGTTCAAATAGCACTGCACTGGGGAGTATTTCTCCTGGTTATCGTCACCTATGCCACGATAGAGTTGCGTGGTCTGGCCCCGAGGGGATCGCTGGCCCGTCAGATTGTTATAGGCGCGCATTTCAGTTGCGGCTTTGCCATTTTGTTGTTGATGGTCGCCAGGCTGATTTATAAATTTACCCATCCGGCGCCAGCCATTGTGCCGCCGCCGGCCCTCTGGCAGCGTTACCTTGCCAACCTGTCACATTTTCTAATCTATGCGCTTTTTCTGGTCTTGCCGGTGCTGGGGTTATTATCACGCTATCTGCGCGGCAACGACTGGGCTATTTTTGGCATTGGTATGCCGGTCGCGTCGCCCGCCAATATCGAACTGGCGCGAAGCTTGATCGATCTTCACGAAACGCTGGCCCCGCTGGGATATTGGCTGATCGGATTACATGCGGCGGCAGCGTTGTTCCACCATTATTTCTTACGTGACAATACGTTGCTAAGAATGATGCCGGCCAAAAAAGATCGCTCCGCCACATAACCGTTTTGTTCGTCCGATATCCGCCAGGGCAACCTCGGCGGATACAAACCACGCCACTCGCTCCCTAATCCCGGAATGCAACCGCCGCCCCGACTACCGCTGGGTTTCCGCGATCTTTGCTTTCAATCCTTAACCGCGCGTTCTCCGTGTCTCCCCACCCACTCGTCCCGCCGTTATCAAAACGTCTTGACTTGATTGTCACAACATGATTTCTTTGAACCAATTTCAGATTGGAACGAACCAATGAATAAAACGTTAGAAAAAAAAGCGACAGAGAATTCAAATTACGCGCTGGAGCGACTGCGCGAACTGCTGAGCGAGAGCGCCATTGAACCCGATGGGAAACTGCCGACGGAGCGGGCGCTTTCGGAACGCTGGGGCGTTGGCCGTCGAGAAGTGCGGCGAGCGCTGGAGGTTGTCGAAGCGGAAGGACTGATCTGGCGCAAGCAGGGGGCCGGCACGTTTCTCGGCCAGCGGCCGGACAGTTGGGGGGCGCATGCGGCAAACCTGGTCGAAGGAACCAATTTCATGGAAATCATGGAGGTAAGGCTGCGTATCGAACCGCAACTGGCGCAACTGGCGGCGCTGCGCGCCAAACCGAGCGACATTGAACGCATGCGCGCACTCCGGGACAAGATTTACCAGCGTACCGACGCCGACTGGCGCGAACTGTGGGATGGTTCACTCCATCGCCTGATTGCGCAAAGCGCCGGCAACCAGCTTTTTCTGTCACTGTTCGACGTCGTCAACAGTGTTCGACAAGATCCGGCCTGGCAGGCGATACGCGAGCGGGCGCGCAAACAGAGCACGTCTCCCATGGACTCGCACAGCCACCATACCGAGATCATTGAAGCTATCGCCGCACGCGACCCGCAACGGGCCGGCGAAGCGATGCGCCAGCATCTGCTGATCCTTGAGGAACGATTAATACGCCAGACGTCGATAGGCTATTTCGTTCCGGCGACTCAGGGAGACGCAGCAAGCTGAGAAATTCAGCAGGCCCTGCCTGCCATGATGACAACAACGCCGGAAACTCGGCCAGCAGCAACCGACCAGAGGAATGACAACATGAACCGATTAACGCGACAAACCGGGCTCTTGCTGGCCGGTACTTTGATGGCATCCACGGCGTTTTCAGCGGAATTGCGAATTGGCTTGCAGGACGACGCCGACGTACTCGACCCCGCCCAGTCCCGCACTTTCGTCGGGCGTATCGTTTATACCAGCCTGTGCGACAAGCTGGTTGATGTCGACAACACCTTGTCGATCGTGCCTCAGTTGGCGACCAAATGGGAATGGGGCGCGGACGGCGGCACGCTGGTCATGGATCTGCGCGAAGGGGTGGTGTTCCACGACGGCACGCCTTTCAACGCCGAGGCGGCCGTCTATAATATCGAACGTTACCAGACGATGCCGGAATCACGCCGCAAGAGCGAACTGGCATCCGTCTCCAAGGTTGAGGCGACCGGCGAATACCAGATCACATTCACCCTCACCAACCCGGACGCCAGCCTGCTGGCCCAGCTATCGGATCGCGCCGGCATGATGATTTCGCCCAAAGCCGGCAAGGAGCTGGGCGCCAATTTCGGATCTAACCCGGTTTGCTCCGGCGCCTTCAAGTTTGTTCAGCGCATTCAGCAGGATCGCATCGTACTGGAGAAGTTCGCCGACTACTGGAATGCCGACAATATCTTTATCGACAAGGTGACTTTCCTCCCTATTCCGGATACCACGGTACGCCTCGCCAACCTGCAATCCGGCGATCTCGATCTTGCCGAACGCATTTCCGCATCCGACACCGCCGCCGTGCAGAGAAACGCCAATCTGGTTTATGGCAAAGTCGTGGGGCCGGGCTACATGGCGATGTATGTCAACATCGGCAACGGCCCGCGGGCGGATAACCCTTTCGGCAAGGATAAGCGTCTGCGGCAGGCGTTTTCGCTTTCCATCGATCGTGAAGCCATCAATCAGGTGGTATTTGAGGGAACCGCCTTAGCCGGCAACCAGCCGTGGCCGTCAACCAGCCCGTGGTACAACAAAGATATCCCGGTGTCGGCCCGCGATGTGCCGAAAGCTAAAGCACTGATGAAAGAAGCCGGTTTCGAAAAATACGATATCGAACTTCAGCATGCCAACAACACCACGCAAACGCAGATGATGCAGGTTGTTCAGTCGATGGCGGCCGAAGCGGGCTTTAACGTCAGGCTGAAGGCCACCGAGTTCGCCACCCTGCTGGCCGAGCAGACGGCGGGGAATTATGTGCTGTCGCGTTCCGACTGGTCCGGCCGGCCCGATCCGGACGGCAATATCCACCAGTTCGTCACCTGCCAGGGCGGCATCAACGACGCCAAATATTGCAACCCGGAAGTCGACAAACTGCTTAATGAAGCGCGCGCTTCGACGGACAACGCCGTGCGCAAGGCGAAATACGATGCCGCGACCCGCATACTGAATGACGATCTGCCGATCATCTATCTCGGTCATCAGTCCTATCTTTATGCCTACGCCAAAAGCATCGCCGGCTTCACGCCGTCGGCTGACGGCATGATCCGCCTGACGGGCGTCAGGAAAGGCAACTAAGCCCGCCCTGTCAACATCCCGGGGCGCGCCTGATGCCCCGGATATCCGGTCGACGTATTGCAATGAGGACTCGCTTTCATGCACATCTATATCGGCAAACGGCTGCTGGTAGCCATACCGACGCTGTTGATCATCTCCATTTTCGTCTTTTCGCTGCAAAAGCTGCTGCCGGGGGATCCGATCCTGGCGATGGCGGGCGAAGAGCGCGATCCGGCGGTCGTTGAATTACTGCGCGAAAAATACCGCATGAACGATCCCTTGGTTTATCAATATTTCTACTGGCTCGGCGACGTCGTCCAGGGTGATTTCGGCGTTTCGCTGCGCACCAATCAGCCGGTGCTGGAGCTGATTGGCGAAAAACTGCCGGTGACGATTCAACTGGCGGTGATGTCGATGTTCTTCGCGCTGATTATCGGCGTACCGATCGGTATTCTGGCGGCGATTAAGCAGAATACGGCGATAGATTACCTCGCTAACATCCTGGCGTTGTCCGGCCTGTCAGTGCCCAATTTTTGGCTCGGCATCATGCTGATCCTGCTGGTTTCCGTGCAGTTGGGGTGGTTGCCCGCCTCGGGCTACGAATCGGTGTTCGTCGATCCGCTGCGTTCGCTACAGACCACCATCATGCCCGCCTTCGTACTCGGCACGGCGCTGGCGGCGACGCTAATGCGCCACACCCGCTCGGCGATGCTGTCGGTGCTGAAATCGGATTATATCCGCACGGCGCGCGCCAAAGGACTCTCCAATCGGGAAGTGGTGCTCAGCCACGCTTTCCGCAATGCGCTGTCCCCGGTCATTACGCTGACCGCGCTGCTGTTTGGCGAACTGCTGGCCGGGGCGGTGCTGACCGAGCAAATCTTCACCATTCCCGGTTTCGGCAAACTGATCGTCGATGCGGTGTTTAACCGCGACTATGCGGTGGTTCAGGGCGTGGTGCTCTGCACCGCGGTGGGCTTTATTTTCATGAATCTGCTGGCCGACGTGGTTGCCGTTCTGCTTAATCCGCGGATGAGGAGCGCGCTATGAGCGTTTCCGAACCGCAATTGGCCGCGCCGCAGGCCGCGCGGGAGAATCGCGCCTGGAAGAAGATGAAGCGCAATCGCAGCTCGATTGCCGGACTGATCATCATCGTTTTTTTCACCCTGCTGGCGCTACTGGCGCCCGTTCTGCCGCTGGCCGATCCTTATGCCACCAGTTGGAGCGCGATCCGCCAGGCGCCCTCCGCCGCCCATTGGTTCGGCACCGACGATATCGGCCGCGATATGCTCTCGCGCATGGTCTGGGGCGCACAGGCCTCGCTGATGGCCGGCGTGATCTCGGTCGCCATCGCCGTGCTGACCGGCGTGCCGTTGGGCCTGCTTTCCGGTTATTTCGGCGGCTGGCTCGATCAAACGATCTCGCGTATCACCGAAGCGTTTCTCGCTATGCCTTTCCTTATCATGGCGATTGCGCTTGCCGCCTTTCTGGGGCCGAGCCTGACCAACGCCATGATCGCCATCGGCCTCTCCGCCATGCCGATCTTCGTGCGCCTGACGCGTTCACAGGTGCTGGCGGTGAAAACCGAAGACTATATCGAAGGGGCGCGATCCATCGGCCTGGGCCACGGCGATATCCTGCTGCGTTACATTCTGCCTAATATCCTGCCGCCGATTATCGTACAGGCGACGCTGACGGTGGCGACCGCCATTATCGCCGAGGCCAGCCTTTCTTTCCTCGGTCTCGGTCAGCAGGCGCCCGCCGCCAGTTGGGGTTCCATGCTCAATGTCGCCAAGAATTTCCTGACGCAGGCGCCCTGGATGGCGATGTGGCCGGGCGTGGCGATTTTTCTGGTGGTTATCGGCTTCAATCTGCTTGGCGATGGTCTGCGCGATGCGCTCGATCCGCGCGAAAATTAAACAAGACAAAAGGATATCGTAATGAACGCTTTTACCACACGTCCCGAAATCCTGGGCACATTCGGCGTCGTAACCTCCACCCACTGGATTGCCTCGGCGGTCGGCATGAGCATACTGGAAAAAGGCGGCAATGCCTTTGATGCCGCTGTGGCGACGGGCTTTGTGCTACAGGTCGTCGAACCGCATCTGAACGGCCCCGGCGGCGATATGCCCGCCATCCTGTATTCCAGCAAGAAAAACAAGGTAGAAGTCATCTGCGCGCAGGGAACGGCGCCGGCGGGCGCCACCATCGAGCATTATACCGCCGAAGGTCTCGATCTGATCCCCGGCGATGGCCTGCTTGCCACCGTGATCCCCGGCGCTTTTGACGGCTGGATGCTGATGCTGCGCGATTACGGCACCATGACGGTGCGCGAGGTGCTGGAGCCGGCCATCCACTACCTGGAAAACGGCCATCCGATGCTGCCGCGCGTCGCCGCCACCATTAACGAACTGGCCGAATTCTTCCGGACGGAGTGGCCGACTTCCTATGACACCTGGTTGCCGGGCGGCGTGGCGCCGGCCGCGCAGTCGAACTTCAAGAACCCGGTTCTGGCCGCGACCTGGCGGCGGATCATTAGTGAAGCTGAAGCGCGGCCGGGCCGCGAGGCGGGCATTGAGGCGGCGCGAGACGCCTTTTACCGCGGCTTTGTCGCCGAGGCGATCGACGACTACTTACGCACGGCCGAGGTCATGGATGCCAGCGGCCGGCGCCACAAGGGGGTATTGACCGCCGGGGATATGGCCAACTGGCGCGCGACCATCGAAGAACCCACCACCTACGACTATCACGGCTGGACTATCGCCAAAACCGGCGCCTGGGGACAAGGACCGGTTCTGCTGCAATCGCTGGCGTTGTTAAAGGGCATCGATATCGGCGCGATGGATCCGGTTGGGGTCGAATTCGTCCACACCGTGGTGGAGGCCATGAAGCTCGCCTATGCGGATCGCGAGGTCTATTACGGCGATCCCCAATTCGCGTCGGTGCCGATGCAAACCTTGCTTGCTGATGATTATAACCAGGCGCGCCGCAGGCTGATTACCGCACAGGCGTCGATGGATCTGCGCCCGGGCCGGGTATCCGGCTATGAGGCGCAGTACGATCTGACTATGCAGATGCTCGCCGCGATGCGCGCCCGCGGCTCCGTTTACGAGCCCACCATGTCGCACCTCACCGAGAAACGCGGCGACACCGTGCATATCGATGTGATCGATCGCCAGGGCAACATGGTGTCGGTCACGCCGTCGGGTGGCTGGCTGCAATCGTCGCCCGTCATCCCCGGGCTGGGTTTCTGCCTCAATTCCCGCGCCCAGATGTTCTGGCTGAAACCCGGTCTGCCCACCTCGCTGGCCCCCGGCAAGCGTCCGCGCACCACCCTCACCCCGTCGCTGGCCCTGTATCTGGGCAAACCGACGCTGGCCTTCGGCACCCCGGGCGGCGACCAGCAGGATCAGTGGCAACTGTCGTTCTTCCTGCGTTACGCGCATTTTGGCATCAACCTGCAACAGGCGATTGACCTGCCGCTGTTCCATACCACGCATTTCCCGGGTTCGTTCTATCCGCGTACCCGCCAGCCGGGCCATCTGATGATCGAAAGCAGCATCGGTGAAGCGACCCTGTCGGCGCTGAAAGCCCGGGGCCACGATATTTCAGTGGCCGATCCGTGGACGGTGGGGCGCTTGACCGCGGCCCGCCGCGATGCCGACGGCCTGTTGCGCGCCGCCGCCACCCCCCGCCTGATGCAGGCATACGCTATCGGAAGGTGACCATCATGACTATAAACGCGATAAAGCCGGCGCCTGAAACCCTGCTTGCGGTGCAAAACCTCACCACCTCCTTCCTGACGGACGGACAATGGCACCCCGTGGTGCGCGATATTTCCTTCGAGGTGAAGGCCGGGGAAACCGTTGCCGTTGTCGGCGAGAGCGGATCCGGCAAAAGCGTCACCTCGCTTTCCGTGATGCGCCTGCTCGATCCCCGTTCGAGCCGCATTGAAGGCCGAATCATACTGAACGGCAAGGATATTCTCTCCCTTTCGGAACAGCAGATGCGCGGCGTGCGCGGCAATGACGCGGCAATGATCTTTCAGGAGCCGATGACCTCGCTCAACCCGGTCTTTACCATCGGCAGGCAGATTTCAGAGGTGCTGACGCGTCACAAGGGCATGAGCAAGACAGACGCGCGGGCGGAAACCGTCCGTCTGCTGGAAAAGGTGCGCATTCCAAACGCCGCGAACCGTTTCAACGAGTATCCCCATCAGTTTTCCGGCGGCATGCGCCAGCGGGTGATGATCGCCATGGCGCTGGCGTCACGCCCCAAATTACTGATCGCCGATGAGCCGACCACCGCCCTGGACGTCACCATTCAGGGCCAGATACTCGATCTCATCAAACAGTTGCAGGAAGAGGACGGGATGGCCGTGCTGTTTATCACCCACGACATGGGCGTGGTGGCGGAAATTGCCGACCGTACCCTCGTCATGTTTCGCGGCGATCAGGTGGAAACCGGCAACACCGCCGATGTCTTCCACCACGGAAAACATCCCTACACCCGGGCATTGCTGGCGGCGGTGCCGAAACTGGGTTCGATGGAGGGGCGAGCCTGGCCGCTGCGCTTCCCGCGCGTGGATATGGCAAGCGGAGAAATCTTCGCCGCCAACGAGGTGGCGGACACGGTCGAACGCGGCAAAACCCCCGTGCTGTCGGTGAAAAATCTGGTGACCAGGTTTGATATTCGCTCCGGTCTGCTGGGGCGCGCCAGCGGCGCGGTACATGCGGTGGAGGATGTTTCGTTCGATCTGTTTCAGGGAGAAACTCTGTCGCTGGTGGGCGAGTCCGGCTGCGGCAAATCGACCACCGGTCGTTCGATTACCCGCCTGATCGAACCGCGCAGCGGAGACATCATGCTCGATGGTTACGACGTCATGGCGCTCGACCTGCTCGGGCTGCGGACGATGCGCCGCAGCGTACAGATGATCTTTCAGGATCCGTTCTCCAGCCTCAACCCCCGTATGACCGTGGGCGCCGCCGTCGCCGAACCGATGATCAAACATCGGCTGGCGTCCCATTCCGAAGCGCGGCAGAAAGTCGCCGAACTGCTGGAACGGGTCGGGCTATCGCCGGCGATGATGGATCGCTATCCGCATGAGTTTTCCGGCGGTCAACGCCAGCGCGTGGCGATTGCCCGCGCACTGGCGCTTAACCCGAAAGTGATCATCGCCGACGAGAGCGTTTCCGCGCTGGATGTGTCGATCAAGGCGCAAGTGTGCAATCTGCTGCTCGATCTACAGGAACAGTTCAGAATCGCGTTTCTGTTCATTTCCCATGATATGGCGGTAGTGGAGCGCGTCAGCCACCGGGTGGCGGTGATGTGTCTGGGCGAAATCGTCGAGATCGGCCCGCGCGAGGCGATATTCGCCAATCCGCAGCATCCCTACACCAAAAAGCTGATTGCGGCGGTGCCGGTGCCCGATCCGGCGCGCAGAGGGCTGCGGAGAAATGCGGCGATAGAAGAGTTGAAAAGCCCCGTCCGGCCGCTCGGCTATGTTCATCCGCCCCGCAGATTTATCGAGGTATCCCCGGGACACCGGGTGCTGGAGCCGTGAACCCTGTTACCGTCAATGCCGCTAGTCTAGCTTTCATTCTTTTCCGCATTGTCATAGCCAAGGCGGCCGATAAACGGCAAACGCAGCGCCGGGGGGTTAATATCCACCCCCAGATTGACGCCTAAAATATTGGCCTCAATGCCTTCTTCCACCCCCACGGTCACCCCCAGTACGCCCAGCAGCGAGACCTGTAATCCCCTGCCCGACGGGGGTAGCCCAATCGGATGCGCCAGCGAGCGGTAATCCTTGCCGATGGCGTTAGCCGGTAAATCCAGCCTCAGTTCAGGCACTTCCCTGCCGATATGGGCGATAAAGGTATTGCTGTTAGGGCCGGGCCAGGCGCGGTAGGTGCGCGGCCAGGGGTAATTTTTGATTGCGGCTTCTATCTGCGGGATCATCGCCTCGGCATCGGCGCCGCGATGCTCCACCAGGAGTTTGGGTACGGCGCCGAACCAGAACCCATCGGCGCTCATATAGTTACGGCGCACCACATTATCGCTGCCCCACCTGACGACCTCATAGCGGCTATAGCGGGTTTCGCCCGCTTTCTTGAAAATGATCCACGGATGAACCGCCACCAGACCGCGCCAGCCATAGGTAGGCGCGACATAAACCTGAACGATCGCCGTACCGCTCGAAGCGACCGGATCCGGCGCAACCCCGGCGGAACCGCGCTGGGCCGACCACCAGTTCTGGCCGCTGAATATTTCTCCGCTGCGCGTAGCCGTCGCCAGACTCTGCCCGAATGACAACAGCGACACGCCGATAAAACCGATAGCCAACACTTTGAAATAGCGCATATATTCAGTTAACCCAATGAAAAAACAACGTTGACGACATCGCGATTACGCCTGCTCTATTAATAACCTCATCCCTCCCATCCGGCAACCTCTTCCAATGCGCCGTCCTCTGCGGAGCGGCATAAAAAAATGCCAGACAGGTAACCCTGACTGGCATTCGTCGTCCCAAAGGGCGCGTTTATTTATTGCCGGAAAGCGGCGTAAAATCAGTTAAAACGTTTCCCAATTGGCTTGATCGTTGCTGATTTTCTTTGACGTTGTCGGTAACAACGCCTGCTGCGGTTTTCCTGGCGTTCTTGCCGGCGATTTATCGGCTGACTCGGCAAGCTGGAAAATAGAGACGATCTCCGTCAGACGGCGGGCCTGTTCTTCAAGCGAGGCGGACGCGGCGGTTGATTGTTCAACCAGCGCGGCATTCTGCTGGGTTACGCTATCCATCTCGACCACAGCCTGTCCAACCTGGGTAATGCCTTTGCTTTGTTCGTTGGAAGCAGAGGCGATTTCGCCCATAATATCCGTCACGTTTGTCACGGCTTTAACAATATTCTCCATGGCCTCGCCGGCGAACGATACCTGCTCGGAGCCTGTTTTCACATTATCTACGGATTCCGCAATTAACCCTTCGATTTCTTTTGCCGCCTGCGCGCTGCGTTGCGCCAAACTGCGCACCTCGCTGGCGACAACGGCGAATCCCCGTCCTTGTTCCCCGGCCCGCGCGGCTTCAACGGCGGCATTCAGCGCCAGAATATTGGTCTGGAAAGCAATGCTGTTGATGACGTTGATGATATCGGCGATTTTCTGAGAACTGCCGGTTATTTTGCCCATGGTCTTGATGACGTCGCCGACGATTTCACCGCCGTTATTGGCGGTTTTCGAGGCGTTCTGAGCCAGTACGCTGGCCTGATTGGCATTGTCTGCGTTTTGCTTCACCACCGCGCTTAATTGCTCCATGCTGGCCGCCGTTTGTTCCAGAGCCGATGCCTGTTCTTCGGTACGGGAAGACAAATCCGTATTACCAGAAGAGATCTCGGCAGAACCGCGATAAATCGCCTCCGCGCTACCGCGAATTTCAGACACGGTTTTTACCCAGTTGGCCTGCATTTTCTGCACGAAGGGAATAAGCTGCCCCACGCAGTTTTTACCTATATCCCGCATTTGGGTATGCAAATGCCCCAGCGCCAGTACCTGAAGATGTTGTTTAATCAACTCCAGCGGCCTGACGACGAACACCGCCAGATAGCGATCGGTGAGAAGAACAATAATCAGCCCGATAGCCAGCGCCAGCATCAGGATCCGTTGACACCAGCTAACCCAGATATCAATTCTGCCTTGCGCTTCATTTTTTAATTGCGAAATCACGATGTTGTACTTGTCGATAGCCGTGGTGAAATTTTGGCGCAACGGGCGATATACAAAGGTGGATTGCTGCGTAAAATCATCAAGACGATCGGCCTTTACCGATTCATACATCGGGACCATGGCTTCGCTAAACAAACGATAGGAGCTGTTGTAAATATCATCAATCGTTAAGGGATCGATATTCGCATGGTCGATCTCCTTAAACTGCGCCAGCCCGGCTTTAAGATTCTCTAACTCTTTCGCCACAATCCCAAGTTCCGAATCCGCTTCCGCGGTTTCATTCTTTTGTTTTGCGCGCACGGCCCGATCGAGGGCGCTCATGGTCCGATAATACTGGCCGTTCGCCCCATTAATAATGTCGCCATTGCTTTGCTGAACATTGGTCAACGCCAGTTCTGAAGTAAGTTGACTGAGTGAATACAGCGCAAATGCCGATACACCGCCCCATAACAAGGAAAATAGGATAAGAATCAGAATCATCATAGTTCTGATTTTAATATTGCGAATAACGTTCATGATGTAAACCCTGGTGAGAAATGGTGTGGCTCTTAATCCTAAAAACAGGATCGCTATTAGCGTGTCCTTTCAAATGCCCGCCTCTGTAGCCGATTGTCGGCAGGCAGGTCTATATCCCTGCGGTAAACTGCTTCCATTGTGGTTATCGGCATGTGAACAATAGGCTTCACCTATAGAATGAATTATTTTTTATAAAAAAGTGTATTTAAATGTTTTCTCAGGCACGAAGCCGGCAACCCATTGAATAATAGTTAGTTAAAAATCCCAGACGTGCGCCTTAATCAACGGTTATTGCATGGCATCCGCAATAAACTCCCGCAGCCACTGATGCGCGGGATCGCGGTGAGAGCGTTCATGCCACAACATACACATTTCAAAACCGGGGACCTCAATCGGCGGCTCGACAATCTGTAATGCCGGATTATTGCTTACCAGACGCCAGGGCAGCATCGCCACAAGATCGGTACGTTCCAGGGCGGACAGCGCCAACATGAAGTGCGGAACGGAAAGCGCCACCCGACGCGTTAAGCCGCTTTTCAGCAGGACATCATCCGTGATGCCATGAAACCCGCCGCCATCCGGCGATACGATCGCATACTCCAACGCGTTGAATGTCGCCAGCGTCAGCGGTTTTTTTAATCGCGGATGTTCCGCTCGCCCCGTCAGCACATAGCGTTCCTTAAAAAGCATCCGCCGACGCAACCCTGTCGGGGCATCGGCGCTGATGTGAAATGCCAAATCGATCTCCCTCCGTTCCGCCTGCCCGGCAATATCGGCGGGCACCATGGCAAGGCTCGCCAGTCGGGTTCCCGGGGCGACACGGCGCAGGCGGTTTACGAGCGGCAACAGAATGGTCGCGGCGCTGTAATCAGAGGCGGCAATATTCCAGGTGTTCGTCGCCAAAGCCGGATTAAACGGACTGGCGGGCAACACGGCCAGCTCAAGGGACGCCAGCGCTTTTCGCAACGGTTCGCGAAGCGCGTCCGCTCTGGCGGTGGGTTGCATCCCGCGCGCGCCCGGCAGCAATAGCGGATCATTAAAAAACGCTCTCAGCTTTGCCAATTGTACGCTGACGGTAGGCTGAGAAAGATGTAAACGCTGTGCCGCCCGAGTCACATTATGTTCGGTCAGCAGCACATCAAGAGTCAGTAACAGATTGAGATCCAACTGCCTTAAATTACTCATGGCAATACCTGATATTTTAGTAATTCATTTCAATTATACCTTACCGCACCCTACTCTGAATCTCTCACTTAATGGAGATTCCAACGATGAACGTTCTTATTGTTTATGCACACCCTGAACCCGCATCCCTGAACGGTTCGCTAAAAGATGCCGCTATCCAACATCTTGAGAAATCCGGTCATACCGTTCAATTATCCGATCTGTACGCCATGCAGTGGAAAGCGACGCTCGATGCGGATGACCGCACGGAAGAGCGCGGAAATGCGCCCTTTAATCCTTCGATTGATTCAAAACATGCCTATGAGACCGGGACGCAAAGCGTCGATATCGTCCGCGAACAGGAAAAATTACGCTGGGCTGATGCCGTTATTTTTCAGTTTCCGCTCTGGTGGTTCTCCATGCCGGCGATCCTCAAAGGCTGGGTGGAGCGCACTTATGCCTGTGGGTTTGCCTATGGTGTCGGCGAACACTCTGATACCCATTGGGGAGATCGATACGGCGAGGGCAGCATGGCGGGAAAACGCGCCATGCTGATCGTCACGGCAGGTGGGTGGGAATCGCATTACGGCCCGCGCGGCGTCAATGGCCCGATAGACGACCTGCTCTTTCCGATTCATCATGGAATACTGTACTACCCCGGCTTTGACGTTCTGCCCCCGTTGGTGATCTATCGAGCCGGTCGCATGGACAGCGCGCGGTTTGCGCAAATTTGCGGCACCCTCGCCCAACGTCTGGATAATCTTTGGAACACGCCGCCTATCCCCTTCCGCCCGCAGAACAAAGGGAACTATGCCATTCCGCAATGCACATTAAAGCCGGAGATAGCGCCCGACCGCATCGGATTCTCGGCGCATATTGATGACCAGCGGTGACGTTCGGCGGCATAAGCAAACCCAACGAGTCCATATCATAAGGAGTGAACGGCATAATCTACCGCTCCGGCGCAACGTCAGCCGCCACATCGAGATTTGGCAGTAACGCGTTAAGATCGACGGCTTCAGCCATAGCACGATTGCCCTCATCGCCGGGATGCAGACGATCCCCGGAATCAAACCGCGTCCCGAGACGGGTGGGATGCGCCGGATCGCGCAGTATGGCGTCAAAATCGATTACCGCATCAAACGCGCCGCTGCGCCGTATCCAGTCATTAACCTGCCGGCGTAACGCATCCTTGTCCGGGTGGTAGTAGTTATCCAGCGGCGTATCGGGCAAGGCGCCTTCAAACGGGGTCAGCGTAGCGCCAATTACCCGTATGCCGCGGCTATGCGCCTGCGCAATCAGTTGGCGATATCCCGCCGTCAGCGCCTCCAACGTAGGCCGGGGACTTGTCGGCGCAAAGGCCGTTCCCGGCCAGGAAATATCGTTAATGCCCAGCATCACAATGACGCTTTGCACGCCCGGCTGCGCCAGCACATCGCGCTCCAACCGCGCCAGCGCATTAACGCCCATGCCGTCGGACAGCAGGCGACCGCCGGAAATACCGGCATTGACGACGGCCACGCTATGCGAAGCCAGACGGACGGCGAGAAAGTCCGGCCAGCGCGTGTTCTTATCCAGGCTGGCGGTAGCGCCGTCGGTAATGGAGTCGCCTATGACCGCGACCACGCGCGCCGGTGGCGGCGTTTCGACCTGTATTCCCGACAATAGCAGGCGTGCCGTGATGCTCTGCGCCGATCCATGGCCGCGATTCAGTTCCCGGGCGGTGGCGCGATCGTCGGGTACGATCCAGCCGGTCTGGCGGCCGTCCCAGTGAAAGGTGTTTACCGGCGTGGCTTCCGGCAAATACAGACTTACGGCGACCTGCCCCAGCGCCGGGATGGGCAACGCAACCGGATCGCTGACCAAGGATGCGCCGGGCAGGAGAGTCGCCGTTTCCCGGCCGCTAAAGGTCACGATGCGCAGACTGTCGGCAACGACCGCGCCATTGGTCGTCGGTAACGCGACCGTCGCCTTACCCAGGGCAATCGGCTGCCGGCCATAGGCGTTGGACAAAACGATGCGCATACGCGGCCCGCCCAGACTGACGCGCGCCACCTGCCGTACCGTCTGCTTATGCAGAACCGTCGGCGCGTTGGTCGGAAACAGGAAATCGGCGCCCCAGACCGGTTGGGGACTGGCGCTCCATGTCGCCACCCAGGAAGGCGCGGTGGCAACCGCCTGAAAGGCAGCAACGGACGTTAAAACAAGCGTTAATATGGCTGTGGCTGAGATATTAAATAAGTTGTTCATATTAGTGAATTCAATAGCAACATGAATCCGAATAATGAATTCAACGACACAAATAGACTAGACTGTATTTGGGAACAACATTTATGACCTCAGGTCATCAAGGAGGCCGGTATGGCTCGTCTGGAAGTCAACCGTTCCGGCGAACTGGAAGTTTTTATACAGGTCATCGAACAGGGTGGATTCTCCGCCGCCGCGCGCGCCTGCGGCATGACGCCCTCCGCCGTAAGCAAGCTGATCGCCCGTCTTGAGCACCGCCTGGGCACGCGGCTGGTGAACCGTTCCACGCGCCAACTGCAACTCACCCCTGAAGGCTGCGCCCTTTATGAGCGCGGGGTACGGATACTGGCCGATCTGGACGATGCGGAGCGCTGCGCCAGCGCGCATTCGGCGCCGCGCGGACGGCTGAGGGTCAATGCGAATGTGCCGTTCGGTCATCACTTTCTGCTGCCCCTCGCCACGGAATTCCTGGAACGCCACCCCGGCATCACGCTAGATATTGTATTGACCGATGAAGTCATCGATATTCTGGAGCAACGCACCGATGTGGCCGTGCGCGCAGGCCCGCTCAAAAGTTCTAATCTGGTGGCGCGCAAGCTCGGTCAGACACGCATGATCATCGTCGCCGCGCCCGACTATCTGGCGCGCCACGGTACGCCGTCCACGCCGGACGATCTGGCGCGGCATAATCTTCTGGGCGCCAACTATGCGCGCGCTCGCCCCGGCTGGCCGTTGCGATACGCGGACGCGGACATTGTGGTTCCGGTAACCGGCAATGCACAGGCCAGCGACGGCGACGCGCTGCACCGTCTGGCGCTCGCCGGGTTGGGGCTGGCCCGGCTGGCGGCTTTCCAGGTACGCGAGGATATTACCGCCGGCCGCCTGCTGCCGGTGCTTGAAGACTTCAACCCGGGCGATGTCGAAGAAATCCATACCGTCTTCGTCGGACAAGGCGGCTATCTGCCGCTGCGGGTACGCGCCTTTCTGGACTTCCTCGTCGAACGAGTAAGGATTGACGCGGATTACCGGGATACTGACAAAACGACCGTTTGTTGAAACGCCCTTCCCGCATCTTGGCCCCCAATGGGGATCGGCAAGCGGCCTCAGAATCCGCCCCAGTTCCGCGGGCATCTCGGCGATTCGAGTCTGGCAGTTGCTGCGCTTGAACGACGAAAAACGCAGCCTCATGCCATTTCATCTTTACTCATCGCCAAAGACATTACGTCTCAACTGAACTTACCAACCCTGTTCGGTAGGCAATACGAACAGCTCCGCCACATTCATGTGTTCGGGCGCTTTCAACGCGAACAAGATGGTATCGGCAATATCCTCACCTTCAAGAAAAGTCATTGAAGCCGCCAGATCGTCCATCTGTTTTCGGTAGTTCGCATCCGTGATCTGCTCGTAAAGTTCCGACTTAACCGCGCCCGGTTGGATGCAGGTGACGCGGACATTGTGCTTCGGCCCAATTTCCATTCTCAGCCCATCGGAGAAAGCCGCGACCGCCGCTTTGGTTGCGCAATAGACGGTCAGACCAGTGAAGACCTTGCGCCCGGCGATTGAGGACATGTTGAAGATATGGCCCGAATGCTGCGCGATCATCTGCGGCAGAACAGCGGCTGTGGCGTTGAGTACACCTGACACATTGACATTCACCATACGCTGCCATTCATCGACTTTGAAATTGTCCACATCCGAAAGCGGCATCAGCCCGGCATTATTGATCAGCACATCGATCCGCCCGAACTGCGCAACCAGTTCTTCGGCTGCGGTTTTGCAGGACGCGGGATCGGTGACGTCGGTCTCCAACGCCAGGGCCTGACCACCAGCAGAGACAATTTCCATCACCAGCCTGTCCAGCCGCGCCTTGCGCCGTGCCGCAAGCCCGACGATAATTCCTTCTGCCGCAAGTTTGCGGGCGGTCGACGCGCCGATACCACTGGACGCACCGGTAATGAGGGCGACTTTGTTTTTAATATCCATAATGTTCTCCGTCTTATGCCCCTAACAGGGCGGTTATGATGACAAAGAGGAGTGTAGATTTTGCAGGAAATAATCTCGCTTGGGGTTTTGTTGCGACTATCGTGATTTTGCGGAAAAATGCCGATATGGCTATCGAAGCCCACTCTCTTGCTTGCGGTTAGAAGGTTCAGCAAGGGGTCTTTATCACTCGCCAAAGGTTTTCTGTTCAATGTCGGACTTTGCTCAATCCTCTCTGCACGCATCCGGACATGCTCTAGAGCAGTATATTCGCGGCCGCAAGATCGTTCAGAGTGCGGGTGATGCATGGAAGGATGTGGAGGCGCAAATATTCCGCCGTGCGCCCAGCGAAGAAAATGTACTGGTTCCCGCTGTCGCCGAGCCATTACTCGTCTGGGTGATGTCTGGTGAAGCGAAAGTAGAAGAACGCGAACTCAATGGCGAATGGCGCGGGGGAAACGTAGCGTCGGGATCATTCTACCTGACCCAGACGGAGGCGCCGTACCTTATGCGCTGGCAGGCCAGTCTGGATACCCCTTTCGAAGTCATGCATCTCTATCTCGGTTTTGACCTGGTTAGCCGTACCGCGCGGTCTTTAGGACTCAATCCGGCGCGCTTGCGTATGCGCGACGTCTCGGACGGGCGCGACACCCTGATATCCGGTCTGCTTACCGGGCTGGCGGACGAATTGCAAACCGAGCAGCCGGCAAGCGCCTTATTCGTGAAAGGGCTCGTCGAGAGTCTCACCATCTATCTTCTGCGCAATTACGCCGATGTGCAGGCCGCCTCCAGGCGCAAGCCGGCGAAACTCCCCGCGTGGAAGTTGCGCAAAGTGCTTGATCATATGGATGAGTTTCTGGCCGAGCCATTCGATTTGAACCAGCTCGCCGCTATCTGCGCAATGAGTCGATTTCACTTCAGCCGCGCTTTCCACAATACGGTAGGCCAAAACCCGTCAAGCTGGTTTATCCGCCGTCGCGCGGAACGGGCAAAGAAAATGCTGCTCGAAACGGATATGCCGATCATCAACATCGCCCTGGCCGTTGGCTACGACAGCCCCAGCCATTTTGCACACGTTTTTCGAAGAGAAACCGGCGTCAGCCCCAGAGAATACCGATCAATGTAAGAAGCCTTGGTCAGCATCGCGCTTTTCCTCCTGTTCAATGACGGTTTTTACCGTCAGGGGTCAGGAAGTCTGAAGATGCCCCGAAAGCCGCATTGTAAGCATACCCGTTTTAGTTCCACACACTTTTTGAGATTTCCGGGTTTTTGACCTCCTCCCATATCCTGACCCAGGATCAATTAGAGGATCTGTCTTTTTTGGTGACTTCGGATAAATTCTGCCGGAGTCAGATCATTTAATGAAGAATGTGTCCTGTCATGGTTATATTCT
>NZ_JAEMHF010000014.1:0-70819 GCF_016456245.1 Brenneria sp. L3-3C-1 | reverse complement strand
CTTCAGCCTCGCGGAGAATACTGATGATCTGTTGGTCGGAAAAACGCTTCTTCATGGGGATGTCCTCATGTGGCTTATGAAGACATTACTAACATCGGTGTGTACTAATCAACGGGGAGCAGGTCAAATCACATTGTTGTTCCCTGCAAAAGGAACATTTTCTCACTCTGATATTGCAACATTTCTCGGCGAGCAAGCAGTAAAGGCTTTACTAAAAGACCAAAAGGTCGATTTGGGGAACAACATTCTGTTGGATTTTAATATTCCTAAAAACTTTTCTGTACATGGCAACCATGACATTGTGTTAGCGACATATCTAACTGATAAAGACATGGATATTGTTGATAGTGCTCGAAACGTCGATAGCATCGTTTTCTTACCTTGGTCAGAGGTCGATGGTAAACACTGGTTATCCACATGGGCACCTGAAATAGTCGGCCCATCGACTTGGGAAGTGCAAAAAGCACAGCTATTACCCTCCATTGGGGATGAAATTCTACGCCTAGGTCGTTGCATCAATATGTCAACAGGACTTAGTCATCCATCGGATAAAGACATGGCAAAACGAATTTTTACCAGCCTAAAAAAGCAAGGATTCAGAGCGACAGAAGAAGAGATCAGACAGTTCGCAGTCAATAACGGCTGGGAACCCGTTAGAGCGAAAGAGTTAGCTAGTTTTGCAAAGAAATATATAGGGTAGTAAAGATTAAAAAGCTTACTCGTTGTATGTTCAGTCCGAGCTAAATTGGTGGTCATTCTGGTGGTCTTGACAGAAAGGGAATTCAGGTTTAGCTTACTTATTAGCCAGTTACTGGCAAAGGCGATCCCAGTCAGAGGAGCCATTTTAGAGAAAGCAGACGTTCACAGACGTCTGCTTTTTTGCTTTTTATCAATTGGTTATCCACCATCTCCAGCAGAATGCCGGTGAGCGGCGTTTTTACCGACGCCGCAGACGGAGTGCCGTCATTCAACCCGCGCAATCTCTGGCGCTAAAATCCACTCGGCGCTGTCGTTCCACACATCCATTTTAACGATCTTGCCGTCGCGCACTTCATAGCGATCCAGGTAGCGATTGCCGGCAAAGGGGCGGCCGTCGGGCCATTCGCCGTACAGCGTGCCGTTGGAATACACCACCACGTGATCGCCGCGATGCATACAGTCGAACTGCCCCACCGACTTTTTAACCCATTTATAGCGGGCGCCGTTAAAGTTGGTGATATCCTTGGTGGTCGGCATTTCACGTTTACCCGTAAAGGTAATCTTGACGTCCGGGTGCATATAAGATGCGGCGCGTATCGCATCCGGGGCCATCGACGCGGCCAGAAAACCTGTTACTACCTCAACGGCCTTTTCAATCTCAGACATAATCAACTCCGTGGTATCTGTGCGCTGTTTTGGCGCATCGGCACCAAAACAGCGCATCTTTACAAAAAATAAACGCCATTTGGCGCGGCTTCACAGCAATACCAAACTGGCATCCAAATTGCTAGAAATAAAATACAAAATAGCTAGCAATCCACTCGAGGTGCAATATGTCTGGAAAATCATGCCTGAAAACCTGGCGGCAGCGCGCAGCGGCAGCCACCCTGTTTACCCTGATGTCGGCCAGCACGCTGGCGGCGGAAGAACCGATTAAAGTTGGCCTGGTGGCAGCGCTCACCGGCCAGTCGGCAAAGTCTGGTGAGGCGCTGACGCGCGGCCTCACCATCGCCATTAACGAAATCAACGCCGCGGGCGGGGTAAAGGGCCGCCCGCTGGAACTGGTACGCCGCGATGACGAGAGCAACCCCAGCAAAGGGATGCTGGCGGCGCGCGAGCTGATCCAGCGCGAGAAGGTCTCCGTGCTGTTTGGCGGGTTGGATACCCCGGTATCGCTGGCCATTGTGCCATTAGCCAATCAGTTGAAGATGCCGTTTGTCGGCATTTGGGCCGCGGGCACCGCCATTACCCATAACGGCGCAAAAGAAAACTATGTGTTCCGCGTCTCGGCGGTGGATGAGCTGGTGGATGAAGCGTTGGTGGAATATGGCAGCGACAAAAAAGACATGAAAAAACCGGGCATGATCCTGGTGAACAACCCATGGGGCGAATCCAATGAGAAGGGCTTTCGCGTCGCACTGCAAAAGCGCAATCTGCCGATCGCCGGCGTTGAGCGCATTGAAGACAGCGACGTCGATCTGGTGCCACAGTTGACCCGCCTGAAAAACGCCGGCGCCGATACCCTGCTGATGGTCGGCAACGTCGGCCCCTCCGCCCAGGTGGTAAAATCCCTGCATAAGATGAACTGGCAAGTGCCCGTGGTTTCCCACTGGGGGCCGGCGGGCGGCCGCTTTAGCGAACTGGCTGGGCCGGGGGCCGATCGCGTGACCTTCATCCAGACTTTTGTCTTTACCGATCACAACTCGGCCAAGGGCGAACAGGTGCTGACAGCGCTGAAAACGCAGTATCCGCAGATCAAAAGCCTGGCCGACGTCACCCCGGCGGTGGGTATCGCCAATGCCTATGACGCCATGCACCTCACCGCTTTAGCGATGAACAACGCAGGCAGCCTGGATGGCACCGCGGTACGTGACGGCTTCTATGCCATCAAAGACTATGCCGGCCTGATTAAACATTACCAGCAGCCGTTCACCCCGGAACAGCACGATGCCCTGGGGCCAAAAGATTATGTCTTCGCCCACTTCGTCGGCGAGCAGATCGTCCCGGTTAACGAGTAACCCACGCGAGGAGTCTGACCATGTGGAGCACTGCCCTGACCACCGGCCTGAGCCTTGGCAGCATGTATGCACTGCTGGCGCTCGGTTTTCATATCACCTGGATCGTGTCACGCACCCTCAACTTCGCACAGGGCAGTGCGATGATGGTCGGCGCGACGCTCGGCTATACCCTGAGCGTCAGTTGGGGCTGGCCGCTGTGGCTGGCGCTGCCCGCCACGCTGCTGTGCTGCGCGCTGTATGGCATGTTGATTGAGCGCCTGCTGGTGCGCCCGTTTGTCGCCCGTAACTCGGACGCCTGGCTGATGGCGACGGTGGCGGGCGGCATTCTGGTAGATAACCTGGCGATGTTCACCTTCGGCAAAGAGCCTCGCCAGTTCCCGGTGACCGACGTCACCTTCACCCTGTTTGGCAGCCAACTGTCGTTGATTAATCTGCTGATCCCACTGACCGGCGTGGTGATGGTGACGGCGCTGACGCTGGTGCGCCGCTACAGCCGCCTCGGCAAGGTGCTGGAAGCCACGGTGCAAAACCCGCGCGCCGCGCAGTTGATGGGTATCCGCGTCAATACCGTGGTGGCGGTGGCCTTCGCCCTGTCGACGCTGTTCGCCGCACTGGCCGGGCTGCTGATTGCACCGCTGTTCAACATCCACAGCGACATGGGCACCCTGTTTGGTCTGAAGGCGTTTGCGGTCGCGATCCTCGGTGGCCTTGCCAGCAGTAGCGGCATCTGGGTGGCCGGGCTGCTGTTCGGCCTGAGCGAAGCGCTGGTCACCCTGTGGTTCGGCTCCGCCTTTACCCAAATCTTCACCTTCTCGCTGGTGATCCTGGCGCTGGCCTTGCGCCCTGACGGGCTATTTGGTCAAAAACTGAGGGTCAAAGTGTAATGAGAGCGTTCCCTATCAATACCCTGGCCTTGATGCTGCTTGGCGTGATCAGCCTGCTGCTGCCCGGTTTTCTCGGCAGCTACACGCTGCTGGTATTTTCGCTGTTTGCGCTCGGCGTCACCACTGTGGTTGGGTTGAATATCCTGCTTGGGCTGAGCGGCCAGGTCTCCTTCGGCCATATCGCTTTTTACGCGCTGGGGGCTTACGTTTCCGCCGGGCTGACCATGGCCGGGCTGCCGCTCGGCGTGGCGATGCTGGCCGCGATGCTGGTGTGCGGCCTGATTGGCGGCCTGCTGGCGATCCCGGCGCTGCGCGTTAGCGGGCCGTTCCTGGCGATGATCACCATTGCCTTTGCGCTGGTGGTGCGCCATCTGTTGATTGAATGGCGCGAGGTTACCGGCGGTTCCAACGGTCTGATGGGCATCCCGATGCCGGAATTCGGCGGCCTCGATCCGGCGCTGGGTTTGGCGGTGTGCTGTGGTCTGCTGATGATGGCGGCGCTGTGCGGCTTTGCCCGCCTACAGCACAGCCAATGGGGATTGGCGATGCGCGCGGTGAAAGCCAGTGAAATCGCCGCGCGTTCGCTGGGCTTTAACCCGGTGGTGAGCAAAACTCTCGCCTTTACACTGTCAGCAATGTTCACCAGCGCCGCCGGTGCCCTGGTAGCGCCGTTGATGATGTTCATCAATCCGGACTCTTTCCCTTTCTCCCAGTCGATTCTGTTTATTCTGGCGGTAGTCATCGGCGGCAGCGGCACGCTGTTAGGGCCAGTGCTGGGGGCGCTGCTGATCGTGGTGCTGCCGGAGCTGCTGTCGACATTTGCCGAATACCGGCTGCTGATCTTCGCGGTGCTGCTGCTGACGGTGTTATGGCTGGCGCCGCGCGGGATTTTGGGCACCCTGGCGCGCTGGCTGGCAAAGCCGCCGGTGCAATTCGCGCCGCAAACGGCGGACGACGCGCTGCTGCGCGGCCACTTTAAGCACAGCGGCAACACTGTGCTGAAGGTGGAAAATATCGGTATCCGCTTTGGCGGCGTACAAGCAGCAAAAGACGTCAGCTTCCAGGTACAACCCGGTGAAGTGCTGGGTCTGATTGGCCCCAACGGCGCCGGGAAAACCACGGTGCTGAACATGATCAGCGGCTTCTATCGCGCCGACAGCGGCAGTATCCGCTTACAGCAAGAACTGCGCGGCCTGCCCGCCTGGCGCGTGGCCCGCAATGGCATCGCCCGCACCTATCAAACCACCCAGTTGTTCAGCGGCATGAGCGTGCTGGAAAATCTGCTGGTGGCGCAGCAGCGCGGCAGGCAAGGATTGCCGTGGCGGCGCCCGACGGCCGATGCCCACGAGGTGGCGATGGCGCTGCTGGCGCTAGTGGGCTATCGCGGTTCGGTGCACACGCCCGCCGAGGATCTGCCCCACGTCGATCGCCGGCTGGTGGAGATTGCCCGTGCGCTGGCGCTCAACCCGGCGCTGCTGCTGCTGGACGAACCGGCGGCGGGCCTGAGCCGTGAAGAGACCGACGCGTTGATCCCGCTGCTGCGCCGACTAGCAGGCTTTGGCCTGGCGGTGATTGTGGTGGAACACGATATGGCGCTGGTGATGGCAGTCAGCGATCGGATCCAGGTGCTGGATGCCGGCAAACCGTTGGCGCAGGGCGCGCCTGCTGAAGTGCAACGTAACCCCGCGGTGGTGGCGGCCTATCTGGGCGGCACCGACTATCGCGGCAAGCCGCGCCGCCTTGCGCTGCAATCGAACGGCCAACCAGGGCTGGTGGTAAGCAAACTGACGCTGGATTACGGCGCTGCCCCGGTAGTACGCGACGTCAGCTTTACCGTCAATCCAGGGGAAACTGTGGCGATCCTGGGCGCCAACGGCGCGGGCAAATCAACCATTCTGCAAACTCTCGCCGGGCTGCATCCGGCGCGCAGCGGCGCAATTTACCTGCACGATCGCTCAATCAAAGAACTGAACGCCAGCCAGATTGCCGCACGGGGCCTGGCGCTGGTGCCGGAAGGCCGCCAATTATTTCCGCAGATGTCGGTGCTGGATAACCTATTGATCGGCCAGCACGCCTGCGCCGAAAAACACGATCCGCAGGTAGAAGTTGAATCGGTTCTCAAGCGCTTCCCGCGCCTGCGCGAACGGCTGCACAGCCCGGCGGGCCTGCTTTCCGGTGGCGAACAGCAGATGGTGGCGATCGGCCGCGGTCTGATGTCGCGTCCGTCGATCCTGCTGCTGGACGAACCGAGCCTGGGCCTGTCCCCGGCGATGATTGGCGAACTGTACGACGCGCTGGCTGCGCTGCGCGATGAGGGCGTTACTCTCCTGCTGGTGGATCAAATGGCCAACCTGGCGCTGACCATCGCCGATCGCGCGCTGGTACTGGAATCCGGCGCAGTGGTTAAAGCCGGCCGCGCGCAGGATCTGCTGGCGCAGGCGGATTTGGCCGATGCCTGGCTGGGGGTAGCGAACGGATGAAACGCCTTACCATCGTTAACGCCCGCCTGGAAAACCAGCCCGGGCTGCACAGCCTGCTGATTGAAGACGGGCGCTTTGTTAGCGCCTTAAGCGGCCCGGCCGACACGCTGGATATGCAGGGCGCGCTGGTGCTGCCCGGTCTGGTTGAAACCCATATTCATCTGGATAAGGCCTGTATTATCGACCGCTGCAACCAGCAGGAAGGGACGCTGGCGGAGGCCATCAGCGAAACCGCACGCGCCAAGGCGGATTTCAGCGAGCAGGATGTCTATCAGCGCGGGGCCAGGGTGCTGGAAATGGCGATCATGCAGGGCACCACGCACATGCGTACCCACATTGAGATTGATCCGGTGATCGGCCTGACCGGCTTTCGTGCCATCCGCCGCCTACAGGCCGCTTATGCCTGGGCCATCGATCTGCAACTGTGCGTGTTCCCGCAGGAGGGGATGCTGAATAATCCCGGCACTGAAGCGCTACTTTGTGAAGCGCTGGCCTCCGGGGCGGATCTGCTGGGCGGCTGCCCCTACACCGACAGCGATCCGGTCGGGCAGATCAAACGGCTATTCGCGCTGGCGGCGCACCACGGCGTCGATCTGGATTTCCACCTCGATTTTGACCTGGCGCCGGAGAACCGATTGATCGATGAAGTGATCGTTCAAACGCGCCGCTGGCAGCTCGGCGGGCGCGTCACCGTTGGCCATGTCACCAAGCTGGCGATTCTGGAACTGGATGCGCTGCGGGCGCTGGGTGCGGAACTTGCATCGGCCGGAGTGCGGGTCACCGCCCTGCCCGCCACCGATCTGTTTCTTACCGCGCGCGATCGTTTTGCGCTCAAACCGCGCGGTGTGGCGCCAGTGGACGAGTTGGATCGCCTGGGCGTTGTTTGCTCGCTGTCCACCAACAATATCGCCAACCCGTTCACGCCGTTTGGCGATGCTTCGCTGGTGCGGCAGGCCAACCTGTTTGCCAACGTTCGCCAACTCGGCACGCAGGCGGATTTGCTGCGCTGCCTGTCGTGGATCTCCAGCCAATCGGCGCGGCTGTTGCGACTGAGTCATTACGGGCTAACGCCTGGCTGCCAGGCGGACTTTGTGGTGTTCGACGTCGAACGGGCCGATCAGGTGGTGGCGGAGATTGCCCCGCCAAAGATGGGCTTTAAGCGCGGGCGCCAAACCTTTAACCGCCCGCCAGCCCGGTTACTTCGCTAGCGCCGTCCAGCGCCTGGCGTAGCGTCATCGCGCCAGCCGCTGGATCGCTCAGATCCAACTCCAGCTCAGCTTCCAGCTCGTTCAAGTGCGCCTGCATAATCTGCTGCGCCTCTGCAACCTTGCCGGCGGCTAACGCTTTTACAATGGCGCCGTGCTCCGCACATTGGCAGGCAGGCGTATCGTTGCGCTGATACAGCGCCACAATCAGCGAACTGCGAACCATCAGGTTGGAAAGAATTTCCCCCAGCACCTTATTGCCGCTGATCTTAGCCAGCAGCAGATGAAACGCGCTAAGCTCGCGCACAATGTCCCGGCGATCCTGGCGCTGCGCCGCGGTGCGCTCGGCCTGCTGTTGAGCGGCAATATCCTCACCAAACAGGGCTATTCGCTCCGGCGTGATAGAGGCTACTATCGCGCTTTCGATGGCGCGGCGGGCGATAAAGATTTCGCGCGCTTCCCGCGCCTCCGGCTGGGCAACCATCGCGCCACGGTTGGGTTCAATGGTGACAATATGCAGCAACGCCAGGCGCTGAAGCGCAGCCTGCACATGGTTACGGTTGGCGTTGAGGGCATCGACAATCTGTGCTTCCACCAACCTGGCGCCGGGCTTTAGCCGGTGCTGAGCAATAGCAACCGACAGCGCCTCAACGATACGTTTTACTTCGCGCTGTTTCGCGGTGGCAACCTGACTCATCCTTACCTCAATCTGGCCTGAAATGGTCCCTATCATAACATCCTGATGCCCGGCAACAGAACGGCCTGCGCTTGAAAAGAACGGTGATAGTCACTGGGCCGATACGGGTGCCCGCACCAAACATATTCAAGCCTAAGATCGGCCGTGAAATTGAACCCATGCGCAAAAACCGCACTCGACAAGCGGGAGAATATCAATAAAGCGAATTCGGAGAAGCCGTCACGCTCCGTTTGTCAGGCGTGCCCCACCGCGATTACCGTGAGAAAGAGGATGGCGTATTTCAGCTCGACCCCATTGATTCGGCGCTCAAGCAAGGAGAAATCACCTTTCTGATCGGCGGCAATGGCTGTTCAGTAATATTGCCGCCCGCGATCGACCGAACGATAGCGGGCAACATCCGTTTTACTGTTTTTGTTGATGCTGAAAATGATAGACCACGGACAGATCGTCCGCGCCATAGCCGGCGTCAACCGCCTGGCGCCAGAGGGATGCCGTTTCCCGCAGGCAAGGCAGGGTCTGGCCGGCGGATACGGATGAGAGCGCCAGCCGGGCGTCTTTCAGCGCCCAGTTCAACTGCATCTGCGGCGCATAATCTCCAGATTTAATCATCTCCATTTTCGCTTTTGCATAAGGCACGGCAAGCGGCCCCCCGTCCAGAACGGACCACAAGTCATCTTCCGAAAAGCCGAATTGATCGGCCAATAACAGGCTTTCCGATAGCCCCTGCATCAACAGAATCAGCCAGGTATTTACCACCAGTTTCATGCGCGAGCCTCTACCGGCCTCGCCCAGCCAAAGCGTACCCTTGCCGATTGCGGCGAACACCGGTTCCGCATTTGCGGCCCGTTCTCTGTCGCCGCTGGCAAGGATCAAAATCTGGGCATTTTCAGCAGGCGCCTTGGTGCCGGATACCGGCGCATCAATAAACGTAATATCCTGTCGATAATCGCCCAACGCTTGCGCGAGCTTGTCCGTCGACTCAACGCCGATGGTTCCCATCTGGCATAAAATGGCGCCAGACTTCAGGTGTTCGCGGATCTGCGCCACGATCGCTTCCGTCGTTTCAGCGTCCGTAAGCATGACGATAACGACATCGGCATTTTTTACTGCCTCAACGGGAGAATCGGATAATTTCAGCCCGTTGGCGACAAGGTCTTCTCCCCGCGCTTTGGTACGGTTCCATGCCGTAACCACAAATTCTTTTTTCAGTAAATTAGATGCAAAAGCATGTCCCATTGCGCCAAGACCCAATACGGCGACGTCAGGCTTACGAACCATCATTCATTCCTCAATTTAACTAAGATCTGTACCCTGTTGCGCTGGCAAGATAACAAGAATAGGGATTAGGCTTTTTTCAGGCAGGTAACCTGTACTTCGATCTGAAAAAGCGGATTAGGCAGACGGGTTTCGACACAAACGCGCGCCGGAGCATGGCCCGCCGGCACCCATTTATCCCAAACGCCGTTCATTTCATCGAACCGGGTAATATCCGTCAGCCAAATATTGGCGGCAATAAGGTCGGTTTTAACGCATCCCGCCTGTTTTAATAATCCTTCAATCTTGTCCAGTACGCTTTGCGTTTGAATCGCCACGCTATCGGATAAGTCATCGGCCACCTGGCCGGAAATAACAACAATACTATCGGTAGCCTTATACTCCACAGTCGTACTCATGCGGGCGTTGGTATTGTAACGAGTGATCATGGGATATTTCCGTTTTAATGAATAGGGGTATTTAAACAGCGAATGACGCCGCAATTAACCCCCGGCGCCAATATCATCTATTCGCGATACGGGGGTCAGTTGCGCATCACGGCTTATTCCGCGCCGAGGTCGGCCGGCTTGCCAAGATATTTTTGGCTTAGCGCATCCAGCTTGCCATTCTCAATACTGGTCTTGATAAAGGCATTAAGCCAATCGGCCAAACCGGTTTCACCCTGTTGCACCGCCATATGCGCCGGACTGTTGCGAATGCGGAACTTGGGATCCAACTCCGCCTGCGGCGACTGCTTTGCCATCGCGGCGATCTGGGTATCCGTCGAGGCGATGAGGTCGGCCTGTCCGGTTAAATAAGCGGTAACCGATGTTGAATCGTCTTCGGTGCGCATAATTTTCGCATTGGGATTAGACGCGCTGAGCGCCAGGTCAGGCGTGGAGCCGCGAGAAACCGCCACCACATACTTTCCAAGCTCATCGGCATTGCCGACCTGAATTTTCTTCGGTCCCCATATACCGATGTAGGTATTGACATAGGGATCGGTGAATAACACCTGCTTGGTTCGTTCCGGCGTTTTTCCCAGATTGGAAATAATAATATCGACTTTACCGGTGAGCAGATAAGGTACGCGGTTGGGCGCGGTAACCTGCTGCAACTGGAGCTTAACGCCCAGCGCCTCGGCGACCATCTTGCCCATTTCAATATCCAATCCCGTTGGATTACGCGCCTCATCCTGATAGCCAAATGGCGGCGTATCAAGCGAGGTGCCGATCCGCACCACGCCGGAGGAACGTATATCATCCAGTTTATCGGCATACGCGCTCACCGATCCCAGGGCCAACATAACGACAGAAAGCAATGCAATAGAGTTACGCATTTAGTGATCTCCACATTTTTTAATGTAAAACAGCATCAAGAAAGAATTTCAATTCAGCGGTGGCGGGATTTGACAGCGTTGCGGCCGCCGGCCCCTGCTCCCTGATTTTCCCCTGGTGCATAAACACCACCCTTGAACCAAAGCGCCGTGCAAAACCGATTTCATGCGTCACTAGGATCATGGTCATGCCGTCCTGGGCAACGCTTTCCAGCACCTTCAGCACTTCGCCCGTCAGTTCCGGATCGAGGGCTGAAGTCACCTCATCAAACAACATCACCTTGGGCCGCATCGCCAACGACCGCGCAATCGCTACCCGCTGCTTCTGCCCGCCGGATAAATTATGCGGAAACGCATCCAGCTTATTTTCGAGGCCGACGCGCTTTAACACATCGTGCGCCAGTTCACGCGCCTCCGCCGGCGACTGGTGGAGAACAATACGCGGCGCCAGCGTGATGTTATCCGCCACCGAAAGATGCGGGAAAAGATTGTAGTGTTGAAAAACGATGCCCACGTCCTGGCGTAAAAGCCGCAGATTGCAGTGCGGATCGTTAACGCGCGTGCCGTTGACAATCACATGCCCGCCCTGCACGGACTCAAGTCCGTTAATACAGCGCAACAACGTACTTTTGCCAGAGCCAGAGCGACCTAAAATGGTCACCACGTCACCTTTTTCTACGGATAACGAGACATCATCCAATACGGTATTGGTGCCAAACCGCTTAATAATGTTTTGCAGATCAACGATAGGCATTTAGCTTCCGCTCGTATGAACGGCTCCATTGGGTAAGAGGAAAACACAGGGCAAAATAGAGCACGGCGACGGTCAGATAGACGGCGAACGGACTGTAGGTCGCCGCGGTGGTAAGTTGCCCCTGACGAGTGAGTTCAATAAGCCCGATGATTGAGGCCAGCGAAGTGTTTTTTATCAGTTGAACCAGAAATCCCACCGTCGGTGGAATAGCGATACGTATCGATTGTGGAATAATCACGTGACGCAGTTGCTCTGAGTAAGAAAGCCCCAGGCAGGCGCCGGCTTCCCATTGCGTTTTGGTGATGGATTCCAACGCGCCCCGCCATACTTCTCCCAGATAGGCGCCGCCGTAAATGGCGAAGCTTAACGCCGCGGCCAGCCACGGATTAATATTGACGCCGAGCGCCGCCATGCCGAAATAGAGCAAGAACAGCCATGCCAGTAAAGGGATCCCCTGTACGATCTGGACATAGATAATCCCAATCCAGCGCAACGGTCTGAACGGCGCCATTCTGAGCAATGCCGTAACAATGCCAACCACGGCGGAACCGGAAAAAGCCATGATGGCCAACAATAGGGTCCATCGTATCGACGCGATAAGATAGAGAATATCGATGTAGCTAAAACCACGGATCATGTGCGTCTCCCGAAGGTAAAGCGATAAGTCAGGCTGAAAACGATGCGCAGAATTAAAGAAAGCGAGAGATAAAGTGCGGCGATAAGGATATAAATCTCAAAATCGCGGAAGGTTCGGCTCTGAACCAGTGAGCCGACATAAAATAGATCGGGAACCGCGATTTGCGACACCACGGCAGTGGCCAGAATGAAGAAAATAAACTGGCTCGCCAGCGCAGGCACCATATTTTTCAGGGCGGGAAACAGCACGATATGGCGAAATATCTGGAAACCTGACAACCCCAGCGATGCACCGGCTTCAATATTCTCTTCCGGCACCGACTGAAACCCGGCGCGCATGATTTCGGTCAGGTAGGCGCCGAGATTGACGATAAAGGCGATAATGGCGGCCGTCATCCCGTCAAATCGAATGCCTATCTGCGGCAGACCGAAAAATATCAAAAACAGCTGCACCAGCAGGGGCGTGTTTCTGATGACTTCCACATAACCGGTAATGCAGCGCTGAAGCCAAACCGGCCCGTAGACGCATCCTGCGGCGCCTAGAATTCCGACCGCCAATCCGCCGATAAAGGAAGCGCTTGATAACGTCAGCGTAACCAGAATTCCGTCAAGGAACATTCTCCATGCGGCAAAAACATCCTCAAATTGAAGCTCAAGGATCATAACTTCCCCCTCTTCCCCGGTGTCAAAGCTGACAATCAATCTAACTGCAATAATACATGTAATATTGCGTGCAATTAATTTAAGCAACACTCATGCCAACATAAATCCCTTTATACGTTGCGGTGTGCAAAATAAATTGTGGTTAAATTAGCCGTAATCCGTTGTGTTTAGCGAGATTTCCGGCTCCTTGCGCGTTAGCGCCTGATGCTAAGCGACCATGAATGATCCGTCATAAGCGCTATAAATGTGCAACCACGGTGATATTGCTCCTTTATAGGGCATGGTGTTGAAGCAAAGCGATTACCCGACCAAGTTGATTATGAAAGAAAACGACTAACCCCTTGAGCCAGCACTTCAATTCCCAGAATCAGATCGGCGTCCGCGGTATCTTCCGTCCAGTGGTGACTGACGCCGCCAATCGACGGGACAAACAGCATGGCGACGGGCAGCTTTTTGGCAATCATTTTGGCGTCATGGCCGGCGCCGCTGGGCATCACCTGCCAGGCCGTTGGGGCGAGTTCGGTTGAGGCGGCTTCAAGGCACGACATCATGTCGCTATCACAGATAACCGGCATCGATTTCGTCGTGGAAATTAAGGTCGCCTTGCAGCGATCGCGCCGGTTACTTTCCTGCACGACGCTTCTGAGCGTCTGCTCCATACGTTCAAGCACGGCTGCGGAAATATCGCGGAACTCAAGGAAAATCTCCGCCCGTCCCGGGATAACGGCAGACGGCGCGCCCGGATCGAGAGTGATATTACACGTGGTCCAGGTACTGTATTCGCTGCAAACGGTGGGGAAAAGCCGATCGAGATCGCTGAGCAGCCGCACTGCGGCAAGGCCCGCATCGCGTCGTTCACTCATCCGCGTCCCGCCGGCATGATCCTGCTGGCCTTCAATGACGATGCGCCAGGTCCAGATACCGACAATGCCGCTCACCACGCCGAGGCGAAGACCGGCATTTTCCAACTGGGTTCCCTGCTCAATATGCATTTCGAAAAAACCCCGGTAGCGCTCCGGATCGATCTGGAGGCGAGGAATACCCGCAAGCCCGGCGGCTTCCAGCGCCGAACGCAGCGGAGGGCCATTATGACGGCCACGGCTTTGGTCGATCTCCTCTTCAGTCAATGCCCCGACGATGCTGCGGCTTCCCAGATAACCGCCGGAAAAATGCCCCTCTTCATCGGCGAATGCGCAAACGTCGACGGCGAAACCCGCGCGTGCCAACGCCACGCCGGCAACGACGCCAAGCGCGCCATCAAGCCAGCCCGCTTCTATCTGACTTTCAATATGGCTGCCGACCAAGACTTTTGGCCCCGGTTTGTTCGTCCGTCCGAATACATTGCCAATGCCATCCATTGTGGCCTCAAGACCGACATCCGTCATACGCCGCATCAGCCAGCGACGGCTCTCCATATCGGCGGCGCTGTAGGTGGGACGACTCACGCCGGTTTTATAGGCGCCAATTTTTCGTAGCTCATAAAGATCGTTAAGGAATAACTCGCTATCCACTTTGTTGCTCATTTTCTTTCCCCTGACGCTGCATAGTAGAAACAGGCATTTTTACATGCACAATTGCACGCAATAAAACAAGCACAAAATATGCCAACATTTGCAACAGGATGAATGACCAGCAAGGAAAGAATCGCGCGTGCGGTGCAATAAAGATTTTTGTTGCTGGCCCCGGCATAAAACTGTTATTCATTCATATTATGATTGAATAGAGTTGAATCGCTGGTTATCTGAAAGTTAAAACACATAGACGTGGGAAGACATGACTGGACAGAGTAATAACGACAGGATCCGGGGGAAACATCCCAGTGAAGACCTGATTTATAATCACCTGATTAACGCAATTATCGACAAAAAACTGCGCCCCGGACATCACCTCAATGAGGTTAAGCTTGCTGAAAGCTATAATATTCCTCGCTCCAGAGTAAGGCGCGTACTCGAACGTCTGCGCGAGGAGGATATTGTCGAATTCAAGCTACATCAGGGGGTGTTTATTGCGCGGCCTACCGTGGCTGATGCGAAACATGTCTTCGAAGCCCGTCGAAAGCTGGAATACATTATGATCCAACTTGTCTGCGAGCGTGTGCAACCTGCCGATATCGTGGAGCTGCGCGCCCTGCTTGAACGTGAAAAAACCGCCTTTGACGCACGCCGCAATGACGTCAACCGTATCACCGCCGAGTTCCATTTCACCCTGGCCCGCATCGTCGGCAACCCGGTCATTGAACGAATGGTTTATCTGATAATACAGCGCTGCATCCTGGTTCAGTCAATGTATGAACCGAAAACCGACATCCTCTGTATGACGGATGAACATGCCGGTTTGGTCGACAGTATCGCCAACAAAGATGTAACCGGTGCTATCCGTAAAATGGAGCATCATATCGAGCACATCATTTCCAATCTCGATCTGAGCGAAACGCGTCACGCCGAAGCGGATATTTACGATTTATTCCTGCCTTAATGGTTCCCCGACTCATCAGGACTTCCGATTTCGGCGGTCTGATTGTCACATGGAAACCGGGAGCATCAACGCGCCGCTGGCCTGACAGCGCAGAGACAACGGCGAATGAAGGGTGAATTTACTTCCGGTGCCAGTAGGCGATGGCGCGAACGAAAGTCTCGTCACAGCCGCGGCGCTGGATAAAATAATCGCTCAGCCTTTTTACCGTCTCGCTTTCGCCGGTCAACCAGATGAAATAGTCGTCAGTCGGCAGCGAGATCTTGTCCAGCGCGCCGATGAGCCTGTCGAGGTTATCGGTATGCATCATTCCGTTCCCCAACCAGTTGACGTCAACGCCATTGAGATCGTCCAGATAGCCGCGGCCCGTGGATTCATCGGTATAAGCGAACAGATGGAGTTGCTCCGCTTTAATGGCGGGCCGGCGGCGTTTGAACGCCGGGAGGCCGGTTTCATCGCAGACGTAAAGCTGAAAATGATAATCATCCGGCACGATTAGCGATCCACGCGGGCCGCCAATAACCAGCTCGTCTCCCGGCCGCGCACGCTCGGCCCAGTCGCTGGCCACCCCGCCCTGATGGATATAAAAATCCAGCGTCAACGAATTCTCACCGTCAAATTCCAACGGCGTGTAATCGCGCCCGACAGGACGTTGGCCCTCTTGCCAAACGATGCCTTCCGCCGACACCTCCGGTAGATTCAGTTCGCCGTTTTTCGGATCGGGGAAAAAGAGTTTGATATGGTCGTCGAAACCCGGCGAGTTAAAACCCATTAGCTCCGCGCCGGTGAACTGAATGCGCCAGAAGCTATCCGCCACGCGGGTTTTATTAGCCACGCTGATGTGTCGGAAACGCAATTCGTTACGCACGCGCTGCGGCGCACGCTTATCGTTATCGTCAGTCTGTTTAACCAAAAGAAGTCTCCTTAATCCACCGCCGCTGACGCATGATTAAGCCAACATCCTGCCGTCATCCTCTGCGGTGCGCAGTCGGGTAATAAAATCGATGTTCATCAAAACAGGTCAGTCGCGGCAAGCATCGTCATCCTCGCCTTGCGTCCCAATGGAATGATTTCGGCAAAAACCGGCGTCAGTGAATCCGCTTTCATAGTTGAGAATCATTTCCATTTCGCTACAGATAATAGGTACATCGCCTGTTAAGCACAAGATGAGATAACGCGCGGATATTGACGCCGCTGATGGTGGCTTCATCAAAATGCTAATGGGACAACGCATAAGTAAACATTATGTAACATCTTTTCACTATAATCTCACATTGCTAATGATTATCTTTACGAAAATGATTATCATTAACATGGAGAGATAATGTGTTGTCATTACATCTGCACCCGCATAAACCGGTTCAACAGGCAATATTGGGTATGCTGAACTCGGTTCCCCACCCGACCATCGTGGAAATGATCGCCTGCGCCGGATACGACTTTGTGATCCTCGATCTGGAGCATCTCCCCCACAACGAAACGCTGTTACAGCAGTGTATCCACATTGCCCAGTTCCACCGCTGCGCGCCGCTGGTGCGCATCCCGCGGCCCGACCACAAACTGATCGGCCGCGTACTGGATATGGGCGCGCATGGCATCGTCATCCCCCAGGCGGAAAGCGCCGAACAGGTACTGGCGGTACGCGATGCCATGCGTTTCCCGCCGCAAGGCAAGCGCGGCATTACCGGCGGCAGCGTGACCGGTTTTGGCGCCCTGCCGCTGGCCGAGTATATCCAACAGGCTAATCAGGGTCTGCTGCTGATACCGATGATTGAAACCGCCGCCGGTCTCGCCGCCATCGACGACATCCTGGCGGTCGAGGGCGTCAGCATGATTATGGAAGGCGCGCTGGATCTGGCGCTGGATCTCGGCTTAGGCCCGGTTCCCCATCATGCGGACGTGGAAGCGCATATCCGCCGGCTGGCGCAACGCTGTCAGTCGGCCGACGTGCCTTTCTGCGCCAATCCCCGAACGGCCGAACAGCTGAATTACTGGCGTGAGTCCGGCATACGGGTCTGGCTATGCGGCGAGGATCGCGGATTTCTGTTCCGTAGCCTGCGCCAGCGCCTTGATGAGATCAAACCCACCGCTTTTTCCTATCCCGAATAACCATTTTCGTTATAAAACAGGTAATTATCATGCCGCAAAAGTCTCCTTTGGTGATCGTCAGCCACGTGGTCAACGCCGCCGTGACAGAAGGTTTTATCCCCGCCGCCCGTCAACTGGGTTATCCCGTCCTGCTGCTGACCGATCAGGGCATGGCACATAATCGGGCGTTGGCCGGCCAGGTGAAGATCCTCGAATGCGATGTGTTTAACCCGCTGGCCATTCTCGATACCCTTACCGATGGCGGTATCCAGCCTGCCGCCCTGTTCTCCAACAGCGACCATCTTCAGACCGCCGTCGCGATTGCCGCCGAAGCGCTCGGCCTGCCCGGCAAAGACTGGCGCATCTGTTACGCCGCCAAGGAAAAATGGCGCATGCGTCAGCGGTTAACCACGCTGGGGCTGCCCTCCACCTGGTCGACGCAACTATTGCCCGAGACGCCCGTCGCACCGGACTGGCCGTGGCCGCTGGTGGTCAAGCCCAGTCAGGGCGTGGCCTCTATGGACGTCAGTCTGATCGAGAACGCCGATCGGATGCAGCAGTTCCTCACCGCGCATCCCGCCCGCCCGACGCTACTGCTGGAGCAGTTTATTGCCGGGCCGCTGTTTACGCTGGAAACGCTGGGCGACGGTCAGACGTTGCTGCCGATTGGCGGCTTTGACGTTGAACTGTCGCCGCCGCCTCACTTTGTCGAAACGCGCGCCGTCTGGCAGGGCGAACACGGCGTGAAGTGGCGGCGACAGGCGCTGGAACAGTTGCGCCGTTTTGGCGTGGGTTTCGGCGTCTGCCACAGCGAATTCATCGCCACGCCGCAGGGGCCGGTGCTGGTGGAGATAAACTACCGCAGCATCGGCGACGGTCGTGAATTCTTGCTGGATCGCATTCTGCCCGGCGGCTGGTTCACCCCCATCCTGCAACTGCATCTGGGGCAGCCGGTTCCCGCCGTTCCCGCCGCCGCCACCCAGGCGCTGATCCATTATCTGGTCGCCGGAAAAGAAGGCACGCTGCATCAGGCGCCCCGGCCCACGCTACGTGAAGGCGTCCGGTATCGCCCGCTGAAAACGCAGGGCGAGCGCATCACGCTGACGCATTCCAATAAAGATTACCTCGGCGTGTTGTATGTCGAAGCCCGGGACAGCGCGGCGCTGCGTCAACTGGAACAGCAAACGCTGGCCCAGCTGCGTTGGGAGATCGCATGATGAATCATCAGGATTACATTACCCTGCGCATCATTAACGCCAGCCTGCGGGAAGACGTGTCGGCGCTGGTCAGCCGCGGCGACATTCGCCGGCAGGACGGGGAATACTGGCTGTACGCCGCCCATCTCAATACGCCGCTGCGTATTCAGGTGCAAAGCAGCGATTATATGCAGTCATGGGTGGCCGTCGCCCCGCGCTGGCAGATACCCGCGGGCGAAGGCTGGCAAACGCAGACGGGTTATGCCGACTGGCTGGCGCTGCTGATGCCCGATCGGGATGACGAAACCCGGCAGTTGTACGCCAGCTACCAGCAAGAAGCCGACGCCGCCTGCGAACAGGGAGAACTTTGCCATCAGGCGTTTTTGCAACAGCGCGACGACCTCGCCCGTCCGCTGCCGGCGCGCAGTTGGGGTGAGCGCCTGCGTCATGCCGATCAGATGGCCAGCTATCTCGATCACCCCTACTATCCCACCGCACGCGCCAAGTTTGGCTTCAGCACCGACCAGCTAAGCCGCTACGCGCCGGAGTTTTGCTCGCCGTTTTTGCTGCGCTGGCTGGCCGTGCCCGCCGCATCGCTGACGCTGACGCGCCCCGGTGCGCATCCGGACTGGTGGCCGTCATTTGCCCAGGTGGGGCTGGCCTGCGACCTGCGCCACAGCCACACCCTGATCCCGGTGCATCCTCTGACCTGGGAACAGCTATCCTCGCTGCCGGACGACGCCATTGCCGCGCCGCTGCCCTGGCTAAACGTATATCCCACGCTGTCCGTGCGTACCGTGCAGCTCGCGGATTTCCCGGATACGCACATCAAGATCCCTTTGGCGATGCGCACGCTGGGACAAAAAAACATCCGGCTGATAAAGCCTTCAACGCTGTACGACGGACAATGGTTCGCGCAGGTGCTGCCGCAGTTGGCGGCCCGCGATCCCATGCTACAGGGGCGGTATCGTCACGTGGATGAATCATTCTGCGGCCATCTGGGCGATGAAAAACTGTTCGCCTTTCTGGTGCGCCGCTATCCGCAGCCGCGTCAGGACGAAACCCTGGCGCCGGTGGCGGCGCTGGGCAGCGCCATGCCGGACGGCCGCGCCTATCTGGAATTTGTGCTCGACCAGCCCGGCATGCCGGCGCTGGAAGACTGGTGGCAAGACTATTGCCAACTGATGAGCGACGTCCATCTGACCTTATGGCTGCGCTACGGCATCGCGCTGGAGTCCAATCAGCAGAATGCGATTATCAGCTTTACGCCCGGGCAACCGCCGTCGCTGGTGATGAAGGATAACGATGCCGCCCGACTCTGGCCGCAACGCTTCGCGGCCGCGCGCCCGGATCTCCAGGCGCGCGTCGCCGAACTGCTTGACGAACGCATTCGGGTTGAGGATGAGCGCGCGCTGGCGCAGATGTTTATCACCATCACTCTGCAACTGGATCTCGCCGCTGTACTGGAAAATCTCGCCGACCGCGGCGCGCTGGATCGCCGACAGGGTTATCACACCCTGCGGCAGGCGCTGCTCGCCACCCTGCGACGATTGGATCGACAAGGCGTTGATACCCGTCTCCCCCGGCAGATACTGTTTGAAGAGACTTATCAGCCGGTGAAATATCTCCTGCTCAGCGGCAGTCTGCTCAGCAAACAGGCTTCCGGCGCGGCGGATATCAACAAATACTACGGACAGAGCGGCCCGAACTTTTTACGCCAGGTCGCGGAATAATGCGCGGCGTTCTGACCGTAGTGCTGGCCTGCCATTTTCTGGCGGCCTTTACCGTACTGGGCGTTCCGCTGTTTTTGCCGACGCTGTTGCAGGGATTCGGCATCCATGCCGATAGTTTGTGGATCGGCGTGTTATACAGTCTGCCCACGGTGGCGACGGCGCTAAGCGCGCCGCTGTGGGGGCGCTTTGCCGATCGTTTCGGCCGCCGGTTGTCGCTCCAGCGGGCATTGCTCGGTTTAACGGCGGCCTTTGTCATGGCGGGGCTGGCTCCGTCATTGCCGTGGCTTATCGCGGCGTTGCTGCTTCAGGGCATTGCCGGCGGGACGCTGGCCGCGGCCAATGGCTATTTGGCCGTCAGTCTCAGCGGCGCGGCGCTCGGCAACGCCCTGAACTGGACGCAGTTTTCCGCCCGGCTGGCGCTGCTGTGCGCCCCTGCCGGATTGGGCTTACTCATCAGCGCCACCCCGGTTCCGACCTTACGGCTGTACCTGTGGCTGGCCGTCCTGCCGCTGGCCGGGTTTGTGCTGTCGCTGTCGTTGCCCCTTGACGATGCGCCGCGCCATCCGTCATCACGGCCGCAACCGGCGCTTCCCGGCGAACCGCGTCATCCCGCCGCGATCCGGCTGTTGTCGTTACAGTTTCTGTTTAACTTCGCCATGGTGGTGACCTTTCCCTATTTTCTGCCGTTCGCTCAGCACTGGCTCAGCGGCGAAAGCCGCATAGGCCTGTTTTACAGCTGGCCGCATCTGCTTTATCTGTTGCTGCTTCCGCTGCTACAGCGCGTCACGGCATCTTCCGGGCATCTGGGCTATGGTCTGACGCTGATGGTTATCGCCGCGTTCTGGCACAGCGTGCTGGACAGCGCCGTCGCGTTGCTGGCGGCGCGCACCCTATTCGGCATCGGTATTCTGTTTGGCTATAACGGCATCAACCGGCTTATCAGCCAGACGATCGCCAGCCACAACGCCGGCCACGAGTTCGGCCGTCTGGATGCCGCCGGCAAATGGGCCGGCGTCGCCGCCGGTTTAAGCGCGGCCTGGCTGTGCGCCCACTTTTCCGTTAGCGCCCCCTTTATCGCTTCCGGCGTCGTCGCCGGATTGGCGTTGTTTATTTTTCTGTTCTCCCCGTTTAAGGAGTCAACCTATGAAGACCTCGCTCGCCGTCCATGAAAAACCGGGGACCGATGCGTTTATCGCCGCCCCGCTGCGTGATGCCGCGGAATACGCCACCTTCACCGCGCTGCTCAACTGCTATATCCGCGAGTTCGCCCAGCCGGCCGGTCAGGTCCGAACGGCGTCCGGCGGCAATATTCCGCAGGCGCTGGCCAGCAAGATGCTTGCCGGCGATGTGGTGGTGATCGACTTATGCGCCAGCCAGCGGCAATTGGCGATTAAGGCCGATCGCTGGAGTCTGCTGGGGCGCGGGCGTTATAACAGCACCCCGTTCATCAAGCAGTTCGGCAAACCCTGGCGGGCGATCTGCGCCGGGGAGGCTATACGATTGTTACAGGAAGAGATGGCCGCGCAGTTGCAACAGGGGATCAACCCCGAACTGGTGGAACAGATCGAGAACAGTATTCGCGTGACGCACGCCTTTCTTGAGACGCCGCTCCCGGCGTATCCCGACAATTTTGTGCGCAGCGAACAGAGCTTGATTTGGGGCCACCCGATGCACCCGACGCCCAAAAGCCGCAGCGGCGTCGATCCCGAGGCGTTGCTGGCCTGCTCGCCGGAGGCCGGCGCGCACTTTCCGCTGTACTGGTTTCGCATCGATCCCCGACTGCTGCAACAGCAGGGAGACGCACGGGCCGTCGCCATCTTGTCCACGTTGACCGATGAAGCCCACGCCTATCCCTGCCATCCCTGGGAAGCCGATCATATCCTCCGCTCGCCGCTCTACCAGCAGGCGCGGCGTCAAGGGCTGATCGCCCCGCTGGGCTTACGCGGCGCGCCGTTTTATCCCACGTCGTCGGTGCGCACGCTGTATCAGGCCGGATTACCCTGGTTCCTGAAATGCTCCATCCACGTGCGCCTGACCAACTGCGTGCGCAAAAACGCCTGGTATGAACTGGAAAGCGCCGTCGCGCTGAACACGCTGCTGGCGGAGACCTTTTGTCGACTGGAAAACCAGACGCCGGGTTTTCACATCATGCGCGAACCGGCCGCCAGCAGTCTGGATTTCAGCCTGATCCCCGGCGCCGATGCGCAGGAGGCGCGCCATTTGCAGGAGTGCTTCGGTATCCTGTACCGTGAAAACCTGCCGCCGGCCACCCGTCTGGATTGCCAGGTGGAAATGGCCGCCGCGCTCTTTGCCTGGGATCGCCAGGGCAATAGCCTGATCGCCCCGTTCATCGCCCGTCTGGCCGCGCAGCGCGATCTGTCATGGGCCGACGCCAGCCAACGGTGGCTGACCGCCTATCTTGATGTGCTGCTGCCGGGAGTGCTCAACGCTTTCTTTAATGAAGGCGTCATTTTCGAACCCCATCTGCAAAATACCCTGATCGGGTTGCAAAACGGCCTGCCGCACCGCGTGTGGATACGCGATCTGGAAGGCACCAAACTCGACCCGTCACGCTGGCCCGCCGCCGCGCTTAGCGGTATGTCGGAGCGGGCGCGGCAGTCGGTCTGGTATCCGCGCGACAAAGGCTGGCAACGCATCGCCTACTGTCTGCTGATCAACAACCTTTCCGAAGCGTTGTTCCACCTGGCCGGCGGCGACCGAACGTTGGAGCAACAATTATGGAATACGCTGGCGCAACGCCTGACGGGCTGGCGGCGCGAGCCGGAAATCGCCGCCTTGCTGTCAGGCGCCAAAATCCCGTCCAAAAACAACCTGCGCACCCGTCTGTTGCAACGCGCGGATAAGCAGGCCGACTATACGCCGATCGCACATCCTATGAGGGCTCCTGTATGACGCCTTTGGTTTATCAAACGCTCGATCGTTTACAGCAGACGCGTAGCGCGCCATTTTGCGCTTATGTCTATGACCTGTCGGCGCTGCGCGCGCATATTGCCGCCATGCGCGCCGCTCTGCCTGCGCAGTGCGAACTGTTTTACGCGGCCAAAGCCAACCCGGAAAAAGCGATCCTGCATACGCTGGCGCCGTGGGTGGACGGCTTCGAGGCCGCCTCCGGCGGCGAATTGCGCTGGTTGCGGGATCAGGTGCCGGACAGTCCGTTGATTTTCGGCGGGCCGGGCAAACTGCCTGCGGAACTGGAAACGGCGGTAGAACTGGAAATCGACGCCATCCATGTGGAGAGCCTGACCGAGTTGCGGCGGCTGAGCGATATCGCCACGCGGCGTCAACGCCCGGTCAGGGTGATGCTGCGGATGAACATTCCGCTGACCGGCATCGACGGCACCCGGTTAATGATGGGCGGCAAGCCGACGCCATTCGGACTGGACGCCGCCGAGCTGCCGTTGGCTATCGCCGCCATCGACGCATGCCGCTGGCTAAGCTTAACCGGTTTTCATTTCCACCTGATGTCCCATCAACTGGCGGTGGAAAATCATCTGGCGTTAATGCGTCTGTATCTGCGACAGGTCGCCCGCTGGTGCGAGCAGTTCGACGTGCAGATCCAACAGGTCAACGTCGGCGGCGGGATCGGCATCAACTACCGCGATCCGACGGCGCACTTCGACTGGGCGACATTCTGCCGGCGCTTGCCGGCGGTAATTAGCGAATGTCAGGCCGGGCACCTTAAACTGCGCTTCGAGTGCGGCCGCTATATCAGCGCGGGCTGCGGCTACTATGTGATGGAAGTGCTGGATATCAAGCGCAATCTGGGCGAGTGGTTCGCCATCGGCCACGGCGGCACCCACCATTTTCGCACCCCGGCAGCTCAGGGGCATAATCATCCGTTCAGCGTACTAAGACGCGAACAGCATGCGCCGGCCGTCGAAAATCAGCCGGTTACGCTGGTGGGGCAACTTTGCACCCCCAAAGATGTGCTGGCGCGACAGCAGCCCGTCGCGGCCCTGGCGATCGGCGACTGGCTGGTATTCAGTCTGGCCGGGGCCTATGCCTGGAACATCTCACACCAGAATTTCCTGATGCACGCTCCGCCGGAAGTGCTATGGCTTGAGTGACGGCAGCGCCACCGGCCGTCACGCCGATGGCGCGCCTGTTTTAAGAACCGATTGCTTTAAGCATCGATTGTTTTAAGAGTCGATTGTTTTAAGCATCGATTGTTTTAAGCGTCGATTCACTTTACATTTCGCTATCATCTTTAACCCAACGAGCAAAACCATGATCAGGTTCCCCCGTCGTTTACTGTTACTGCTGTGCATCATGACGTCCTCCCTTGTCCGCGCGGCGCCCGTCACGGTGCAGGACATCGCCGGACGGCATGTCACCGTTGACGCGCCGGTCTCGCGGGTGATGCTGGCCGACAGCCGCCTGCTGCTGGCGGTCAACATTCTCCATCCGGCCGAACCGCTGAAAAACATTATCGCCTGGGACGACTCGCTGCGGGTTCGCGCGCCGGATATGGCCCGCCACTATGCGCAGCGCTATCCGCAGCTCAAACAGATTACGGTGTTTGACAACCCCTACCGCAGCGATTTCAGCGTCGAACGCGCACTCACGCTGCGCCCCGATCTGATCGTATTCGATATCGGCGTTCTGCCCAAGCTACAAGGCAACGGCACGTTGGCGATGTTGGAAAAGAGCGGCATCGCGGTGATTTTCATCGATTTCCGTCAGCGTCCGCTGACCCATGCGCCAGACAGTATCCGCTTGCTGGGCGAGGTGTTCGGCGAACAACAGAACGCGGAACGTTTTATCCAACGCTGGCGGCAACTTTATCAACGCGTGCAGGATCGGGTGCTCACCCTTCCGGAAAATCAGCGACCCGGCGTGGTATTTGAGAACCATGCCGGCATGACCGGCGACACCTGCTGCGCGGTATTTGGCCGCAATAGCTACGGAGAATTTATTGCCGCCGCCGGCGGGCGCAATCTGCTGGCGGAGAAAGTCCCCGTTCAGGGCGCAGACGTCAGCCCGGAACTGCTGATTACCAGCAACCCGGATTATTATCTGTTAAGCGGCGCGGACTGGAGCCAGCGCGGTAAAGAATCGCTCGCGGTGCCGCTAGGCTATGAAGCCAGCCGCGAAACCGCCCTGCCGAGACTGTTGCATCTGATGGCGCGAAACGGCGTTGCCCCGATACCGGCGGTGCGGCAGAAAAAAGTGATGGCGGTTTATCACCAGTTCTACGACAGCCCGTTCAACGTTATCGCATTGGAGGCGATTGCCAAATTTCTTCATCCACAGCTATTCGCCGATGTCGATCCGCAGGCGGATTTGGAGGCGCTATATCGTGATTTCACCGGCGTGGAATACAGCGGGTTATTCTTTCTTCAGCCGTAAATAAACCTCGGGAACGTTTTTCAACGTTGCGTAGCAACGGCCCATAGAGTGACGGACAGGGCGCCCGTTATAAAAAGCCCGCTCCAACAGGAGCGGGCTCAGACCGTTGACAAACCTATCACCCTTTATCGAACGGTGATAATGGAATGGAAGAGTAAAGCGTCCGCGCCAGGGATGGCGCGGTTCGAGCTTACAGGGACGTACTTGCAGCGTCTTTACGATCCATCCATTATCGCCGCTCACCAGACTTTGTCAGCAAACTCAGCCCGCTCCAACAGGAGCGGGCTATACCGATGGGCGATCAAACCGGTATCAGAACTTATAGCTCAGTCCAGCGGTCACGGAACGTCCCGGCGCCGGCTGGCGTCCCCACGGACTGGTATCAATACCGCGGTACCAGTACTCTTTGTCGAACAGATTATTCACCGCAACATAGCCGCTCAGCAGATTACGGCCGGACTTGTACAGATCGCGGCTGACCTGCGCATTCCATACCCAGTAAGACGGCTGCTGCCCCGCGGATTCAGTGCTGTTGTCACGCACGGTGTTCGCCGCATCGGAAAAGGACTTGCTGAAATAGTAGCTTGACAGGGTAAAGGTGGTGCCGCGCCATGCGTAGCTGCCGTCCAGCGTAAGCTGGTGACGAGAGGCATAAGGGACGCGCTTGCCCTGATTCTGTCCGTTCAGCTGTTCCGCATCAAGATAGGCATAACCGGCGTGCAGCTTCAGGCCGTCCAGCGCGGCCGGACTCCAGAATCCTTCCAGTTCGACACCCTGATGGCGGGTTTTCCCCATATTCAGGAAACGGTCCGAGGTGTTTTCATAGGAAATCTGATCTTTATAGTCGATACGGTACAGGCCGGCGCTCAGGCTGACGTTATCCGCCGGGCTGTAACGTACGCCGCTCTCATAGTTCCAGGCCAGTTCCGAGCTGACATCGCCGCCTTTCACGATCTGCGTCACCTGCGCCGGGCGCAGGCTCTTCTGAGTGTTGGCATAGAGGAACCATTCCGGCGCCAACTGATAGCCGACCGTCAGCCCCGGCAGCCACTGGGCATCCTGCGCGGAAGTATTTACGCCGGTGATCTTATCGGCGTATTTTTCGGTCACACGCTCAAAACGCACGCCGGGAGTAATGGTCAGACGATCGTCCAGCAGTTTGACCGCGTTGCTGATATAACCGGCCCAGGCCCGGTCGTCGAAATCCCAATCGCGGGTGGTGGCCGTGGCGCCGCTGGCCAACGTACGCTGTTTCACCTGATAGTCGATCTCTTCTTTAATAAAGCGCGCCCCGATAATCCACTGCTGGTTCACGCTATCGCCGTCAATATCCAGGCTCAGGCGAGGCTCCGTTCCCCAGACGTTGAAGCTGCGCGGCGAGTTCTGCACGATCCTCGCAGGCAACGCGGGGTTCCAGGTCTGACCCGCCACCCCGCTCATCCCGACGTGGAAATCACGGTCGGATTGATGACCGAAAAACATCCAGTTAAACTCCGCCGAATCGACAAAGCCAAGCGATCCCAATTGCTGGTTATAGACTGCGCTATAGCGCTTGGTGTGACCGTCGTAATCATCCCACGGACGCGTGCTCTGACGACGATCGGCGCGGTAATCCGCGCCGGACAGCGCCCCGGCCAGCTCGGCATGGGCATCGTAATACTGGTAAGAAAGATCAAGGCTGGTCTCGTCGTTGATGTTCCACAACCCGCGGATACGGTAGTTTTGCACCTTACTGGCGCTGTGTTCGCGGAACGAATTGCCTTTCACCTGGTTGGCTTCCAACTGAAGGCCGAAGCTATCATTAATCATGCCGCCGGTACGCAGATAGGTATCCCACAGATTGCGGCCGCGGCCGAAGAACGTGGCGCGTTCGGCGATTTCATTTTCCCAGGCAACCGGGATCGGTTTACTGATCAGGTTGATTACGCCGCCGACGTTGTTCGGCCCGTACTGCACCGCCGCTCCGCCGCGCACCACATCAATACGGTCGATGGTGGCGAAACTGGTGGGGAACAACGACATGCCTTCCTGACCATAGGGCGCCAGCGCCAGCGGAATGCCGTCTTGCAGGATCTGGGAGCGCCCGCTGCGGCTGTCGTACAAACCGCGAACCGCAATCTGCGGCAGAATTCCCGTGCCGGTTTCATCCTGAATTTTCACCCCGGGCACGCGCTGCAACGCATCATCCAACGTCCGGTTCGCACCCTGATGAAGCTGTTCATGTGTGATGACGGTACGGTTGCCCGCCCAGGTTTTCACCTCTTCCGCTCTGGAATCACCTAAAATATTGCCATTAACGGTGATAGTTCCCTCATCTGACCATGCTGTATTGCTGAAAAGAATCAACGCCACGGCGCTGGCGATACGGCTGTGCTGCATGAATAACATCCTTCTTGTTGTTAATGATTCGCATAATCATATTGATAATCTTTACCAAAATAAAACGATATCTTTACACTTCTGGACGATTCTTCATTTTTTGCACACAATTCAGCCAGCAGAGGAGTTATCTAAAGCGGGAAATACGTTGTTGAGAGAATAAGGCGGCGGTTCACAGGATATTCATAGCGGGCACAGAATGCCCGCCGACGTCAGAGAGGATTATTTATCCATCATCTCCTTTAACAGCGGTTCGCTTTTCTTCACCGCTTCATTGGATGCTTTTACTCTAGCTTCTTTGCCGACCTGATCGGGAATAAAGCCGGCGAGGATCTCCTCATGATTATATCCCTTCAGCCATTCACGCGGGAAAGGCGCCAATTGCTCCCCGGCTCCTTCATGGCGATAGACCTGGCCTTGCCCTAACCGCTGGTTATAAGGAATGACATTTTTGCCCTGGTGATCGCGCAGTTCCTGATAAAGTTGCTTACGCAACGCGATCTTGGCATTGATGATTTTTTCATCCTTCGCATCGATCAGGTTGTGTTTTTCCTGCGGGTCATTGCGCATGTCATACAGTTCTTCCTTATCCCACACGCCATAGTACTGAATGTATTTATATTCCGGCGTACGAATGGCAAACGTGGTGGGCGTTTGCGGAAAGCTGTATTCCCAGAAGTATTCATAGACGAAGTGGTCTTGCCGTTTCGGCGCCGTTTGCCCCTCGACGCCAAGTTTCCAGAAGCTCTGACCATCATAGTTTTTCGGCGTCGGAACCCCCGCAGCCTCCAGAATAGTCGGGGCGATATCAATGTTTCTGACAATATCCTCCACGACCTTGTCTTTGGCAAAACCCGGACCGGATGCAATCAGCGGCACGCGAATCGACTCTTCGTAAGCATTGCGCTTATCGATTAAGCCATGCTCGCCGAACATAAAGCCATTGTCCCCCATCACCATAATAATGGTGTTTTGATCCAGACCTTGCCGTTTCAGCCAGTCGCGCACGCGCCCTACGCTGTCATCCACCGAACGCAGCGTTTCGTAGTAATCGCGCTGGTACTGCTGAAGATCCATGTTGGTGTTGTAAGGGTAATCAACGCCGTGCCAACTATTACGCTGGTTTTTCACCCACATCGGTTTACCGGCATAGTTTTCCGGGGTATCGGCATAGGTATCGGGCAGCGGGAATGTGACCCCTTTCATACTGCCGCGGTGGCGTTTAGCCGGCAGGAAATCCGAGTGCACGCCTTTATGCGACAGATACATCATGAACGGTTTGTTCTTATCAAGCTGATTCAGCCAGTTCACCGCATAGTCGGTCAGTTCATCGGTAATATAGCCTTTTTGCGGCACCATTTTTCCGTCGATATTAAGCATTACCGGCTTACCATAGTTGTCGATAGGGTAATAACTGCCCTGCCCCAGCAGCCCGACCCAGCGATCAAAACCGGCAAATCCTTTATTCGCGGTTTTATCCGCGCCGCCAAAATGCCACTTACCGAAGAAACCGGTTTGATACCCCTTGTCGCGCAGCAACTCCGGAAAATAGTTCAGATGCGAAAGATCCGACGGATTATTGTCCGACACGCCGTGATTATGGACATACATTCCCGTCAGGATACTGGCGCGGCTGGGCGAACACAGCGAGGTGGTAACAAACGCGTTTTTAAAATACGTGCCTTCTTTGGCGATGCTGTCCATATTTGGCGTATCAATGGCCGGATTCAGAAATCCGAACGCATCATAGCGCTGATCGTCAAGCAGGATGTAGATCACGTTGGGTTGTTGCGACACGACAGATGAGGAAGCTGGCGCGGCGGCATGCACGCTCGCCGCCTGCATGCAAGCCAGCGTAATTGCCGCCAGAAGTTTATTTTTTTTCATTACAGTTCCTTTCTCTATACACTAAATAATCCGAGTTGCAGAAAGTTGAGCGAGGAAAGCCAACGCACCTGCAACTTGAAGTATGACAGGTATATACCGTCTTCCCGCACCGTACGGATCAGACAGCATTAAAAAATCTACGTTTTAATGAAAATACCCAGACAGTCATTCAATTTCAGTTAATAGAATGTTTGTTTGATATTCCTCCTTATCTTTTTCATCGATTCTTTACGCACCATTTGCGTTAATAATGACTGCATGCGCGGCAGCACATGCAACAGATGCGTTTTAAATCCGTCACAAAAATAATTTTTATTCGGCCGGCCATCGCTGGAAATTTCAAAGCGATGTTTTGGGCAGCCGCCATGACATACCGGCCTTACCGCGCAATTCAGGCAATCTTTACTGATGTTTTTCAGTTTATGCTGACCAAAAGCGATATTGCGCGGTGAATTAACCAACGAGACCAAATCATCCTGATTAATATTTCCCAGCTTATGTTCGGGATATACAAAATGGTCGCAGGAATAGACATCGCCGTTCGACTCGACAATAAGATTTCCGCCGCAGGTTTCATTAATGACACAGGCGCTGAGCTGACCGGTCATTTTGGTCAACGTATGCTCAAAATTCATGACAAATACATTGCCCAAATCGTGTTGCACCCAGTAATCAAAAATAGTATTCAGGAAACGCCCGTAGGCTTTGGCGGGAACAGACCATTCCGTTACGCTGCACTGGCCGGAAAAATCAGGCTGGATCAGCATCAGTCCGTTTGCGTCCGGCTGCGCCGCACGGCGCTCCACCAGCGGAATAAACTGCATATAACGGCTGCCGATGCGCTTGAGAAAATGGTAAACGTCCAGCGGACGTTTAACGTTTTCCGCATTCACCACCGTCAACGTATTGAATTCGACCCGGTGACGCTTCAACGCCTCCAGCCCTTGCATCACGGCATCAAAGGTGCTTTTTCCGCTTCGGGTAAGGCGATGCGCGTCGTTGCTGATCCGGTCGCCATCGATCGACAGACCGACCAGAAACTGGTTTTCCTTTAGAAAGCGCGCCCAGTCATCGTCGATATTGATGCCGTTGGTTTGAAAGAAATTATTGATCCGTTTGCCGCCGCGGTATTGATTCTGTAACCGTAGCGCCTCACGAAAGAAATCAATGCCCAGCAGCGTCGGTTCGCCGCCCTGCCACAGAAAGTCCACCACGTCGGCCTGCTGCCCGCTGATATTTTTACGGATATAATTTTCCAGCGTTTCGCCATCCATCTTCCAACGGCTTTTCCGCTCTGGATAAAGGTGCTCCTTCTCCAGATAAAAACAGTAAGAGCAATCGATATTGCATACCGAACCCGACGGCTTGGCCATCAATTGAAAATTGGCAATGGATTGGCTCATGGATACCTCTGTCTCTGCTTACGGGGGGGACAACCACTTATTGAGTTCCGTGCGGTTGGGATTGCCAACGTCCTTGTCGGCCGATAGTCATCAAACACAGCGGTTTCTTTTCTCCCGACGCGCGATCGTCAATCCGGCGCCTCCATTCACTGCGCTGCGGGCAACACCGTCACAATCGCCCGCCGATAGGACGTTAATGCCGGAGAGCCGTTGTCTTTCCCTTCCAGAATAATATGGAACGGCGTCGCTGTCTTGACGGCGGGCGCGGTGAAACGGGTTTGTTCCCCCTGTTGATGAGACAGCTCAAGTCCCGGCCCAAAATGAATGCCCATCGCCGTTGCGGTCGGTTCTTTGTATTGCCACCAGCGATACGTGACCTGATTGCCGTCGACATCGCCGGAACCCTGCGCCGAGAGCGTGACCACCTCGCCGGATTTCACCTGCCAGGACAAAATCTGTGTCCCCGGCGCGCCATTGAGCACCAGATTGGGGTTATGGTTGGCTTTTTTCACCTCCCCGGTCAGAGTCCAGTCCATTCGGGCGGCAAAGTCATTCTGGAAAGCATCGCGCCACCGCCAGATCGTCGCTGGCGCCGTGCGGTATTTTTTCCCGTCGACGCCCATGACTTCATCCGATGTGCTGACGCGCAAGCCTCCCGCATCATCCGGTGCGACAGCGGCATAGCGCCCGCCCCAGCCGCCATATTCCGGATGTTCAGGATCGCCAAGCCCGGTGCGCAGCAAATACAGGAAGGATGGCGAATCGCCTTCCATCGAGTATTCCACCGCCGGATATACCGCGCCCAGCGGGCCTTTACGCCGGATGTTCTCCGCCAGCCAGTCGTTATTCACTTTGCTCATATCGCCGCCGATCGCCCGCGACGAAGATATCCCGATCCAGGTTGACAGGAAATACTCATTCCAGGCATGAATGCTGGTGATATAGCGCAGCTGCGGGAAATTACCGCGGATCCACACGCCGGTGTTATCCTGATCGGAAATGGCATAAACACGGATCTTCTTGATGAAAGCGGCAACCTCTTCCGGCGTCCGGCGCGCTTTTACATCATGCAGCGCCTGGGCCAGATCGACGCCGCCGCCCCACAGGGTAATCCATAAGGGACGATCGTCCTGTTTATCCACCGCCTGAATGATAAGCTCTGACGCCGGCGTCGATTTGCCATCGCCGACATACGCCATGCCGTATCCCGCCTGCCCGCTGCGAACCACCTGGCGTAGCGCCTGAGCGGAAGGGTATCCCTGCGCATGTTTCTGTAGATTTGGCAACACGCGCTCATAGGCATCAATACGTTCGTGGATCATCGGCGTGTTGACTTTGTCGCGCAGCCAGGTCGAGGTGGTCGCCACGATGCCTTCTACGTCAAATTCATTGCTGTACAACAAAAATCGAACCAGAGACTGGGAATCGTCCGGCTCATTGCCAATATCACTCAGAATCAGTATGCGGGTTTTTTCCGCGTTCACCGCCGCCGCAGCCCCCTCGGTTACCGCGGAGGCCGCCGCCACGGAAAATGCCGGACAACATGCCGCCAGACATACGCTCAATGAAATTGATTTAATCTTTTTTGCTGAAAAAAACATATTTTTTCCCTTATCAGAAAACCACTTCCGCCTGGACGCCGAAGCTGATTTGATACTCTTTGCCATCGTTAAAACTCTGGTTATCTATTTCATTTTCCAGCGCTCTGAGATAGCTGGTGTAGAAACGGATTTCAGGTCGCGATTTCAACAGGCTGGTGTCTACTTTGAACGTGTGCGCCAGCGTCACTTTATAACCCGATTCATCATAGCCAATATTATTGGCGCTATTTTCCTGAATAAAGTAACCCAGCTCCAGCGCCGTTTGGTTGGTTCTATCCCAAATATAGGCAGGGCGAATCACCGCACGAAGGGTTTCAAAATCGGTGTGCGCGCCGGTATACGTGGAGTAAAGGTCATTACCGCGACCATACACCAGTGAATGGGCCATAATAATATCATCACGCAGGTATATTTCCCCCTGGTTAACCAATCGCCAGCCAATACCGTCGCTGTGAATGCCATAATAAGAACTGTTATAGTCAAAATCCGGATTGGCGCTCGAAATATTCATAAATTGACTGGCCATCGAGTTATTGGCGACTTGCGCCGTCAATTCATTAAATCCCCCCAATACAGGGTGACGTAAAATAGCCTGACCCAGCCATGATGATTTTACTTTATAGTCATCACCGGAAGTTTGCGCGACTTTTTGCTCATCAGTCTGATTAGCAAAAGCATATTTCGCGCCGACTTCCAATGACAATTTTTCGCTCAGCGGAATATCTTTATATCTGACTTCAGCAATATTGACATTAACCTGAGTCGTATCGCTACAGCTTGAGGTTGTACATACGGCACTGTAATTATCGATATCATTACGCGTCAGCGCCATACTTAAAGAACCGACGGGGAGTTGCCAATCTTCAATACCCAGCCCTGCGCCGGAAAGTGTCCGATTACTTTTCCAGTCCAACATATGGATTTCATATTGGGGCAAGGTATGCTTACCGATCCAGAATTTCGCTTCCGGCGCGAAGGGCAGGAATCCGGTCGTTTCAACATACAGTTTACTGAGTTTCCCCATGCCGCCGCCGGCCATCCCTTTTTCAAACGATTCATTACTCTGAGATAAACCTAAATCCCCTTCAAACTGCACATTCGCCCAAATAGATTTATTGCCTTCCTGCCACGCGCGTTTTTTGAACGACAGGTTATACCAACCATCATATTCATTGCCGAAGCGGCCAAGCGATCCCACCGCCCAGGATTTGGGGCCGCCATTGGTCGTGGATGCCCAACCGGTACGGAAATAACCCGAGTATTTAAACCCGGTATCATCCTGAACATATTTACTGATTTTTTTCAGCGTTGATTCTGATAATTCCGGTTCGCTTTCATTCACCGCCGCCGTAGTCGATACGCTGCCGGCAACAGCCGTGGTTTGTTGCGGCTTCACCGCTGTTGATTGTCTGACTTTTTCTTTTTCCTCATAGGCTTGCAGCTTATCCTGGGTAATCCGCAATTGCTCCTCCAGCAACGCCATCCGCTGTTCAAGGGTTAAAGGTTGCGCCATCACATTCGGTGCGAATCCGTAACAGGACAACAACATTAAAACCAGCGCCTTGTGTTTAAATGGCAGATGTTTTTTCTTCATCATTTTATTCCTCATTAATATCGACAACCATCACCCGGTCATGCTCCGTCGTGATGTATCCCTGATGCGGCAAAAAACGGCAATTAGGTACTTTTCCAGGATTAAAAAAAACTCCAGGATTAAAAAAAAACCCGCCCAGCCGGATGAATCATCATTTCACCCAACAAGACAGGTTTCGCCTGAATTAAATCAGTTACGTCCTATTTAATGTCACTATAATTTATATTCTTTTATTCATTCAACTTTTACAATTTCGAAACGTGAGCGAAGTCACCTGAAAAAATTTCATCAATATCCTATTTTGAATTATTGTTCAGTCGATTGATATGAATAGTCAAAAACATGATTTCATCCGTTGTCAACTGATATTGATAGTGTCGCTCAACATAATTGTAAACTCGCATCGCACAGGCATAGGCCGTCTGCATTATTTCTTTTATGCCTTCATAAATACTGTCATCGGCATGGCTTACCGCATTCCGATTGAATAATCGTAATGCAAAAAACTTCAAATGCGTAATAAAACGTTGGTAATCGATGGAATTTTCATCGTATTTAATACGCAGGTCATATTTTACAATGGTTAATATATCCTTAATAAGCGTAGCGCTTTGCACGGTGCTTTGCATATCGGTGTTGTTTTTCGCATTAACCAGATGCAGCGCGATAAATCCCGCTTCATCGTCGGGTAAACGGACTTGCAGTTTTTCCTCTATAATATCCAACGCGCGCAAACCGACGGAAAACTCTTTCGGATAGAAGAGCTTAATTTCCCACAGCAATTGATTATGAATTTTCATGTCGCTTTTAAAGCGTTTGACCGAAAAATTAATATGGTCGCTCAAGGCCAGAAACAGCGTATCCTGTAATTCAATATCCAATGCACTACGCGCCAGCGCAATGATCTGTTCGGTAATATTCAGATAGACGGGAGGAATTTCCGCCAGAATTTCCGCAAAAAAAGCGTTCAGCCCGCCGCTGGTTTTGAGAAAACGGCTCTCGATCATCTTTTCATCCACACAATCGCCATTTTTCTTGCCAAAACCAATGCCGCGCCCCAGTGCTACGCATTCTTCTCCTTTGTCTGTCACCGCCAGCACCGCATTATTGCTTAATATTCTGTTTATTTTCATTATGACGCCTGTATGGTTGTTCCGGCGGGGCAACAGTCCCGGTATCGCGACCGTTGCCCTGCTCGTATTCTGCTGTCATCCTTGTGTCTTGATTCACCCACTGCGGACACAGTCTACGCCATTATAGGTAGGTAATAACCTGACGATGCTTGTCCGCACCCTTTTTCAGTCTGCATCATAATCATGCGAGCGCAATAATGGTATCGCCCGCCTGCTGGTATCGTTCGGTGCTGAGACTGAATACGCGATAATCATCGGCATTAGTGACCACGATCGGCGTTACCGTGTCATAACCCGCTTTCTCGATCTCGGCCAAATCAAATTCCAGCAACAGTTGGCCTTTCTTTACATCATCCCCTTCCGCGACCTGCATGCGGTAATGCTTACCATCCAGTTGCACCGTATTGATCCCGACATGGATCAGTATTTCAGCGCCGGCGGATGAGCGAATGCCAATCGCGTGGCCGCTGGCGAACGTACTGGCGATTGTCCCGTCTACCGGCGAATAGATGCGGCCTTCCTGTGGCCGGATGGCAATTCCCGCGCCGACGATACCGGAAGAAAACACCTTGTCATTAACCTCGGCCAGCGGAACCAACTCGCCTTTTACCGGGGAACCAATCTGTTGGCTGGCGGCGGTCGTCGCGTTCAGATCGGCGGTCGCGGCCCGGTCGGATGTCGGCGAAGGAGACGACGGCGCCGGTGTTTGCACCGCAGGTGCATTAGGTTCCTCGAACCCGACAATCATGGTTAAAATCAGGCTGGCAAGGAAAGCGATCACGCAACCGATGATAAAGCCCAGGAAACCCTCGCCGTAGAAAATCGGCAGCGTCAGTAATCCGGGCATCCCCATGGAGATGGCCGAACTTTTCGCATAACCCGCCACCGCGCCGCCCATTGCGGCGGCAATCACCGCGCAGACGAACGGCTTTTTCAGCTTCAGCGTGACGCCGTATACGCCGGGTTCGGTGATGCCGAACAGCGAGGCAATAAAGGAACTGCCTGCCAGCGCTTTGAGTTTTTTATCTTTGGTACGCAGCATCACGCCCAGCAGCGCTCCGGATTGGGCAAACACGGACGGACTGGACGCGGCCTTGAGGTAGCTGTGCCCCATAACGGAAATATCATTGATAAAGACGGTGACAAACCCCCAATGCACCCCAAAAATCACCAGAATCTGCCACGAGGCGGCAATCAGCGCACCGGCGATAATCGGGTTGAAGTTATAAATGCTCACAAACAGCGAAGCGATTAACTCACTGGCCGAAATGCCGATCGGCCCGATGGTCATCAGCGTCAACGGCACCATCAGCACCAGCAGGAAAAACGGCGTCAGGATATTGCGCACGCTTTCATGGATGTGGCGATTCAGGAAGCGTTCGATATGCGACATCAGCCATACCGTGAAGATAATCGGAATGACCGACGAGGTATATTTCATCATCACCACCGGCAAACCGAAGAAGGTGACAGGTTCCCCGGCCTCAAACAATCCCAGAATGGTGGGATAGACCAGCGCCCCGGCAATCGATACGGCGACGAAGATATTGGTTTCAAATTTACGTGCGGAGGTGATGGCCAGCAGCATCGGCAGAAAGTAGAACAAGCTGTCGGACGCCGCGTGCAGAATAACGTAGGTGCTTTCCTTGTTGTTCAACCACCCCGCCGCTATTGCGATAGCCAGCACGCCTTTCAACACCCCGGCGGCGGCCATCGCTCCCAGCAAGGGGGTAAAGATCCCCGCCACCAAATCAATCAGCCGCCCCATGATCGAGACGCTATTTTCAGCGCCCGCCGCCGGGGTATCGCCGCCCGAACGTTTATTCCCGCCGTCTTCCAGCAATCCTGAAATCGGACCGAAAGCGCGGTACACCTCCGGCACCCGGTTGCCGATAACCACCTGCAACTGTCCCGACCCATTGATCACCGTAATAACGCCATCCAACGCTTCCAACGCGGGCAAATCCACCTTGGCGTTATCCACGATCTTAAAGCGCAAGCGTGTTGCACAATGAACCAGAGTCGAGACATTTTCCTCTCCTCCGACCAACCTCAGAATACTTTCTGCCAGCACTTTGCTATTCATAATGACACGTCCCGTTTCGTAAATGGCTGCAACTGTCTTGTACAATTTGTCTTGCTTACGCCCGCTGGCCAGCTGGAAAAAAGCAAAAAAAAACCTGGATAAAAAAGTGTGTCAACACACTGTTTTATCCAGGTCTCGCCCAGAAGATCAACGCTTCTGGTGACGTCCAATGGGTTACTTGTAGCAAGTCCGTGCCGAGAAAGCCACTGCTATGTTTTATTTTGTGAAAAGTATCACTAAATTTTTACCAGGGCATCAACAAAAGCCCGCGTCCCAACGTATCGCGTACCGCCCCTGGTAAGCTTGCCATATTACGCCGAGAGCAATCCGCGCAATATGGCTTGCGCATGTCCATGACTTCCCTGAAAACGGCTTGTCTCTTCGTCACAACTCAGGAAGAAACGCCGAGCAACGGTTTGTTTTTCCCTTTGGCGTAAAAGGGGCTGAGTCGGGGGAGGCCTTTAGGATGAGCCGCAGGGATGCGGCTCAAGCCAGTGCCGCGTCAGGAACGCGTCACTGGCGGTCCGTCAAAAGGACTCCCCCGGCGAAGGCATCGCGTAGCGACCCCGTTCCGCCCAAAAGCCAGAGGTCAAGGAGCTGCGGCGATTGAGCGCTCCTTGTCGGGCGCGTGCTACGACGTGGCATGAAAATACCTTTCTTTTCGCGCACGAAATAGCTCTGAACCCACATATTTACCATTATCGGTAAATATGTGAATAAGAGACAAGAAACGACAGGGATTAACCCGCAATATTACTCGGCCAAACTGCGGCCGTTGCTGTTAATCACATCCTGATACCAGAAAAAGCTCTTTTTGCGGCGACGCTCCAGCGTGCCCTGCCCCTCATCGTCACGATCGACATAAATAAATCCGTAGCGTTTCGACATTTGCGCCGTGCCGGCGCTGACCAGATCGATCGGCCCCCAACTGGTATATCCCATCAATTCAACGCCGTCCTCAATCGCTTCCCTTACCTGTATCAGGTGCTGCTTAAGATACTGAATGCGATACTCATCATCGATGCTGCCGTCGGCCTCGGGAACATCCCGTGCGCCCAGGCCGTTTTCAACGATAAACAGCGGTTTCTGATAACGGTCATGCAGTTCATTGAGCAGATAACGCAGCCCTTCGGGATCGATCTGCCAGCCCCACTCCGAACTTGCAAGATGCGGGTTGGGGATCATCCGCATAATGTTTGCCTGAGATACCTGATATTTTTCCGGCTCCGCCGTGGCGCAACCGCTCATATAGTAGCTGAACGAGACGAAATCGACGGTTTCTTTCAGGTCGACTTTATCCTGCTCGGTCACCTGCAAACTGATGTCATTTTCCCGGAAATAGCGCCGTATCCAGTTCGGATAAGCGCCACGCGCCTGAACATCGCCAAAAAACATCCATTCGCGATTGACGCTCTGCGCTTTCAAGACATCCGCCGGCTTACAGGTGATCGGATAGCGCACGCCGCCTAATAGCATATTGCCGATTTTCGCATCAGGAATAATCTCATGGCAGGCCTTTACCGCACGGGCGCTGGCGACCAGCTGGTGATGAATGGCCTGATAAATATCCTGTTTGCTGCGATCGCTCGTCAACCCGACGCCGGTGAACGGGGCATGCAGCGCCATATTGATTTCATTAAAGGTCAGCCAGTATTTCACCTTGTGACGATAGCGGGTAAACACCGTGCGCGCATAGCGTTCAAACAGCGGGATGGTCTCACGGCCGCCCCAACCGTCGTATTGCTTGACCAGTCCATAAGGCATTTCATAGTGGGACAGCGTAATCAGCGGCTGAATACCATAACGAGCCATTTCGTCGAACAGACGATCGTAGAACGCCAGTCCCTCTTCATTCGGTTCGGCCTCATCGCCATTCGGATAAATACGCGTCCAGGCAATCGAGGTGCGCAGCACCTTGAACCCCATTTCGGCAAATAACCGAATATCTTCAGGATAGCGGTGGTAAAAATCGATGGCGACGTCCTTGATGTTGGTGATGCCGTCGCCGCGTTCCACCACCTTGCCATGCACGCCTTTCGGTTGAACATCGGAGGTGGAAATGCCTTTCCCACCTTCATTCCACGCGCCTTCGACCTGATTGGCCGCCATCGAACCGCCCCACAAAAATCCTTCCGGAAATGCCTTTTGCATCGCAAACCTCTCCTCATTGACAGCTGAAAAGCAAAAAAAAACCTGATTCAATTCATGATGTTAAAAACATGAATTGAATCAGGTTTCGCTCAGGTTGCCCCGATAACGTCCTCTACCCACAGTTATAGCGGCTAACGCGGCCTAACTCAAGCGCCCAGCGATGATCTCTTGATCGGTGTCTGAAATTTAATAGAGGAATTCACTCTCGGCCCGGCTCGCCGGGCCGAGAATGTTCAGACGCGATGGGTTAACATCGCGCTACGGATCATACCAGGTCGAAGCGATCGAGGTTCATGACTTTGTTCCACACCGCGACGAAATCCTGCACAAATTTCGCCTGCGCGTCCGCGCTGCCGTAAACTTCGGCCAACGCACGCAGCTGCGAGTGCGAACCGAAAATCAGATCGACGCGGGTGGCCGTCCAATTGAGTTCGTCGGTCACGCGGTCGCGTCCTTCAAACACGCCTTCATTGTCCGCCGCCGCTCTCCACGTCGTGCCCATATCCAGCAGGTTCACAAAGAAATCATTGGTCAGCTCCTGCGGACGCCGGGTAAATACGCCATGCTGGGTTTGGCCGGCATTGATGTTCAGTACCCGCAACCCGCCGAGCAGCACCGTCATTTCCGGCGCGCTCAAGGTGAGCAACTGCGCCTTATCCACCAGCAACGCTTCAGCAACAACGCTGTAGCGCCCCTTAAGGTAGTTGCGGAACCCATCGGCAATCGGCTCCAGCACGTCAAAGGCCTCAATATCGGTTTGTTCCTGCGAGGCATCCATACGTCCCGGGGTGAACGGCACGGTCACCGGGTGACCGGCGTTTTTCGCCGCCTGTTCAACGCCGGCGCAACCGGCTAGCACGATCAGGTCGGCCAGCGACACTTTCTTGTCGCCGAACTGGCTGCTGTTAAATGTCTGCTGAATACCTTCCAGCGTGCTTAACACGTGCGCCAGTTGCTCGGGCTGATTGACCGCCCAATCTTTCTGCGGCGCCAGACGAATACGAGCGCCGTTGGCGCCGCCGCGCTTGTCGGAGCCGCGGAACGTCGATGCCGACGCCCAGGCTGCCGATACCAATTGCGAAATAGACAGACCTGAAGCCAGAATTTTGTCTTTCAGATCGGCGATATCCTGTTCATTAACCAGTTCATGATCGACTGCCGGGATCGGATCCTGCCAAATCAACTCTTCCGCAGGGACTTCCGGGCCGAGATAACGGACACGCGGCCCCATATCACGGTGCGTCAGCTTGAACCAGGCGCGGGCGAAAGCGTCGGCGAACTCATCCGGATTCTCATAGAAGCGGCGGGAGATTTTCTCGTAGATCGGATCGACGCGCAAAGAGAGATCGGTGGTCAGCATGGTCGGCACATGGCGCTTTGACGGATCGTGCGCATCCGGCATTTCGCCTGCTCCGGCGCCATCTTTCGGCTGCCACTGATGGGCGCCGGCCGGGCTTTTGGTCAGTTCCCACTCGAAGCCGAACAGGTTTTCGAAGAAATAGTTGCTCCATTTGGTCGGCGTTTGCGACCAGGTAACTTCCAGACCGCTGGTGATGGCATCGCCGCCTTTGCCGGTGCCAAAGCGGCTCTTCCAGCCCAGCCCCTGTTCTTCAATGCCGGCGGCTTCCGGTTCCGCCTCGACCAACGCTGCATCGCCCGCGCCGTGAGTTTTACCGAAAGTGTGACCGCCCGCGATCAGCGCGACGGTTTCTTCATCATTCATCGCCATGCGGCTGAACGTTTCACGAATATCTTTCGCGGCGGCCAGCGGATCAGGATTGCCGTCCGGGCCTTCCGGGTTGACGTAAATCAGCCCCATCTGCACGGCGGCCAGCGGGTTTTCCAGATCCCGTTCGCCGGAATAGCGTTTGTCGCCGCCCAGCCAGATGGTTTCGGAACCCCAGTAAACATCTTCTTCAGGTTCCCACACGTCGGCGCGCCCGCCGGCAAAACCGAACGTTTTGAATCCCATCGATTCCAGAGCGACGTTGCCGGTGAGGATCATCAGGTCGGCCCAGGAAATGTTGCGGCCATATTTCTGTTTAATCGGCCACAGCAAGCGACGCGCCTTATCGAGGTTGGCGTTATCCGGCCAACTGTTAAGCGGGGCGAAACGCTGCTGACCCGCACCGGCGCCGCCGCGGCCATCACCCGTACGATAGGTGCCCGCGCTGTGCCAGGCCATACGGATGAACAACGGACCGTAATGGCCGAAGTCTGCCGGCCACCAGTCTTGCGAATCGGTCATCAGGGCGTGGAGATCTTTTTTGACCGCCGCCAAATCCAGGCTGTTGAACGCGGCGGCATAGTCGAAATCTTTATCCATCGGGTCGGATAGGGAGGAGTGCTGGTGCAGGATTTTCAGATTCAGTTGGTTCGGCCACCAATCTTTGTTTGAGGTGCCGCCGCCGCTGTTCGGCACTTTACTACCGCCACCCGAAAACGGGCATTTGCTTTCAGTTGTCATGAGTTTTCCTACCTCTATTTGTGTGTCCTATCGACTCGGCCAGTCTGGTGTACGAATGTTGAGTCGTTGACATGAAATTGCTCGTAATATTCGCCTTGGGTGCTGCGCTAACGGTTAACGTAAAACATGGAATTTCATTGGATCGTTATCGAAAGAACGTCCGTTGACGGCGCGTTCTTTCGGCTGAAATTCACGGGTAATCTTACTCAGTTCAGGGTTATAGATAAAATAGAATCACATGACCATTGCGATAGCTGCTAACTATCAATTAGCTAAAAACAAAAGCTGAATATTGCAGATAGGAAAGGACGGCAGTAGCAGGCCAACAAGATAACGGTGTATGCTGCGACACGCACTTACCGGGGTGATTGACGCACCATGCCCCTGCGAGAAGGCAGCTTCACCACCGCGATGAAGGTTCCGCCAATCACCAGTACGGCGCCGGCCAGTTTATAGGCATTCAGGCTATCGCCCATCAGCACTACGCCCATGCCGATGGCAAACACCGGGCTTAACAACGAGAACGGGATAATCTGGTTCACCGGATAACGTTTTAACAGCCAGTACCATAACGAATACGCCACCAGCGACGCGCCGATGGCGCTGTAAAACACCGCGAACCAGCCTCGCCATGACGCATCCGCCAACGCCCCGATCTGATCGGTCTCAAACACCAGCGACGCCAAACCGACAAGCGGGATGGCAAAAAACGACATCCACCCGGCCATGGTCACCGGATGGATATTGACCGAGGATTTAACAATAATATTGCTCACCGCCCACCCCATGGCGCTGATAAGCAGTAAGATGACGGCGCTCCACGACGCGGCCGTCGGACTGCCTGAAATCACCACCGCGCCGCTCAGCGAAACCGCGATCCCCAGACACTGCACCAGACGCAGCTTTTCATTAAGAAATAGCGCCGCGATGATCATGGCGAACGGCGTGCCTAACTGGACGAGCACTGCCGCGGTGCCGGCATCGGTAAAACGCATACCGACAAACAGCAGCGCGAAATGCAACAGCCCGAAGGTCAATGCCAGCCACAGCATCGTTTTCAACTGTTCGCGGTTTATCCGCGTGAAGGGAACAATCAGTAGGGCGACGACGACAAACCGCAGCAACGTTAAAAATAGCGGCGGCAACTCCGCGATACCCATTTTGATGGCGATAACATTGAATGCCCACATGAAGACAACCAGTAAAACAATGAACACATGCCCTAACGCCACAATGTTAACCTTTTATATAAAGAAACAGGCAGCCTCTCACCCATCCGAGTGAGAGGCTATGCGAACCCCCCCGGCGATATGAACCTGCGGGCAAATCCGACTCAGGGATACAACCCGCGTTCTTTACGCGCCATCAATATCCTTTCGCAGGCGACCGCATAAGCGGCGGTACGCAGCGTCACCTGTAGCTTATCCGCTTTTTGCCATACGGCATCCAGGGCATTTTTCATGATGTGATCCAGCCGGTTATTAATCTCGTCCTCGCTCCAGAAAAAGCTGGAAAAATCCTGCACCCATTCGAAATAGCTGACCGTTACCCCGCCGGCATTACAAACCACATCAGGCACCACCACGATATTGCGCTGACGCAAAATATCATCGGCTTCAGGGAAAGTCGGGCCATTGGCGCCCTCAAGCACCAGCCGGCATGACAAGTTGGCCGCTCTTTGCGGCGTGATTTGCCCTTCCAGCGCCGCCGGGATCAGAATATCAAATTCCTGCAACCAGAAATCATCACTGCGGATAACGTCGGCCTGGGGATAACCGGCGATGGCGCCGTGCGATTGCTGCCAGGCCATTAATGCGGGAATGTTAATGCCGTCCGCGTGATAGAGCGTTGCGCTGTGATCCTGTACCGCCACGACCTTCGCCCCCTGCCTGGCGAATAACATCGCCGCGATGCTGCCCACATTGCCGAACCCCTGCACCGCCACGCGGGCGCCATCAAGGGATAAGCCAATGTTGTCAGCCGCCGCGCAGCCGGTGACAAACACCCCGCGTCCGGTGGCGCTGACGCGACCGAGAGAACCGCCCAGATGAATGGGTTTACCGGTCACGACGCCGGTTGTGGTGGCGCCGACATTCATCGAGTAGGTATCCATCATCCATGCCATGATCTGCCCGTTGGTGCCGACATCCGGCGCCGGGATATCCTGCTGCGGGCCTATCACGCCGCCAATCTCGCTGGTATAACGGCGGGTCAGGCGCTCAAGCTCTTTAACCGACAATGCTTTCGGATCGACGCGGATCCCGCCTTTGGCTCCGCCGAACGGCAGGTTCAGTACCGCGCTCTTGATCGTCATCCAGGCCGAAAGCGCCATAACCTCATCCAGCGAGACGTCAGGATGAAAGCGGACGCCGCCTTTGCCCGGTCCGCGTGATAAATTGTGCTGTACCCGGTAACCCTCAAAATGTCGAATGCTGCCGTCATCCATTTCCAGAGGAATATCCACAATCAGCGTCCGTTTGGGATGGCGCAACGTATCGATCCATTCGCCTAACTCACCGAGGTACGGCGACACGCGTTCAATTTGTGATAAATAGGTGGCCCACGCAGAGGACTTATCTGCCGAAACATAAGACAGTGTGCTCATGATTAACTATACCTGCTGATTTAGTTGAAAAACATCATCATTTACCTGAAGAACGGACGTAAGAATCCCTCGCCGCGCGGCGATAGTCAGTTCAATAAGCCAGGGTGTCGTTTTTTACCGTATCCGGCTGGTCGCGGCCGTCACCGGTTTAACCTCCGCCCAACCTTTAAGGCCGCCGATAAGCACCGACATTAACTGCGTGCCGACTTCCCTTTCACTCAGGCCGACGGTATCCATCAGGTCAAAGATCTCCCGCGGATCAAACAGGATGTTCCACAGGAAGACGGCTTTATCGCCGATGTCCGGCAGCGCCATTTCGGCCATCGCCTCGCGCAGCGGCGGCCTGACGGCATCGGCCTGCACCAGAAGATAATCGGCGCCTTCCCACAGGCGCTCCAGATAGCCGCGCCGGTTACGCATCGGCACCATCGCCGCCCCGCGCTCACGCACCAGCTTGATCCAGTAACGGCAAACCTTTTCCAGCCGCTCCAGGCCGGTGCAGGTTTGCCGCTCGCTGAACGCCAACAACAGTGCCCCCACATCGCGCCGATAGGTATTCAACACCTCTTCAACCGATGAAAACTGGCGATATGCGGTCGCCACCGATACTTGCGCCTCCACAGCAATCTCGGACAGGCTGATCGGCCCCTCCGCCACCTCAAACAACCGGGCGGCCGCCTGAATCAGACTTTTGCGATTTCGTTCGGTATCACTGCGCATAATCCCACTCCATACGATGCAAATTAATGAATTACACTGTTGTTGCTTTTGTTTGTTAACTCAGCATCGCCAGGCCGCGCTTCAGTCTGGCGACGCCTTCGGCGATGGCCTCTTTACTGGCCGCATAGGATAGACGCAAATGACTTTCCCCCGCCGCGCCGAATTCGCTGCCCGGACGAACGGCAAGGCCTTGTTCACGCAGCAGCCCCACCATATCAATGGCCGGGATCGGCAATGAATAAGACGGGAAGCAGTAAAACGCCCCTTCCGGCTGATTGAGCGCCAAGCCGGGAATAGCCGATAAGCCGTCCATCATCAGCGCGCGACGCTCGCGGTAGACCGCATACATCCGTTTCACGTCATCTCCACAGGATTTTAACGCCACCAGCGCCGCCCGTTGCACCGCCGTGTTGACGGAGCCATTCAGGGTATTGTGCACGCGCGCCGCCGCCGTAATCATATCAGCCGGCCCCGCCAGATACCCTACCCGCCAGCCCGTCATGGCATAACTTTTCGAGAAAGTCTGACAGTACAGGGTGCGGCCTTTGAAAGCGGGAACCTGCAATACCGACGTAAAGGCCTGGTCGGTAAAGACTAAATCACTGTAGGCCTCATCGGCAATCACCAGCGTACCGGTCTTGCGGACAATACGGCCCAGCGTTTCGATCTCACGCTGGCTATGGACAATCCCGGTCGGGTTTCCCGGGTTACAGAAGATGAACAAGCGCGCGCCTTCCATCATGCTTTCCAGCAGTTCAAGATCCCAGTGTAAATCTGCGCGGCAGGGCATCGGCAGACAAACGCCGCCCGCCATATTCACCAGATCGGCGTACAGCGAATAGGTCGGATCGGGGATAACCACCCGGTCGCCGGGATTGACGATAGACAAAATCGCCGCCGCCAACCCGCCGGTGCCGCCGTGAGTGACCAGGATCTCGCCGTTGCCTACCGGATCGCCGGACAGTGAGGAAACCTGTTCGGCCAACGCCTGGCAAAGCAGTTTGTCGCCCAACAGCGGGGCATAGTGGGTGTAACCCTGCTGTAAGGCCTCCGCCGCGGCGGCGATGATGCGCGGCGGCGTATCAAAATCAGGCTCGCCCATCGCCAGCGACACCATATCGCTGCTCGACGGAGGTTGTTGCACGCGTAATGAGGTGCTCTCTACGCGTAATACGGCGTTAGACGCCTTGAAGCGCGGGACGGATGTTGAAGAACTCATTTCTCACCTTATCTTAATGATATTCATGGTTAATCATTGGGCTGCGGAGCTTAGCGATAGTTTTCCCTTTCGGCGCGACATTCCGGCGGCGCGCCTTTCCAGCGGCTCACCTCAAGATCGCCGGAGATGTCGCGCTGATAGGCCGGCGCAACGATCAGTTCTTCAATCACGGTGCGCGGCGGCAATGCCGCACACAGTAAAATAGCTTCAGCCACATCCTCCGGCTGTACCATGGTCTCACGCACGCTCTTGACCGGCGGGTTGGCGCGGTTGTCCATGATCGGCGTATTCACCTCGCCCGGTAAAATGCAGGTGGCGCGGATCCCCTGATTGCGAAACGTGTTGTGCAGATAGGTCATGAAATTACGCACGCCGGCTTTCGCAGCGCCATAGGCCGCGCCGCCCAGTAAATTCGGCCGTAGCGCGGCGAGGGAGGACACGGTAATAATGCTGCCGCCGCCGCGTTGCAGCATGTCGGGCAGCACCGCCTGAGTCAGCAGGAACACGGCCTTCAGGTTCACATCCTGCACCTGTTGCCACTCATCCTCTTCAATCCAGCGGGCGTTCAATACCTTGCTGGCGCTGCCGGCATTGTTGACCAGAATATCCACCGCCCCCAGTTGTTCAATCGTCCAATTCACCAGACTCACCACCTGGGATTTTTGTTCGATATGCGCGGCATGCACCCAGGCCTCTCCCCCTTGCTCGCGGATACCCGCGGCCACCTGATCCAGCACCGTCTGCCGACGCCCGACCAGCACTACTTTAGCCCCTTTCGCCGCCAGCAGTTCGGCGGTGCTGCGGCCGATCCCGCTCCCCGCGCCGGTAACGATGGCGACTTTGCCAAGTAAAGCATTCATAGTTATCTCCGCTCCGTGTTGTCGAGGCTAAAACCGTAATCGCGCAATGCCCCTTCCGCCGTGATATAGCCTTGCTGTAGATCGTACACAATGGCCTCTTTCGCTCGCTCGGCGACCGGCATTTTTCCGCCGCCGCCGGGCATCTGGATAGTGACTTCATCGCCGGGGAACACATCATGACGTCCCACCGGTTTTTCCAACTGCCGTCCGTTAATGGCGATGTAGTTCGGCGCCCCGGCCTGCCCCCCCAGCACCCCCTGCGCCGGATGTTTCTGGCGCGAATAGAACATGCTGTGCGACAGCGGAAATTTGCCCAGATTGCGGATCACCATACGCTGCGCCAGCCCGCCGCGATAACGCCCCGCGCCGCCGGAGTCCGGGACAATGGCCTTTTGCAGGAACAGCAGCGGCGTCGCGGATTCAATCAGTTCGATCGGCGTCGACGACATGTTGCCGGGGAACCCGGTCACGATGCCGTCGGCGTGCGGTCGCGCCCCGGTGCCGCCGTTGACGCACAGGCTTTCCACGAAACGCCGGCCGTCGTCCAGTTGACCGGCGAACACGTCGCAGGTGACCGGCGCGCTGCCGGAGTGGCCCATTACGCGCTCCGGCATCACCTCGGCCAGCGCGGAGAAAATGGCGGCATGCGCCATGTGGCCGACGCGGTTACGCATCTCGACGGCGCAAGGCGGTCGCGCATTGGCGATCGAGCCTTCCGGGGCGGTCACGGTAATCGATTTGAAACAACCTTCATTGTTCGGCAGATGCGGCTCCAGCAGACACTTCAGCGGATAGACGCTGTAGGCGTAGGTAAACGACATCGGGCAGTTGCTGCCAAACAGCGATTCGTCGGACGAGCCGGTATAGTCGATAACCACATTGCTCCCCTCAACGATCACCGCGACGTGCAAATGGATATCGCCTTCATAGTCGCCGATATCGACAGAGGCCTCGTAGCGGCCATCCGGCACCGCCAGAATCGCCTTGCGCATCGCATTTTCCGTTAGCGAATGGATCTTCTCCGCCAGCGGTTCGACGCGGCTGATGTGCAGATCGTCCATCAGTGCCAGCAGGCCGTCGGCGCCAATCTGGTTAGCCGCCAGCATGGCATGCAGATCGCCCTGCACCTGATCCGGCGAGCGCACGTTGGCCAGCAGCAAATCCAGCAGTTGCTGATTCACTTCACCGGCCACGATCAGCTTGCTCGGCGGGATCAAAAAGCCTTCTTCATAGATGTCGCGCGACGACCCCATATTCAGCGAGCCGCCGATATCGGACATATGCGCCGCCGAACCGGTAAAGGCCACCAGTTCGCCGTCACGGAAAACCGGCGTCACAATGGTGACATCATTCAGGTGACCGGTGCCCAGCCAGGGATCGTTGGTGATCAGGCTGTCTCCGGGCTTCAGCGTTTCAGCCGGGAATTTCGCCAGCAGATGACGCACCGTGGCGGGCATAGTGCCGATAAACACCGGTACGCTGGCCTTCGGCTGCGCCAGTGAATGGCCTTGCGCATCCATCAACAGGCAGGAGTAATCGCCCACTTCACGGATAATGCTGGAGAACGCCATGCTGATTAACGTTGCCGCCGCTTCTTCAGAAATGCTGACCAGACGATCCCAGGTGATGCGCAGGCTGATGGGATCGTTCAGGAAATCGAGGTTGTCTTCAGTACGGGTATTCATCAGTGGATCTCCATCAAGATATTGCCCTGCTGATCCAGCGTGGCGGTCGCCCCCGGCCCAACGTAGATCGCGCACTCTTTCTCTTGCAGTAAGGCGGGGCCGGCGACGGGTTCCGCCACCGTCAACAGGCTGCGCGGGATCACCCGGCACGGGCTGAAGCCCTGCTCGCGGCCAAGGTAAACCGCCAGCGTTTTTTCATGCTCGTCGCTCGCGTTGCCGCTTTGCTGCCCGCCGGCGGCAATGGCTGGCGGCGTGGTCTGCACGCGTCCGCGCCAGTTCACCACCTCCACGCCCTGTCCGGGCAGGGTGCGGCCAAAACGCGCGTAATGCGCGGTTTCAAACGCCGCGATCAGCGAGGCGATATCGCCTTGCGTCAGGAACGCATCCGGCAACATAACCGTCAGTTCGGAACCCTGCCCGACGTAGCGGACGTCCGCCAGTTTCTGGGTCGATGCGCTTTGCGGATCGACGTTAGCCGCCGCCAGGGTGGTGAAGGCTTCATCAAAGCCTTCGGCAAATACCGCGTGGATGGCATTAAAATCCAGCCCCGGCAGCAAGCGGCAGCGGTCGCTGCGCACAAAGTCGGCGCTGGGCGGCGCCGTCAGCAAACCGAATGCCGAATACACGCCGGCGCCGTCCGGGAAGTAAACACGCTTCACGCTCAGCAATTTCGCCAGCGACCAGGCATGACTCGGGCCGGCGCCGCCAAAGGCCAGCATAGTCATCTGCTGCGGGCTGACGCCCTTTTCCACCGCATGGGTGCGCAACGCTTCGGCCATTTTATTGTTGGCGACCTGATGAATGCCCCAGGCGGCATCTTCGATGCTCAACCCCAGCGGCTCCGCCACGCGGCCGATGGCGCGCCGCGCCGCGTCCACATCCAGCGTCATCCGTCCGCCGAGGAAAGCGTGCGGATCAAGCAGCCCCAACACCACGTTGGCATCGGTCACGGTCGGCAACTCGCCGCCGCGGCCGTAACAAGCCGGCCCCGGGAAGGCGCTGGCGCTCTCCGGGCCGATTTCCAGCAGACCGAGCGAATCGACCCGGGCGATACTGCCGCCGCCGGCGCCGATTTCAATCATATCGACCACCGGCAGTTTTACCGGCAGACCGCTGCCTTTCAGCAGGCGATCGGCGCGGCCGACCTCATAATCGGTGGTAATGGAAGGCTCGCCGTTGCGCACCACACAGGCTTTGGCGGTGGTTCCGCCCATGTCAAACGCCAGCACCTGCGGATGTTGGTTCTTACGGGCGAACGCCGCCGTCGCGACGATGCCGCCCGCCGGGCCGGATTCGATAATGCGCGTCGGGTACTCCGCCGCCACCTGCGGCGCCATCAATCCGCCATTGGAACCCATCACCAGCCAGTCGCAGGTAAAGCCTCCTTCGCGCAACTTATTTTCCAGACGCGACATATAGCGTTTGGCTTTCGGCTGGACAAACGCATTCATCGCCGTCAGCACGCCGCGATCATACTCACGGATTTCGCGCGATACCCGGTGCGATACAGAGATGGATACGCCAGGCAGTTCACGCGACAGAATCGCGGCGATTTGATTCTCATGTTCCGGCCAGGCATAGGCATGCATGCACAGCACCGCCACCGCTTCGTATTGCCGCGCCCGCAGCTCGGCGGCCAGCGTAATCACCTCACTGGCGTCCAGCGGCGTAATCACCTCGCCCCGACTGGTGACGCGCTCGTTCAACTCATAAGCATCGGAACGCGGCAGCAACGGCGCGGCCGGCGCGCCATTCAGGTCGTAGATGTCGTAACGGTATTCACGCCCCATGATTAATACGTCGCGAAACCCTTTGGTCACCACAAATGCCGTCCTGGCGCCGCGACGTTCCAGCAACGCATTGATCGCCAACGTGGTGCCATGCGTAATGGTGTGAACCTGTTTTGCCTCTACTCCGGCAATCTCCAAAAGCTGCGTCAGACCGATATACGCGCCTTCAGAGGGATCTTCCGGCGTGGTCAACGTTTTGTGGCGTAGCGCATAGCCAGTGGCATCGTCCAACAGCACCAAATCGGTAAAAGTACCGCCGATATCAAATCCCATTCGCCACGTTGATGCGTGTTTCATAATTACCTCGATTGCTTCTCGGGTTACTCAAAAATTCATGCTTTGGCCGGTGACTTACGCGTCACGCAGCGGTTTTCCGGCGGTTTCTTGCAGATAAATGGCGCTAACCAACGTTAAACAGGCGGTGAGCATCACCATATAACTCGGGATACTGGCGATGCCGGTCAAGCCAATCAGCCAGGTCATCAGCAGCGGCGCCGAACCGCCAAAAATCACCGTGGAAACGTTGAAACCAATGCTATAGGCGCTGTAACGCACCGTCGTCGGGAACATCTCGGCCAGCGTGCTTTGAATCACCCCGGCGTGACCGGCAAAGGCAAAGGCCAGCAACATGGCGGACATACACGCCAGCGGCAGCATGCCGAGCGTCAGCAGCCAGAAACACGGCCAGGCCAGCAACGCCAATGCCACCGCCGAGGCAATCAACAGCGGCTTGCGCCCCAGGCGATCCGACAGCCAGGCCATCATCGGAATGGCGCCGATAATGGTCAGCAGGCCGCAGGCGGTCACCAGCAGACTCTGTACCTGAGTAAAGTGCATCACCTTATTGAGGTAGGTCGGCATATAAACGAACAGGATGTAATAACCGGGGCCGTTTACCGCCGGCAGCGTGATCGCCAGACCGATGGCCTTCAGGTGACGCCGCGAAGTGAACACTTCTTTCAACGGGTTGCGAACGATGCGCTTATGGCGCTGCATCATCCGAAAATGCGGCGTATCTTCCATCCGTGAACGGATATAGAAACCGATCATCGCCATGGGGATCGCCAACAGGAAAGGAATACGCCAACCCCAGGCGCGCATGGCGTCGGCGCCGAACAGATTGATCAATCCGCCAATCAACAGGCTGCCGAACAGCAGAGCGACGAAAGACCCCATCACCAGCGGCGACATCACGACCGCGCGTCGGTGATCCTCGGCGTACTCGGCCACAAAAGATCCTGCGCCGGATACCTCGCCGCCGGCGGAGAAGCCTTGCACCAGACGCAGCAGAATCAACAGCGCCGGCGCCACCCAGCCAATGCTTTCATAGCTTGGCAGCAGACCGATGGCGGCCGTGGCGAGCGAAATCATCAGCAGCAGAATGGCCAGCAGCTTCTGACGGCCAATCTTATCGCCCAGATAACCGCAAATTACGCCGCCGAAAGGTCTGACGACAAAACTGACGGTAAAACCCACGTAGGTCAGTATCAGACCGGCATTGGTGGTGCCCACGTCATTCGCCATAAAGACCAGAACCAGCGTGCTGACCAGCAGGCCGTAAATGCCGTAGTCATACCATTCAACGAATGAGCCGATACCACCGGCCAGTGAAGCGCGTCTGACCGCGTTATTCTGGGCGTCTTCTTTCACCGGTATGGAATAGTTCATGGGTATAGCTTGTGATTTATTCATTGTTCTGCCCTGCAATAGTGTTAATGTTCCGCCGATGCACGGTACGGTGGTGCAACGGGCCGCCATGCGTCAGATCACCGATACTGTCGCGTCACTTCCGCGGTCAGTTCGGCTTCTCGTTTCGCCACTTCTTTAACACGCGCTAAAATGGCCTCGGCTCGCCAGAGTGGGATGATGGCGACGCCATCATCGTCAGCCACCACGATATCGCCGGCAGAGCAAACCACGCCGCCGATAGCCACCGGTTCACCGATCACCCCCGGGCCATTCTTATAAGGCCCTGCAGGTGTCGTGCCACGAGCGAAGGTCGGGAACCCCGTCGACTCGATAACTTTGCGATCGCGCACCGCGCCATCCAACACCTGACCGTGGGCGCCGGCATGCTGAAAGCGCTGGGTCAGTTGCTCGCCGACCAACGCGCGATCGACATGACCGAGGCCGTTAATCATCACCACATCGCCCGGTTCGACGTAATCCAGCGCTTTAATCACCGCCGCGTTATCACCCGCGGCGACCAACACCGGTAAAGCGAACCCGACAAATTGCACGCCGGGAAACAACGGGACGATGCCGGCATCGCACATCCCCAAACGCTCCATCGCGTCACCAATATTGGCGACCGGGAAAGGTTTAAATGCGGCCAGCCACTCGCGTGAAGGACGTTGCCAACGTGGCGCTATACGAATATCTGCATTTTCTAATGACATGGGTTTACTCCCCGCAATGAGATCACGTGTGATTAATATTCTGTTCTTTCGTTTTTAATTGAAAAGAAATTACCTAATGAGAAACTTTTATCACTTTTAAATCGCAGAGGTCAAATAAAACAAACAGAGGAAATTCATATATTACATGGCGTAAAAATAAGAAATAGTTTTGACTGAACCTGGTTTAACTAAAAAATAATACATAAAAATCAATGGTATAACACAAAAATACTGATGAGAAATCATTATGATAAAATGAATTAACAAGGGGGGGGGTAATAAACAAAAAAAGTATACTTAATACATTTAAAGGAAAAAATTAAAACCTATGAATTTATTTTCACAAACACCATTAAATGAAATTTAAATCGCCATAAATATACGCACAATAATAGTGATTTAATGCACGTTATAGGTGCAGCATTATTTTAATCATTAAATAACGCTCAGTTAATGGCTGAAAAAACACGCCAGGTCCGCACCATCATGAAGCATGGTCATGCCATCCAATGCGGGTAACGACAAAAAAAACCGGAAATGGGCGTCAACAAAACGCGGCGGCGTTCATGCGGGGGATAAGGGGCGCGGGATACGTTGGCTACCAGGCCATCATCACTTTCGTTCCGATGGCCGTCGCCAGGCTATCGCTAGAATTTTTTGCGGTTACGGTGCATATCAATAGAAACCGCGCTGACGATAATCAGGCCTTTGATGATATCCTGAATATAGGCATCGACGCCGACAAAAGTGAAGCCGCTCTTGATCAGACCGAGGATCACAGCGCCAATCAGCGTGCCGGTAATGCGTCCGACGCCCCCCATCAGGCTGCTGCCGCCGATAACTGCCGCCGCGATGGCGTCCAGTTCATAGGTCATCCCCATGCTCGACTGGCCGCTGCTGACGCGCGCGGCCAACACCACGCCCGCCAGGCCGGAAAGCCCGCCGGCGATGGTGTAGACAATCACCAGGTATTTGTTGACGTTGATGCCGGAGACCTTTGCCGAGATCATGTTGCCGCCGATGGCGTAAACGTATTTTCCGTAACGGGTGTGCTTCAACGCGATATGGAAGATCACCACCACCACCAGAAAAATGACTACCGGCATGGCGCCCTGTCCGATAGCGCTAAAGCCATCGGAAAGAAAGCTTATCGGGTTGCCGTGGGTATAGTATTGCGCCAGACCGCGCGCCGATACCATCATCCCCAGCGTGGCGATAAAGGGCGGAATACCGGTTTTGGTGATCAATATGCCGTTGATCAAACCGCAAATCACCCCCACGCCGATCCCCGCGCCTATCGGGATCGCCGCCGGCAGATCGACCAGCGACGGATACATCGGCGACAGGCTGTCGGAGGTCTGCGCCAGACTGGCCGCCACCACGGCGGTCAGCGCGATCACCGAGCCAGACGAAAGGTCTATCCCGGTGGTGATGATGATCTGAGTCACGCCCACCGCAATAATCCCGATAATAGCCACCTGCAATATGATCAGCAGCAGACGGTTCGGGTTCATCAGAAAGGATTGATCGCGCACATACCAACCGATGATTTCAAACACCAGGGCAATACCGATCATGACAATAAAGATCCCGGTGTCTTTCGGCATCCTGTTCTTCAGCCAATCAGGCAAGAGAAAGCGTTTGGCGGGCTGTTGCGAAGACTCTTTTATATTATTCATGTCCATTCCTTACGTCTTATCTGGATGCCAGCGACAAAATGGTTTCCTGGTCGGCATCCTCTTTATTGAGAATGCCGGTGATACGGCCTTCATGCATCACCATGACCCGATCGCTCATACCAAGAATTTCCGGGAGTTCCGACGACACCATAATGATGGCGACACCACGGTTGGCCAGTTCACTGATCAGGCGATAAATTTCCGCCTTGGCGCCCACATCGATCCCGCGCGTGGGTTCATCAAGGATCAGAATTTTCGGCTGTGCCAATAGCCAGCGGGCAATCAATACCTTTTGCTGGTTACCGCCGCTCAGGTTATTAATGATTTGATCCATCGTTGGGGTTTTAATATTCAGCCGTCTGATTTGCGCCATGCACTCTTCGGCCATCTGCACGTGTCTGATGAAACCGTTTTTACCGATGTAATCCGGCAGTTTGACGATGCTCATGTTTTCCATCACCGACAGCACCAGAAATAAGCCGGACTTTTTGCGGTCTTCCGTGAGGAACGCCAGCCCTTTTTCTATCGCCGTCGACGGGGAGTCCACCGTGGTTGGCACGCCGTCTATCAGGATCTCGCCGGCATCGGGCGGCGCCATGCCGAACAGGCTTTCCATCACCTCACTGCGCCCCGCGCCCACCAGACCGGCGACGCCGAGGATTTCTCCACGGCGCAGCGAAAAGCTGACATCATGGAATATCCCCTGGCGAGTCAGCCCGCGAACCGTCAGGACTTCTTCTCCTATGGCATTATTAAATTTCGGAAACAGCTGGGTTAATTCGCGCCCCACCATTTGGGTGATCAGCGACTGACGCGAAAGGTTGGCGGTCTGATCGCTGCTAATCCAGCAGCCATCGCGGAAAATACTGACTTCATCGGTAATCGCAAACACCTCATCCATTTTGTGACTGATATAGATGATGGCTTTTCCCTGGGCGCGCAAATCGCGAATAATGGTAAACAGGTGGGCGACTTCCGTTTCCGTCAGCGCTGACGTCGGCTCGTCCATAATAATGATGTCTGAATTCCACGAAACGGCCTTGGCAATCTCCACCATTTGCTGATTGGCGATGCTTAAATCCCCCACCAGTCGCTCCGGCGGCAGACGAATATTGAGCCTGTCGAGCAGCGCAATGGTCTGGGAATTAAGCCGGGCGTGATCGACAAACCCATACTTCAAAGGTTCACGCCCCAACCAGATGTTTTCAGCAATGGTCATATAGGGAACCAGATTGAGTTCCTGGTGGATCATTGAGATCCCCGCGTGCAGGGCGGCCTGAGTGTTGTCAAACTGTACCGTTTTCCCCTTCATGCGGATCACGCCGTTGTCGGGACGGTAAATGCCGATAAGGCATTTCATTAACGTAGACTTGCCCGCGCCATTTTCCCCCATCAGCGCATGGACGGTTCCCGCTTTGATCCGCAACGAAACATTGTTGAGCGCCTTCACACCAGGGAAAAACTTGCTAATACCTTCGGCTTCAAGTGCATAAGCAGTCATATTTCACCTCCGAGCTACGGTGTCAGAAACGATTATTTAGTGTTGCGGCTAGCGAATTCCTGATAGTTATCTTTGGTAATCAACTCGAAGGGAACCAGCACAGCGGACTCTACTTTTTCGCCGCCGATCAATTTCATTGCGGTATCGACAGCGCCTTCCCCCTGTCCCTGGGCACTCTGGAACACCGTGGCGACCATTTTGCCGTTTTTGATGAACTGCAACGCATCCGGCGTGCCGTCCACGCCGGCAACCAGTATGTTGTTCGAATTGCGGCCCAGAGCCTGCAATGCGCCGATAGCCATTTCATCGTTGTTGGAGGCAATGGCGTTAATTTCTTTACCGGTGGTCAACCAATTGGTCACCAGATCGACCGCTTCGTTACGCGACCACTTCGCCGTTTGCTCTTCCACTATTCTGATGTCGGGGTATTTAGCGATCACGGATTTGACGCCTTTGGTGCGTTCACGGGTGGATTCATTGGATAATTCGCCCAGCAGAATTGCCACGTTGCCCTTATAGTCCATCGACTTTGCCAACGCTTCCATCTGCAACTGCCCCGCCACCTGTGAATCGGAACCGACGTAGGCCATTTTGCTGCCCAGCGCGGCCTGGGGATCGCGGTTGACAAACACCAGTGGAATACCGGACGCGTCGACGACTTTGATGATGGGCTGCACGGCATCGGTATCCACCGGCACGATAATAATCGCGTCCACGCCCTGACCAATGAAGTTCTGTACCTGCTGGAGCTGCTGCGCCACATCGCCTTTGGCATCTTCCATATGAATTTTGGCTCCTGCTTCCTGAACTTTTCTTTGAATGTTATGCCGCAGGATGGTTTGCCAGTTGTCATCAAATACCGCCATGGAAGCGCCAATCAATATCTCTTTGGCATGACTGGTGAGCGGTAACATGCAGGCGAACAATATGGCCAAGACTGTGTTTTTGATATTCATGATCAATCCTCATCACTCATTGTTATGTGCAGGTACGTGAAGATCATAATGAAAAATATTTTTTACATTAATTCAACGCAGCTGCTGGCACGTATCGGGTTCACAGCGCAATCTCCAGCAATAGTTCAGATTTTTTCTCGATCTCCTAATTGCTTTAATACATTGATAAAAATAAATTTTTGAAAAATACCCTGGCGTGGGTTAGGTGATTTTGACGCCAGACAGGTAAAATCAGTTTTTTTATTTCATATTTATTAATTTAAAACGTATTACATAAAAGCATTGAAATGAATATTTTAAAAACAGGAAAAAACAAAAATTTGACATATATCCAACATTTGATTGAAAAATGTTCAAGAATGAGAGCTACCTCAGAGGATAGAAATGAAAGACCGGGAGAGAATTCATTGTGGGTTGATCGGCATAATACGGGTTGTGTCGAAAGGGGAAGGTGCGCCGACCTTCCCGCAGCGCGAATTATTTAGAGCGGATACCGTTAGTCATTCGAAGGTACTGCGGCAGACATACTTTTTATCATCAGAATTTGTACCACCATCACACCCAGCAGCGCACATGCGGCAGCCGCTAAAAACACACTGCGATAGCCCGCCCAGGTTGCCAGCGTTCCGATCAGCGGCCCGGTGATGCCATAGGCGATATCCTGAAAGGCGGAATATCCTCCCAATGCCGTACCTCGCACCTGCTGGCCCACTCGCTTAAGCACTTCAACGCCCAGAGAAGGGAAAATCAGCGAGCATCCTCCTCCGGTCAGTGCGGCGCCAATGAGAGCGAACCCGGCGGTGGGCGCCTGCCAGATGCATATCAAACCCACACACTCCAGCAGCAACGAATACCTGGCAACCCAAAATCCGCCGCGCCGATCGGGCAGCGATCCAAAGCACAACCTCACCGCAATAAAACTTACGCCAAAGGCGGTCAGGGCAAAACCCGCATTCCCCCACTGTTGTTCAGCAAAATACAGCGAAATAAAAGCGCTAAGCGCCGCAAAACCGACGCCTTGCAAAGCCAACGCCACCCCTGGCCGCCATATCTGACCGACAACGGAAAACAGGGACTGACGCGTAGCGCCGTTCTTCGCAACGCTCGGCACGCTGAAATTGCACACCAGCGCCAGGAGAGGCAACAGCAAAGTCATCATCCCCAGCGCAAAAAATCCCCATAGCTGATAAATGACTAATCCAACCGGCGCGCTTACCGCCAGTGCGCCGTATGTCGCCATCCCGTTCCAGGACATCACCTTGCCGGAATGCGCGGCGCCGGCCAGACCGATTCCCCATGTCAGATTGCCCGTCAGCAGTTGACTTTCTCCCAGCCCGAGCAGTATCCGTCCCAGCAAAAGCACCCCAAACGCCCACATCATGCTATCGGGCGATACCAGCAGATCGGATACCAGATAGGCCATTCCCGACAATCCGCAGGTAAGCAACCCAAAGTAGGTCGTCCGTTTGGCGCCTTTATTATCAGCCGAACGCCCCGCATAGCTGCGGGTCAACACCGTGGCTAAAAACTGAAGGCCCACGGTCAAACCGACCAGGGTGTTATTTAGCCCCAGCACCTGATGTACATATAACGGAATCGCGGTCAGCGGCAGCCCAACGGTCATGTATGCAATAAACATGGCGATGCTGATACGCAGCAAGGAATGATGTTGGTAAGAGGGAGATATTTTTAGCTGTGCAGGAGCAGACATTTTTTCCTCACGAAGACGACTTTCAGGCAATCAGCCCTTAACAAACGATCGGAGAATCAATCCTGTTTTTGATGGCGGCTCAATGCAAGAAATGCCCGCCTGCGCAGGCATCGCGGTCAAGGGCGATATCAACGACAGGACAGACAATATGCCCGGCCGCCAGTCATCCATTGACCGGCGGCCTGACGGCTTACCGGCCCAGCAATTCCCGCTCGATAAGCTCGCGGGTTTCCACTGCCTGGTATTTCATTTTTTCCGGATAACCGAACAGCGAGGCGGCAATAATCGACTCCCCCCCCACCTTGAAGGTGCGATTGGCAAAGTCCATTTCCCGCAGCGTCTGAAACAGCGCGTCGAAATCCACCTCACCTTCGCCGACCCCCACATGCTGATGGACGACGGCGTCAACGCCCGGCGGGTTGACGATGTAACGGCAATGCTTGGTATGGTTCATGGTATCGGCAATCAGCACATGGGAAAGATCGTCCCCGGCATATTTCAGCATGCTGGCCACGTCCCCGACGCCTTTGTCGTAGAAAAAGGTGTGCGGCACGCTATAGAGATACTTCACATTCTCGCTGCGCAGGGATTTGACCATATCGGCGGTCGGGTTGCTCTCTTCACAGAAATCCCAGGGATGGGACTGGATTTCAATGCGGATGCCTTCACGCTCGGCGATCGGCAACAGTTCTTCCATGGACTTGTACCACATTTCCTCACAAATCTCCGGCTGGTTAGGGTCTCCCGCCAACTCGGTATTGATAACCGGCACTCCCATTTCAACCGCAATCTCAATCATGCGCTTCCAGTTTTTTACCGCCGCCTGGCGTCGGGCCTCATCAGGACCGGACCAGCGATAGACCACGATGAATGACGAAATTTCCACGTTGTTATCGCGCAATGCCTTCTTATACTCGCTTACCAGTTCCCGGCTAGCCTTGGGATACTTGTAAAACGGGTTGATACGCGGATGCGGTGATTGTTCAATATAGCGATATCCCCAGTCGGCTACCTGCCTGACCATATCCGTGATGCTCATTTCTTTAATCACATCAACATCAAAAGCGATTTTCATTGGGTTTACTCCTTCACTTGCATCGTTGAGTCAAGGGGGTTTGGGCAGCGGCGAGCGTCCTGCCGCCCTAATATCATCATCATTGCCGATCAGTAACGCCGCGCCCGTTCGGTATTGTCCGCCAGCATACGCGCAACCGCCTGAACCGACTCGCTTTCGGAAACCTCGGCTCCCCCGACCCGCCACCAGCTGAAATACTTGTGGATCATCGTCTTGGGCAACACTTTGATATCCAGTAAGGTGGAGACGGTCTGCCGACGGGCATCCTCAAGAGCGTGATGCAGTTCTTCCAGGGTGGTGACCCGGTAGCTCTTGCAGCCGTAACCCTCGGCGATTTTGGCGAAATCCACCGGCACCAGGCCGCCGTCAAGTCTGGACGGCGAACCGTCGCGGAAACGAAATTCGGTAAAGAAGCTGTTCATGCCGTGTTCCATCTGCAAATTGTTGATGCAACCATTGGTCATGTTATCCAGCAACACCACGTTGATTTTGCGGCGTTCCTGAATGGAGGTGACCAGCTCGGAGTGCAGCATCATGAACGAGCCGTCTCCCACCAGGGCATAAACTTCGCGATCCGGTTCCGCCAGCTTGACGCCCAGCGCGGCATTCACCTCATATCCCATGCAGGAATAGCCATACTCGACGTGGTAACCGTGCGTATCGGTAGTGCGCCATATACGCTGGAGATCGCCAGGCAGGCTGCCGGCGGCGGCGACGATCACCGCATTGCGCGGAATGGTGCGGTTTAGCACCCCCAGCACCCGGCTTTGGGTCAGTACGGAACCGGTAAGACGATGAAATTCGGTAAACACTTTCTGACGATCGAGATGATCGTCAATCTCGGGTACGAAATCCTCGCCGGAAAAGTCGACGGCGTAGACGCGATCGGTCTCATCCAGCAACTGCCGCCGCACCTCTTCCACCTTTCCTTCCCAGGCGATCGGCCAGTTTTCAGGCTGTAAACGTTCGTTGAGCGCCACGAGCGCTTCGCGCGCATCAGCCACCAGTTGGCGGCCATCAAGTTTGAACGCGTCGAAACGGCTAACGTTGATATTCAGGAATGACACCTCGGGATTCTGAAATATCCATTTCGACGAGGTGGTAAAATCGGTATAGCGGGTGCCGATACCAATAATCAGATCGGCTTCCTTCGCCAGCAGGTTAGCCGCCAGCGTCCCGGTTTCGCCCACGCCGCCTACGTTCAGCGGATGCTCCGACACCAGCGTACCTTTACCGGCCTGCGTTTCCGCGAAAGGAATATTAAACCGTTCGGCAAACGCCTGGAGCGCCGCGCCGGCGCCGGAATATTTGGCGCCGCCGCCACAGATAATCAGCGGCTTACGTTTGCCGAGCAGCAGTGAGCGCGCGTCGTCCAACATGCCGGCGGTCGGCAGGGTGCGTTCGATGCGGTGCACGCGTTTCTGGAAGAAATAGTCCGGATAATCATAGGCCTCGCCCTGCACATCCTGCGGCAAAGAGAGAGTCACAGCTCCGGTTTCCGCCGGGTCGGTCAACACCCGTATGGCGCTGATGCAGGCGGTCATCAGTTGCTCAGGGCGGACAATCCGATCCCAGTATTTGCTCACCGCCCGGAAAGCATCGTTGGTACTGATGCTTAAGTCATAGGATTGCTCGATCTGTTGCAGCACCGGATCGGGCTGGCGAGTGGCGTAAACGTCGCCCGGCAGCAGCAGCAGCGGAATGCGGTTGGCGCTGGCGGTCGCGGCGGCGGTGACCATATTTGCCGCGCCGGGGCCGACCGACGACGTGCAGGCATAGATCTGACGGCGCAGCGATTGCTTGGCAAAACCAATGGCCGTATGGGCCATGCCCTGCTCGTTGCGCCCCTGATGAATGTGCAGTTGGCCGCAGTCCTGCTCCAGCGCCTGCCCGAGCCCCAATACATTGCCATGGCCGAAAATAGCGAAGATACCTTTGACAAACTTGGTCTCGACGCCGTCAACCTCAACATATTGGTTATCCAGAAAACGCACCAATGCTTGTGCCGTGGTAAGTCTGATCTTGTTCATTTTCCACCCTTCTATATCATCTGGCCTATGGGGGAATGTCCCGTGCTGGCCTGTCAGGTTTCCGGTACATGGTGAGACTTGAGATTATAGTTAGAATGGTTTTCATATAAAAAGACAAATAAAATTAAAATTCCATTTTTGAGAGGCTAATCAAAGAATCAAAATTTCATGGCGCGCCTGCGCTTTCCACCATCGTTTTTCGCTCATCATTGACGGTATCAATTGGATAAAATACCAGTTAATTACATAAAGTTAATTTTAAAAATCAGCAATATAATTGAAAATTTATTTTTTAAAACCGATCGACTGAAGTCAGCGTTAAAAATCAACATTCTCGTCCGTCCGGTTGAATTTTGATGCTATTTTGTCACTAAAATTGAATTTATAAATTCCATTTATATTGAAAATGAAATCTTTAATCCTCATAATAAACCAACATCAAATGGCTTTCTTCCTAATACTTTAGAGGAAATACACATGGGCACAGCGCAGAAACAGCTTGATGTCATCTGCATCGGACGTATCGCGATCGATCTCTACGGACAACAAATCGGCGCGCGTTTGGAAGACATGACGACATTTTCCAAATACCTGGGCGGATCTTCCGGCAACGTGGCCTACGGCACGGCGGTCCAGGGATTAAAATCCGGCATGCTGGCACGCGTCGGCGACGAACACATGGGCCGATTCCTGCGTGAAGAACTGCAACGTGCCGGTGTGGATACCCAATACCTGATTACCGATAAAGAGCGTCTGACGGCGCTGGTGATCCTCGGGGTCAAGGATCAGGAAACGTTCCCGCTGATTTTTTACCGTGAAAATTGCGCCGACATGGCTCTCTCGCCGGACGATATCGACGAAAGCTATATCGCCTCCTCACGGGCGGTGGCGGTGACCGGCACCCACCTTTCGCATCCCAATACCCGCGCCGCCGTACTCAAGGCGCTGGACTTCGCCAAACGCCACGGCCTGCGCCGCGCGCTGGATATTGACTATCGTCCGGTGCTGTGGGGGTTGACCTCGCTCGGCGACGGTGAAACCCGCTTTATTTCTTCCGAACGGGTCACCCGGGAGCTACAGGATGTGCTGCATCACTTTGATCTGATTGTCGGCACGGAGGAAGAATTCCATATTGCCGGCGGCACCACCGATACGCTGGCGGCGCTGCGCAACGTGAGACGCGTCAGTCAGGCAACGCTGGTGTGTAAGCGCGGCGCTCAGGGTTGTTCGGTGTTTGAAGGCGAGATCCCGGACAGTTGGGACGCCGTCGCGCTGCAAAGAGGCGTGCGGGTGGAGGTGCTCAACGTGCTCGGCGCCGGCGACGCTTTCATGTCCGGCCTGCTGCGCGGCTACCTGAACGGCGAGAGCTGGGAGCAGGCCTGCCGTTACGCCAATGCCTGCGGCGCCCTGGTGGTCTCCCGCCACGGCTGCGCGCCGGCCATGCCGACCAAGACCGAACTGGATGATTATCTGTCGCGCGTGGACAGCGTCAAACAGCCGGATAAAGATCCCCGCCTAAACCACCTGCACCGGGTGACCACCCGTAAACAGGCCTGGCCCGAACTCTGCATCTTCGCCTTTGATCACCGCAAGCAGTTGGTCGATCTCGCCGTCGCCGCCGGTAAGTCGCCGGATGAGATCCCCAGGCTGAAACAGTTGCTGCTTGAGGGGGCCCGCGAAGCCGCCGCCGCGACCGGTCTTGACGGCAACGCCGGCATCCTGGCCGATACCACTTTCGGCCAGGCGGCGCTGAACGACATCACCGGCCAGGGCTGGTGGATCGGCCGGCCGATAGAATTGCCCAGTTCGCGTCCGCTGCGCCTTGAACACGGCGATATCGGTTCTCAACTGGTTAGCTGGCCGCTGGAGCATGTGGTCAAGTGTTTGGTGTTCTATCATCCTGCGGACCCGGAATCACTCCGGCTGGAGCAGGAAGCGCTGATAAGCGAGGTCTATCATGCCTGCCAGCAGTCCGGCCACGAGCTGCTGCTGGAGCTTATCCTGCCGGAAAGCAACCCCGACCGGGATGAGAAGCACTATGCAACCCTGTTGCAGCGCTTCTATTCGTTGGGCGTACAGCCTGACTGGTGGAAATTGCCGCCCATGTCGTCCCAAGGGTGGCAGGATATCGGCCGCATCATTGAAGAAAACGATGCCTACTGCCGCGGTGTCCTGATCCTCGGTCTGGATGCGCCGGAGGCCGTTCTGAAACAAGGTTTCGCCGCCGCGGCCGACGCGCCATGCGTCAAAGGTTTCGCCGTCGGGCGCACCATTTTCGCCGAAGCCTCCGATCGGTGGTTTCGCGGCAAGCTGGACGATCGACAACTGGTCGATGCCGTCAAACAGCGCTTTATGACCCTTATCGAGTACTGGCGCCTTTACCGGCCGGTACGCTGACCGTTAACCATCTGACCGCCAGGCGCCTGCCTGGCGGTTTCTTTTGCGAAGTGAAATAATTTTTTCATGCCGCGCGAAATAAATCCGCAGCGCCGCTCCAGCTAAAAAAACCGACCGGCCATACTCACGGGAGCTGATACCATTCATAGCCCTTACCGAGTCTAAGCTTGACCCCCTTCAAAGTATGGCTTGATATTTTCAATAATATGTTGATTTGAAATTTCTAATCGTAATAATCATTCCTAGCGCTCTCGCCCTGACTGACTATTAAGTGGTTTCCATGACAACAGTTTCCCAACTCTCGTCGTTGCAAGATGAAATACGCGACCGATACGATTCGCTTAGCAAACGGCTGAAACAGGTGGCGCGCTATATGCTGGATAACAGCAGCAGCATTCCGTTTGAAACGATCGCCTCCATTGCTGAAAAAGCCGATGTTCCGCCTTCAACGCTGATCCGCTTCGCCAATGCATTCGGCTTTGACGGATTCAACGAAATGAAACAGGTATTCCGTCAAGACCTGATGGAGGGAACCGTCAGCTATACCAATCGCGTCAGGCTGTTCCGGCAGACCGCCAGTAAAGATACGGCCGCGCCGGAAACACCGATGGAAATACTGAATATGTTCAGTATGGTTAACAGCACGGCATTACAGCAGTTACCCGGGCAGGTAAACGAAGCGGATCTCAATACGGCGGTGAAACTGCTGGACGAAGCCGACAATATTTATATTATCGGCCTGCGGCGCTCATTCAGCATCGCCTCTTATCTGACCTATGCTCTGCGTCATCTGGAACGACGGGCGTTTCTTATCGATGGTTTGGGCGGCATGTTCAACGAACAGTTAAGCATGGTGAAACCCTCCGATGTGGTGGTCGCCATCAGTTACTCGCCCTATGCTCAGGAAGTGGTGGATTTGGTATCGCTCGGCGCCAAGAGCGGCGTCAGACAGATTGCCATTACCGACAGCATGGTCAGCCCGCTGGCGGCGTTCAGCGACGTCTGCTTTGTGGTGCGCGAGGCTCAGGTGGACGGTTTCCGTTCTCAGGTATCATCCATGTGCCTGTCCCAGACGCTGATGCTGTCGCTGGCGATGAATAACGCCGCCCGCGCCGCAGGCAATACGCCATCCTGATGCAAGATTGACCGACTTCTCTGACCGGCGACCGTCCGGTCAGCCTCGATTCAACACCACCGTCGCCGCATAAAAAACTGCACCTGAATCAGTTGGTATCCAACCTTTAGGGTGCAGTTCCGTAACACGGACGGTATCTATTATGGTATCGGTCTTGATGCCCGGGGATAAGCGTCGGAGTTAATCCAGGCGTGATCTTTTTCCCAGGTAAACTGCCATTTACGTACCGGACCGGCCATCACATTCAGGTAATAGCTGTCATAACCGGCGATCGTCGCCACCGGATGATAACCGCGCGGCACTTTCACCACATCGCCGTTATACACCGCCATACACTCGTCCAGGCTGCGATCGTCGGTATACACCCGCTGTAGGCAGAAGCCGCGCGCCGGATCGAGCCGATGATAGTAGGTCTCCTCCAGATAAGTCTCATCGGGCGAGTTTTCCTGATCGTGCTTATGGCTGGGGTATGAGCTGGTATTCCCCTCATCGGTATAAACCTCGACCACCAGCAGGCTGTCGGCCGCTTCGGTCTCCGGCAAAATATTATGCACCAGACGCTGATTGCGCCCCTTGCCGCGCTGTTCCACCCCCACGTCCCGGGGGGCAATCAACCGCGCCGGCAGATCGCCGTGACCGGGCGCGCTGCACACCGCCAGTTCCAGATCGCTCTCGGCCGCCACGCTGACCCGATCGTGGTGCGGCACATACACTGAAAAAGGCGGTATGCGCTCAAAGGGACTCATTCTTTTACCAATATGACTAAACTCGGCATGGCGCGTGGCGATGCTGGCTATCCCGGCCACCAGCACCAGGCAAAGCTCGCGATCGCCGCTCTCCAACTCAAGCGTCTGTCCGGCTTTAAGCTGCCAGGCATCAAAACCCACGTAACGCCAGCCGGCATTTTCCGGCGTAATATGCTGCCGGTGTCCGTCGGCATCGTCCGTCCGATATTTTGATAACAGTTCGCTCACGTCATCCTCCTGTTGAATAGATGATTATCCCAGCGTCGGCATGCTGTATTCCGATACGGTGAGCTGTCCGGTCGGCCAACGGGTGGTCACGGTCTTCATTCGGGTATAGAAGCGCACACCGTCGGTCCCGTGTACGTTCAATGCCCCGAATACCGAGCGTTTCCAGCCGCCAAACGAGTGAAACGCCACCGGAACCGGGACCGGCACATTGACCCCGACCATACCGGCCTGTACCCGATGAGTGAAGTCGCGAGCATAGCGGCCGCTGCTGGTGAAAATGGCGCTACCGTTGCCGAACTCGTGGCTATTAACGATGTTCAGCGCGGTTTCGTAGTCAGGCGCGCGCACGACGCCCAGCACCGGTCCGAAAATCTCCTCCCGGTAAATCACCATATCGGTGGTGACGTTATCGAACAGCGTACCGCCGACATAGAATCCTTCCTCATGGCCTTCCACATTATAACCGCGACCGTCGATAACCACGGTAGCGCCTTCTTTCTCGCCCTGATCGATATAATTCAGCACTTTTTTCTGATGGACCGAGGAGATAACCGGCCCCATTTCATTTTCCTTGCCGCTGCCTTTAGCGCCGGGACCCACGCGCAGTTCGGCGATCAGCGGTTTGAGTTTGGCGATCAGTTTGTCTGCGGTTTCATCCCCGACCACCACTACGATAGGCAGCGCCATACAGCGCTCACCGGCGGAACCGAAAGCCCCGCCCATCACCGCATTGACCGTTGCGTCCAGATCGGCATCCGGCATGACGATAGCGTGGTTTTTGGCGGCGCCGAAAGCCTGTACCCGTTTGCCGTGAGCGCTGGCGGTTTTGTAGATATGCTCCGCTACGCCGGATGAACCGACGAAACTGACCGCCTGAATGCGCGGATCGCTGGTCAGCAGGCTGGCCTCGTCGTTACCGCAGTGCACCACGTTGAATACGCCATCGGGCAAGCCCGCCTCGGTCAGTAGCTCCGCCATGCGAACGGAAGCCGACGGGTCGGCGGCCGGCGGTTTGAGCACAAAAGTGTTGCCGCAGGCCAGCGCAATCGGGAACATCCACATCGGCACCATCGCCGGGAAGTTGAACGGCGTAATGCCGGCCACTACCCCCAGCGGCTGCATGATCGAGAAACTATCCACGCCGGTGCCGACATCGGCGGAGTAGTCGCCCTTGATAAGATGCGGAATGCCGCAGGCAAACTCCACCACTTCTATGCCGCGGGTCAGTTCACCCAGCGCATCGGAAAACACCTTACCGTGCTCGCTGACAATCAACTCGGCCAGTTCATCGCGATGCAGTTCCAGCAGCGTTTTGAAATTGAACAGGATACGGGCACGACGCAGCGGCGTGGTTTTCGCCCACTGTTCAAATGCGGCATGGGCGATACCGATGGCTTCCTTCACTTCATCATGGGTGCTTAACGTGACCTGACTCGCTACCTTGCCGGTAGCAGGATTGTATACCGGAGAGGTATTGTTGCTTGTGCTAATCCGCTGTTTGCCGCCGATGTAATTACCCACTATCTTCATCTTGTCTCACCCTCGTCTACTGAACCACTCCCACACCTGGCTCGGTTCGGGAGATAAAATCGCTTGCCGCAGTGACCCATCTTGGTAAAGGTCAGGGCTTAAGAGCCGTCGCTGGCGAGCGACTATATGATAGTAACAATAGTGTTATGAAAAAAATATTTCAAATAAATTATTTTGAAATTTTCATTTAGTGTGAGCTGACGCATACTTTGCCGGGTAATAAATCATGGCGTCTCGTCGCGCTGTGCCGCTACGTCAGGCAGTATCCATGCGTCTTGACTGGGAGCGGATAAATCAAGGGCCGCACAGTGAGGCCGATCGAGGACTTATCCCATTTCAATGAAAGCATTTGCCGTTAGATCGGCGTTCGGTATAACGCCTACCGGTGATTCCCGAATAAGCGTCATACGGATTTACCGAAAACTATCTCTTGCCAGGTTAGGTGATATCGCGTTTAGGGTTCCTGCGTTTTACCGGCAGTTTGCCTGAGCTGATTACGCTCGGCTTTTTTAGCGGCTTTAGCGGCAAAGTCACTATCATATTTATCACGCAGATAATGTTCGATCTGCTCCAGACTGCGGTTGCGTGTTTCAGGAATGTATTTCAGGACGAATACGATGCCGAACAGACCGATCACCCCGTAGGTACAGAATGCGCCCGCCAGACCAAACGTATCGAGCAGTATGGGGAATGACATGGCAATAAAGACATTTGCCCCCCACAGCGCGCATACCGCGCCGCCCATACAGATCCCGCGAATTTTGACGGGAAACATTTCAGACAGCATCAGCCAGATGACCGGCGCATAGGCGCCCTGCAAAAAGCACAGGAACAGCAGCATCCCGCCCAACACCAGATAGCTGCGCAACAGGTTCACGTCGCCGCCGACATGCTCGGGCATAAAGCCGGAAATAGCCGCCAGTAAGAACAGACAGCAGGTACAACCAATCTGTCCCAGCGCGGCCATGGTGCGTCGGCCGATATAACCGAGCAACACAATGCCGATCATCACCATAATGACCGAAACCACGCCGTTTGCGATAGTAGCGAACAAGGCGGCGTCGGTGCTTAACCCGGTGTTTTGTAAAATGGTCGGCGCATAATACATGATGCTGTTTACGGCGGTGGCCGCATGGAAAAAGGCAAATGCAACGCCGATAAGGAACACCTTACGCATCCATGGCACACGCAGATCTTTCAGGGAACCTTTCTGACGGGACTGTTCCGCCACGGTTTCCTCGATCTCCATCATTTCCCACTCAACGTCTTCCTTTGCCCGCGTTTTATTTAATACATTCCGCGCTTCGGCAAGGCGGCCCTTCAGCGCGTACCAGCGCGGCGTATCGGGCATATACAGCATACCGAACCACAGTAAAATGGCGGGAATGGTGGCAATACCCAGCATCCAGCGCCAGGTGTTCTCGCCGCCCCAGATTTCGTTAAAAGCAAAGTTCGAGACATAGGCGAGCAATTGACCGGTTACGATCATTAATTCACTGATGGTAACCAATTGTCCCCGCCGGTTAGCCGGGGCGATTTCAGCAAGATACACAGGCACCGTCGTGCCGGCGCCGCCGACCGCCAATCCCAGGATGACACGGGAAAATACCATCACGGTCAGATTGGGCGCCAGCGCTGTTCCCAGGGCGCCGATCGCAAAGATGACAGCCAGTATCAGGATGATTTTCCGGCGGCCGAGCCTGTCGGCAAGCGAACCGGATACGACTGCCCCGGTGGCGGCGCCCACTAAGAGCGAACTGGTTACCAGACCGGTGGTGAAAGGGGTTAATTGCATTTCCGGGCCCATAAACAGCAGAACGCCGGAAATGACGCCAGTATCGTATCCAAACAGCAGACCACCCAGTGTGGCGATAGCGGCAATTACTTTGACTAAAGGCTCAGTTTTGGCGTTGCTGTTAGGACCTGATGCAGGGTTTTTAGTAATATAATGTTCCATTGAGTCAAACTCCAAATAGGGCTAGGTCATTGTCATTATTACACTTTCTCTTTACTTCGTTAGGCTGAGATAGCGGTACACGCAGTGGCTGCAACACCTGTTTCAGTCACTGCGAAATGACAAGGTTACTGGCTGATGTCCAGCATCGCCTCGCAGGGCAGATGGCCAAGGCTGTCGGTACAAAATGAAAGTTTCATCGTATTGTCCTTACTCGTAATCGACCCAGGTGGCGCCGCTGTCAGCAGAACGAACACAGTTTTCAATCCAGCGCACCCCTTCTAGGCCGGCATCGATATTGGGATAGATTAATTTCTCCAGCGTCGCGGTATCGCCCGTCCGTTTAGCGTGGATGGCGATGGCGCATTGCAGGTAGATATTCGCCCAGGATTCCGCCAACCCTTCGGTATGCA
>NZ_JAEMHF010000013.1:0-92464 GCF_016456245.1 Brenneria sp. L3-3C-1 | reverse complement strand
TCAGGGCAAAAGCAATTTGCTCTTCAGTACAGCGGATCTTTTTCATGGCCGGATTGCCTCTTTTTTAAGGAAAAGAAGGGCAGAAAACTCCAGTTTAGCCTGGTCCTGTTTAATGGGAAGAGATCAGGGAAGAGATCACTCAACCATAATAGTATTTATCATTAGACCTGAGCCAAACAGCAACTTGTATGGCCCCCATTCGCAGATCTGTATATTTTATCTCATCAAGTTCAATCTCCCATATGCATTTCACTTTATTTTTAAAAAAAGGGAATTTCTTCAGGTATTCTCCTTTTGCTATACTTAGCTGCTTACCATCCAATTTAGAAATACGACCTTTATATTGCACCCCTCTTTTAAATGGAAGGAATAAAGATGTTGAATTTATAGTACCAACAACACTATTATTTACAGTCATGATCTTTGAGTGCCTGGTATTTTCATTGGTTGACACCCAAAGACTCATGCTCTTTTCATTGAATTTAAAAAGGCAACTTGCAGGCCAAAAATCATCCTGACTATAAGTGCAAAGTGAAAGAAGGCTATTGCGATGAAGAAATTTACTAATTTTTCTATTGTTAACACCATTAGATATTAAACCCACTCCGCTACTCCTTTTTTAACAATTAAATTACAAAAACAAATGATTTTGACTAAGTCACTTTCCTATGAATGCCAATAACAACCTGTTCTCTAATGTTGTTGGATTACAATAATAATCATAGGTAACAAAAATTATAAATTTTTATCTTTCCCAAAGTACTATAAAACCATTAAACAAACAACTTGGCTATTTCTCTTCTATTACACTTACCATTTTCTAGTCTGAGGAATTGAGTTTCCACAAAAATAATTTTAGAAGGAATAATATAATTAGGTAACACCCTGGATAACTCCGTGCGAAACTGTTTTAATTCAATAAAATGAGAGGATTTAACGACCATACCAATAAATGAGTTTAAATTAACATTCGATTCATTATAGATAGCAACAGCCTCATCAATAAAATCAAGACGTAAAACTCCCGTCTCAATCTCCCTTAACTCAATACGATATCCGAAATATTTTATTTGGTTATCAACTCTACCTGAATAATAAAAAACCGGCATCATCAGTAAATACTAAATAACCTGTTTTATACATAGTATCAGAATATTTATCATTCATAGGGTTTTGGATGAATTTTTCTTGCGTTTTTCCTTTACTCATCAAATACCCTTGAGAAACAGATGTCCCTCTGACTGACAAATCTCCACAACTTTAGGCTCTAGAGTGATACTCCCTTCATCCGTCAATATATACATTTCCATGTTAGTTCAAGGCAAACCAATTAGGACGTATTTATCTTCAGGTGATGGGATACTTTCAATGATATGATAGCAACAATCCACTGTAATTTTGGTAGGTCCATACATATTAGTGAACCGTACATGAGGGAAAAAATTCATCCATTTTCTTAGCACACTAACTGATAACACTTCGCCAGCACACAATATTTTCTTCAGTCTGAAAAGAAGGCGACCATGTCGCCTTTCTGTACCCAAATTTTTTGAAGATGATGACCAAATTCATCACTAAACCTATCCAACTAACTATATGTAATCGATTCATTAATGGAACCAATTTCATATTTAACTACAATCTTATGGGGATAATGTTTCATTGTTTCACGTAGATAATGTTGGACTGCACTAATCATAAAATCCCTCTTAAAAATATGATAATGACATAAGCTCCTACCAATTTTCATAAAAAAACCGAACATCAATATATGTACTGAACAGAGTTTATTCTGCCGATTGGAGGAGCCATATTCTTAAATAAGAACACTCACGTTTTTTTTAATATGATATCATCTAAAATAATAATCATCTGACTTAATATCTCTTTTGTATACTTACCATAGGAGTTAATATCGAGATCAAAACGACCTGATATATACTCCGTGTGTTCATCAAGGGTAATCTCGAACCCCACACGACATGTATCATTAGGTAACAGGTGAAGAACCATAAACTCAGACTCATCCAGTGCTATGGGAACCCCCTCTCGTTGTGAGTTCCAAGCATTGAACAACTGAGGATAAGGTAGTTCATACGCGGCAGTTCGTGCCGAACCCCCTTTAGGATACAGTGCCGAGGGTTCAATATCTTGCCGTCCTGCTGCGTCAATTACCGCACGTTGAAACTGATTAAGCTTAGTTACAAACGGTTCATCTGGTATATGGAGAGTTGTGACGGGGACTGTTGTAGACACTGGGCCAACAATAGTATGTTCATGCTGTCGCTGCCGATTAATAAATGGAACACCTGTAACAATAGTTGTTACTCCACTGACGACACTTATTGCGTGTTGAAAGGCAGAAAACAACAGCACAAATGGTGTAATACGACAGGCTTTTGCACTTGCATAGAGCTTTCTACGCGCTATTTTAGAATTGAATCTTATACTCTGCATTTGCCCTATGGTACCAGGCGAAGTAGCCCGCAGCGCATCTATTCCATATGGACCAGCCTCAGGATAAGCAGCCAACTTATCCCGATTGCTTATCACTCTCTTTGACGTAAGGAATATTTCCTTCCTGGCATATTCCTGCCAATACCGGGATGAACTGGCTGGTTCTCCACGATAGAAATGAGCAATATCTTCAACCAGCAAGTCTATTGATGCGCCATCACAGGTAAAGACCCAAAAACCTATCCAGACATGTAATCCTTCATCATCCATCGTTGAAGCTATTCTGAGTCCCGGTTCACTTGCACGCTTTGAACGGTATGCAAGAAACGATTCGTCTGTAATTCCAGATTGTATCGTACATAAATGCAGTTGCAGTATCTCATATAACATAGACTCACTCGGTGCCCGCCCGACGAGAGTGTCGCATTCAATATCAAATCGAGCGGCCAAAACAGGATGTCTGGCAAACGTTTCAACAACAGCGTTCAATACTTTTTCCGGCTTGCATCCAGAGGAAAAATCGAGGCGAAATGCACCAGAATAAGCCCGACCAGTTTGATCCAACATAGCTCCTATCCATTTTTCACGTAATCCTGTCGTGCATGGAATATCTATGAGTGGACCACTAACCGATGGGATTAAATAATTTTGAGTCATCGATTTTATCCTAATCTTTAAGATGTGAATAATCCGTTTCAAGTATCAGGGCGCTACGTGTAGTTCCGATAAAAATAGCTCCACCGCTCAACATTACAGCACCCAGCGCAAACGCAACGATGAATCCGTTTGCTCCAATGGTAGAAGCTTCATTAGTGAAAGCAATGGCGACAGTGGTCAATAACGTCACCCCTCCCACTTGAAATAACTGTTGTATTGTTGTTGCCATGCCTGATCCAGCACCCGCGTCATTATCGGAAAGTCCATTAGTCGCGAGTGATTGTGCGACAGGAGCAACACAACCAAAACCAATGGAGGTGACGAGCATGGCAGGCATCATTCCTATCCAATAGCTCTGAGTCGTTACTCCAATTGCAAATAACACAAAACCAATAGCTGAAATAGCGAGTCCTGTGATAGCGGCAATCCGTGCTCCCTTTTGCTTTGTGACTGACTGAGACATAAAAATACCAGGGAAAAAACCAAAACAGAAAGGTAGCCAGGCAAACCCAGTTTGCATAGGTGTCATACCGAGATAGTCTTGCAATAATAAAACACCAAGATAAAAAAGAGCTCCTGATGTACCAGCTTGAATCGCAACGATGGCATACCCTAAAAGCCGCGGTGAACGAGTCATCAACCGAGCAGGGATGATGCCATCTTCTGAGAACTTACAACGCTTAAGCACCAACATTATGCCCAATAGGCCTAATACAAATAGCATAAAACGGAGCCAATATAACTGTTCAATACCAGAACCGATCACACCTAAAACTATCGAGGATACAGCCGCTACTAGTGTTAATGCATTACCGAGATCTAAATGCGAACGTATCCGCTCGGAGAATTTTGGAATCAATATTACTGTTGCTACGGCAAGGAGTATAACTATTGGTACATTTATCCCAAAAACCCAACGCCATGAAAGATGTTCAGTGAGTATACCAGATAGCAGAACGCCTATAATTGACCCCATACCACCAAGTGCGGTCCAGATTGAAAAAGCCTTCCCACGCTCAGGGCCTGAGGGAAATAACAAAGAAACCATGGCTAACCCAGTCGCAGCAGCAAGAGCCTCGCCAACCCCCTGGCCAGTACGTCCTAAAATAAGTACAGAAACATTAGGTGCAACAGTTGCGACAAGAGAGAACAAACCAAAGATGGAGATGCCTATCTGGAATGTACGCAACACACCAAAAGCATCACCAATCTTCCCGCCAAGCAATAATAGTGATCCTGCCGCAATAAGATAAGCATTCACCACCCATGTTAAAGATCCATCGCTAAACCCTAGATCAGACTTGATTTGAGGTAATGCCACATTTACTACTGTGGCATCAAGCAGTAGTATGAATTGTATAATTGAAATAACACTTAACGCTTTCCATCTATTTCTATTCATTATTCCATTCTCTAATTTTTGAGTCATAATTTTGCTACTTATTCTATTACCTTAAAAAACTATCACCTATCTAATATAATTACGTAACAACATGATTGACTAATGACAATGAGTTTTCGACTATCCTTAATCCGTGATCTGTTCCGATACTTTCAGGATGAAACTGTACGCTTTCAATTGGACGTGTGCGGTGTCGTACCGCCATATTTACATTATCCTCCTCAGAATAGGCAGTAGGTAACAAGTCCCTCACCATCGCAAAGTTGGTAATAGCCAATGAGTGATAACGGACTACGTTTATTGGCGTCGGAATATTACGGAAAACACCTTGTCCATCGTGTTGTACTCGCGCGTACTTACCGTGTTCAACAGTAGGTGCGTGAAAGAGCTCCCCGCCAAAAAATTCCCCGATCGCTTGATGCCCCAAACATACACCAAAAATAGCTTGCTGTTTTTTCACTCTCAGGAGTATGTCCAAATAACCATGCTCCTGAGGTGTGCCTGGCCCGGGTCCCAAGACCAAGAGATCTGGCTTCCATTGCTCGTAATAGCTAATTGGGTCATTGTTGACTCGGATTACTTTCGTCTTTGCTCCGACCATCAGGTAATATTGTTCGATGACAAACACAAAACTGTCAAAAGCATCCACCAATAATACTTTCATGCGTTCACCACCATTGTTCGAGAAAACGAGTCAATCTTCGCACCTGTTTCATCCCACTCTGCCGCCGCTTGTGAGTCAGTAACAATTCCAGCGGCAGATTGCAATATATACCGGCCAGGATTTCCAATGATCGTCCGAATTGTCAGAGCGAAAACCCCGCTGTTCAAGCCCGTAATATATCCCGCACATCCGGTATATAATCCACGAGGCGCCCCTTCGAGCTCAGAAATGATTTCCATAGCACGAACCTTGGGAGCTCCTGTCATCGTACCTGCTGGGAAGTTTGCTATAATCAGATCCCATATATCGCACCCAGTGCGAATCTTAGTCTCAATCGTCGAAACTAAATGAAGGAGAGGTCCATAGGAGGTTACTTGCATAAACGACGTTACTGCTACTCCGCCGGGAATAGCGCAACGAGCCAAATCATTACGTGCCAAGTCGACCAGCATCAGGTGTTCAGCGGCCTCTTTAGGGATGTTGTTTAAGCTCTCTCCTCTTTGATCCTTTTGCCTCATCGTCCCTGCTATCGGACGAACCTGGGCAACACCGTCTTGTACCCGAATCATGAGTTCTGGGCTGGAAGACACAATATGTTGGTTACCAATATCCAGGTAATACATGTAGGGCGCTGGATTAATTGACGCAAGACGCTCATAGAGATCTATCGGCGGAATAGTTGCACTCAATACAGCACGTCGACATAACTGCACCTGGTAGATATCACCAGCACGGATATACTCTTTCGCCCGCTCAACAGCCGCACTAAACACACTTTTCTCTGTCAGATCACGTATACAGCCCAAGTCCCAGTCCTTGACAGGCGGCGAACTCTCATTTTTTGTCAGGGCATCAAGTAACGTGGCAACATTCGAAACATCATTGGGACTAAACTTCAATATATCGATTAGTGCCCCATTTTGCGCATCGTCATAACGAATCGTATATCGATAAACACGAAACAGGACTTCGGGGATCCCCTCTTCGATGTCCATGTCTGGTAGGTTCTCAATAAATCGAGCAGCGCTATATCCCAAGAGCAGTACCAACGGGTAGCCATCAGGCAATGCGAGACAGCGCATCACCTGTCGCAGGCGTTCCCACAAAGTTTGGGTCATATCATTCACGATTGCCCGATATGTATTGACATCACCCTCAAAAGGGCCACAGGTGTGTACATGCCAATTGCCATCTATCAACTTCAACTCGAATAACAGATCGACCATAAAGAGAGTTTGATTACCATCTACAGCCTGAGAACTTTCCCCTGTCTCAAACAAGGCAGGTTGAGGATAGAGGGAGAGTATGCGTCGCCGCGCATGAACTTTCGTCATCGCGTCGGGAACATTGCGGCGCTCCACAACCCACGAACTTTCTGATTGTGCCTCGCTCATGACGTTGATTCTTTCCTGTTGTCCTGAACCCTGGCATGCTTCCAGGAAATGTAAGCACCGGTCTCTGTTCTTGAATCTAAACGTTCGACCAACTGCAATCTGACCGGAACGCCAAAAAAATCTGCTAGCAGTTTCTGGACTTCATCCACCGATCTCGAACCAATATTTGCCGTCATCAAAACGTCAATCTCGTCAGTGCCATCTTTCGCCCTACTAACGTTGACCTGATACCCCCAAACCCAATCAGCTGATGTTAAAATAATCGACTCAATTGCGGCTGGGTAAACTTTACGACCCCCAATAGCCATAACATCATCAGCTCTACCGTATACTCGTAAGCAGCGGGAGTGATTACCGCAGCTGCAATGAGTTGCTGGCTGAAGACTAACCAAATCGCCGGTACAGAAGCGAATCAACGGTTTGGCCCCCGGAACCAACATTGTCAGACATAATTCACCCAATTCGCTGCCGAGTTCAGGTATAGGAAGTATTTCCGCCAGATAGTTCGTTTCAGATAAATGCAAGTTACCTTCAGGGCAACCCGTGGCGACCGCATGTGCTTCCTGTGATCCATACAGACCGTGAGTACATTGCGCCCCCCAAATCTTGCCAATGTTCACCAGCATCTCAGGTGTACATAACTCACCAAGAACAAGGATTTGTTTTACTGCTGTCTCACGTGGCTCGATACCGAGACTTACATACAACCGTGCAAGGGCAAGCGCTACTGCGGGGGAACAGATTAATGAGCGCACACCGAGATCCTTTATCAGTTGAGCTGCCTTATCCAACCCAACGCGGGGGCTCTCTGGCCACAGTCGAACAAATGGGATACCAAGATTCCGACAAGCTTCCCCATAGGTGTCCCCGAAGGCATACAACTCTGATGGCCCCATGATGGCAGTGAGCGCCTTCATCGTTCCGAAAGTTGATTGATACAACTTATTCATTGCGTATTGCACATAAGCCCCGCTTGTATCGGCATCTATTGGTGCTCGTGGACACGGTGTTGGCTTCCCAGTGGTTCCTGTCGTTTCGTAATACATCGCGATTTCATCAAACGGGGCGCTACAAACTGATATGCCAGCAGAACGTAAGTCCCCCTTCGTAGTGAAAGGCACATTTTCAAGGATTTTTAAGATACTCTGGGTCTTATTTTCCCTTTTCAGGTGCTCACGATAGAATGAGGAGCGATCTTTAACGTACTCAAGTACTTCCTGAATGTGCGATTCCCTCTTCTGAAGGAGACTTTGTGGTGTCGTATGCTGATTCAGATATGCTGTGACATGATCGAGCCATTTCTGGTGAGTCTGATTGCTATTCATAGTCCCCCCCAATGAACAAGCTATTGGCTAACTCATCTATCGTTTCGGTTAGCATGATGTTCTCCAGTGGAATGACAACCGACAACCTGGCTTCCAGTTCAGCCTTGATCCTTGTCGCGGACAGTGAATCCCCTCCCAAGTCGAAGAAGTTGTCTTCAGGCAACACAACAGGCTCAGACAATTGAGTGGAAATTACATGAATAACCTCCCGTAAGGTGCTCTTCCGGGATGTAATATTTGGCTCTTTCATTTCATTCCTCAATGCATTACGTAAGGCTAATACATCCACCTTCCCATTCTTCGATAAAGGGAGATGGGGTACATGCCGGATGGATTTTGGTATCATGTAGTTAGGCAGGTGTTGCGTCAGAGCCTTGATTATCACGGATTCAAGCATTGGTTCACCGAGATAGACCAATGCAATATTCTTAGGGTGTCCATTCTGGCCAGGTAATGAGAAGGCACAAGCACGGAATACTCCAACACAGGTCTCGGCAACCTTTTCAATTTCCCCAAGCTCAATTCTGAATCCGTTAATCTTGATCTGATTATCTAACCGCCCCAAGATTTCTATCTCGCCATTGGGCAGATAGCGCCCCAGATCCCCTGTACGATACATCCGCATGCCAGTTCGGGGATGGCGAATAAATGTGCGCTTGGTTAAATCTGGTTGACCAATGTATCCACATGACAATGAAATATCGCTTTCTACCAACATTTCACCAGGTACCCAGTCAGGACAATCACTCCAGTCATTAGCGACGATGTGATACTTAGAGTTCCGCATCGGCGTGCCATAAATAACTGTTCTGACAACGCTACCTTCCTGTTCGTTGATCTCATGAATCACTGACCAGTTAGTTGTTTCGGTAGGTCCACCACACGAAAACAGCCGGGCAGATGGGAAAAGCGTTCTGGCTCGAGGGAGTAACGATAATGGAATCCAGTCACCGGCCATTACGATGTTAGCGACCGAGGCCACAGCATACGTCGAACGGCCAATCTCAGCTACGCTGCATACGAGTTCCATAACGGCGGGAACACATGCCCAGAATGTGATTTCGTGCCTTTGAATCAATCGCAACCAGGAGTCCGGATCTGGCCCAGTTGCATGTTCTGGCACCACGACAGAACCTCCGTGCATTAACGGACCGAAAATATCGAAGACTGACATGTCAAAGTGGAATGCAGCAGAAGCCAGATGTCTGGTGGATGCATTCAAACCGAAGCGCTCGACCACGTCGAAAATATGGTTGATAACGGCTGCCTCTGGAATTTCAACACCCTTAGGAGTTCCGGTAGAGCCAGAAGTGAAGATCACATACGGTGTATAACCTTTTCGACCCAGATCGCATGGCGGCAAATCAATATCCTGGTGTTGTTGAGCCAGGCCGCTGAGATCTGCAACTACCAGTTCAATCTTATGGATATTGGCAGGGAGTGTAATTTCAGGTAGAGCAATTGCTACTTGCACCCCTGCCTGCGTAAACATCGCACCTATACGTTCAGACGGTAGGTCAATATCTACAGGAACATAACCAACACCAGCCAACAGGCAACCATAAACGGTAGCATATTGTGTCATTCCTTTCGGTAGCACTATCCCGACAAATTGCTCATCGAAGGAACATGCCTGCCGGATCTGCGAACTGATATAGGCTGCAATATGACCGAGTTCACCCCAGGTATATGTCTTATAGGCGTCGATGACGGCGGGTTCATTTACACTCTTAGTAAGACGTTCCAGAAGCAAATCGCGCAAATGAACCTGAGGGACGATATAGCCCGTGTCATTGACCGCGTTTCGTACTTCAATCTGCTCGGGGGGGCGCAGGTCTGGCCGGGTGTTTTCCCAAATCTCGGGTTCGTCCGCCAACTGCTGCAACAATGAGCAGAAGGCACTATACATCGCCTGGATAACATCGGGGCGAATGACTCCTGATAAGTAATCCCATTTAAAGTACAGCGTCCCTTCTGACTCTCGTATCTGAACATCCAGGGTTACCTGCGGGGTTTGTGATACGCCAAAAACTTCGCTCCCTAAGCGAGCAACGTCATGTCGCCCGGGATGCCCAAGAAGGCTCGTCAACACCACAGGCATTAGTGGAACAAGCCCTGTTCGACGCAGCCTGGAGAGTTCACGTAATACCTCTACACCACTAAACAGTCGGTGATCAAGCGCTTCCCAAATTGCGTTCTGTAACCGTTTGCCGCGAACCTCGAGCGTATCACCGACACTGGCTTCATAAGGAACAAGGAGTGTATTTGTAAAATCACCCACCACGGAGTCAATATCATCACTCACGGGCATCCGATCCGAGACCGGGAAGTTCAATGTAAACTGATCTTCTTCACTCCAGGTACGTAACACCTCACATAGTGCCAGGGCGATAGCCCCTGACGGCGAAATATTCCTTTTCTGAGCCTGGGCTTTCAGGCGATTCCAGGTCTCTTTGCCAAGAGAACTTTCGTATCTTTCAAATCTTGCATCCGAATCAGAAACGCCCGATTCAAGCTGCGGTAACTTAGGAGCAACGGGTAATGTGGTTATTTTCTTTAACCAATACTCACGATCGGCACGATATCGCTCACTCAGAACAACTTTCTCTCTATAAGCAACATAGTCATGAAACGTGGTTTTAAGCTCAGGTAATTGGGGATTGTCCTCAAAATAAAAGTCGATGAGGTCGGGGATGATCACTTGGAAAATTGACCAGGCATCAGCGATCAACATATCGATACAGAAGTGCACCCTGCTTAAAGTCACATTAATCTGGCTTATAACAAACTGGAAAAGAGGCCATTGGGTTGTCCCGATCTCTTCATTAGCCATATGCAGGCGGATTTTATTGATTTCATTATCAATATCTTCCTGAGAAAGCTGACTCAAATCCGTAAACTTAACGGCTTGTTTTCCATGAAAAATGCCAATTTTCTGATGGCCGGCGGCATCAATTGTCATACGAAGCATTGAATGGCGCTCAACCAATAAACCAACCGCTCGCTCAAACCTTTCCTTATCCAGATCCTTTACTTCCCACTCGAAGTATCCCTGGCAACCAACACCACCATAGTCAAAATCAGCACCACGACCAATCCACAAAGCCTGTTGGCTCTCGTTCAGATTGAAAGGCTCCAACTGTTGGTTATCTGGAAGATGCTTAAACGTTGGCAGGTCGGTGTAGTGTGAGGTGTTAGCCAAATATATAAGATTCGAAAGAGTAGGATTTTCAAGGAAAGAACTCATCTCAACATGTATGCTATGCTGGCAGGCAAGTTCTCCCATCATGCGCATCGCACGTAATGAGTCCCCACCGGAATTGAAAAAATTGGATTCAAATGTCGCCTCATCACATCGAGTCCAGGTCAACCAGCATTCACGCAACACCATTTCATTTTCAGTTATGGGGGTGAAGACCGTTTGATTCACATTTCGCGCTAATGTATGAACTTGTAAAGATGCGTAATCCACCTTACCGTTGCTGCCTAACGGTAATATGCTTGTAACAATCTGACTTGGCTGAGCCGAGGGTTGAAGTTGCCCCCCAAGATGTTTACGTACTGCATCTTTAACACCTGTTGCTCCCTGGATCTGTTCAATAAATAATACCAGTGTCGTACCAGTGTCATCACTCAAGCAGGTAGCTGCTGCTTTAGCCACACCAGAAACCTCGAGAGCAGAGATCTCCACCTCTGTGAGATCTACGCGGTGCCCGCGAATTTTTACAACCGTATCTGTTCGACCAAATATTTCAACAGTCCCATCCAGATGCATCCGAGCTCTATCACCCGAAACATATTGCATAAGTGAGGTTTTATCTAACTTGTTCGGATGAAAAGATTTCTTGGTTTCTTCCGCATTGAGATAACATACCGATAGCGTTTCACCTGTAATGATTAACTCACCGACGCAGTTTGCAGGAAGTTCTTGCCCATAATCATCGACCACATACATGTTCGCCCCGCGCACTGCGCGACCTACAGATGGCAATAATGTTCGACGCGCCGCTGAAAGATCCTCAATTGACACGACGGCAGCCTCAGCAGATCCGTAGACATTAAGCACCCGATAGTTGAGATTCGCAGGTTGCCACTGTTTACACCTCTCACCCGCGATCAGCATCGTGCGTAGATCTGTTGCCAGTCCGCCGCCAGCCCATAAAGCTTCAGCGATTGATGTCATGACTAACGAATGTGTGATCTTTTGCTTAGAGAGCCAAATGGCCAGTAACCTTACATCTTGTAAAACCTCAGACGAGGGAATACAGACCACCCCGCCAGCGCACAATATCGGCAGAGGGTCAACTTCAACCATCCCGTACCCTGGTGATGATAGCCATGAACCTCTGGAGCGTTCTTCCAAACCAGCATGATTAATAATGGCGTCAAGCGTTACACCTATTCCACTATAAGATAGACAGACAGCTTTCGGACGGCCGGTGGATCCTGATGTTCCCGCTATGAAACATACTTCATTAGTCGTTCCAATCCCCGTATCGACTTCCCATTCAATTTGCTGCTGTGAGCCATATTCTTTGTTTATGATCAGTACGGGGACATTGGCAAGATCATAAGCTCTACTGACTAGGCTGCCGGCAGAAAAAACTGCGACCGGGTCACATTCATTAATGAATGTGCGTATCCGCTCGTCTGGATGAGAAGGATCGATCAGTACACAAGTCCCTCCCATACGCTGAACGGCAATGATAGAAACGAGATGCCGCCAACCCCTATCTAAAAATAGCGCGACACAAGGGGGCGATGATCGATGAGGAAACTGTTCGTTTAACTGTTTTATCAGCTGTGCTGAAGCGGCCCACACCTCGGCGTAAGTCAAGGTTTGACCACATGTATCATCCACAATCGCTGGAGATGTAGGTCTCTCCTGCACATGTTTGAAAATGCGTTCGATCATTGACTTGCGCTGCCTTGGTTCAGATATATAGTGCTTAGGCAGGGTATTCGTTTCAGGAGTTACCCCACAGCTCAAGACGCGGGCGCACGCAAAACTCGCAACCCTACACAGGTGCGTTCGCGCAGTTTGTTCGATACGGTTTTCTGGTAAAGACAATACATACCGCTCGTCCTTGGCTGACAACCAGACTAATGATTGGGCGGCAGGTTTGGTTTGCCCATCAGTAACCTCAATATCCACACCGTTAATTTCATCATGCCTTACCCGTTCTGCGGTTTGGCGTAAATGACAAATATAAGCACGCGTATCATCCGTACGGCATAACTCAGCCGCATCGATTTCAAGGTAACTAGCGACACCATTAACATTTATTCCAACTGTGACCCTACCTTCAGTACTGAGCAATGCCCCCAACATGGCCGCCGTCGTTACGAGGTCTTCTATTGAAGTGGTGAGCCCATTAGGCAGGCTAATAATTTCCTCTACGCGTTCCAAAGACGAAGACTTGGTCCCTTTACACTCGAATGCCTCCCATATAGAGCGAACATTCTTTGGAGTCTTCCCAGACAAACTTTCAGTCAAATGCTGTAAATCTGGTTTTTGAGGTACTAAAGTCATCTCATTTGCCATGTTATCCTGCCTTACTTATTGTTGGCGTTTTATAGTTAATTCTCTTGATACTGGAGAGTGCCAATTCTGTTCGTCCATACAGAGGCGGCTTCTTTAAGGATTTTTTGCTCATGGTCAGAAACCTGTGACAAATCTATCCAGATAGAGCGATTGCCCCCTTTTGCAATGGTGCGCCAGGTAGCCACAGCTCGGGCACCAATCATCACAACAGGTCGCCCATTCCCTGCGGAGTCATACCCTCCGATCTGATTAAGCCCAAGACAATCGCGTTGCATAGAACCGGGCGCATACCCCATAACCAGAGGATCCCAGGCGGGGAGAAATCGTACCTCTGCGCCAGAGTGTTGGTCGGCACATGAAATGTATTGTTGAAAACGATCCCGCTTACTGGCGCTTATCCACATTTCAGCGCCAATTTCGTATGCCCCTGCTCCCTCTATGTATAAACGTGCGTTCCCCTTCGACACCCCCAGCCACCAGGCAAGATCGCCTACAGTTACCGGCCCATAATGTTCAATGTAACGACAGGCAATCTCACGCAGTAATTGCTCACGGTTGGAAGGCTTGTCCTCGAAAGAGAGTAAAGAATCAGGCGCAGCAACATACAACCACCGACTGGACCAAGGATTCGCCGGAGGGGTCCGAATTATTACCCCTTGATAAGTAGCGACGGTCGTACATGCCCGAATTTGAGAGCCGACCAAGCCAAGGGCATAACCGATATCTTTCTGCTGGACGGGTGAACAGCGAGTGAATTCAATTAGATCAGGTAGTATTCGTTGATAATCATCCAACGTAAGTCCGGCTTCGGTTAATCTCCACTCATGGCTGGCTAGCGGTAGACGGGTTGCGCCAAAAACCTTGGACGCCAGAGTGTGTGGGAGTAGAAACTTTGAACGTCGCATTCCAGGTATTCGCACTAAGCCGGGATCTGTTTCCATAGCAATGGCTTCATCCCGTTTGACATTACCGTTCCGCGCCATCAAGGCTAGCCAACTAGTAGGCCGGGACGAATATATTCCCGCATAAGCCTGAGATATTTCTGTAATGGTTGAATTTGAGAAACGTTCGAGATGCTCCACCGCAATCCACTTTGCCAAATAGCTGTGAAATATACTCCCTCCGCCTATTTTCCTTCCCGTCATTTTTTATTATCCCTTGAGTGTAAATAATATTTAAATCAAAAAAATAAAGCTTAACTCCATTGAAAAATTATCATAATTCCTCGCATATATTTCCGGAGGGTAAATACGTGAAATATTTTTGATATTACGTCCTTTGGATAATACAAAGGAAATAGATCATATAAACCAGATAATCATTCTATATTTTTGCTTTGATACATATTGGGCTTTGGCGGGACATAAAACTTACCATCCTTATTCACACGATGCCGTTCCCCTGGCTCAGCAACCTGAAGCGCAACCCGTCCTGTAAGTTGCTCATACTCACGCATAAGACGTGTCATTGAGACCATTCGATCAATCATCCGGCGCATCATTTCCATGCCTTCGCTATCTCCCAAAACCTCACCTTTTTTGTCACCGACGAGCATCGCTGGGAATCCGTATCCAACCATAATCATTCGGTTCAAAAGCGCACATTGAAGCATCTGATTGTATACCTCGACGTGCCCCATACGCCTGCCGGTCACTATGATCCCAGCCACTTTGTTAGTTAGCGTACGATTATGGCGCAGGAATCCAGTACCAACCCGTTCTAGAAACGCAGACATCAGAGGAGTTGGGCCAAATCCATGCACTGAACTCGCGAAGATCACTCCGTCACTCGCTTCCATAAGCCGAACAGCACGTGCTGAATCATCATTCTGTTCGCACGGTTCGTTTCGAAAATTACAATCTCCACATGCACCACAAGGTTCAATTTGAGCATCAGCCAGAGAGAATACTTCCAGACTAATACCTTGTTCTTCCAAATAGTGGCCAGCCCACTCCAATGCGCGAGCATTATTCCCATCGATGCGCTCCGATCCATTAATAGCGGCATATCTAATTTTATCTTTCATATTCCTTCCTTTTAGAGTGTGAATACTCTACTTGGCAAACCGTGAAATCAACGGCGCATATAATTAATCAATGGATATGCGGCGCATAGTGCAGCGGACTCCGAGCGGAACTGTTCCCGTAAGGCCGAAGCCAGCGAGAACTCCTGTTCTCCTGTTGGCTCTACCGCTTTCAAAATCCGGCAAACTAAATCAACGACCTGATGGCACCCATGTTCGTCGAAATGACGTTGCGCCAGAGAACCTGTACCGATTCTTAGCCCACTGGTGACAAATGAAGAGCGGGTCTCTCCCGGCACGCGGTTCTTATTCACAACAATTCCGCACTGCTCCAAAGCTGATTCAGCGATAGAACCTGTCATGCCACCAGATAGGCGGATCAAAATCGTGTGATTTTCCGAACGTCCCCCTATGACTTCATAATCTTTTGAATGAAACGCATTGACTATAGCGTCAGCCGTTATCCTGATTCGCCCCATGTAAGCATCAAATTCAGGTGACATTGCATAGCCAAATGCAGCCGCTTTCGCAGCCATCATATTGACAGCAGGAGCCCCTTGCATTTTTGGGAAAACGGCCTGCTCCAGGATACGGCTGAAGGTCACTTTTCGGCCCGGGACGAACTCATCAGCATCCCGTCCGGACATGATTAATCCTCCCCGGGGACCTGCCAATTGTTTATGTGTACATGTCGTGGTTACATGTGCGGCATTGATCGGACTTGGGTGCCGTCCTGTAGCCACAAGACCGGCAATATGCGATATGTCAGCAAGTAGAATCGCCCCCACTTCATCAGCAATTTCCCTGAATCGTTCGAAATCCACAATCCGCGAATAGGCAGTAGCACCACAAATGATTATGCGTGGGTGATGGGCATGAGCTAACTTACGCACCTCTTCATAATCAATCACTCCTTCAGTAGTCGTTCCATATCCAATTGCTTTGTAATAAGTCCCCGAGAATGTGACAGGGCTACCGTGAGTAAGGTGACCACCATAATCAAGCGACATTCCGAGTAAAGTATCTCCAGGCTTAAGTAATGCTGACAATACCTGGTAGTTTGCACTTGAGGCCGAATGAGACTGAACACCCGCGTACTGTGCACCAAACAGTTCTTCAGCCCTTTTAATCGCCAAAGACTCGACCAAATCGACGTTCTCACACCCAGCATGATAGCGTCGACCTGGGGTTCCTTCGGCTGTGACATTAACTAACGCGGAAGCCGATGCAGCAAGCGTTCTTGGTTCTACTGCACAACAAGATGCAACCAGCGAAAGCGTTCGGTGCTGCCGCATAACTTCAGTGTCCAGAATAGTTGCTAATTCGGGGTCTTCAGTCTGGAGATCAATCTGGCCTTTCCCTAGCAGTTCAACCTGACTTTGTAGCAAGTTATTACCGTTTGCCATTATGCTTCCTCTTACGATCTAGGTGTTCTTAATAAACAATGTCCTTCGAATGACAGAACTGCATCAGCAACCTCATCTGGGTGCGTACTTAAAAAATAGTGATCGCCTCCAGCCAGACTCTTTGAGTCAACAACATCAATAAAGCGCCGCCAATGCTCTATGATGTCGGCATGATGAGAGGTCGGGGTAACAGGATCTTCATCACCCAACAACACCAGAGCTGGCACTCCACGAGCAGGTTTTTTAGCTAGGGTTCTGTAAGCAGTTGCAGCAATACGATGGTCTCTACGGCCTCTGGAGAGCATCGCGTGAATTTCTGCACTCTCCAGCCCAGAAAATGCGCCTATGGATCTGAGGAATTGCTCCCATGAGTCATCAGATGTTGCATCGGCTTCTTGAATTGCAGCATCCGGGTCATCCATTGGCTTCGCCGCTGCAACAATCAGAGACAGGTGATTTTCAATAGGTTCTAAAGCCGAAGCGATACAGGCCGCAGTCGCTGCCCCAGCGCAATGGCCGTAAATAATGAGGTGTTTGGCATCAATTTTTTCGATCTCAGCAGCAATAATATTAATAAGCAAAAGAAATTCTGATTCTTTAACAAGTTCAATATCACCAAAATCCACCCCAAAAACTCGTACATCATGGTTCCTACGAAAAAGATCCTGATATGCTGTTGGATCTCCCCCACCAAACGGCACACCAATGACGACTGTTGACCCGCAAGCTGAGGCATTGTCATACAGAGGGACCAGTCGTAGCTGAGTTTTTCCTTGTCCTGAGAGAATGAATTTCGCTAAATCTTCAACTGTTGGGTGTTCGAAAAAAGTGACCAGTTGAAGATCATTCCCTAACTTTGATATGGCACGAATCGCATCAAAAGAGTCGCCTCCAAGTTTGAAAAAGTTATCACTTGAGGCAATATTTTTTATTCCAAGGACTTCACTAAATATATTAGTTATGCGCTGCACTTCATCTGCAAATACTCTCTTATATATTTCAACGTTATTAGTCATTTTATTTCCTTCTTTCCGACAGGGCTTCAGTAAGGTTAATAAGCAGGTTATTGACGGCAGACCTACTACAAAAAGGACCTTCCATATCTAACCGGAACTCTGATGAATTTATGCGCTGAATATTTATTCCAACGGGGAAAATGCTACCCACTACTTGCGATGAAGGAATCCCTCGTGGCATAGAACCATTGATAAACAATTCAGACGCACGGCAACACCTCAAAACCTCAGACATAGTTGAATGATATCGGATACAACTCTCTAAGCTGGTTTGCAGGTAATTCATTGCACCTGTATTCACAGGAAGAGCAACAAGGCCGGTCATCATGCCTATTGCTGCCGATTCGTACGGTAAACGCCAGTCATGAGACGAACACGCTATACTACCTTCTGAAATAACGCCGGCATCACACAAATAAGGCAATATTTTATTGAGTAGTGACACTTCATTATTAGTGCTACCAACCTTTATCCTTCTGTGTATATTTATTCTTGTGCATTTCTTATTCCACGCTATTGGCCCTGTTTGTGACAGTCTGACTGGTATCATCGATTGATACGACACGCATTTTTCGGTTTTAGCCAGAATACGTTGTCGTTCTATATAGTTCCGATATAACAACCTGCCCTGATTCATATTTTTCAGCGCAATATCTGACTTACCAACGCAAAACACATTAACAATATTTTTAATCAAACTAAGAGTTTTTTCATCTGCCAAAGCATGATGGATTGAAAGGTAGTACCGATTATAATCGTTAGTTACTACTTTACATATTGCAAATAAGGCCGCACCATTTTGGACCGATAACTGGACTTGACGTATAGCTTCACAATTTGTTGCATCTGGAACTTCTCTGAATTCAGTATATTTAGCAAGTTCTTCTCCCCAGCCAGCAACTATAAATTCGTGTAATATCTCATCGCTAAGAGTCCTTTCATTTTCTACTTCTATAATTGTAGTTACTGATTGTGAGACACCTGAATTATAAGCATGGGCAACGACTGCTTTAGCCTCAGCACTTAGCGATGCATTAATTAGCGTTTGCATCATATCAGGCTGCATTACTCCGCACTATTAGATTAATAATGTAATAATTTTTATGCATAATCATTGTCCTGAAGCCCAAAAAAACCGTCGCCTCGCTACCTGGCGACTTTCTCCGTTCTTTCTATTAGATAAACTCTTTTCCTGAGAGGGGCAGATGCTATCAGCCATCAAAAATATATCAATATTTTTTATTTATCCGTATATAAACCACTTTAACGAAAAACATTATCATTCACTAAAATTAATATAATTAATGGTAAAAAACACTAAATTTATTAAGTATATGGGGGTATTATTTTTATTTTTAAATAAAATGAAGAATTTAAATTCAATGGGAATAATCAACGAAATTTGATTTAAATCTAAAAAATAGCATATGAAATTTATGATTCTTAACATTGGTGCAATTTTTAACCAAGAATTAAATTGCCACGGCTAATCGAGGTTTGAGGACGGCCGATGTAAAAAACCACACTAAGGAGATAATTCATTGTTTGTATTTAAATTCAATGATCTCAACACCTGTCATAATATCTTCCGGTAACGTGAACGAATGCCCCAGCATGTTGATATGACCATGCATCAGGGCAAAAGTCGTGTGATATGCTCTTCTTCAGGATCCAGCGACGATAATCCTCATCATCAATAGAGTTAAGAAGATACCGTTCTCTATTAACTCTTCCAGCCTCCTTTGTCGTCTGTGTCAGCCCTGACGGTTGGGTGCTTCGCAACAGCGATCGGATGAGCGCTGACGCATAAATGGTCCCCAGTTTCAGCGAACCGACACCAGGCATCATCCCATCACAGTAGCTTCTCCATCAGGAGGCGGTCATTATGCCGGAATGCTGGTTTTAACTGAAATAGGTTCAGATGTATGCTGTTACCGCCCCCGCCGCCATCCTGGTAAGTGTCAAGGTAGTTGGCACCCCCAGTTGATTGAAGCTACCTGTTTTTTCCCGCTCTGGATTCAGCATTACTGTTCCCGTCGATTGCCAGTTTCGTGTCCTTCCTGACCAGCATTCAGGACGCTACGCTTTTGCCTTTTAGTATACTTTATCCCGTTTCTTCAACAGCGCACTATCTTCGCCTCGGTGCCGTTGGCCCGGCGTCATCATACCTGATGCCGCTATGCCGATGGTTTTCGTTGTGCCGCTGCGTAAAACACTCTCCCCATTCCCGTGCCTCATCCAGCTTGCTGAACCCCGATGACGGCTACTGCTGTACATATTTCAGCGTCCTGAACAGGAATTCCACATACGCGTTATCGTTACTGACCCTTGGCCGGTTTGAGACGGTGTTATTGCCAACTCATAAAGCTTCATTTGCAACGTCTGTGACTTCACCGCCGTGCCATTATCGGCATGCAGTACCGGCGCACCGCCAGCATCCCTCCCTCAGAACCGTGCGCTGTATCAGCTCTGCCGCCGGTTCGCCACTTTCTGTTTCATGTACTTCATATCCCACGATTTTACGACTGAAGATGTCTTCTACCAGAAGGTAGCCGAAGATGAGAGATATCCAGCGCAACCACCAGAGATTAAAACAGGCACCACGGAACGGGATTCCAATAGAGCATCACCTTTCCTCGGTACTAAAGCCTACGAAGCGCTGCCACAATATTCCCGGCATTGCCCCTTCCCTTTCGCCGGACTATCCAGATCCAGCGCCAGGAGTTGCGTCAAATCGTACCGTTATCGGAAACAACGATCTACGAGATGGAACGTCGTGGAGAATTTCCACAGCGTTTCAATCTGACGCCGCGTTGTGTCGTATGGGATCTGGATGAAGTAGAAAAATGGATTGAAGCACGCAAACAAGCTGCGCTCACTGGTTCAGCAAGAACGGCAATTAAGCCCGATATTCATTTACGAAAACCCCGCCCGGACGAGCGGGGTCGCATAAAAACCGACAGTCTTGGTTAGCATTAGCCACCATGATATACATGCCGTCCCGGTCGGAAACCTTGTACGGTCTGGCTTTGGGCTTGAGATTGCGTAGTGCGGTGTCGGTGAGCATCGCGCTTTCCTCCTGTTCAATGGCGGTTTTTACCGTCAGGGGTCAGGAAGTCTGAAGATGCCCCGAAAGCCGCGTCATGTCTCGCTTTTGGAAGGAATTTTTACCGTCATGACCGAAAAAGAATCAATCATCAACGGGAGGGTCATAATCCGGGTCTCTTGTTTTACCGTCGCGTCTACCGCCAGCCTGTTCCGCTGGCCAGCGATAGTCACCATAACCCATTTAGTTATAAATCAAACTGTTATTTCGATTTTTCGATAGTTGGCGATAGTTCCTGAAGAACCCCACTCGATTATGGCATTCAATAACAACTAATTGATATTAAATGAATAAAAATAATCATAAAAAGAAATACCGTGATATATACCGTTACAGGTAGATGCCTCTTATCCAATTCGGTGTCTATTTGCACAAATCGCATGCGTCACCGCATATCATTATGCAGCGTGAACAGCGTTACCCCTTGTTCTAAGCGTACCGTTATATAACATTCAATATGCCGGATTTTCAGGTACTGCGCCGAGCAAATCTGAATATTCGGTGTCAGCAGATGCTTTGCCACCCGTTCCGTTATCCGTAGCCACTCATGCACCGTCTTGTGGCTGCCGCCCGCCTGACGAGCCCGTTTTTGCATCTCCCGCTCCAATCGTGACATACATATCTTCTTTTGATGCTTATTCCCCAATGGTTCCCCTACTCTCCGGCGCACGGCGTTTCACGACACGGTATCCCGTGCCGCGCTGAACAATACCTGCGCGCCGGAGCGGCAGCGGTTGAGGTATGGCGGGGATATCGGTTATGCACTCGGTGCAGCCGCCTGCATCAGCAGGGTAATCCCCTCAGGCTGAAAGCCTGCCTCAGGTATCGGTTCAGTCCTCCTCTAATAAATGGGTTGATGAGAATTGGCGCAGCAAATGTGTGTCAGATGACAGGTCGCGCCGGAAAGCGCTGTGGCGTAAGGGCTGGCGCGGTAATCGACGACGGCGTCACTTGCAACGGCTTTCCGCCGTATGAAGTGACGCCGCTGCCTCATGGAAGCATTCGCTGAGACAGCAAAAGGCCGTGGACGGTTGCGCCAGTTACTGGCGACAGAAATGTGAACACGCATCAGCGCATAAACGGATAGCAGCGAAGCGATAGCATCACGAACAGGATGCAGCCCTAAAGCGCGGAGATAAGGTAACTACCGTCGCCGAAGCGAACGCCCGCTGAATGGCAGTGATGGCGGGCTGGGTGTCGACCTCACAGGCCGGGCCTGTGCGTTGCCTTGAAGGTCGTGGCAACATGGGAGAGCTGCTTGCAGTAGCGGTGTAACACTGACAATTTACTGCGCCAAAATCCGTATATCAAGCGGCTAACGCGCTGCGCTTGTTAGCTCCTTAACGGATTTCCATTCCATAGAAATCCGTTAAGGAGCTCCGAAATCCATTCGTGCAAAATATAAGTTTTTGTAAATCTCTGCTAAGCTGATTTTCAATCCGGCTCCCCTGCCCCACTTTGCCTTCGCCTGATGTTTTGATAGCGCGACGGCCAGATCTCTTCGGGGAGTTTATTTAGCGCCTCGGCGATCAGGCGCTCGCCTTTTGGCCAGTGCCGCGTCAACGCGTTTGCCAACGTGGACGACGCCAGTCCCGCCTCTCTGGAAATCGCCGCCAGTGTTGTTCCCCTCTTCCTTAAACCCGCAATAATATCCGCAGGATGCCAGTCATGATGCTCCATATACCCTCCCAAATTGTTGACTATTAGTCACATAGTAGCACAAAAGCTAACGATTGTGACTAATAGTCCGTGGACTGATAAGCATCAAAACGGAATGCTTATCACATGAAAACATCCGATTCGATCAAAGTCCTGCTTGGACAACGTGTTAAAGAGCTCAGATTGCAGGCAGGCCTATCTCAGGAAGCCTTTGCGGAAAAGTGCGGGCTGGATCGTACTTATATCAGCGGCATTGAACGTGGGATCAGAAACCCAACACTGGAAGTGCTCTACATCATCGCGATCGGATTACATACCAATCTAGCCACACTGTTTACCTTCTACGATCCAGCCTGACGTTCCAACCTTACCGATTAAATCGACAAAATCTCTCATATGTGACTCATCGTCCGTGGTCTGATAAGCAACGAGAGATAATGCTTATCTGCATGGAAAATGCAAAAAACATCACTGTCCGTTTTGGACAACGCGTAAAAACACTTCGCTTACAGGCCGGACTCTCGCAAGAGGCTTTCGCCGATAAGTGCGGTTTGGATCGCACTTATATCAGTGGGATTGAGCGAGGCGTTAGAAATCCGACGCTGGAAGTGATTGGGGTGATTGCTGATGGGTTGGGGATTAATTTAAAGACTCTTTTTGATTTTTAAATTTTTCTAGTTGTTATTATTTATATTATAAATGAGCCGATGAATTTTGAGAGATGATTATGATCGTTGATTATTATCGCAGACAAGTAGAATAGTAAAAAATAGGAATAACGTAGTTAAGCTATAAGTAGAAAAGTATAAGACTTCAGCTAAGTCAACGTACGCTAGATCCTTCGAATATAGCAAGCCGATCAAAAAATCCACCTACAATAAATCAAAAATTGAAGAGTCCCAACAGAAATAGAATTTCTATGTTTCTGTTTTCATATGTGAAGTCCAATAAATGATTTAGTAATTTTAAATTTCGGCATTAACTTACAAAGTCAATAATCCTAAGCTAAGCTAAGAACTACTTGCCGGACATAACTCCCCCAATTTTTATAACATCTTACAGAAGCTGATTTTATACTTGGAGCATCTTTCGTAACGTCTAACTTTCCCTTAAGTAACCACATCGATTGCGCAATATTTTTTATTGTAGGATATGCATCTCGATTGGGCACTATGTTCGAATCAAGAAAACCTCGTTGTAAATTCCTTTGACCACGATTATTATTTTCCACCCAGAACTTTCCTTCCCTCTCATTGGTTGGTTGAACTAAGCCTCCTTCAAACTCATATGACCAGTTATTAAAATCTGTTCTGACTCTGTCAAATAGCTCCTCAGAAACCACGAATAGATCTAAATCCGAGTGGCTTCCAAAATTTGTCCCCAGCTTTTTTGGTGCTAAGGACTGTCCAATTCTGGCACTACCACATAAGTGTATCTCTTTTGGATCAACGTCAAGGCGGTTACCTAACCAAACCCTTAAAACCTCATACAACGCTGGTGTATTTTTGAAAGCAAAAGGAATTCCTTCTGATAACCACAACCTTGCAATAGCTGCTTTAGAAGGTTCTCCACCATTTTTTGCAGCTTCAACAATCAGTTTTACATCGGGGTAGCAATCCAATAACGTGGATAGATGAGGTGAGACTTTAAACGGTTCCATTATTATCACCTTTTTGTAAATGATGTGGTTGTCTTACTTCTGTGTGTGCAATCGCTTGTGAAAGTATATGTTTTGTTCGTGCTAGAATTTTATCATGACGAATCTTATTATATTTTTGTGGCTCAGGATACTTGAGTCGGGCTACTATACTAGCTGCCTCAAAATCAGTAACAGTCAAAATATTAATATTTAATCGATGGGATGCTTGAATCAATCCATTCATTCTCCATCCATAATAAGCAACAAATAAGTAAAGTTTAGGAACATCGTCTCGTTTTATATATTTAGTTAAGCGCACAGCTAAGTACATTTCTAATAGCTTCCTGCTCAGTGTCCTCTCATAACGACCTGTCAACACTCTTACAAGTTGCATGGCAATTGTTGAAGCGCCTTCTCTTCTTCTACAAAATAATGTTCTCCATAATGCACGACAGATAGATACAAAATCAACGCCAAAGTGTCTATTGAACCTATGATCCTCAGCAGCAATCAACATTTTTACTAGATTCGGAGATATAGCCCAACTGTTGATCTCATTTTGAATGTGTACCAGTTGTTGTTTTAGGAGTAGCCAGTCTTCATGTATCGTCATCTGTTTCTCACATTCTGTATAGTTACTCCCATAAGATGATTATCTTCAATTACATAGGTCAGCGTTGCTAACCTAAGATCTACTGTATTCGTTGAAGATTCAATGTTGGAAGCCTGAACGGTTAACAATAATATTATGGTTACCACCTTTAATAAATATAGATTTTGACCTGCTCCCAGTTGTTTAGCGCATCGAAAATTTGGATACGTCCGCTTCTGGCACCGAGCTGCCGGTCAGATCTAATTTCCACTTGGCTAGCAAGATATCAGATCAACCATCCGATGGTGAATTTTTATAAAAAAACAATACATACCCTTAATTTACAGACTCCCAGCCCACCCATCAACCATATCCGCCCGATCCTGCAACATATTTCGGCGTTGCTCGGCGTATTCCGCCTTGTTGTAAACCGCCCGCACGCCGCGCTGTTCGTGGGCAAGGGCTTTTTCAATCCAGTCCGAGTTATACCCGGCTTCATGCAGATGTGTGGAGGCGGTGCGGCGCATATCGTGGATGGTGAAATCCTCTAACGGTAGATCCTGCTTTTGCGCCAGTTGGATCGCGTGATTCGCTGCGCGGTTAAGCGAGCTTAAGGCGATAGTGCCATGTTGAGACTGGCTGAAACTCGGCAGTACAAACGGCGATCCAGCGGCCAGAATATGTAACTGCATAAACAGATCCAACGCCTGCCAAGAGAGATAGACTACATGCGGGCGTCCCGCGCCACGGCGGCTGGCTTTCATTTTCTCCGCCGGTATCGTCCATTCGGCATTCAAAAAATCGATCTCATCCCACATAGCGTTAACGATGGAATTTTTTCTAACCAGCGTCAGCATAATGATCTTGAGAGCAACTTTCAGCGCATGAGAAGTTTGCGCGTTTTTTAAGGTGTTAAAAAACAGGCCGATCTCTTTTTTGGATAGCGCCCTGTCCCGCGGAACAAAGGTTGCGATAGTAGACGGCGGCACATGCTCCGCCGGATTGTCGCATTTCACGCCGCGCGCTTTGGCGTAGGTAAATACGCTGCCGACGATATCGCGCGTTTTCACCGCCGATGCAGATGCTCCCCGGTTCTTTACCTTGTCGCAGTGGTTGCGCAGTATATCGGGCGTGATCTCGCTTAATAGCTTTTTGCCGAACTTCGGCGCAACGTCGCGTTTGATGATGCCCTGTATCATGCGGCGCGTACTGTCTTTGTAGTTGGCATCGTCAAACCAGCGCGTCAGCCAGTCGCCGAAATAGGTGGATTTGGCCTGCTGTTTCTGGCGTTGTTTTTCAATAGACGGAGAAATGCCTTGTTCGATTAGCCGTTTGGCCTCCCGTAACCGCTCTCTGGCTTCTGATAGCGTGATCGGGCCGTATTTGCCTATCGCCAGCGTTTCTCGTCTGCCGTTGATACGATAATCGTAGCGGAACGAAACGGTTCCCGAAGGCAACACCGCCACATACATCCCATCGCGATCGGCAACCTTGTAAAGCCGTTCTTTAGGCCTCAGCGATTTCAACCGGGTATCCGTCAACATCTCCGCCTCCCATTCTGCTTCCAAAGTACCGTCACCCACGACGGTATTTTTTCAACTTAGCACAACAGAGGAAAAACGCTACCGTCAAAAATGACGGTATCAACGCGTGGATTTCGATGGATTGCTATGGCTCACAAAAGAAAAAATCGCCAGTAAACCACATGATTTTACTGGCGATTTTAGACGTTAGCGGAACTCAGTGGATGCTAAAACCTCACTCCCACTCAATCGTCGCTGGCGGCTTGCCCGATACGTCGTAAACCACGCGGGAGATGCCATCCACTTCGTTGATGATGCGGTTGGATACGCGGCCGAGGAATTCGTAAGGCAGGTGCGCCCAGTGAGCGGTCATAAAATCGATGGTTTCTACCGCCCGCAGGGCGACTACCCAGTCATATTTACGACCATCGCCCATGACGCCGACGGAACGAACCGGCAGGAAGACGGTAAATGCCTGGCTGACCTTGTTGTACAGGTCGGCTTTGTGCAGTTCTTCAATGAAGATCGCATCGGCGCGACGCAGCAGGTCGCAGTATTCTTTTTTCACTTCGCCCAGTACGCGCACGCCAAGGCCCGGCCCCGGGAACGGATGACGGTATAGCATGTTGTACGGCAAGCCCAGTTCCAGACCAATCTTGCGCACTTCATCTTTGAACAACTCTTTCAGCGGCTCAACCAGACCCAGTTTCATCTCTTTCGGCAGGCCGCCGACGTTATGGTGAGACTTGATGACGTGCGCCTTACCCGTTGCGGAAGCCGCGGACTCAATCACGTCAGGGTAGATGGTGCCCTGCGCCAGCCATTTCACTTCAGACTGCTTGCTGGCTTCTTCGTCAAAGACTTCAACAAACACCCGACCAATGATTTTACGTTTCGCTTCCGGTTCATCCACACCGGCCAGCGCGCTCAGGAAACGATCTTCCGCCGGTACGTGAATAATGTTCAGACCAAAGTGGTCGCCAAACATTTCCAGTACCTGATCGGCTTCGTTTAAACGCAGCAAGCCGTTATCCACAAATACGCAGGTCAGACGATTGCCGATGGCGCGGTGCAGCAGCATCGCGGTTACCGAGGAGTCTACGCCGCCGGACAGACCAAGGATCACGCGATCGTTCCCCACCTGCTGGCGCAGACGCGCTACCGCGTCGTCGATAATCTTGGCGGGCGTCCACAGAGCTTCACACTGGCAGATATCACGGACAAAGCGCTCTAACATGCGCTGCCCCTGACGGGTATGGGTCACTTCCGGGTGGAACTGCACGCCGTAAAAATGTTTTTCTTCGTTAGCCATAATGGCGAACGGACAGGTATCGGTGCTGGCGACGGTCACGAACCCGTCGGGGATCGCCGTGACTTTATCGCCGTGGCTCATCCAGACATCCAGCAGCGGCGCGCCAGCGGCGCTCAACGCATCCTGAATATCACGCACCAGCAGGCTGTCGGTTTTCACTTCCACCTGCGCATAGCCGAACTCGCGTTCGTTGGAGCCTTCAACCTGGCCCCCTAACTGCATCGCCATGGTCTGCATGCCGTAGCAAACGCCTAAAACCGGTACGCTGGCCTGGAAAACATATTCCGGCGCGCGCGGGCTGTTAAATTCAGTGGTACTTTCCGGGCCGCCGGAAAGGATAATCCCGTTAGGATTGAATTCGCGGATCTGCGCTTCAGTAACATCCCATGCCCAAAGTTCACAATAAACGCCCAATTCACGGATACGCCGTGCAACCAGTTGCGTGTACTGCGAGCCGAAATCCAGAATAAGAATGCGGTGTTGATGAATATTTTCTGTCATGAGAGGCATATTCCAAATGCGAATAATATAAAAGCTAAAAAGTAAGTAAACCCGGCGAATATTACCGGGTTTAGCTGTTTAAATCAGCCGACAAATACCTTATGAACCCATACGGTAATTCGGTGATTCCTTGGTAATGGTAACGTCATGGACATGGCTTTCCTGAATGCCGGCGCCGCTGATGCGCACAAACTCAGCCTGCGTGCGCAGCGCATCTATCGTGCCGCATCCGGTCAGACCCATACAGGAACGCAGACCGCCCATTTGCTGGTGGACAATCTCTTTCAGGCGGCCTTTGTAAGCCACGCGGCCTTCAATACCTTCCGGCACCAGCTTGTCCGCGGCGTTGTCGCTTTGGAAATAACGATCGGAAGATCCTTTGGACATCGCGCCCAGCGAACCCATGCCGCGGTAAGATTTGAAGGAACGGCCCTGATACAGTTCGATTTCCCCGGGAGACTCTTCCGTTCCCGCCAGCATCGACCCCACCATCACGCAGGCGGCGCCCGCGGCAATCGCCTTGGCGATATCGCCGGAAAAACGAATACCGCCATCGGCGATAACCGGAATACCGGTGCCTTCCAGGGCCTCAACCGCATCGGAAATGGCGGTAATTTGCGGCACGCCGACGCCGGTAACGATACGGGTGGTGCAAATGGAACCCGGGCCGATACCGACTTTCACCGCGCTGACGCCCGCGTCCGCCAGCGCTTTCGCACCGGCCCCCGTCGCCACGTTGCCGCCGATGATTTGCAGATCCGGGTATTTGGCGCGGGTTTCGCGGATACGCTGCAACACGCCTTCGGAATGACCGTGCGAGGAGTCAATCAACAGCACATCAACCCCTGCCGCGACCAGCGCATCAATACGTTCTTCGTTGCCTTCGCCGGCGCCGACCGCCGCCCCGACTCGCAAGCGACCGTGCTCATCTTTACAGGCGTTGGGTTTACGCTCGGCTTTCTGGAAATCTTTTACGGTGATCATGCCGAGCAGGTGGAATTCATCGTCGATAACCAACGCTTTTTCCACACGTTTTTCATGCATTTTTTGCAGCACGACGTCACGCGCTTCCGCGTCTTTTACCGTGACCAGACGTTCTTTCGGCGTCATCACGGCGCTGACCGGTTTTTCCAGATCGGTGACAAAACGCACGTCACGGCCGGTAATAATCCCCACCAGCTCGTTGCTTTCCGTCACAACCGGATAACCCGCAAACCCGTTACGTTCGGTCAGCTCTTTTACCTGACGCAGCGTGGTGGCGGGCGTAACGGTTTGCGGATCGACAACCACACCGCTTTCATATTTTTTAACGCGGCTGACTTCTTCAGCCTGACGCTCAATGGACATATTTTTATGAATAAATCCCAGACCGCCTTCCTGAGCCAGCGCAATCGCCAGATTGGATTCCGTTACGGTATCCATCGCCGCGGATAGCATAGGGATATTCAGACGGATGGTTTTCGTCAGTTGGGTAGTCAAATCAGCCGTGTTAGGCAGGACAGTGGAGTGTGCGGGAACAAGGAGAACGTCGTCAAACGTCAGTGCTTCTTTAGCGATACGTAACATGGGCAATATCTCACCAAGGTGGATGTTAAGAACGGATAAAATATTGCCGTGGCATTATACAGAGCGTAACCGGTTGCCTCCAGCACTATTTTTAATAAAATGCTTGATTACCTGTTGCAGGCAGGTAGTATCGATCAATTAAGTCACTGTTTTAAAATTTGATCTGGCTCACAATGTCTCAATTTTCCTCCTCTGCAATTTTTACCGTCAGCCGCCTGAACCAGACGGTTCGGCAACTGCTGGAAATGGAAATGGGCCAGATATGGCTTTCCGGCGAAATCTCCAACTTTTCTCAGCCCTCATCCGGCCACTGGTACTTCACGCTGAAAGATGAACGCGCGCAGGTACGTTGCGCCATGTTCCGCAACAGTAACCGCCGCGTCACCTTTCGTCCGCAAAACGGTCAGCAGGTACTGATACGCGCGGCGATCACGCTGTACGAACCCCGCGGCGATTACCAACTGCTGGCGGAAAGTATGCAGCCGGCGGGCGACGGGCTGCTGCAACAGCAGTTTGAGCAATTAAAACAGCGCCTGGCCGAAGAGGGGCTTTTCGATCAGCAGTTTAAACAGGTATTGCCGAGTCCGGCCCGACAGGTCGGGGTGGTGACCTCCGCCAGCGGCGCGGCGCTGCATGATATTTTGCAGGTGTTGCAGCGACGCGATCCTTCGCTGCCGGTGGTGGTCTACCCCACCGCCGTACAGGGCAGCGAAGCGCCGCTGCAAATTGTGCGCGCCATTGAACTGGCTAACCGGCGTAATGAATGCGACGTGCTGATCGTCGGCCGCGGCGGCGGTTCGCTGGAGGATTTATGGAGCTTTAACGATGAGCGCGTCGCCCGGGCGATTTTCGCCAGCCGCATTCCCATCGTCAGCGCGGTCGGCCATGAAACCGATGTCACCATCGCCGATTTTGTCGGCGATTTACGCGCCCCGACGCCTTCCGCCGCGGCGGAGCTGGTCAGCCGCAATCAGCTTGAACTGCTGCGCCAGATACAATCCCAGCGTCAGCGGCTGGAAATGGCGATGGATTATTATCTGGCCCAGCGCAATCGCGAGTTTACCCGCTTAAACCATCGCTTACAGCAGCAGCATCCGCAGCTTAGGCTGGCTCGCCAGCAAACCCAACTGATTAAACTGCGCCAGCGGCTGGATGAGGCTATGCAGTTACAGCTCAGGCAACTGTCGCGCCGCAGTGAACGTATACAACAGCGCCTGATTCAGCAACAGCCGCAACCGAAAATTCATCGCGCGCAGCAACGCTTGCAGCAGTTACAGTATCAGATGCGGCATGCCATTGAACGTCAGCTCAATCAGCACAAACAGCGATTGGGCGTCGCCTGCTCGCATCTGGAAGGCGTCAGCCCGTTGGCGACGCTGGCGCGCGGTTATAACGTTACCACCACGCCCGATGGACGGGTGCTGAAGAACATTGCCCAAACTGCGCCGGGCGATACCTTAAAAACCCGCCTGCGGGATGGCTGGATCGAAAGCCAGGTCACTGCGCTAGTGGCGGAAAAGTCGACGGCACCAATAGTCAAAAAGCGCCGAACCTAGCGCCTGCTTCTGGGTTATACTTACGGCTGTAGCTGAACGTCTGAATTGCCGATGACCACCTTCTCAAGGAGATAGAGGTATGAAGTCCAGACCGATTCACAGCGTAATCCCTCCCTACATCTTGCATCGTATTATCGCTAATGGTTCAGAGGCCGAGCGTCACTGCGCCCAGCAGACCTTAATGCATGTTCAGTCTCTGATGGTAAGCACGCATCCCAGACCGGCGCCTCACGCGCTGGCTGTCGCGGGTCAGGCGCACCGCGAGATTTATGATGCGGAAAACCAGCAGCAGTTGCCTGGCAAACAAGTGCGGGCGGAAGGACAAAGCAGCAACGGCGATATCGCCGTCGATGAAGCCTATGATTACCTGGGCGCCACCTATGATTTCTTCTGGCGGACGTTTCAGCGAAATTCGCTTGATAATCAGGGGCTGACGCTCGCCGGTACGGTACATTACGGTCAGGATTATCAAAATGCGTTCTGGAACGGACAACAGATGGTATTCGGCGACGGCGACGGCAAAATCTTCAACCGCTTCACTATCGCCATCGATATCGTGGCGCATGAACTGACGCATGGCGTGATAGAAAGCGAAGCGGACTTAATCTATTTCAGACAATCCGGCGCTCTGAACGAATCGCTGTCCGATGTTTTTGCATCCATGGTAAAACAATTTCACCGCGGGCAAACCGCGGAGCAGGCAGACTGGATGATTGGCGAGGAGTTGCTTGCCGAGGGGATCCACGGCAGCGGTCTGCGCTCTATGTCGAATCCGGGAACGGCCTATGACGACCTGCTGCTGGGAACGGATCCGCAGCCGGCGCACATGAATGACTATATCAACACCCGCGAAGACAACGGCGGCGTACACCTGAACTCCGGGATACCGAATCGGGCGTTCTATCTGGCGGCAAGCGAACTGGGCGGTTATTCCTGGGAAAAAGCCGGCAGAATCTGGTATGACACGCTGTGCGATAAATCTTTGCCGCAGAATGCCGATTTTGAGGTTTTTTCCCGCCTTACCATCCACCATGCCGCACAGCGTTTCGATCGGGCCGTCGCCGATATCATTAAACAATCCTGGGAAAAAGTAGGGGTGGTATCGACGATGGATAACGTATGAAAACCCTGCCTGAGCTTACCGATGACGCCATTGTCGAGCTGGCGCGCGAGGGAGGGATTGCCTGGCTGCCCAAACTGGCCGGGCAGCGACGTTTCGCACTGGCGACGATGCCGTCGGCGGAGCGGGAGCGTCTGTGCCGCGCGCTGCGCGACGCGCTCCCGCAAGCCAGAGAACCCGGCGAGCCGGACGGCCCCGGCCGCGGCGATCAGTTCTATTACCGCATTCACATCAGCTATAGCCACCCGCAAAAGAATCAGTATGCCGAGGCAATTTTACTGATCCCGGAGCAATCCGCGCCTAAGGAGTTGGAAGCGCTCTGGCGCAATGGCACATCCATCACCGATCGACAGGAAGATAGTCGAAAATGACGCGCTTGCTGGAGATCAGCCCGTGCCCTTGCTGGCAAAAATAGTCCAGCGCCCCGCAGGCTTTTAACGTCTGAAGCTCGTGCCGGCATTCGGGACAATATGCCGCGCGCCGATAACGCTGCCGGCAGTGAGGACAACCGAACACATCGCCGTTTTGCCACGTCATCGCGTGGTGGCATTGTGGACAGATGGCTTCCATTTTTTCTCCTCTCTGAAATACCTAAATCACACCCAGCGAACGTAAGAAATAGAGTCCCAGCGCGATGACAAAGAACGAACCTGCGGTGGTTAAGCCAATAATATTGGCCGCCAGCGTCGCATTTCCGCCCATTGCCCTGGTCATAACATAGCTGCCCGCCGCCGTCGGCGTGGCGGAAAACAGAAAAATAACGCCGAGCGTCACCCCGCGAAAACCTACCAGCCATCCGCCCAACGTCAGTATCGCCGGCACGATCAATAGTTTAGCCGTGGAAGAGAGCAGTGCGACATTGGACGATCGGAACATACTACGCCAGTCAAGGCTGGCGCCGGCGCACAGCAAGGCTAACGGCAGAGCCAACGAAGCGATAAAACTTCCGGTCTGATGGATCACCCCGGGCATCGGCAGCCGGCTTTGTGAATAGAGCAATCCGCTCAGTAAGCCGATAATCAGCGGATTGGTGGCGATACTCATCAACAGTTCACGCTTGCTGATGCCCTGACCGTGCGATTTATTATGCAGGCTGCGCGTCAGGGTGATCACCGACAGCGCGTTAAACATAATCACCGTGACAATCAAATATAGCGATCCGACGGCTACCCCCTCTTCGCCATAGGCGCTCATGGCAAACGCCAGCCCCATAATTCCGGTATTCGATCGAAATCCGCCCTGAACAAAAACCCCACGCTCGGTCGGTTCTTTAACCAAACGAATAGCCGCCACTTCAAGCAGCAGAAAGGTGGCCAGCGTACCGATAACGCCGTAAATGACCAGCGGCAGTTGCTCAATAATCGACTGGTGATTGGTGGCCACGCTGAAAAACAGCAAGCACGGGAGAGATAAATTGAATACCAGTCGCATGGCTGAATCGCAAAAGGCATCGTTCAGCATGCCTATTTTCCGCAACGCCATTCCCATCAGCAGCATCAACAGATTCGGCATTGTAACGTTAAATGCAAAACTCCAGGTTTCCCAAGACATAAATGCCCTTAATGATTCAACATGATCGCCATTCAATCATGGTCGCTACTCAACAATGCGGGGCGAATATTGCTATCCGCCCCGCTTATTCATTATTTGCTCTTTTTAAGATGCTGCATCAAACGTTTACGCTTGCGTAACTGGTTTGGCGTCAATGTGTTGCGCTTATCCGCAAAGGGGTTTTCCCCCTCTTTGAACTGGATGCGGATCGGCGTTCCCATCACATCCAGCGAGCGGCGGTAGTAATTCATCAGATAACGTTTGTAGGAATCGGGCAGATCTTTGACCTGATTACCGTGGATCACCACAATCGGCGGGTTGTAGCCGCCGGCATGCGCATATTTAAGCTTCACCCGGCGCCCACGTACCAGCGGCGGCTGATGGTCGTCCGCCGCCATTTGCATAATGCGGGTCAGCATGGAGGTGCCCACCCGGCGGGTGGCGCACGTGTAGGCTTCAATCACCGACTCGAACAGATTGCCCACGCCGCTGCCATGCAACGCCGAGATGAAATGAATACGGGCAAAATCGATAAAGCCGAGGCGCAAATCCAGCGTTTCCTTGACTTGATCGCGAACGTCCGGTGATAGGCCGTCCCACTTGTTGACCACGATCACCAGTGAGCGCCCGCTATTGAGGATAAAGCCCAATAATGAAAGATCCTGATCGGAAATACCTTCACGGGCGTCAATGACCAGCATCACAACGTTGGCGTCTTCAATCGCCTTCAACGTTTTAATCACCGAGAATTTTTCAACCGTATCGGTTACTTTGCCGCGTTTACGCACCCCGGCGGTATCGATCAGCACATATTCTCGTTCATCACGCACCATCGGAATGTAAATACTGTCACGCGTGGTGCCCGGCATATCGTAAACCACCACGCGCTCTTCACCCAGAATACGGTTGGTCAGCGTAGATTTCCCCACGTTGGGGCGGCCGACGATAGCCAGCTTGATCGGCAGATCTTCCGGGTTAAAATCGTCTTCCTCCGCCTCGGCTTTTTCAGCACCCTGCTCTTGTGCAAGCTGCTCCGCCCAGTAAGCGGCGTTCTCTTCTTCTTCCGTCAGTTCAACAGGGGCGGACTCATCGCTCTGCACAAACGGCAACAGCACTTTTTCCAGCAAGGAGGTGACGCCGCGTCCGTGGGAAGCCGCTATCGGATAAATCTCCCCCATTCCCAGCGAATAGAAATCGCCGATGACGGTATCGGGGTCAATACCGTCCGTTTTATTGGCGACCAGAAAAGTTGCTTTCTGGCGGCTGCGCAGATGTTGGGCGATGCCCTGGTCGGCGGGCATAAGTCCCGCACGGGCATCCACCATAAACAACACGATGTCGGCCTCTTCAATCGCCACCAGCGACTGCCCCGCCATTCGGGTTTCCACACCGTCTTCCGTGCCATCGATGCCGCCGGTATCGACGATGATAAACTCATGGCCTTCCACTTCTGCACGGCCATACTTGCGGTCACGCGTCAACCCCGGGAAATCCGCCACCAATGCATCACGCGTACGCGTTAAGCGGTTAAATAAAGTGGATTTCCCCACGTTCGGACGTCCGACCAGCGCGACGACAGGTATCATTGTTACAACCTCATTACTTATATTTCAATACGTTACAGCGAAATTACTCGCTGACGATAAAAGACGAAACGGCCCCTGATACTGTCAGGAGCCGTTGGGGGATCGTATCTGCAACCGGCAGCGATCCAAAGGTTCTGTCTTCTTAACTAGCGGGTGAAGGCGTAGACTTCGCCGTTCTTCGCCTGAATAAGCAGCTTGTCGCTGGCGATCACCGGCTTGCTCAGGAAACCTGAACTATCCACTTTTTGCTGAACCACAAAGCGACCGTCCGACGTATTCAGCCAGTGCAGATACCCTTCGGTATCCCCTACCACCAGATAGCCGTTATACAGCACAGGCGCCGTCAGATTACGGTGCAACAACTCGCTCTGACGCCACAGATTCACTCCGCCGTTGGTGTTCAACGCCACAACGCGGTCATCCTGATCGACCAGATAAATGCGGTCGCCATCAACGATGAAATCGTGCACCGAACCCAGTTCCCGTTTCCACAAGATCTGACCGGAACGCAGATCCAGCGCCGTCATGTTGCCGTTATAACCCAGCGCGTACACGACCTCGCCCACAACAACCGGCGTGGTATCGACATCGTTCAGGCGATCGATTTCAGTCGCCCCGCTGGGTTGTGAAATACGCTGCTGCCAGATTAACTGGCCCTGTTCGATCAGCACCGCATTGACCCGACCGTTATCGCCGCCGACGATGGCCGCGCCAAACGCCGTGGTCGGCGCCGATTCGCCGCGCAAAGAAAGCGTCGGCATATCCAGATTAACCGTCCACTTAATCGCGCCATCCGTTTCATCCAGCGCTTGCAGCATCCCATTGCTGGTATGAACCAGCACGACGCCATCGCTGCTTACCGGACGCGAAAGCACTTCGCCCGCGACGTTGGTTTGCCATACCGGGGCGCCGTCTTCGGCGTTCAGCGCAAATACCTGCGCTCTTTCACTGCCGACATAAACATGATTACCCGCGACCGCGACGCCGCCGGATAATAACGCCGGTGTATTGCGCGAAAGGAAGCCGGTTTTTTCCGACAGATCGGCATGCCAGATTTCAGTGCCGTTGTTGAGATCAAGCGCTTTTACCGTCCCGCGGCGATCGGCGGCAAACACCCGATCGCTCTGCCAGGCCGGGTGCAGATTGGAATAGAACTCGCCGATGCCGCTCCCTACGGAACGGCTCCACACTTTCGTCGGCGTGAACTGATTTTCCACCGTCGGCAATGGAGACATGGTCACGACATCTTCCTCGCTGTTAAACAGCGAACATCCGCTCAGCAGGGCGACGGAAACCAGTCCTACCAGAAGTGTTTTACGCAGTTGCATGGAATTCCTCTTAGCTGGACAGGTTGTTCAGTTTCATACGCAGCAATGCTTGCAATGCCTGCGGTGGATTAGCGGCCAAACCTTTATTATAAGCTTCGCGCGCGGCCTGATTATCCCCTTTGCTGGCCAGGGCGTCACCACGGACTTCCGCCGCCAGAGCCACCCAGCCGTCTAACTTGACGGCATCCAGCGTTTTCAACGCTTCATCGGCTTTTTGCTCTTGCAACTGGATCCGCGCCAAACGCAGATTCACCAGAGACAGCAAATCGGCATCTTTGGTTTGGGACTGCGCGTGCGCCAGCTGTTGTTCCGCTTTGGCAAAATCATTTTGATCGACGTAATGACGCGCCAACTCCAGCGAGGCCAGCACGCCGTAGTTGTTTTTATTTTCAGCGGCAAATTTCTCCGCTGACGAGATATCTTCAACTTTACCGCTCGCCAGATGGTCGCTGATTTGCTGATAAGATGTTGATGACGCCAGTACGCTGTTGCTTTGGTGATTCAGCCAAAAGCGCCAGCCAATCAGCGCGCCGACACCCAGCACAACGCCCACAACCAACGCCTTGCCGTTTTCAGCGAGGAAACGACGCAACGCATCAACCTGCTCATTCTCTGTGGTATAGACTTCCACGGTGTCTCTCTCCTTAATCCAGTAACGTTGCCAGCCGCGCGGCGACGTCGGCCTGTGCCAATGTATCCTGCTCGCCATTGGTCAGATTTTTTATCACCACCTGACCAGCCGCCACTTCGTTTTCGCCTAATACCAGCGCAATGCGCGCGCCCCATTTATCGGCGCGGGTAAATTGCTTTTTAAAATTGCCGCCGCCGTAGTTGGTCATCAGCTTCAACTGCGGCAGCGTATCACGTAATTTCTCCGCCAACTGTATGGCCGCCAGTTGCGTTCCCTCGCCGGACGAAATCAGATAAACATCGACTCCCGGGTGGGCCTTAAACTCAGGGTTGACGGACTGCACCAGCAGAACCAACCGCTCCAGTCCCATCGCAAAGCCCACGGCAGGCGTCGCATGTCCGCCCAGTTGCTCGACCAGGCCGTCATAACGCCCGCCGGCACAGACCGTGCCCTGAGCGCCCAGACTGGTGGTTACCCACTCAAACACGGTGCGGTTGTAATAATCCAGACCGCGAACCAAACGCGGATTAACGGTATATGGGATACCGGACTGCGTTAAAAGTTCACCCAATGCCTCAAAGTGCGCCCGGGATTCATCATCAAGATAGTCGGTCAGCGCCGGCGCATCGTCCAGCAACGCCTGAATCTGGGGATTTTTAGAATCCAGCACCCGCAGCGGATTGGTATACATACGGCGCAGGCAATCTTCGTCCAACTTTTCTTTATGCTGTTCGAGGAAAGCGATCAGCGCTTCACGGTATTTCGCCCGCGCGTCCAGCGAACCAATCGAATTCAGTTCCAGCCTAACATGCTGTGAAATACCCAGCGCCCGCCACCAGCGGGCAGTAAGCAGAATCAACTCGGCGTCGATGTCCGGCCCTTGCAGACCAAAAACTTCACACCCCAGTTGATGAAACTGGCGATAGCGGCCTTTCTGCGGGCGCTCGTGACGAAACATCGGCCCGAGATACCACAGGCGCTGCTCCTGATTGTAGAGTATACCGTGTTCGATACCGGCGCGAACGCACGAAGCGGTGTTTTCAGGGCGCAACGTCAGACTGTCGCCGTTGCGATCCTCAAAGGTGTACATCTCTTTTTCAACCACATCGGTGACTTCACCGATGGCACGTTTAAACAGCGAGGTCTGCTCAACGATAGGGGTACGGATTTCACTGTAGCCGTAGCTGCCGAGCACCTGTTTCAAGCTGTTTTCAATACGCTGCCACAATGCCGTTTCGGCCGGGAGGTAATCGTTCATGCCGCGAATGGCTTGGATATTTTTTGCCACGTCTGTTCTCTATCCGTTTTTCAAAAAATAAACCCGATTATAGGGGGATTGGTGTCGCATCTTCAATGCACAGGCTCCCCATCGGGTTCAGGAATCATACTTATGCGGATGGCGGCCCCAAGCCGCACCGGCACGGTTATTTATCGACCAGATTTACCGTAATGCGCTGGCTTTCATCCATCATCGAAGCCTTGGCACGAATTTTCGCTTCAAGCTGGTCGATCATCTGTTCGTTGTCGAAACGTTCTCGCTGGCGCACGCCGTCTTCATAGAAGCCGCTCTTATTGTGCCCGCCGGTCACGCCGATGGTGGACACCAATGCCTCGCCCGGCCCGTTGACCACACAACCGATAATCGATACATCCATGGGCGTGATGATATCTTCCAGCCGTTGCTCCAGCGCGTTGACCGTACCAATCACGTCAAACTCCTGCCGCGAACAGGTCGGACAGGCGATAAAATTGATGCCGCGAGCACGGATACGCAACGATTTCAGAATATCGAAGCCCACTTTAACTTCTTCTACCGGATCGGCGGCCAGCGAAATACGTAAGGTATCACCGATCCCTTCAGATAACAGCAGACCCAGTCCTATTGCCGATTTAACCGCCCCGCTGCGCGCCCCGCCGGCTTCGGTAATCCCCAGATGCAACGGCTGATCGATACGGGCGGCCAGCAACCGATAGGACTCCACGGCCAGAAAAACATCGGACGCTTTCACGCTGACTTTAAACCGATCGAAATTGAGGCGATCGAGAATATCAACATGGCGCATGGCGGATTCCAGCAACGCTTCCGGCGTCGGCTCGCCGTACTTCTCCTGCAAATCCTTTTCCAGCGATCCGCCGTTGACCCCGATACGAATCGGGATATTGTAATCACGCGCACAGTCGACAACGGAACGAATACGTTCTTCATTACCGATGTTGCCGGGGTTGATCCGCAGGCAGTCGACGCCGTATTCCGCCACTTTCAGCGCGATACGATAGTCAAAATGGATGTCGGCGACGAGTGGGACATTGACTTGCTGTTTGATAAGTTTGAACGCTTCGGCCGCATCCATGGTGGGAACGGAGACGCGCACAATATCGACGCCGACGCGTTCCAGTGATTTGATTTGATTAACCGTCGCTTCAACATCAGTGGTTCGGGTGTTGGTCATGGACTGCACCGCAATCGGCGCGCCGTCACCAACAGGCACCTTACCGACGTAAATCCGCTTTGATTTCCGACGGGTTATGGGTGCTGCGTTATGCATTACTTCTTCTCCAAAATTGCAACATCGCGGGCACGGGTAAAACCGGTGTTATTCCGCCGCCAACGTCAGACGCGCAACCTGACTGCTTCTCACAAACCGGCTTAAATCGACCGGCTTACCTTGAAATTGAATCTGTACCGCAGCAGGCGCGCCGATTCTCAGTTGGTAGGGCGCTTGACCGCTCAGGCTTAGAGCGCCGCCATTACGTTGCATGCCGCTGAACAGTTTTTTTCCGCTGGCGTCCGTAACCTCCAACCAGCAATCAGCATTGAAATTCATCACCAGCGCCGGGGCGGCGACAGCAGCCTGGCTATTGTCCGCGGATGCGGTGTCGGTCGCCGGCGCCGTGGCGTTCCGGCTCAACAGCGCATCATCCGCCGCCGACGGCTGCGGTGAAGACATGGAAGGTTCTGGCGTCGTCGCAGACTGTGCGGCGGAAGGGGGAACGGATTCGCTGTTCTCAGGCGCGGAATTGGCATTGGCGGCATCCGTCGGCACCTCCGCCGGAACGGAAGGCGCAACCTCGGAAACATCCGGCTCCTGCGGCTCGCTGTTACCCATCAACGGCACGGACTGACCTTCACTCTGCGCCTGCATCGAACTGGCGTGGTCGACCATGGTGTTGATTTCCTGCCGCTGCGCCTGATGGTTCTGCCACCACCACGCCCCGGTCAACCCCAGGACGACAAGCACCACCAGCCAGGTGAAGGTCATTAACCAGCCATCCCGCTTTTTGCGGCTTTTGCCTAAGGAAAAACTTTGCATCGGAGCGACGTTGGATACTCTGGGCGCCACATGCTTGTCCAGCATCGGCAACAGTTCATCCTCGGGCAAGTGGACTAACTTGGCATAAGAACGGATATAGCCACGTAAAAACGTCGGCGCCAAATCGGTTGGCGTATTACCTTCTTCAATTTCACGAACGGTGGAAAGCTTAAGGCATAAACGTTCAGCGACAGTCTGCTGGGTCAATCCCAGACGCTCGCGCGCCTGACGCAGACGTTCGCCAGGAATGGTTGATTCTTTATTATCTTGAGTGGCTTCAGTATTCATTAGCTAAGAACTGCTGGTACTGTTTAGATTGTGGAAAACTTCGCGCCAGCCATTTGCCATAACGGTCAATATCGCCATCACGGCCCGCCAACGCGGCGAAACGAATCTGTAACCATAAACTTTCGGCGCTGACCGGAAGAATATGCTGATAAACATCCAGAAGCAATTGAGCCTGCTCGTGTTTTCCCGCGGAAAACTGTTTATCCGCTTCTGCCAGAAGCATGTCGCCTTTCGCGGGATCATACTTCAGCGCCCGACTTAATACGCTACGCGCATTATCATTCTGCCCTGCTTTGAAAAAGCAATATCCGGCATTTTCCAACGCATCGGCAACCTGACGGTAATCAGGGAGTTGCGCCGCGGCGCTAAACTGTCGCTGCGCCGCTACATACTGCCCTAAACCACACAGAAACGCACCGTAATTATTCATTACGCCACCGTTTTCCGGCGCCAGCCTCAATGCCGATTGATAACGCTGTTCGGCCGCCTGATTTTCACCTATCCGCTGCTCATAAAGCGCCATGCCTAATTGCGTACGATAGTCTTGCGGCGCGGCTTGCAGCGCTTTTTCAAAATTCTGGCGAGCGGCATCAAGGTTGTTGCGAGCCAGATACTCCAGCCCCAACTGCAAGCGGGTTTGCGCCAGCGCCGGGTTTACCGCTTCGCGGGGCGAATGCGCGCACCCCGCCGACAGCACGGCCGCGACGGCCAACAACCACCCTTTTCCCTGTGTTAACTGTTGCGTCATTCCTGACTCCCTTCCTTGCCGTCCCGGCCTTCACACAAAGTGTATGTTACCTTAATCCATGCCCGGTCGCAGCCATCTCTGAAAAGATAGGTATGATAAGCCCCGGGAAAGTATTGATGACGCCAATGGCTAACCGGGACAATCAGGTATCAGACCGTTTTAACCATGATAGGTTCACCGGCCATTTTTTTCTTCAGCGTGCGCTTGGTTCTGTCTACGACTTCACCCGCCAGTTGTCCGCAGGCGGCATCGATATCATCGCCGCGGGTTTTGCGCACAATCGTCGTAAAGCCATATTCCATGAGAACTTTGGAAAAACGATCGACACGGCTGTTTGAGCTGCGGCCATAGGGCGCGCCGGGGAACGGGTTCCACGGGATCAGGTTAATCTTGCACGGCGTGTCTTTCAAACATTCCGCCAACTGGTGAGCGTGCTCGGTGCCGTCATTAATGTGGTCAAGCATCACGTACTCCACCGTGACGCGCCCCTGATTGGCATTGGATTTCTCCAGATAGCGCCGCACCGCGCTCAGGAAGGTTTCGATATTGTATTTCTTATTAAGCGGCATGATTTCGTTACGAATTTCATCGTTCGGCGCATGCAGGGAGATCGCCAGCGCAACGTCGATCATATCGCCCAGCTTATCCAGCGCCGGCACCACGCCTGACGTTGACAACGTCACCCGGCGTTTGGAGAGGCCGAAACCAAAATCATCCAGCATGATCTCCATCGCCGGCACCACGTTAGTCAGATTGAGCAGGGGTTCGCCCATGCCCATCATCACCACGTTGGTGATCGGACGCTGGCCGGTGACTTTGAACGCGCCGATAATTTTTGCCGCCCGCCACACCTGGCCGATGATTTCAGAAACGCGCAGGTTGCGGTTAAAACCCTGCTGCGCCGTTGAGCAGAATTTGCATTCCAACGCACAGCCAACCTGAGAAGAGACGCACAGCGTCGCCCGATCTTCTTCCGGGATATACACCGTTTCCACCCGCTGGCCGCCAACCAGGATCGCCCACTTAATGGTGCCGTCCGAGGAGCGCTGCTCCTCCACCACTTCCGGCGCGCGAATCTCGGCGACCTGCTGTAATTTGGCGCGAAAAACCTTATTGATGTCCGTCATCTGCGTGAAATCATCACAACAGTAGTGATAGATCCACTTCATCACTTGATCGGCACGGAACGGCTTCTCGCCCAATGAGGCGAAAAACTCGCGCATTTGCTGACGGTTAAGATCCAGCAGATTTATTTTTTCCGCCCCGGATTTGGCGGATTGGGGAATATTGGCGGACGCCGGCGAAAATTCGGACACGGTTTGCTCAGCTACGATTTGTTCAGACATAGGAACTCTTGGCCTCGTTATTACACGTTATGGCTCGAAGGATAATAAAGAAATGCCCCGGATAAGCCTGTGCTCATCCAGGGCGCAGCATTGTACAAAGTTTAAAGCAGGTAAGCTACTTTAGTCGACCTTCAACGCGGGCAGATTTCATCGGCGCTGAAAAAATAAGCGATTTCGCGCTGCGCGGACTCGATGGAATCCGAACCGTGTACCGCGTTCTCAGTGAAGCTGTCGGCATAATCGGCACGCAGCGTACCGGCCAGCGCATTCGCCGGGTTAGTGGCTCCCATGATATCGCGGTTACGCTGAACGGCATTCTCGCCTTCCAGCACCTGTACCATGATCGGCCCGGAGATCATGAACTCGACCAGTGCCTCAAAAAACGGTTTGCCCTGATGTTCGGCATAAAAGCCTTCAGCCTGTTCACGAGTCAGATGCAGCATCTTGGCCGCCACAATGTTAAAACCCGCGCTTTCAAAACGCGCATAAATGGCGCCGATGGCATTCTTTGCCACGGCATTGGGTTTTACGATGGAAAAGGTACGTTCTACCGTCATATTGACCTCATTCAAAACTATCAGATAGCAGCCGGATTGAGGGAATTATAATCCCGGCCAGTGAAAGTGGCGCAGATTATAGGGTGACCCGCAGCACTTGCCTATCAGAGACGTAACATTTTTTTAAAAAAATATTATCTTATCTCCTACCTTATTATCGGTTCTCCCCCTCTGCATTTCTTCCCTCTCGGCAGAACCGCAAGGTTGTAACAAATCATCGACGATCACAGTTCTGAGCGTTACTTGTAACCTTATGCGTTATTTGTTTTTAAAACAATAAGATAACTGGAAAAACCTATTCATTCACTGCTAGCCTTGCCCCGTACCTCCCCAACAATGGCCACCAAGAGAGCAAATAATGAAAAGAGCGGTCAATGCATTGCAGAATTTCGGTAAATCACTGTATGGGCCAGTGCTGATTTTACCGATTGTCGGGCTGTTTATCGCCTTTGGTAATGTGTTTGGTAACGGCAATCTGGCCGGCTACATCCCCCTACTCAATCATCCGCTGATCCAGGATTTTGGTCAGTTGGTATCTAAATCCGCCGTGGCGATCCTGGTCAATCTGGCGCTGGTGTTTGCCGTCGGCATTCCGATTGGCCTGGCAAAGCGCGACAAAGGCTACGCCGCGCTGATCGGTCTGGTGACGTTTATCATCTTCATCAATGCGATGAATATTACGCTTCAGCTACAGGGCAAGCTGGTGCCTGCCGCCGAAATGCGCGCCGCCGGGCAAGGCATGGTGCTGGGCGTTCAGGTGCTGGAAATGGGCGTTTTCGCCGGCATTCTGATCGGCGCCTTCGCCGGATATCTGTATAACCGTTATTCCAGCAAACAGTTTGACGGCGTGATGGCTATTTACTCCGGTCACTGTTTCGTGGCGATTCTGGCGATCCCGCTGGCGATCGCCCTCGGCTTTGTGATGAGCGCCATTTGGCCTTTTGCCCAGCAGGGGATCAGCTATCTGGCGTTCGCCATTAAAGGCGCCGGGCCGTTCGGCGTGGCTATTTATGGTTTCCTGGAGCGTATTCTGATCCCGACCGGGTTACACCACCTGGTTTACACCCCGTTCCTGTACACCGAATTAGGCGGTTCGGCGGAAGTGTGCGGCAATCTGTATCAGGGCGCCCGTAACATCTATTTTGCGGAGATGGCTTGTCAAAGCGTCAAACAGCTGAGTCCGACGGTCGCCTGGGATGCGCGCGGCATCAGTAAAATGTTCGGTCTGACCGCCGCGGCGCTGGCCATGTACGTGACCGCCAAACCGGAAAAACGGCTGGCGGCCAAAGCGATTCTGATCCCCGCCGCGTTTACCTCTTTCCTGCTGGGCGTGACCGAACCGCTGGAGTTCTCTTTCTTATTCGTCGCCCCGCTGCTGTTTGTGGTGCACGCCGTACTGACCGGCCTCGGCATGATGCTGTTCTATGTGCTGGGCGTCCATGCCATCGGCGCCAACGGGGTGATCGACTTCCTGCTGTATAACCTGCCGCTGGGCATTGAGAAGTCCAACTGGCCAATGTATATCGTGGTCGGATTGATCATGTCGGTTATTTACTTCTTCGTCTTCCGCTCCCTGATTCTGTATTTCGATATGCCGACGCCAGGGCGTGAATCCGATGAGGAACAGACCAAGCTGTACTCGAAAACAGAGTATCAGGCCAAAGCGCAACAGCAGGTGAAAGACGACGCCCGTCTGCTCGGCGTCACCATCATCGCCGGACTCGGCGGCAAACCCAATATCGAGGTGGTGGATAACTGCTATACCCGTCTGCGGGTGACCGTCATCGATCCCGCCATTGTTGACGAAAACCAGTTGAAAACCACCGGCGCCAAAGCGGTTATCCGTCAGGGCAACAACGTACAGGTGGTCTACGGACTGCACGTCAAAACCATTCGCGAAGCAGTTGAAAATGCGCTTTAACAGGAGACCGATCATGACCAAACCCCCATTCATTCTGACTATTGCCGGTGGCGGCAGCACCTATACGCCAGGCATCGTAAAAAGTCTGATGGTGCGCCTCGCCGATTTCCCGCTGGCGGAAATACGCCTGTACGACATTGACGGCCCGCGTCAGGACACCATTGCCCCGGTGGTTGAAAAAGTGATCCGCGACCACAGCAACGACATTGTTTTTACCGTCACCACCGATGCCGAAACGGCGTTCAGCGGCGCAAACTTTGTCTTTGCCCAGATGCGCGTCGGCCAATATAAAATGCGCGAGCAGGATGAAAAAATCCCGTTGCGCCACGGCGTCGTCGGCCAGGAAACCTGCGGCCCCGGCGGGCTGGCCTATGGCTTACGCACGATTCTGCCGATGGTCGAACTGATCGATCTGGTCGAACGCTATGCCCACCAAGACGCCTGGATCGTCAACTATTCCAACCCGGCGGCGATTGTCGCCGAGGGCATCCGCCGCCTGCGCCCACAGGCGCGGGTGCTGAATATCTGCGATATGCCGGTTGCGGCGATGCGTAATATCGCCGCGGTGCTTGGGGTTAACCGCGAAGATATCACCGTGGATTATTTCGGCCTTAACCACTTTGGCTGGTTTACCCGGATATTGGTGGATGGCGTCGATCGTTTGCCGGAGTTGCGTAAGCATATTGCCCGGTACGGGTTACTGACCGCCGATGCCGCCGATACCGATCCGCAACATTCCGATCCCTCCTGGGTCAAGACCTGGCGCAACATCAAGCCGATCATGGATCATTTCCCCGAGTTCGTGCCCAACCCTTACCTACAGTATTATCTGATGCCCAATCAGATCGTTGAACATCAGGATCCGAACTACACCCGTGCCAATGAGGTGATGGACGGACGCGAGAAGAAACTCTTTACCGCCGCCGCCGGCTATAAAGAAACCGGGATTTTATCGGATGCGTTCCACGTTGGCGTACATGGCGCGTTTATCGTTGATGTGGCCTGTTCGCTGGCCTTTGACCTGCGTCAGCGCCATCTGGTGATTGTGGAAAACAAAGGCGCGATTGCCAATCTGCCTTACGACGCCATGGTGGAAGTGCCTGCGTATATCACCGCGCAAGGGCCGGAGCCGGTTCGCATGGGTAACGCGCCGCAGTTCCATCGCGCCTTGCTGGAGCAACAGTTAGCCTCGGAGCAGTTGCTGGTCGAGGCTACCCTGGAAGGCAACTATGAAAAAGCGTTACAGGCTTTTACGCTCAATCGCACCGTTCCCACCATGCAACACGCCAAAGCCATTCTTGACGAGATGATCGCGGCCAATCGCGAATACTGGCCTCGGTTGAAACAGGCTTACAGCAACGGCGTCGCACAATAACGACGCGCTTGTCGGGACAGGATAAATCGCTGACAATGAATCTATAATTTCACAGCGGGGCTGAATCCCTCAGCCCCAGCGTGGGGGGTTCCATGTCAGCATCTTCTTCTGAATTATTTGTTACTGCCGCCTGGCTTGCCGGGCATCTTGACGATAGCGATATCATCCTGCTTGACGCCCGCATGTTGCCGCCGGGAGAGACGACCCGCGATATCCACGCCGAATACCGTGCCGAACATTTACCCGGCGCGGTATTTTTTGATATTGAAACCTTGTCAGACCGGCACACGCCGCTGCCGCACATGATGCCCGACGGCGACGATTTTTCTCACGCGATGGGCACGCTCGGCGTCAGCGATCGGCGGCATCTTGTCATCTATGACGAAGGCAATCTGTTCTCCGCCCCGCGCGCCTGGTGGATGCTGCATACGTTCGGCGTGGCGCGGATTTCGATTCTGGCCGGCGGATTAGCGGGCTGGAAGCAGCAAAACCTGCCGCTGGAGCTGGGAAATGTTCAACGCCCCGCCCAGTCTTTTCATGCCCGGCTTAACGCCTCGGTCATTCGCCAGCGTGACGAAGTGCTGGCGATCGGCCGGGATAAATCGGCACAAATTGTCGATGCCCGCCCCGCCGCCCGTTTTAAAGGGGAAGTGGATGAACCACGCCCGGGTCTGCATCGCGGCCATATTCCGGGCAGCCTGAACGTTCCCTGGACTGAGCTGGTCGCCAATGGCGCGCTGAAGCCCAACGCTGAACTGGCGACCATTTTGCACAAGTACGGCGTGGATTTCAGCCGGCCGGTGGTCGCCAGTTGCGGTTCAGGCGTAACCGCCGCGGTGGTGGTGCTGGCGCTGACGGTGCTTAATGTCCGGAATGTCGCCTTATACGATGGCTCATGGAGCGACTGGGGAAGCCGCGATGATGTCCCTATCGCGCTGGATTGATTTCCCGGCTGCCGTGAAGGTTTCAGGAGCAACACATGGATAATCGGCTGGCATCGTTGATGCAGCACGGTCAGGACTTAACCCGCGCCGAATATCGCGTGCTGGCCTTTATCGCCGAACACGCCTCGATGGTGGGTAAAATAACGGTGCGTGAACTGGCGCAGAAAACCTATGTTTCCACCGCGACGATCATGCGTCTGTGCCGGAAAATAGGCTTTAGCGGGTACAGTGAGTTTATCTACCACTGCAAACAGCTACTGACGGACAATCCTCGCTTATCGCCGGCGGCCGCGCCTTTGCCGGCCGATGGTCATATTCCCGCTGCATTTCAGCATTTTATCGACAATTATCAGCGTTCTTTTTCCTATATAACCACCGAGGATATGGCCGCGTTCAGCCGAATACTGCGTCAGGAAAGTCACTTTTTCCTCTACGGCGCCGGATTTTCTCATCTGTTCGCCGAGTATCTGGCAAAAAAGCTTCAGGTGCTGGGCAAAGATGCGTTCTCGTCCGGGCTGGGAGACAGCAGGGGGATTTTTCTCAACAATGCGCCAAAATATCAGGTATTTATTGCCATATCGCGTAGCGGTGAGACGGAGCAGGTACTGGATAAAGCGCGTATCGCCAGGACGATTGGGATGCAGGTGATCGCTTTTACCCGCGCATCCTTGAATTCGCTGGGGGAACTCGCCGATTTGCATTTTAAACTGTATGACGATGCGGTTCACTATGCGGCGGAAGCGGGCGAGATCAGCTCGTTCGAATCCAATCTGGTGATGCTGATCGATCTGCTGTTATTGCAGGCCACAACGGCGGATAATTAACCGCCGTTGCGCCGCCAGAAAGAGGCTTATTTCGGCGTCAGGCGCGCCCCGTGCTTTTGAAGTCGCGCAGGAAGCTGCCCCACTTGCGCTCATAGAACGGCGTGGTGTGTTTTATCAGATAGTGACTGACGCCCGGCTCCCCCTCTTTCACCAGACATAAATCGACAGGCCGATCATCCGGCGCCGTATCGCTGGCGACGCTGCCCGCGGCATGAATGAGTTCGTCCACCTCATCCGTATCAACGTCCAGACCGATTATCAGATGCGGCTCCTGCTCGCCGGCCTCGTGGATCTGGGCCACAAACGCCCGACGGACATGGCGGTATTTGCTAAACAACTGCGTCAGCGAATCAATCATCTGCACCGGCTTGTCGGCAGGCTGACTGAGCAGCACCTCGGTATCTTCTTCCACCACCTGCCGCTGCACGAATCCGTGGCCTTCGCCGGAGAGCATATGCTCCACTTCCTGCGGCAGAAATTCTTTGCCGTAAGGCAGTTTGGGATTGAGAAACAGCGTGGCGCCGAGCGTAAGCTCAAACAGCGAACGCGCCGGTAAAGCCAGGAATGACTGCTCTTCAGTGATAGCTTGCTGAAGCGCGTCCAGTGAAGAGAAAAAAGGAATGACGGAAACGCCATCGGCCTTTTCCCAATGCTGGATCTGCACGTTGCTGCCGGCATGCAGGGTTTTCTCCCCCGGCGCGTCGCTTTCGTCGCTGCTGCCTAACACAAATACCGTCGCGTCCAGCAGTTGGCTGAAAAATTCAGGCCGATGCGCCGGCTCGGTCGCCGCCAGTATCAGCACCTCTTCCAGTTTATTTTGTGGCGAAAAATCCATAACGTTCCTCAACCCGCACTGCGTTAAAAACCGGGCAATTGACCCGGTTTCATCTATCCTACGTTGACATGATAATAGCGCTGACCGGCCCTTGACTAGCCGGCCTTGCTAAGCAGTAAATTCGCCAGCGTTCGCACCCCCAACCCGGTGGCGCCCGTCGACCATTGCTCCACCGCCCCTTTACGGTAGGTGGCCGAGCAGTCAATGTGCAGCCAGCCCTGCTGATAGCGCTTCACAAAGTGAGACAGAAACGCGGCGGCCGTGCTGGCGCCCGCGCCGTATGCCGCACCGGCGATGTTATTCAGATCCGCAAAACCGGACGGCAACTGGCTGCGGTGGAATTCTTCCAGCGGCAAACGCCAGAACGGTTCGCCTTCCTGTTGGGCGCTTTGCTGTAAAGCCGCCGCCAGTTGATCATCAAAGCTGAACAAGGCGTGATAGTCGTTACCCAGCGCCGTTTTCGCCGCGCCGGTCAATGTCGCGCAATCGATAATCCATTGCGGATTCTGCTCTGAGGCATCAATCAAGCCATCGGCCAGCACCAGACGCCCTTCCGCATCGGTATTCATCACTTCAACGCTCTTGCCATTGCGATAACGGATAATATCACCCAGCTTGAACGCATTGCCGCTGACCATATTGTCGGCGCAGCACAGATACATTTTAACCCGCTGTTGCAGCCCGCGGGCCACCGCCAGCGCCAGCGCGCCGGTCACCGTGGCCGCACCGCCCATATCCGACTTCATGGAATCCATAAAGCCGCTGGGCTTCAGGCTGTAACCGCCGGTATCAAAGGTAATTCCTTTACCGACCAGACAGGCGAACACCGGCGCATCCGGGTTGCCCGTCGGATTGTAGTCCAACGCCAGCAGTACCGGCGCGCGCTCGGAACCGCGGCCGACGGTATGAATACCGGCGTAGTTCTGCTTGCGCAGATCATCGCCTTTGGTGATCCGATAGCTGATGGCATCGCCGGCGACATCGCACAGCAGGTCGATGGCCCGGGTGGCCAGTTGTTCCGGCCCCAGATCGTCAGCCGGCAGGTTGATGGTATCGCGTACCCAGTCAACGATCTTCAGGCGGTCGTCCAGCTCTTTTCTGTCCGCCTCATTCAGTTCAGACCAGTCAACCGTGCGTTGCCCTTTTGGCCCGCGGAATCCCTGCCAGAATGCCCAGTTGCTTTCCAGATCCCAGCCGTCGCCGGCCAGCTTGACCTGTTTGATGCCCTGCCCGTCGATTTTGCGGGCGGCGCGTTGGATGGTCGCCAACCGGGCGTTGCCATTCAGATGAATGGTCATCCCGCGATCGTTCACGCTTAACGGCGCCTTCTCTCCCCAGCGCGCATCAGCGGGTTGATCGGAGAGTGAAATCAGCATAGCTTCGCTTGTCATAATTCTGCTCCAGATTGTTCTTTATACCCGTCATCGCACGAAAATAAGCGGGCCACCGTAAGGCAGCCCGTGACGTCAATTATTCCGCTTCATCCAACCAGACCAGCAGGATCGCTTCCAGAATTTTCTCGCTGGAAGCATCGGGAAGATCGTCGAACTCTTCCAGATCGCAGATCCATTGGTGCATATCCGTAAAACGAACGGTTTTTGGATCGATATCGGGAAATTGGTCATAAAGCGCCTCGCCAATGGCGCGGCTGTCGGTCCATTTTAATCCCATAGCCACTCCTGTCAGTGTTCACGAGCATGATTAATCGTGTAACGCGGGATTTCAACCACCAAATCCTCATCCGCAACGCACGCCTGGCATCCTAACCGGCTTTCCGGTTCCAGCCCCCAGGCTTTATCCAGCATGTCATCTTCGTCTTCCGTACTTTCGGCCAGAGAATCGAATCCTTCGCGGACGATACAATGACAGGTCGTACAGGCACAGGATTTCTCGCAGGCATGCTCAATTTCAATCCCGTTGCGCAGCGCCACATTCAGAATGCTTTCTCCACGCTCTGCTTCCAAAACCGCCCCGTCAGGACACAGATCCTGATGCGGCAGAAAGACAATCTTAGGCATATTTACACCTCGTCCACAGAATGGCCCGCCAACACACGACGAATAGACGCATCCATTCGACGGGCCGCAAACCCCTGGGTTTGTTGATCTAATTTTTTTATCGCGGCGTCAATCGCCAGCGCATCCGTTCCCGACATCGCTTGCTGCAAATGTTCGACGGCCTCGGCAATGGCGGCTTGCTCATCGCCGGTCAGCAAATCGCCATCGGAAGCCAGCGCGCCGTGTAAGCTCTCCAGTACCCGGGCGGCATCGACTTGCTGTTCCGCCAGCATACGGGCGCCCACGTCGCCCTGCGCGTTAAGCATAGAATCTTTAATCATGGCGGCGATTTCAGTATCACTCAGTCCGTAAGACGGCTTGACCTGAATAGAGGCTTCGACCCCGGTCGATTTCTCCATCGCCGTTACGCTCAGCAGACCATCGGCATCAACCTGAAAGGTGACGCGAATGTGCGCGCCGCCGGCGGGCAACGGCGGCAAACCGCGTAACGTGAAGCGGCCCAGCGAACGGCAGTCCGGCACCAGTTCGCGCTCCCCCTGCAAAACATGGATCATCATGCCGCTCTGACCGTCTTTGAATGTGGTGAACTCCTGCGCTCTGGCTACCGGAATGGTGGTGTTGCGCGGGATGATTTTCTCCACCAGCCCGCCCATGGTTTCCAGCCCCAGGGAAAGCGGAATCACATCCAGCAGCAGCATTTCGCTGTCCGGCTTATTGCCGACCAGAATGTCCGCCTGGATCGCGGCGCCGATCGCCACCACTTTATCAGGATCGATGGAGGTCAGCGGCGTGCGGCCAAAGAACGCGCCCACCTGCTCGCGCACCAGCGGTACGCGGGTGGAACCGCCGACCATCACCACTTCCCGCACCTCATCCGGCGTCACGTCCGCATCTTTCAGCGTGCGTCGACATGCCAGCAGCGTACGCTTGACCAGTGAGGAGATTAGCGTATTGAACCGGGCGCGGGATAGCTCACCTCGCCAGCCGGCAACCTCGACATTAACCGATTCCGCCATGCTTAACGCTATCTTGGCCTGTATCGCCGCTTCCCGTAAGGCATGCTGCAAATGGTGATCGTCTCGGGCGGTAATACCCGCCTGCTCGCGCAGCCATTCCACCAGCAGATTATCGAAATCATCGCCGCCTAACGCAGAGTCGCCCCCTGTCGCCAGCACTTCAAATACGCCGCGGCTCAGGCGCAGGATAGAAATATCGAACGTGCCGCCGCCCAAGTCGTAAACGGCGATGACGCCTTCTTTAGCGGCATCCAGACCATAGGCGATCGCCGCGGCGGTCGGTTCATTCAGCAGCCGTAGTACGTGCAGACCGGCTAAACGGGCGGCGTCTTTGGTGCCCTGACGCTGCGCATCGTCGAAATAGGCCGGAACGGTGATCACCGCGCCATCCGGCATAGCGCCCAATGCTTCCTGCGCCCGCTGCGCCAGCGCCGACAAAATATCCGCCGACACCTGCACCGGATTGCGGTTGCCGGCCGGCGTTTGAATTAACGGCAGGCCGTTATCGCTGACCTGATATTGATAGGGTAAATGCGGATAGCGCTGCCGGACGTCAGCCAGAGAACGCCCCATCATCCGTTTTACCGAACTGATGGTGTTGACAGGATCGCCGGCCGCTTTTTCACGGGCTTGCCATCCTACCTCATGCCCAGCGGCATGATAGTGGACAACGGACGGCAGCAGATCGCGGCCTTCGCCGTCCGTCAGAGTTTGCGCCTCGCCGCTGCGCACGGTGGCAACCAGAGAATGCGTGGTGCCTAAATCGATGCCGACAGCCAGACGCCGCTGATGCGGCGCCGCGCTGAGGCCCGGCTCGCTAATTTGTAATAAGGCCATATTGAGCTTCCATCAATTGGCTGGCGGGAAGCACGATACGTTGTAATTTGACGCATCATCCATCTCCGCCGGATTAAAAACTTATCTGTCCAGCAATTGTTCTTCGAGTTGTTCAACCTGCTGCCGGAGTTTGTCTAAAAAACGCAGTTTACGCACCGTGTCGGCGGCATCGGCCCAGCTTTCGCTCGCCAGCTCGCCGCGCATTTGCCCGCTGCGTACAACCAGCATGGCCTGCAACCGTTCAGCGAATTCAGCCAGCGCCGCTTCGGCGTCGGAACGACGCTCAATGGCATCCAGTTCTTCACGCAGTTCAAGCTGTTCCATCAGAAAAGCGGTGTCGCGTAAGGTATGCTGCTCATTGCTTAAATCAAAACCGTGCAAAGATAGCATATACTCCGCGCGTTTCAGCGGATGTTTCAACGTCTGATAGGCATTATTGATCGTCGCGGCCTGCTGCAATGCCAACAGGCGATCCCGTTCCGGGCTCGCCGCAAAACGATCGGGGTGAAACTGCCGTTGCAGTTCCTGAAAGCGGGAAACAAGCAGGCCGCCATCCACATCATAGCGAATCGGCAGCCCGAACAACGTAAAGTAATCCATAGCGTACTCTGGGGGTTGTGGGTAATCGCCGTCATTTGCCGCGGTTTCTGCCGATCGACGACCGGAAGAAACCGGGAAAGCGCGTTCAATACCCCGGGAAGCGGTCAGACGTTAAAGCTCTCGCCGCAGCCGCATTCGCTTGAAACATTCGGGTTATTGAATTTGAAGCCTTCGTTCAGGCCTTCCTTGACGAAATCCAGTTCGGTGCCGTCCAGGTAGACCAGGCTTTTACCATCGATAATGACCTTAACGCCTTTGTCTTCGAACACCACGTCATCAGCATTCACGTCATCAACAAATTCCAGCACATACGCCATACCGGAACAACCCGATGTCCGCACGCCAAGGCGCAGGCCAAGACCTTTACCCCGGTTCGCCATAAAGGCATTAACACGTTGCGCAGCGCTGTCGCTTAGGGAAATCGACATATAACAACCTCGGAATTTTTCTTAACTACTTGGCTTCGCGTTTACTTTTGTAATCCGCGATAGCGGCCTTAATGGCATCTTCAGCCAGAATAGAGCAGTGAATTTTTACCGGCGGCAGCTCGAGTTCTTCGGCAATCTGGGTGTTTTTAATCGCCTCCGCTTCGTTCAGCGATTTGCCTTTCACCCACTCGGTTACCAGTGAGCTGGAGGCAATGGCCGAGCCACAGCCATAGGTCTTGAAACGAGCGTCTTCAATGATACCCTCATCATTGACTTTGATCTGCAACTTCATCACATCGCCGCAGGCCGGCGCTCCCACCATGCCGCTGCCGATGCTGGGATCGGCATTATCAAACGATCCCACGTTGCGTGGATTTTCGTAGTGATCAATTACTTTTTCGCTGTAAGCCATAATCGTCGTTCCCCGTGCTGCGAATTAATGATGAGCCCATTCGATGCTGCTGATATCCACGCCTTGTTTAAACATTTCCCACAGAGGGGAAAGATCGCGCAGACGGCCAATAGACTTGCGCACCAAATCAATGGTGTAGTCGATCTCTTCTTCCGTGGTGAAACGCCCCAGAGAGAAGCGGATCGAACTGTGCGCCAGCTCATCGTTCATCCCCAACGCGCGTAAAACGTAGGAGGGTTCCAGACTGGCGGAGGTACAGGCGGAACCGGACGATACGGCCAGATCCTTGAGCGCCATAATCAGCGACTCGCCTTCAACATAGTTGAAGCTGACGTTCAGGATGTTGGGCGCGCCCTGTTCAAGCTCACCATTCAGATAGACTTCTTCGATATCCTTGATACCGTTCCACAGACGGTCGCGCAGCGCTCGCAGACGCGCCGCTTCGGCGACCATTTCCTCTTTGGCGATACGATACGCTTCGCCCATACCCACGATCTGGTGTACAGGTAAAGTACCGGAACGCATTCCGCGTTCATGACCGCCGCCGTGCATCTGCGCTTCGATACGAATACGGGGTTTACGGCGTACATACAGCGCACCGATGCCTTTCGGACCATAAATTTTATGACCGGAGAAAGACATCAAATCCACTTTAAGCCGGCTCAGGTCGATGGGCAATTTGCCCACGCTCTGGGTGGCATCGACGTGGAACACAATCCCGCGGCTACGGCACATTTCGCCGATGGCCGCGATATCCTGCACCACACCGATTTCATTATTCACGTGCATGATGGAAACCAGAATGGTGTCATCACGTAGGACGGCTTGCAGCGCGTTCAGATCGATAATACCGTTACGCTGCGGCGCCAGATAAGTGACCTCGAACCCTTCACGCTCTAACTGACGGCAGGTGTCCAGCACGGCTTTATGTTCTGTTTTGCTGGTAATGATGTGTTTGCCTTTCTTCTGATAGAAGTTTGCAGCGCCTTTAATCGCCAGGTTATCTGCTTCCGTCGCACCAGAGGTAAACACAATCTCACGGGGATCCGCACCCACTAATTCAGCAATTTGATTACGGGCGATATCGACAGCCTCTTCCGCCTGCCAGCCAAAGCGGTGGGAGCGGGAAGCCGGGTTGCCGAAAGTACCGTCCAGGGTCAAAAACTGCATCATTTTTTCAGCCACGCGCGGATCAACCGGCGTGGTGGCTGAATAATCCAGATAAATCGGTAACTTCATTGCTCATAAACTCCGTACATCACTTCAAAACGTGCAAATTGTTTTATTTATAATGGGCTATCCCTGCCCCTAGCCCTTCGGGCCAACGCGATACGTTGTTAAAATATGATTTTTCAGGCGCGTAAATTAACGTTGATCGTGTCTTGTATACGTCCGTTGGCGGTACGGCGCGTATCGGCTTCCTGACGATCCGCAACGTCCAATACTTCCTGGTTATTGACCAGTTCATCCAACGTTATATTGTTCAAAAAGTCGGTGATCCGATCGCTCAGATCGCGCCACAGGGTGTGCGTCAGACAGCGTTCGCCGCCCTGACAGCTTTCTCGCCCCTGGCAACGCGTCGCGTCCACCGATTCGTCGACGGCGGATATCACCGCGCCCACGGCGATTTCATTGGCATGTTTACCCAGCAGATAACCGCCACCCGGGCCGCGGACACTGGCGACCAGTCCGTTTTTACGCAGGCGGGAAAACAGTTGCTCCAGATAGGAGAGCGAAATACCCTGACGCTCGGAGATATCGGCCAGCGGAACAGGGCCTTCTTTGGAATGCAGAGCCACATCGAGCATGGCGGTAACGGCATAGCGGCCTTTAGATGTCAGTCTCATGATAGTGGTACCTGTAGATAAAACATGTATTATTGAAACATGTATTGGCAAAACGTGGTTTGAGTCTGACATTCCCGAGTATTTTAGTCAACTATTTAACCCAGTAAACCACTCAAGTATTATTCAGGGTTATTTTTCTGAACCGAACTCAAGATTCCGCGCAGGATATTCAGCTCCTGACTCTCCGGCCGCGCCCGGGTAAACAGCCGACGCAGCTTATTCATCACCTGCCCTTGATGCGCCTGCCGAATAAAGCCGGTTTGCAGTAATGTCTGTTCAAGATGCTGATAGAAACGCTCCAGATCGTCCACCAGCGGGTAAGGCGTTTCGTCGTGCTCTTCCTTGCCGGCCTGCAAACGGTCCAGATGTGCGACGCGCACTTCATAAGCCAGGATCTGCACCGCCATCGCCAGGTTTAACGAGCTATATTCAGGATTGGCGGGAATGGCGACATGATAATGGCATTTCTGCAACTCATCATTGGTTAATCCGACGCGTTCGCGGCCAAACACCAGGGCGACCGGCGCGTGTTCCGCTTCCCGGGCGCTCCGCGCTCCGCACTCCCGCGGCTCCAGCATCGGCCAGGGCAACGTACGCGAACGTGCGCTGGTGCCCACCACCAGACCACACCCCTCAAGCGCCTGATCCAGCGTATCGACCAGGGTCGCGTTGCCAATGACATCACTGGCGCCGGCGGATAAGGCAATCGCCTGCGAATCGGGTTTTACCAGCGGATTAACCAGATAAAGCTTACTCAAACCCATGGTTTTCATCGCTCTGGCAACCGATCCCATATTGCCGGTGTGGGATGTTTCAACCAAAACAATGCGAATATTGTGTAACATGCGGACTCTGTAATGCGAGGAGGAAAGCGGAATATTCTAACACAAACTTAGATATTTTCCTTTTCCCCTGCTATAATGCTCACCGCTTTCCGTTCTTTAACATTCCAGTGGACAATACCATGCATCCGATGCTCAACATCGCTATACGCGCTGCGCGTAAAGGCGGTAATTTAATTGCTAAAAATTACGAAACCCCTGACGCCGTAGAAGCCAGTCAAAAAGGCAATAATGATTTTGTCACCAACGTTGACCGGGATGCCGAGCGTCTGATCATTGAAGTCATCCGTAAGTCTTATCCGCAGCACACCATCATTGGTGAAGAGTGCGGCGAGCTGGTCGGCGACGATCGGGATGTGCAATGGGTTATCGATCCACTGGATGGCACCACCAATTTTATCAAACGCCTGCCGCACTTCGCGGTTTCCATCGCCGTGCGCATGAAAGGCCGCACTGAAGTTGCCGTAGTTTACGATCCCATGCGTAATGAACTGTTCACCGCCACCCGCGGTCAGGGCGCGCAGTTGAACGGTTATCGTCTGCGCAGCAGTAATGCCCGCGATCTGGACGGCACAATATTGGCTACCGGTTTCCCGTTCAAAGCGAAACAACACGCGAAAAGCTATATCAACATTCTCGAAGCCCTGTTTACCCAATGCGCGGACTTCCGCCGTACGGGTTCCGCCGCGCTGGATCTGGCCTATGTTGCCGCCGGCCGCGTTGACGGATTCTTTGAAATCGGCCTGAAGCCCTGGGATTTTGCCGGCGGCGAACTGCTGGTGCGTGAAGCGGGCGGCGTGGTAACCGACTTCGTCGGCGGTCACAACTATCTTTCTTCCGGTAACCTGATCGCGGGTAATCCACGCGTCGTCAAATCCCTGCTGGCAACCATCCGCGACGAACTTAGCGACGCGTTGAAACGTTAATCGTCCCCCCTCGTTGGTCGCGTCAGCCGTCTGGCGTACGCGACCAACGTGACTATTTTTCTTTCCGCCTGAATCCGGTATACACATTGCCTGACTTTAATATGATGATAATAGTTATCAGAATCATTACAATTGATAGCATTGTTATTGAGGATTGATGTGCCCTCGCCTACGCGATCGGGATCATCCGTTGCAACGCGCAGCGCCGGGAAAAAAGATGAGTAATTTTTCATGAGTGTGACGACTGAACCGAATATCCGCGATGCCGCCAACGATAACAGCGCCGTTATAGACGACTATCGCGCTATTATCCGGCGTCGCGTGGTTATCATGACGATACTGCTGTTGATTATTTTCGGCTCTTTGCTGCTGGACTTCACCATGGGGCCTTCGGGACTCTCGCTGGAAGTGTTATGGCAGGCGCTGACCGATCCCGCCAGCGCCGATGCGGGCACCCGCGTTATCGTCTGGGATATCCGTCTGCCTTATGCGCTGATGGCGATTATCGTCGGGCTGTCGCTGGGTCTGGCCGGCGCGGAAATGCAAACCATTCTGAATAACCCGCTGGCCAGCCCCTTTACGCTGGGCGTGTCGTCAGCGGCCGCATTTGGCGCGGCCCTCGCCATCGTACTGGGCATCGGCATTCCCGGTATTCCGGCCCAGTGGTTTATTTCCGCCAATGCTTTTTTGTTTGCCCTGCTTGCCGCGCTGCTGCTGGACGGTATTACCCGCTGGACACAGGTCTCCACCTCCGGCGTGGTGTTGTTCGGCATCGCCCTGGTGTTTACCTTTAATGCGCTGGTGTCGATGCTGCAATTCATCGCCAATGAAGACACGCTGCAAGGATTGGTCTTCTGGACGATGGGCAGTCTGGCGCGCGCGTCCTGGGAAAAACTGGGGATTCTGCTGCTGGTGCTGATCGCCGTTATGCCGTTGTCGTTCATGAATTCCTGGAAACTCACCGCCTTGAGACTGGGTGAAGATCGCGCCGTCAGTTTTGGCATCAATGTGCGCCGGTTACGGTTGGCGACGCTGCTGCGCATCAGTATTCTGTCGGCGTTGTCAGTGGCTTTCGTCGGCCCGATCGGCTTTATTGGCCTGGTCGCGCCGCACATTGCCCGGATGATATTTGGCGAAGATCACCGGTTTTATCTGCCGGCCAGCGCGCTAGTGGGGGCGCTGGTGCTTTCACTGGCCTCCGTGGCCTCGAAAAACCTGATCCCCGGGGTGATTATTCCGGTCGGCATCGTCACCTCGCTGGTCGGCGTGCCATTCTTCCTCAGCATCATTCTGCGTCACAGAGGAAATGTATGAATAATCAGACACCGTCGGGATTACGCGTATCTCATTTCTGCGCCGGTTATCCCAAGCGTCAGGTGATTCGCGATCTGTCCGTTCCCTTACTGCCCCGGGGGAAAATCACCGTCTTGCTGGGGCCGAACGGCAGCGGTAAATCCACGCTGTTGCGCGCCATGGCCGGATTAAACCCGTCACAGGGCGAACTCTGGCTGGATGACGACAACCTGATGCAACTGCCGTTTGCCAAACGGGCGGAAAAAGTGGTTTATCTGCCGCAGTCTTTACCGCCCGGCGTACATCTGCACGTATTGGAATCCATTATTGTCGCCCAGCGCGCCTCTGGCGGCCTGCATAGCGCCAATAGTCAGGCTGAGGTGATGACGCTGCTCAAGCGGTTGGGCATCGAACATCTGGCGCTAAGCTACCTGGATCAGCTTTCCGGCGGACAAAAACAATTGGTCGGGCTGGCGCAGTCATTAATTCGTCAGCCGTCGCTATTATTATTGGATGAACCCCTCAGCGCATTGGATCTGAATTACCAGTTCCATGTCATGGATCTGGTTCGCCGGGAAACACGCCAGCGCGGCATCATTACGATTGTCGTGGTGCATGATATCAACATTGCGTTACGCCACGGCGACCACGTGCTGATGCTGCAAAATGGCAACCTGATTGCCGATGGGGCGCCGGCCGAGGTTATCAGTCCGGCGAGTCTGGCTGAGGTCTATGGCGTCAAAGGACGTATCGAACGTTGCTCACAGGGTGTGCCGCAGGTGATTATCGACGGATTGGTCACCGAACCCACCGTTTGATCAGCCCGATTGAATTAATAAAAAAAGCGCCGACCATTTTCCGTCAGCGCTTTTTTTATCCGTCAGTCAATCAGGATTTTGCCGGCAGCGTCACCCAGTAACCCGGCTGATAAGGCAACGGCAGGAACTTCTCATGAAAAGTGCGGAACGTGGCATCGGGATCGATATCGCTGAATAATTCAGGATGCAGCCATTTTGCCATCACCTGAATCGCCACAAATTGATAAGGACTATCATAGAACTGGTGCCAGATGGCATGCGCATTGCCGTTGCTGGCGACCGGCAGCGTTTTAAACGCCGCCCGCTCCATCAGCTTTTGCAAACGCTGCAAAGCGACTTTCTGGTCTGCGCCGGGGCCGACGCCCACCCAACCGTTAGCCGTATTGTAGTTTTCCCAGTTGGCGCCGGTCACAATGACGACGTCCGGCCGTGCGCTGATGATCTGTTCCGGGTTGAGCGTACCGAAAGTACCGGGGATCAGATCCTTGGCGATGTTCTCTCCCCCGGCGACGTCAACCATGCGTCCGAAATTTTCGTTGCCGAACGACATACAGCATTCATCTTCATAGCCGCCCGCGCGATCGATCATCACCTTCGGGCGAGGCCCCTGATAATTTTTCAAACGTTCAGTGACTATTTCAATCTGCTGGCGACGGAACTGAATAATCTCATCCGCGCGCTGAGGCTTACCCAGCAGTTGTCCCATGATGTGAATGCTTTTTTCCGCATTCTCAAACGGCTTTTCGCGAAAATCGATAAACACCACCGGAATACCCAATGAGCCGAGTTTCTCAATCAGCTTGCCTTCGTCGGTCGCCGCTTTGGATTCCAGATTCATCAGCACCAGATCGGGCTTTAACGTCAGCGCCTGCTCAACGTTGAAGGTGCCGTCTTTGGCCCCGCCAAAGGTCGGCAGCTTTTTGATTTCCGGATATTTGTTTTCATAGGCCAGATAGCCATCGTAATCGGCTTTCGGCAGATCGTCACGCCAGCCCACCACGCGCTGGAACGGCGCCTCGGTATCGAAAGCCGCCAGCAGATATATTTGCCGCCCCTCGCCTAAAATGATCCGTTTAACCTCCGATTTCATTTCAACCTTTCTGCCCGTGACATCCTCAATAACTATCGGGGCGGCGCTGACGGCAAAAACGCTGCTTAAGCTCAACATGGCGACAACCGAACACAGCCATTTTCTCATTATTCCCTTCTCCGGTTAAGGTTATAAATAATAACCATTATCATTTGCGCCGGATGATATAGCGTTGATGTTAAACACGGCAATCTATTTTTATAAATACGTTAAGAAAACGTAAAGGCTAGCCAGAGAAAGGACGGATGCCGCCGCTGATTGCAGGTTGCGCACTCAAATACAACAGTACGCCGGTTCCAAGCAGAATAAGGCCGCCGACCAGTGACAGCAGCGGCCAGGCGACGCGCTGCCAGGCGGGCGGCGTACGGTGACGACTCAAACGTTCAATGAAACCACGGCAATAAAACACCAGCATCGCCAGCGCCGAGATAGTCAATGCCGTTCCCAACGCCATAGCCAGCGCCGAAGCCACGCCCCAGAGAAAAACCCCAATCACTTTGGAAAACAGCAGCACCAATATGGCTCCGGAACAAGGACGCATGCCCATCGCCAACACGATCGCCAAACGCGTACGCCAGCTACTGGCTCGGCTGAGTTCATCATGGTCGGGCAGGTGCCGATGCCCGCATCCACAATGTTCATCATGTTGATGAGGCCTGGCATGCTTGAACGGGATCGCCGGACGACTGCCAGACGGCGTGACCCGCAAAATAGCCGGCGATCGGGGTCGCCGGAAGATAGCGGCGTATAATCGTTTCGTCGCGCGGAAACACAGCGCCGCGCCCAACAAGGCGATCAAGATAAAACTGCCCTTCTCCATCCAGAAACTGCTGTTATGCAGCGTCCGGCTGGAAAGCTGTAAAAAAACCAGCACCACGGTAACCAGCAGCACCGCCACTAATCCCTGAACCAGGGAAGCGGCAAACGTCAGCTTCAGGCTGCTTTTCAATTTCGACGGATGGGTGGCAAGATAGGTCATGATGATCACCTTGCCATGACCCGGCCCGACGGCATGTATCACGCCATAAAGCAGACTGAAAACCATCAGACCGAGTCCGGCCTGCTGCGGCCGGGACACGACCATTTGCAGCAAATGCGCCATCTGCTGGTGTAACGATTTCTGCCAGACCGCGCTTTGCAGCAGTATTTGCAGCCAATAGCCCAGCACCCAGTAAAACGTCAGCGCCAGCAACAGCAGAAACAACCACAGCGGCCATAGACCAGACAAGCGGCTAAAAAACCCTCGCTGACGCGGGGCGTCCATATTCAATGACATTGCAACGTCACCCGCTGGGCAAACTGTTTACCCAGCTCCATATCCTCGCCCGGGGCATCCTCTTTATCCAGCGAGAGGGCGTATGCCTGTAAATCCGCATTCGGTTCAGGCGTCGTCAGCGTGGTTTTACAGCGCGCGGCGAGCGGGGCCGACAACCTGATGGCGCGATCATTTTCATAAAACATAGCGACAAAATAGGTGGGATCATAAGTGGAGATCAGCAACGGTTTACCCATTAACGGCTGGGGATGGGCCAGCGGTAATACAAATTCCAGTACCGCCTGATTTCCCTGGCGGGAAAGGCGATATTCCGTCGGTACTGACTTATAGGGCACAGGCTGCTCATCCCGGTAAATATCGGTGAAATAATGCTGCCCCAGGACATTGGCCATCACTTCGGCAGCCAGTTTCTTCCATATTTCAGAATCTTTTTCCGCCGCGCCGGCATCGTACAGCAAGTCGGCAGAGGTAATAGGATCCATCGTCCACTGCATGCGCAAACCGGTAATGCGTTCATTCTGACTTTCAACGGTGGTTTGCATATCGATAAAGCTATGGGGGTGGGCAAAAACCGGCTGGCTGATTACCATACCGGCTATCAGTAACATTAGCCGCCTGCGCCCGCGCTTAAAAATGTTATAATGTAACATAATCTTCTCGTAGCAATATTCTTACCGGCGATCGGGTAATGAGCGCCGCGCGATCAGCGTGTCAGGCGACTGACGGAAGGACGAATAAACAACGCCGGTATCGCCAGCATCGCCATGACCCAAAACGTGCCGCTCCGCAAATGTTCAAACAGGAAACCGGACACCATGGTCATGATCGCGATACTGCCGCCCATCGCCAAGGCCGAATAAACCGCCTGGAGGCGCAAAATATCCCCTCCGGTTCGAGCGGCGATAAAGCGCATTGCCGCCAGATGACACACCGTGAACGTGCCGCAATGCAATATCTGTATCACAACCAGCCACGGAAGCGCTACCGTGGCCCCCATCAGTCCCCAGCGAACGACGCCGCACACGGCGGAGAGCAACAATAATTGCCGGGCGCTCCAGCGCCGGAACAAACGCTGGCTAAAAGTAAACACCACGATTTCCGCCACCACGCCCAACGACCAGAGATAGCCAATAATCGACGCGGAATAGCCGGCGTCCTGCCAGTAAATCACGCTGAAACCGTAGTAAGCCGCATGCGCGCCCTGTAATAAAGAAACGCAGAGCAAGAAACGCCATACGGAAGGCTCGCACAGCAACGTTTTCCAGGGAGTGACCGCCGCAGACTGCGCTGAGGATGCGGCTGCCAGCGGCATCACGCTGGGACGGAATAGCATACATAAAAACATGGCTATCAAGCCGGCGCTCAGCACCGCCAGAATCGCCGGATGTCCCCATGCCGCGACCAGTTCACCGGTGACCGCGGAACCGATAACAAACGCGATAGAACCCCAGACGCGCACCTTGCCATAATCCATGACAATCTGCCGCTGCCAGGTCGCCGCCAACGCATCCGTTAGCGGCACCAGCGGGGCGAAAAACAGATTAAAACCAATCATCACCAACATCAGCCACAGCCAGGCATTGCCAAGCCAGAAACCGACCGATAACCCCAGCGTCAGCAACGCCAACGCCCGTAACACCGTAATCAGTTTCGACGGATCTTTCACGCTGGGGGTGATCACCAGACTACCGACAAAACGGGCAATCAAACCCGCTCCCAGCAGCATCCCGATCGATTCGGCGGAAAGGCCCTCGCCTTTTAGCCAGCCGCCCCAGAACGGCAGAAATATGCCATAGCAAAAAAAGTACGTGAAATAACTTAACGCCAGCCAACGCGTTGATTGCAGAACCATGACGCCTCCCTTTTCTCGCTGGCTACTCTGTCAGAGTGCGTCCCCTGGCGCAATGCGTATTCGTCATAAAAAACGCCAGCCCAAAGGCTGGCGCTTGAGGTTGCTGACAAAGTCGTCTGTAAGCCTGAGATACCCGGGCCTACCGTACCGAGGGGCCATTATGGGACACATCCTTGTGCCCCACCCTGCGGGCCAGCATAAATGCTGTTCAAATTTGCTCCTGGCAAATTTGTCGGCGGCTTACGCCGCTACGGCCCCTCGCCACGCTCTCCCTAATAACAGGCTTTGTCAGTGGTCTGAAACGCCAGCCCAAAGGCTGGCGCTTCTACGTACGCCCCGGCAGACGACAACCGGGGGAAAATCTTCGGATTAGGCGTAAACCGGGAAACGGGCGCAGATATCCAATACTTTTTGTTTGGTACGCTCGATAGTGGCTTCATCGTTGATGTTGTCCAGAACATCACAGATCCAGCCGGCCAGTTCGCGCACTTCCGCTTCTTTAAAGCCGCGACGGGTGGCGGCCGGCGTACCGATACGCACGCCAGAGGTCACGAACGGGCTTTTGGGATCGTTCGGCACGCTGTTTTTGTTAACCGTGATATTCGCACGGCCTAAAGCCGCATCGGCATCTTTACCGGTGATGTTTTTATTTACCAGATCCAGCAGGAACAGATGGTTGCTGGTGCCGCCGGAAACCACGTCATAGCCACGGGACAGGAATACGTCGACCATCGCCTTGGCATTTTTCGCGACCTGCTGCTGGTAAACCTTGAACTCAGGCTCCATCGCTTCTTTCAACGCCACCGCTTTACCGGCGATGACGTGCATCAGCGGGCCGCCTTGTCCACCGGGGAATACCGCGGAATTCAGTTTCTTATACAGATCTTCGTCGCCGCCCTTCGCCAGAATCAGACCGCCGCGCGGGCCGGCCAGCGTTTTGTGGGTGGTGGTGGTCACGATGTGCGCATGCGGAACCGGGTTCGGATACACGTCAGCGGCAATCAGACCGGCGACGTGCGCCATATCCACGAACAGATAGGCGCCGATGCTATCGGCGATTTCGCGCATTTTGGCCCAGTCGACAATACCGGAATAGGCGGAGAAACCACCGACGATCATTTTGGGTTTATGGGTGCGAGCCAGTTCGGCCATCTCTTCGTAATCGATCTTGCCGCTTTCGTCGATGCCGTAAGGGATGACGTTGTAAAGTTTACCGGACAGGTTGACCGGCGAGCCATGAGTCAGGTGGCCGCCGTGCGCCAGATTCATCCCCAGGATGGTATCGCCCGGCTGCAATAGCGCGGTATAGACGGCAAAGTTAGCCTGAGAACCCGAGTGAGGCTGCACGTTGGCGTAATCCGCGCCGAACAGCGCCTTGGCGCGATCGATAGCCAGTTGTTCAACCACGTCCACATATTCGCAGCCGCCGTAATAACGTTTACCCGGATAACCTTCAGCATATTTGTTGGTTAGCTGAGAGCCCTGCGCTTGCATAACCCGCGGGCTGGTGTAGTTTTCTGACGCAATCAGTTCAATGTGCTCTTCCTGACGCACCACTTCTTGCTGCATTGCTTGCCACAGGTCGGCATCATAATCGGCAATGTTCATTTCACGCTTTAACATCCGCATCTCCTGACTCAGCTAACTTGAATGTACTGGAAAATAATCACCCGTCCGGGTAGTGGCCTATAGTGTAAACCGTTTATCCCTAATGAAGATAGGTTTTGACAGAGGTTTTTACGCAAACGATTAGCTACAGGCGGCGCAAGGGCTGAGGAGATTTAACCGCTCGGGCGGGAAACGGAATTTTCTTCATTTCCAACCTGTTTTTTCTTCACGTTGCGGCCACGATACAACCCCTCCGCTGTCGATGTGGATCACACTTTAATCAGTTCGCCCCGCGCCATTTTGAGAATAAGGAGGTGAATCACAGCAGAACGCTCACAATATGAAATATTATTTCATTTTTAATGAATAATGATTTCGCATGATTATGAGACCGCGCCCTTGCTTCAATTAGGTGCATAATAACCGCCTGGACTTTTCAACAAATTTGACTCAAGGAATCACGGCCTTTATCCAATCCCCCGTGAAACCTGCAAAAAATGTTTTCGATTCTGCAACAAGGGATATGTCTAATCATGTTAAACCGTTTTTCCGGCTGTATGACTTTCGCAATCGTATTCTCCGCCCCATGGATGATGGCAAACGCCGCGCCATCCGCCGCCGCGCATAATGCAAAACCTAAAAGCGGTATCGAAGTCATGCCCGGCATCAAGCTGGGAGAAAACACCACGCTGACCGGTCGCGTAACGCACCGAGAAATCCATCTTCCCGCCACCCTTATTATCCGGGATCAGCAAGGCCAGCGCAGGCAAGGCCGTACCGACGAGCAGGGGCGGTATCAGCTTGATGTTTCAGGATTATCGGCGCCGTTGCGTCTTTTGGCTATTGAGTCCGGCGGTACTAACTGCCTGATCAATCATATCCCACGGGCAATTTGCCTGAACGCCCTGGCTCCCTCGCTGCAATCCGGTCATGAAAATATCGTCAACATTAACCCGCTAACCGACCGGATCATTTCCGACGTTGCCGTCGCGGCGGGCTATATCGGCCCGCAACAGTTGGGTGACGATCCGGCATCGCCGACGCTTGACGGCACCGCGTTGAAAAAGGCGTACGCCGCCTTCCATGCGGGGTTTAATGCCGCGCTGAAACAAGCGGGGATAACCTCGCCCGCACGTTTTGATCCCCTGACCTACCCTGCCGCCCAGCAAGATGCCGTCAGCAAAATTATCAAGGTGATTAACCACAATCGCAATTATCACAATAACTCGGGTTACTCGGGACATACGGTGCTGACGGACGGCGTTTTTCGTCCGATCGTGGGTTTAACCCCACAGGGCGACTATGAGCCGCTGGATTACCACTTTGCCCGAGCGCATCTGGATGCGATCCAACACGCCCAGACGCGGATTTTCCTGGTGGGAGACTCCACCGCCGCGACCTACGAAAAAGCGCGCTTGCCGCGCATGGGCTGGGGACAGGTTTTTGAACAACAGTTCCGTAAAGATAGCGGAGTGAAAATCGTTAACGGCGCCCGCTCCGGGCGCAGCTCGCGCGATTATTTTCATGAAGGCTGGTTCCGCCAGATGCAGCCGCTGATGAAAGCGGGCGATTTTCTGTTTATTCAAATGGGGCACAACGACCAGAATTGTAACAGCGCCAAGCCGGCGCGCGGCGCGGCCGATGTCGCCAATCTGTGTACCTATCCCAATAATGCGGCGGGAGAACGCCAGTCCCCTCCGGGCAAATCCGATATGTCGTTCCAGACCTCGCTGGAACGTTATATTAATTTTGCCCGCCAGTATCAATTAACGCCGGTATTGCTGACGCCCACCACCCGGGTTCGCACCGCCGACGGCAAAGACGGAACGCCGGCGGTACACGGTCACTTTACAACGCAAAATGCGGAAGGGGGCTACGCGTTTGTCGGTGACTACAGCCAGACCATCAAAGATACGGCGGCGGCCAATAAGGTCATTCTGCTGGATATCGAACCCGCGACGATCGCGCTGGCGAACCAGGGAAACAGCAATCACTGGAAACAGTACTGGCTGGCGGCCGACCCCGCGCGTTATCCCTTTTATCGTCATCAGACCGGCAGCCTGACCAAACCGGATACCACGCATTTTCAGAAAAAAGGGGCCATCGCCGTGTCAGGCATTGTCGCGGAAGCGATTCGCCAGACGCCGGAATTAAAAACGCTGGCGGACAAACTCGTCCGCCAGCATAAGTCATAACGATAACACCGAGCGCCGGTTCATCCGCTCTTCTCCCTGATTGGCGGGGAGAAGAGCGTTACTCAATGAAACTTGTCAATGCAGGAGTCTGGATATGTTAAAACCCCCTTCGGGCGCGTCTGTTTGCAAAACGATAGCGTTAGCCGTATCTATCGCCACTCCCTGGCAACCGGCACTGGCGCGGACGACTTACGATGCGCTGGTTTCCCCCTCGGCCAACACATCGGCATCCCAGACGTTCAAAACCCTTACCGACGCTATTGCCAGCGCTCCGGCGGACAATTCCCCGTTTGTCATTTATGTAAAAAACGGCGTGTATCATGAAAGACTGACCATTACGCGCCCGAATATTCATCTAATCGGAGAAAGCCGCGACGGCACGGTGATTACCGCCGCCATTGCCGCCGGCATGCTCAAACCCGACGGCAGTAAATGGGGAACCTACGGCAGCAATACGGTGAAAGTGGATGCGGCGGATTTCAGCGCCCGTTCGCTGACCATCAGCAACGATTTCGATTACCCGGGCAACAAGAGCAAGCCGGATAACGATCCGACCAGGCTGAAAGACTCGCAGGCCGTGGCCTTGCTGGTCGCCGAAAACAGCGATCGCGCCTACTTTCACAATGTCAGCCTGACGGGCTATCAGGACACGCTGTATGTAAAAGGCGGCCGTAGTTTCTTCTCGCAATCGCGTATCAGCGGAACCGTGGATTTTATCTTTGGCGACGGCACGGCCTTATTTGATGATTGCGATATCATCGCCCGCAACCGCACGGATATTAAAGACCAACCGCTGGGGTATCTCACCGCGCCCAGCACCAACATCAACCAGAAATATGGTCTGGTGTTTACCAATAGCCGGATCGTTAAAGAAAGCCAGGACGTTCCGGCGAAAAGCTATGGTTTAGGTCGGCCGTGGCACCCGACAACCTCCTTTGCGGACGGCCGCTATGCCGATCCGCAGGCCATCGGGCAGGCTGTTTTTCTGAATACCAGCATGGACGATCATATTTACGGTTGGGACAAAATGTCCGGCAAAGACCGGCAAGGCGAAAAAATATGGTTTTATCCGCAGGACTCACGCTTTTTCGAATATCAATCCCGCGGAGCCGGCGCAGAGAAAAACGATCAACGACCTCAGCTCAGCGATGCGGAAGCCGCGGAGTTCACGGCGGAAAAAGTCCTTGGTGGCTGGGTGCCTTCCGTACCGCCGGTAAAATAATACAGTGAAGCCAGCCGGATAAGGGCTGGCTTCTGAAACGGCGGCAGGCGCTTTTGGCAAGAGGACGGAAGCGCAAACGGCCTGCCCTCCGCGTTGTATCCCGTTGGTTGGCGTTAAATCGCCTCTTCGTCCTCTTCGCCGGTACGGATACGCACCACACGGGCCACATCGAAAACAAAGATTTTACCGTCGCCGATTTTACCGGTCTGAGCCGTCTGCATGATGGTTTCCACACAGGTATCGACAATATCGTCCGCCACCACGATCTCGACTTTTACCTTGGGTAAAAAATCGACCATGTACTCGGCGCCGCGATAAAGTTCGGTATGGCCTTTCTGACGGCCAAACCCTTTCACTTCCGTGACCGTCATCCCTGTGATGCCGACTTCAGCTAACGCTTCACGTACATCGTCCAGTTTAAACGGCTTAATAATCGCATCAATTTTTTTCATGGGGAAACCTTAGATTACCTATGTTGCGGCCAAAGCCGGGCATCAGCAAACAAGAAGATTGGCGGAATCCAATCCTACAATCTATTAACATTATTCTTTAAAATCGTTGGCGTCCAATTCATGACGGCCCAACAGTTTATAAAACTCCGTCCGGTTACGCCCCGCCATACGCGCAGCCTGAGTCACATTGCCTTTGGCTATCTGCAACAGTTTGCGTAGATAGTTCAGTTCAAACTGATGGCGGGCCTCGACAAAGGTCGGCAACGCGGTATTTTCACCTTCCAACGCCTGCTCAACCAGCGCCTCGCTGATAACCGGCGCGCTGGTCAGCGCGACGCACTGTTCAATCACATTGACCAGCTGCCGCACGTTACCCGGCCAACTGGCCGTCATCAACCGTTTCATGGCATCCGTCGAAAACGTGCGCACAAAAGGCTTGTGTCGGGCGGCCGACTCACGCAGCAGATGATTCGCCAACAGCGGGATATCTTCCGCCCGTTCGTGCAGCGCCGGCAGCTTCATATTAACCACGTTCAACCGATAATAAAGATCTTCGCGGAACTCGCCTTTTTCCATCGCCTTGGGTAAATCACGATGGGTGGCGGAAATAATCCGCACGTCAATATCCAGATCGCGATTACTGCCCAGCGGGCGCACCTTGCGTTCCTGCAATACCCGCAGCAATTTGACCTGCAACGACAGCGGCATATCGCCGATTTCATCTAAAAACAGCGTACCGCCTTCCGCCGCCTGAAACAGCCCTTCACGGCTGCTGACGGCGCCGGTAAACGCCCCTTTGGCATGACCGAATAGCTCGGACTCCAGCAACGGTTCGGGCAACGCCCCGCAGTTGATGGCGATAAAGGCTTTTTTCGCCCGCGGGCTGGCGGCATGGATCGCCTGCGCCAACACCTCTTTGCCGGTGCCGCTCTGACCATTAATCAACACGCTGACGTCCGACTGCGCGACCATCTTGGCCTGTTCCAACAGACGCAGCATTAAGGGGCTACGGGTCACGATGGTTTCACGCCAGCTTTCATCGCCAACCGGGGCGGACAACGCCATCGCTTCATCGATCGCCTGGTATAACGCATCACGATCGACCGGTTTGGTCAGGAAGCTGAACACCCCCTGCTGCGTTGCCGCTACCGCATCAGGAATAGAGCCGTGCGCGGTCAGAATAATGACGGGCATACCCGGCTGATAGCGCTGAATTTCAGAAAACAGCGCCATCCCGTCCATTTCATCCATCCGAAGATCGCTAATCACCAGATCGAACCGTTCTCGGGTCAACAGGCGCAACGCTTCCTGGCCGCTTTCCGCCGTCGTCACGCTGAAACCTTCACTGGTCAGGCGCATTCCCAACAGCTTCAACAGGCTGGGATCGTCGTCTACCAGCAACAAATTCGCCGCTTTCCGGGCTGTCATGGGTTTTTCGGCTCCTTCTTCGTCGTCGAGTTATCCGTATCCGATTCGGTCGGCGGGATGTAGGTATCCTCCGCGTTTACCGGCTCCGAATCCAATTTCGGCGAGGTAGGCGAGCCGTCGCGCGCCTGGCCTGCTTCGCTGCGACGGTCGGCATCGTTATCGGGCAATTCACCCGACAGTTGCTTACGGGATGAAAGCCGACGTTCAATGTCCGTCAGGTTTTCCAGCTTTTGTCGCGTTATCTCCAACTGATATTGCAGATGGTTTTGTTCTATGCGTAGGGAATCCAGCTGTTTATCACTGGATTCCTGTAAACGCTGATAACGTAAACGTTCATCGGATAAGGCCAGAAACAGCGTTTGTCTATCGCGCCAGGTCTGCATCAGCGGACGCAATGCGGAAGGAAAATCAAGGCGGTACAAATTAATCTGCGCCAGCATCTGGCGTCTTTCCGCCTGCGTGATGCCCGCGTTATCCAGTAAAATTCCCCGTTTGAACGCATTCTCCCAGCTATCGACCGTCAGGAGCTGTGCTTCTTCACGCGCCTGAAACTGGGTCAAACGACCGGCGCAATCCATCGCCCGCAGCCAGTAAAGCGCATTGTTCATCACGTCCCGATCGTCCGCCTGCCAGAGCCGCCCGCATTGTGCAAGGCGGTAATCGGTGACCTGTTCTTTCGGCGTTGAATTTTCCCCGTCCTGTGACGCTATGTAACTGCTGACGTTAGCGTTGCAGGCAGTCAGCAGCAAGGCCGACGGTAACAGCAGGGATAACATCGCCACGGCCTTTGCCAGACGGCGAAAAGACACATCGAATAGGGCGGGCAGGATGTGTAACGAAAAAGGACGGACAGACCGTGCATTCATTATCTATTCATTCTCAGAAGTTAATGGCAATTCAATACGAAAACACACATCAGCATAGTCAACGGATATCAGGCTTAACTCCCCACGCATACGGCGAATACAATCCCGGGCGATACTCAATCCCAGCCCGCTGCCTTTTACCGCGCCTTTTCGCTGATGGCTACCCTGGTAAAAAGGCTCAAAAATCATGCTACGCTCCGCGTCGGGGATCGGCGTACCGCTATTCGCCACATCAATCTGAACCCGATTGCCAACCGAACGGCTATAGATCCAAATGTTACCGGATTCCTTACCATAGTGCACCGCATTGGAATAGAGATTGTCTATTACGCGCATCAATAGCGTCGCCTCCGCCCAGCAGTGTTCAATTTTCAGCTCAATATCGGTATGAATCATTTTTGCCCGGGCCGGCAAGCTATGGGACGACACCACGATATCGACGATTTCCTCAATTTCGACCCGTTCCAACTCCGTCGGCGTATCCGCCAGTTTACGGTTATAGTCCAATAGCTGATCGATCAATTGCAGCAGATGGCGGCTACTGCTGTCCAGAATGGATACCACTTCTTTCTGATCGGCGGTCAGCGGGCCGACCACTTGATCCGCCAGCAGCTCAGTGCCTTCACGCAGGCTTGCCAGCGGCGTTTTCAGCTCGTGTGAAATATGCCGGAGAAATTCATGGCGTTGCGATTCCAGCCAGGAAAGACGCTCGCTTAACCAAATAATACGTTGCGCCAGCGAGCGGATTTCACGCGGCCCTTTAAAGGTACTGGTATTTCCCAGCGACCGGCCTTCCCCCAGACGATTGATCATCCGCTCAACCCCGTTTACCGGGCCGATGATCATACGGGTAAACAGCACCACCAGTAACAAACTGACCAGAAACAGCAGCAACGCCTGCCAGCCGAAAAACTGCCCGCGCTCGGCAATCGCCTGTTGCAGTTGCTGTCCGCGGGAAAACACCACTTCACGGGTCGCCTGCACCATCTGCCCGTTTGCCTGGGAAAAACGCTCCAACAGTCCGGAGGCGTCCCGATCGGGACCGCTGTTATTGCAGCGCAACGCCGCAAGCTGGGTTAAATGCTGACGCAGGGTTTGATAGTAGCGCTGATCCGGCAGGACGGAGGCATGAGAATCCAGCATCTGCGAATATTGATTGCGCTGGTTTTGGTAGAGCGTGGCCAGCGTTTGATCGTCCAGCACGCAATACTGACGATAGCTGCGCTCCATCGCTAACGCCACGCTGGTCATCGCCTCGCTGCGACGGGCGTCCGTCAGGGCGGTCCGGTTAATGTCTGCGGCCTGCTCGCTAAGCGTATTCAGGCTTTGGTATGCCTGATACGCCAATACCAGTAAAGGCAACAGCACCAGCAAAAAAGCCATGATTACTAACTGCCGCAAGGAGCGCGGAAATAAACGCCATCGTTTCAAGGAAATCATCTCGTTACCTATCGATCCGCTCTGATGCTAACTGAATTTGCTAAAAACGTCAGGAACGTTTTTAAACGTCGCATGGCGACGGCCTAAAAGGCGGCGGGTAGAGATGGCCCGCCAAGGTTTCCCGGCGACGTGCGTAACGCAGTCTAATCCAGCGGTAACGCCAAACAAAAAGCGACAGGGAAACAAAGGTGATCATCAACAGGAAAGGAAAGCGGAGTGGGCATTGGAGCATTACGCGGTCAGGAAAATCATGCCCCTGACCGCGTAACTAAATAGGCGGTGCCTCACTCAACGTGTCGCCCGATGCTTGATAAAGTCAGCTTGCGCATCCTGTTATCGGTCTGGTGGACGATAGGCACCCTTTCTTTTGGCGTCATTCCGGTTGTTATGAGCGAATATCTCTGCCAATCAGCAGCGCAATCATAACCAGTTGAATGAGCAACGCTGATAATTATGCACCTATCGTGCCAGTTTTCAAGGGAATAATTTAAGTTACTGATTTTAAGTTTATTATTTTTAAAAATGTATTACCAAGAATCCCTCTTGGTTCGCGAAATAAACCCAATATCGATTTTATGTCGTCAAAAACAGACACCTTTGCTACTAAACACGCCAACTTATACAAATCAAAGAGTTAAATGTCTCCAATCAGAGACATCTAACCAAGCGTTTGTCGCAAAAAAACGACAAGGAGCCAAAGCTCCTTGCCGCGTCTTACTTTTACCGTTCTGAGAATGATTAACCCAGCTGTCTGCGCGCATTGCGGAACATACGCATCCACGGACCATCTTCGCCCCACGCTTTCGGATGCCAGGAGTTGCTGACGGTACGGAATACCCGTTCCGGGTGCGGCATCATTACCGTCGCCCGACCACTGGTGCTGGTGACGGCCGTAATACCGTTTGGCGAACCATTCGGGTTGGCGGGATAATTTTCGGTAACCTGGCCGTAGTTATTCACATAACGCAGCGTAACCAGACCACGCTCTTCGAGCGCCGACAGATGCGTTTCATCACGTACCTCAACCTGACCTTCGCCATGTGAAACCGCAATAGGCATACGCGATCCCGCCATGTCGTTCATAAACAACGACGGACTCTTCTCTACTTCAACCAGACTAAAGCGAGCTTCAAAGCGATCCGATTTATTGCGCACAAAACGCGGCCAGAGATCCGCGCCGGGGATCAGCTCTTTCAGATTCGACATCATCTGGCAACCGTTGCACACCCCGAGCGCCAGCGTCTGCGGACGCTGGAAGAATGCGGCGAATTCATCACGCACCCGCGGATTGAACAGAATGGACTTCGCCCACCCCTCACCCGCGCCCAGCACGTCGCCATAAGAGAAACCGCCGCAGGCGACCAGCGCCTGAAAATCTTGCAGATCGCGGCGTCCCGCCAACAAATCGCTCATATGGATATCTACGGCGTCAAAGCCGGCGCGGTGGAAAGCCGCCGCCATTTCGACATGGGAGTTAACCCCCTGCTCACGCAACACGGCGACTTTAGGGCGAACCTGTTTCGCAATATAGGGCGCGGCAATATCCTCCTGCGGTTCAAAGGTCAGCGCCACATTCAAACCGGGATCGTTATCATCCTGCTTGGCGGTATGCTCCTGATCGGCGCACTGCGGGTTATCACGCAAGCGCTGCATCTGCCAGGTGGTTTCCGCCCACCAGCTACGCATTGTGGTGCGGCTTTCGCGGTAAACCACGTCCTCACCGCGGGTAATAATAAAGCGTGTTCCCTCTTCGGCGCGACCGAGATAATGCACGCAATCCGCCAGACCATGCCGGGCAAACACGCTTTGCACGTCGGCCTGACGTGAAGCCGCAATCTGAATAACCGCCCCCAGCTCTTCGTTGAACAACGTAGCCAACGTGTCGTCGCCCTGCGAAGCAATATCGACATTCACGGCGCAGTGGCCGGCGAACGCCATCTCAGCCAGCGTCGCCAACAGCCCGCCGTCAGATCGATCGTGATAAGCCAGTAAGGCCTTGTCCGTCACCAACTGCTGCATGGCATTAAAGAAGCCGGCCAGTTGTTGCGCATTGCGCACGTCCGCGGTTTCACGGCCTAACTGGCGGTATACCTGAGCCAGCGCGGTGGCGCCCAGCGCCTGGTGTCCCGCGCCCAAGTCGATCAGTAATAATGCGTTATCTTCATCGGTACGCAACTGCGGGGTTACCGTTTTACGCACGTCCTCCACCCGGGCGAAAGCAGAAATCACCAGCGACATCGGCGAGGTGATGGCGCGTTCTTCGTCGCCTTCCCGCCAGCGGGTTTTCATCGACATGGAGTCTTTGCCGACCGGGATAGTCAACCCCAGCGCCGGGCAAAGTTCTTCGCCGATGGCTTTAACCGCATCGTAAAGCCCGGCATCTTCCCCCGGATGGCCGGCTGCGGCCATCCAGTTAGCCGACAGCTTAACGCGCGTCAGAGGGCCGATATCGGTCGCGGCAATGTTGGTTAATGCTTCCCCCACCGCCAGACGCGCGGAGGCCGCGAAATTGCGCAGCGCCACCGGGGCGCGTTCGCCAATCGACATGGCTTCACCGTAATAGCTGTCCAGACTCGCCGTGGTCACCGCGCAGTCAGCCACCGGCACCTGCCACGGCCCGACCATTTGATCGCGGGCCACCATACCGGTTACCGAACGGTCGCCGATGGTGATCAGAAAGGTTTTTTCCGCCACCACCGGCAAATGCAGCACGCGCTCTACCGCGTCGGCCAGATAAATGTCATCACGGTTTAGCGATGCGCCTTCCACCTGTTTGCGTTCGACATCACGCAGCATCTTCGGCGTTTTACCCAGCAAAACATCCAGCGGCAGATCGATCGGCTGGTTATTGAAATGACGGTCATTCAGCGTCAAATGCAATTCTTCCGTCGCTTCGCCGATCACCGCGTAAGGCGCACGCTCACGGCGGCAGATTTCATCAAACAACGCCAGTTGTTCCGGCGCGACGGCCAGCACATAACGCTCTTGCGACTCATTGCACCAGACTTCCAGCGGACTCATGCCCGGTTCGTCATTCAAAATATCACGCAGTTCGAAACGACCGCCGCGGCCGCCGTCGCTGACCAGCTCCGGCATCGCGTTGGACAGGCCGCCGGCGCCCACGTCATGAATAAACAGGATCGGGTTCTGTTCGCCCAACTGCCAGCAGCGGTCGATAACTTCCTGACAGCGGCGCTCCATTTCCGGGTTATCGCGCTGAACGGAAGCAAAATCCAGATCGGCGTCAGACTGACCGGAGGCCATTGACGACGCCGCCCCGCCCCCTAACCCGATATTCATTGAAGGGCCGCCGAGCACGATCAGTTTGGCGCCCACGCTGATTTCGCCTTTTTGAACATGGTCGGCGCGAATATTACCGAGGCCGCCGGCCAACATGATGGGCTTGTGATAACCCCGCAGTTCGGTGCCGTTATGGCTGTCCACCCGCTCTTCATAGGTACGGAAATAGCCGGTCAGCGCAGGGCGGCCGAATTCATTATTGAACGCCGCCCCGCCCAGCGGGCCTTCGATCATAATATCCAGGGCGCTGACGATACGATCGGGCTTGCCGAAATCTTCTTCCCACGGCTGTTCAAAGCCGGGAATACGCAGGTTCGATACGGAGAAACCGACCAGCCCCGCCTTGGGTTTGGAGCCCCGTCCGGTCGCGCCTTCATCGCGGATTTCACCGCCGGAACCCGTTGCCGCCCCCGGCCAGGGCGAAATCGCCGTCGGGTGGTTGTGGGTTTCCACTTTCATCAGGATATGCGCCTCTTCCTGATGGTAATCGTAGTTGCCGTGCGTATCGGCATAGAAACGCCCGACGGCGGAGCCTTCCATCACCGCCGCGTTGTCCTTATAGGCGGACAATACGTGATCCGGCGTGTGGACGAAGGTGTTCTTAATCATCTTGAACAGCGATTTCGGCTGTTCCACGCCATCGATCACCCAGTCGGCATTAAAAATTTTATGCCGGCAATGTTCGGAGTTGGCCTGGGCAAACATATACAGCTCAATATCGGTGGGATTGCGCCCCAGTTGGTTAAACGCATCCAGCAGATAATCGATCTCGTCTTCCGCCAGCGCCAGCCCCAGCCGGACATTGGCCTCTTCCAGCGCCTGCCGGCCCTGTAACAAGATCTCTACACGTTTCAACGGCGCGGGCTGATGATGAGAGAACAGTTTTTCCGCCTGCTTCATCTCATTGAATACGCTTTCCATCATACGGTCATGCAACAACGCCCCCAGTTGCTGCCACTGTTCATCGCTCAGCGTCGGCGCATGGATATAAAAAGCCAGACCGCGTTCCAGACGCAAAACCTTATTCAAGCCGCAATTACGCGCAATATCCGTTGCCTTGGAAGACCACGGGGAAATCGTGCCGGGACGGGGAGTCACCAGCAGCAAACGGCCTTGCGGCTCGTGTTCAGCGAGAGAAGGACCATATTTCAGCAACCGTGTCAGTTTGTCCTGTTCATCGTTGTTCAGCGGCGCGCTGACATCGGCAAAATGCACATATTCGGCATAGATATCGCTGATCGGCAAAAAGTGCTCTTTGCAGCGAACCAGCAATTTATTAATACGAAAAGCCGACAAAGCAGGTGAACCACGCAGTATTTCCATAATCTAAAGTTCTCTCGTCTTCGATGCACCGACTGCGGTGCAGTCGTTGGGCGCTACAGGGGGGAAACGCGCGTCATTATAGAGAATCCTTGACCCGGACGAAACCGTTTGCGTAGCGATTGTTGCACATCGCCTTACGGCACCGAATGACCATTAACCAAATCAATAAAAGTTGCACACTGGCAGTTTGTTACGCAAAATGCCTCGACTCCGGGACTTTTCGTATAAAAAACGGCCACTATAGACAGGCTAGCCAAGCCGCCGAGAGACCATTATTTGAAGCGTTTAAAATTAAATTATTTTTTCATCGGGATTATCACGTTACTGCTGGCGCTGGCCCTATGGCCAAATATCCCCTGGCGCAGCAGCCAGGACGATCAGCTCAGACAGATCCTCTCACGCGGCGAGTTGCGTATCAGCACCATCGACTCGCCTTTGACTCACTATATCAGTAACGGTGAGCCGGCAGGTCTTGATTATGAACTGGCGAAACGTTTCGCCGACTATCTCGGCGTCAAGCTGACGGTCTCGTCACGTAAAAATCTTGACGACCTGTTTGACGATCTGGATGACGACGATACGGACTTACTGGCCGCCGGACTCATTTATAATCATGAACGTTTGGCGCGCTTTCGCGCCGGGCCGACCTACTATTCGGTGTCGCAACAGTTGGTGTACCGCCTGGGGAACACGCGCCCTAAAACGCTGGGAAAACTGCCCGGACGCCTGGCCGTGACATCAGGATCCGCGTATGTCGCCACGCTGCGCGAACTGAAAGCGGACAAACATCCGCAGTTGGAGTGGGAATCAACGTCAGAACTGACCACGCAGGAACTGCTGAAACAGGTTATCGACGGTAAACTCGACTATACCCTGGGAGATTCGGTCACCATTGGGTTAATCCAGCGTATTCATCCCCAGCTCGCCGTGGCGTTCGATCTCAGCGATGAAGAACCGGTCACCTGGTACATGCGGCGCTCAAATGATGATAGCCTGTCCGCAGCGTTACTGGATTTTTTCAGCCGCATCGTTGAAGACGGCACCCTCGCCCGACTGGAAGAAAAATATCTGGGCCATGTCGGCGAATTTGATTACGTCGATACCACCACCTTCCTCAGCGCCATTGATGAAACGCTGCCCGATCTCCAGCCGTTGTTTGAAAAATATGCCACGGAGATCGACTGGAAACTGCTGGCGGCCATCTCCTATCAGGAATCGCACTGGAACCCGCTGGCCACCTCGCCGACCGGCGTACGCGGGCTGATGATGCTTACCCGCAATACGGCGGAAAGTCTGGATGTTACCGATCGTCTCGATCCCGAACAGAGTATTCGCGGCGGCGCGCAATATATGTCGCATATGATGCAGAAGATGCCGGATACGATCCCTGAGGATGAAAAAATCTGGTTTGCGCTGGCGGCCTACAACATGGGATATGCCCATTTGCTGGACGCCCGTAAACTGACGGAAAGGCAGAAAGGCAACCCCGATAGCTGGGCCGATGTGAAACTGCGTCTGCCGATGCTGAGCCAGAAACGTTATTACACGCAAACCACTTACGGTTATGCGCGCGGACATGAAGCCTACAACTATGTGGAAAATATCCGCCGTTATATGGTGAGTCTGGTGGGATATCTGTCAGAAAAAGAGACTAAAGCGCAGCAACAGTTGCTCTCCGCTCAGGCTTATCCGGTTGTTGCGCCGGATAAAGTGCCGGAATAAGTCTTATAACGCCATAAGCTGAAGTCGAGGTTGCTGACAAAGTCGTTTGTAAGCCTGAGATACCCGGGCCTAGCGTACCGAGGGGCCATTATGGGACACATCCTTGTGCCCCACCCTGCGGGCCAGCATAAATGCTGTTCAAATTTGCTCCTGGCAAATTTGTCGGCGGCTTACGCCGCTACGGCCCCTCGCCACGCTCTCCCTAATAACATAACGGGCTTTGTCAACAGTCTGAGCCGCGATTAATTCGCGGCTTTTTTACCCGCCGCGCGCCGCGCTTTATGCTGCTCACGCCGCTGGCGGAAAAATACGCTGAGCGTGGCGGAACACTCGGCGGCCAGAATGCCGGAATCGATGGTTATCTGATGATTCATGCCGGGATGGCGTAAAATATCCACCAGCGACCCCGCCGCCCCGGTTTTTTCATCCGCCGCGCCATAAACCAGCCGGCCAATGCGACTGTGGATCATGGCGCCCGCGCACATGATGCAAGGCTCCAGCGTCACGTAGAGCGTGGAATGCAACAGGCGATAGTTCTGTAGCGCTTTTCCTCCCTGACGCAGCGCCATAATCTCGGCATGAGCGGTCGGATCGTGATGGCCTATCGGGCGATTCCAGCCTTCGCCGATTACCTGATTATCCAAGACCAGCACCGCCCCGACCGGCACCTCGCCTTCATCCTGAGCGCGCCGGGCCAAGGTCAGCGCATGGCGCATCCAATATTCATCATCCAGTACCAATACGCGGCTCACGGCTTCCTCTTAGGCAATTTTTTCGCTGTCACTGTTGGGGGCGGCATTATATACGGACAACGCCCGAGAGGAATCACTCCAGTTGTTGCAAACTGCCGTTTGGCGTCACCCGCCAGCGATGCTCGCAAAAATAGAGCAGCGGATTATCCTGCTTGCTGTCGCTGTAGCCGCTATAGAGCTTCAGCGGCGTGCCCAGCCGCTGTTCCATCTGAATGACTTTTTCCTGCCCCAGACAGCGCAGCGTCAGCACCCAGCCGCCGGCGCGCCGTGTTATCTGGCTTCCCATCAGACGAACGCCGGGTAAAAAGGGGGAATCATGGTAGACCTGCTCAACCAGGCGCTGAGGCGAGCCGGTGACCAGCCAGACCTGCGCCTGAGTATCCTGTAAATATTCTTTCAGCCGCTGTTGTACCTGCGGAAAAGGCGTCACTTTACGGCGAAAATCGCTGACGAACTGCTTTTCCAACTGAACGAGATTATCCTCACGGCGTCCAAAGGTAATCGCCCACAACAGCCAGCTCATCGGCCAGCGGGCGGCGCGGCCGCGCACCAGCAAACCGGCGCCGATAACCGGCAATAACGGGAGAACAAGAATAAGGTTAAGCGGCAACCGCTTGAGCAGAAAGCGTAAAAAACTACCGAACATATCCTGCTGATGCAGCGTGCCGTCCAAATCAAAAAACACAATGCGCAGGCTTCGCTTATCACTCAAAACGTTACTCCTCGGCGATCGATAAATAAAAGACGATGTCTCATCGTGTCAGTCAATCAGCGCCTCGCGCAGATAACCCTTATGTTGCAGCAGTTTCCGTCGCGCCTCTTGCGCGCTCACCCCGCTCAGAATCATCAGAATAGCAGGTTTCACCTCGTTCCCGGTCTGCGCCAGCGCCTGCCGGGCCACATCCGGATCCGCTCCCGTGGCTTCGATCACAATCCGGCACGCGCGATCCAACAATTTAACATTGGTGGCTTTCACATCCACCATTAGATTCTGATACACCTTGCCCAGCTTAACCATGACGCCGGTGGAAATCATATTCAGCACCAGCTTTTGTGCGGTTCCCGATTTCAGGCGGGTCGATCCCGTCAGTGCTTCCGGGCCGACGACCGGGGAAATCGCCACCTGGGCTTCCTCTGCAATGGGCGCGTGCGGATTACAGGAGATCGCCGCCGTCCGGCAGCCGACGCTGCGAGCGTAACGCAAGGCGCCGATGACATAAGGCGTTCGGCCGGAAGCCGCCAGACCGATCACCATATCCTCCGCCGTGAGATGCAGGGAGACAAGATCGGCCTCGCCCAACGCCGGATCATCCTCCGCGCCTTCAACCGCCTGAAGCAATGCGCCCGGGCCGCCGGCGATCAAGCCAATCACCAGTCCATGCGGCACCCCAAACGTCGGGGGGCATTCCGAGGCGTCCAGCACGCCCAATCGGCCGCTGGTTCCCGCTCCCAGGTAAATCAGCCGTCCCCCCGCTTTTAAGGCGGCCGTCGCCAGATCGACCGCTCTGGCGATCGCCGGCAATACCTGACGGATAGCCTCCGGCACCTTTTGATCTTCCCGATTGAAAACACGCATCATGTCCAGTGTAGACAACTGATCCAAATCCATCGTGTCGGGATTGCGGGTTTCTGATACTAATGCGCCTAAATTCATCCTGTTGCCTCTTCGTTGCAGCACTTTTTTCTACCATTATCCTGGTGCCGCAGTAATGGCTTTTTGCCATTATAAAAGTAAGATAGTCTGCACTATAGTCTAATCTATTAAATCTTCACGCCGGGGGCGGCCGCCTTGTGAGCAAACAGAGAAATATCAGTGCAATACCACTTGCCTAAGACCGTTTTTTGCAAGCTTTTTCTCATTTGCTGTCTATTGCTGCTGGCAGGTTCGCTGCGCGCAGACTGGGATTTCATCCTCATTACTCAACGGACGGCCCAGCTTTATGGCCCGGCGACCCCGGCGGCCAGTCGACGGATTGATGAATGGCAGGCGTTGCTGATTTCCCAGCGCAACGCGGATGAACAACAACAGCTGGAAGCCGTGAATCGTTTTTTTAATGACCGTTTGCAGTTTCGTGATGATACGGTCATCTGGGGTCAGGAAGATTACTGGGCCAGCCCGATTGAAGCGTTGCGCAAAGGCGCGGCGGATTGTGAAGACTACGCCATCGCCAAATATTTCACTTTGCGTCATTTAGGCGTGGCGGGTGAAAAACTGCGCATCACTTACGTCAAGGCATTACGTCTAAACAAGGCTCATATGGTGCTTACCTATTATCCGACGCCAACCGCCATCCCTCTGGTGCTGGATAACCTGATAAATAACATTCAACCTGCGACCCAGCGCACCGATTTACTGCCGGTCTATTCCTTTAATGGCGAAGGATTATGGCTGCCGGGCGCCGGCGGCAACAAACGCGTAGGTGACAGTAAACGACTTTCGCGCTGGCAGGAATTACTGACCAAAATGCGTGCCGAAGGATTTTCACTTGAGGAGTAAGATAAGGCTATGTCTCTATACAAACAATTACTGATAGCCATCTGCCTGTTCGTGCTGATTATTTTCAGCGGGAGTTTTTTCGTCAGTCTGGAAAACTCGCGCGAGCAATATAACAACCAGCTTCGTTCCCATGCCCAGGATGCGGCAACCGCACTGGGATTGTCCCTGACGCCGAATATCGACGATCCGGCGATGGTGGAACTGATGGTCAGCTCCATTTTTGACAGCGGCTACTTTTCCAGCATCCGCATTCGGGATTTAAAAACCGATAACATTACGCTGGCGCGCACGGCGTCGCCGGAAGTGCCCAATGTGCCCCGCTGGTTTGTGCGGCTGGTAAACCTGCAACCCGGCGCAGGCGAAGCGATCGTCATGCGCGGCTGGGAACAGGCGGCAAAAGTGGAAGTCGTCAGCCATCCCATGTTCGCCATCACCCGTTTGTGGAAAAGCAGTTCGGCCACGCTCATCTGGCTGCTCAGTTGCGGTACGCTTGGGGTTTTGCTCGGCGCCATACTGCTGCGCCGCCAACTGCGCCCGCTGGACTATATCGTCAATCAGTCATTGGCGATTACCCGCCGGGAATTCCTCAACCAGCCTGATTTACCCAACACGCCGGAGTTGCGCCGCGTGGCGCAGGCCATGAATCTGATGGTTAGCAAACTCAAGACCCTATTTGAGGAAGAAGCCTTACGAAGCGAGCGCTTACGTCAGGAGGCTTATCAAGATCCTCAGACCGGGTTGGCCAACCGCCGGGCTTTCGACATTCAGTTTCAGGACAAACTCGCCGATGATGAAACGCCACCGGGCTTCCTGATTATGATCCGCATCCAGGATCTCTCAGGAATGAACCAGCGTCTGGGAGGACAACACACCGATTCAGTGCTGGCGGCAATCGGGCAAATCATCCACAAAACCCAAAAGCGGGACGTCAAAGCAGAGAGCTTGTCAGCCCGTATCCGCGGCGGCGAATTCGCCTTGCTGTGCCCCGGCCTGGTCGATAAGGAAGCCCACGCGTTGATAGACGATCTGACGCGCAACATGGAAAGCTTATACCTGACGGGTGAAACAGACGTATCTCCGGTGGCCCGGTTTTGTATGGTGCCGTTCCGACCGGGAGACGCCGCACAATCCCTGCTGATCCAGGGCGATCAGGCTTTGACCTGCGCCGAAAGGCATTCAGACAAAATCACCATCGATGAAAGCCTGTCGACATCCCCCCGGACGGACACCGACCGACACATGTGGTTTAACCGGCTCGCTCCCATTCTGGAGCAGGGAAATCTGCAACTTTTCTTACAGCCGGTGGTGAATTGCCTCGATCCAAATCAGATACTGCATCATAAGGTGCTGGCAAGAATTGAGGATGAACAGGGAAACAGTATCGCCGCAGGCCGCTTCCTTCCCTGGGTTCAGCGTTTTGGCTGGAATACCCGGCTGGATCAGGTGATGCTGAAACAGGTGCTGGGTTATTTACGCCAGCATCAAGGCGCTCTGGCGTTAAGTCTGTCCTACAACACCGTGATTAACCTGCCGTTAATGGCTCAGTTACTGGCGCCGCTGAAGCAGCAGCCCCAGTTGGCGAAGCGGCTGATTCTGGAATTGGATGAGAACCAACTGCCGGACACCGCTCAGCTTGAAGCCTTAATCAAACTTCTGAACGAACATGGCTGCGCGCTGGGGCTTCAGCATTTTGGCGGCCGGTTTAATATGATCGGTAATTTGTCTCAATGGGGACTGGCTTACTTAAAAGTCGATGGCAGCTATATTCGGGATATCGATCGTGAAGAAGATAAAAAAATGTTTATTGAAGCCCTGTATCGCGCCACCAATAGCATTGCGCTGCCGCTTATCGCCGAGCGTGTTGAAACCCCCGGCGAGTTGAAAGTGCTTCAGGAAATGGGGTTGCAAGGCGCAATGGGACGTCTGTTGGGAGAACCGGCGCCGGCGACAAGATGACGATCGGATGAAAAACGGCCGGTTAAGGCCTTTTTCATCATGCTGTTACGCCTGTCAGAACATGCCGTCTTCATCATCGCCGATTAATTTATCCAATCCGCTATTCAAGGCTTCGCGCGCCTGCGCCCGGCCGATCAGCTTGAGCTGCGCCGCGGAGGGAAAATCGGTAATACTGATGACGCCTTTATTGATTAATACCTGAATCAAATCTTCCAGTACCCGCACCATCTCCAGGTCGCTCTGACGCAGCTGTTGCAAACTGGCCGTGGCGCTATCATGGGTTTTAAACCATTCCAATGCCTCTGCGGAGCCGGCGGGCAATTCGCCATTCATCTCGGGAAAAGGACTCTCATCAACCTTAAGCAGATGCCCATCACCATCGCGCTGGATATAAAACATATTCCGAGACCTTTTTAAGTATGCTTAAAGATGAAAGGAGCCCCATACTCTGAGGCCCTTTCCACGCGATCACCGTCAGCTCTGAGTTTGCTCTGGCTTGCTGATTAAACTTTCAAGCGACGGTAACGCGCCGCTGTAGTGCTCAAGCGTAATGGATACCGCCACCGTGCCGCCGCCAGCGCCGGTGAAGTTCCCTTCGGGACTGACTTCAATCGTCGGCGAACCATCGCTATCGGTAATGCGAATATAGCGACTGATATCGGTTCCCTCTTCCAGTTCGCCGACCAGATCGCTTAAATCGATCCTGTCGCCTTCGCTGGCATTGAAGTCCTTGATAACATCATGCCCCACTTCACCGGCCTGCCACTTGAAGGTGTCCGCCCCGGCGCCGCCGATCAACACATCATTGCCGGCCCCGCCGATCAACAGATCATCTCCGCTGCCGCCATACAGCAGATCGTTGCCGCTTCCGCCATTCAGGGTATCGTTGCCGCCTTGCCCGAAGAGGATGTCATTGCCCACGCCGCCGTTAAGAATATCATTACCGTCACTTGCGGAAGAAATATCAAACTCGCTGCTGTGCGCGGTAATGTAACCGTGCATCTCTTTCGCGGTCGGCAGCGTATCCTGTAGCCCCATCCGCCCAGCAATATAGTTTTGCAACGCAGAGAGGCCGTTGCCTTCAATATTATCAAACGTCACCACATCGCCGAACAGGATATCGTTACCTAAGCCGCCGTTGAGTTCGTCATTACCGGCATGCATCGGCTCATTACTGCCCAGGATCGCCTCATTCAACTGACTGGGATCGATATGATCCTGCACGTGACCGTCAGTGTCATAGTGTTGCAGGCTGCTGGCATTCAGATCGTCGCCAATACCGATAGCGTCAACATTGGACAGTTTTTTCAACTGCGCAAACGCTTCTGTCGCTTGTGCATTGCTGGCGTCGAGATTACCTGAATTATCCACCCAATAGCGACCGTTCCAGTAGGAACTATTGTTGCCTGCGCCGCCGAGGTTAGAGATTTCGTAGGTGCCGTCCCCCTGGGCATGAACTTGTCCAATGACGGAACCGCTACTGTTATGACCGCTATAACGATAGACGTTTCCTTGTTCATCAATGACTTCACGAGACCTACCGTTTACAGTCATAAAATAAGCTTCGCCGGGCTGATAGTTGATATCGTCAATATTCAGCCACTGCCACCGGTCGCTGACCCGTACTTCATTGGTTTCGCCGGTCTGATAAAAGGTCGGCTCGCCGTCGGTAATAAAATAGGTCAGGTTATTGCCGACATTGCTTGTCACCTGATCGCTTAAAAACCAGTTAGCGGTGGTTTTGAACACATCCTCGTAGTTGGTGCCGCCGCCGTTAGCCAAACCGCCGACCATCGAATTCAGCACATCGGTCAGACTTTGCAACGCGTCAGGATCGCTCAGATTAACGGAAACCGTTTTACCGACCTGAGTGTCAAAATCGGCCAGGAAGACGTTGACCGTGCCTGAGTTGGCGCCATTGGCGCTTTTTATCAGACTGTTAAACACATTAGTCAACGAAGCCTGCGTTTTTGCTATGTCGCTACTCGACATGCTGCCTGAAGAATCCACCATAAACGCAATGTTATAGTTCTGCCCTTCGACAAGCTGCAACCCGGAAACATCAGCGACCATCAAATCATGGCTGTGCGTGCCCGACATCGCATCATCACCGGTCGAGCCGATACTTAAACCATACTGTTCGACCTCTTCCACGGAAGAGCCGGTCGCGGAATCATAATTGCCCGATTCGGTTGAGGTGGCCTGAGCGATTACATCAAATTTGCCGGCCGCGACCGGAACCCGAATGTTAAGGTCAGCGGTGAACGACTGCGCATTATCCGTATTCGGAATCAGGTACGTCCCTTCACTCCCCACGGTATAAAGCACCGTATCGCCGGAGACAATCTGCGTGCCTTCCGGCAGCCCGGATAAAGTAATGCCGGATAGCGTTTCGCTGCCGTCGGTATCCGTCAACGCCGCGGAGACATTGATTGTGTGCTGCTGATAACCGCTTTGGACGGAAATCACCTCGACCGTGGTGGTATCGCCGCTATCCGCCAAAACGGTGGAGCCATCACCGTAGATAACGCCTTCCAACTGGTTGCCGCTGTTGATTAGCTGACCGTTGCCGTAAACGCTCACGCCATCGAACGTATTCACATTGCTCGCGGCATTGTTGTTGGTCGACGTGCTGACGCTGTAGGTACTGGTATCGCCGTCTTGAATAAAAATATAGTCCGGCGACGTACCGCTCGCTTCCGATCCGCCATTGCCGCTGACCTGATTCAGGCCGCGCTGGGTGCCGTCCTGGACATATCCGGAGCCGTTATGCACCACGTAGATATCGGTGTAGCTACTGCTGCCGCTGATATTCCCCTGGTTGTAATAGGCAATGACGCCGTTACCCACCACCGTGGGAACCGGATCTCCCTGCGTCAGCCAAACGCGGACGCCATCGCCGATAGCGACGATCTTGCCGTCCTGGATATCGAATCCGCCATTCTCGCTGCCGCCATTGACGGCGATCGTCTGCGGCACCAGCGTGGTTTCGCCGCTGGCGATATTCAGGGTAACTACCGGCGCGTCGGCAACCGGAGTAATATTAATGCTCAACGATGCATCGCTACCGATATTTCCCACCGTATCGACCGGCTGGTATGAGAACTCACTTAACGAAGAGCCCGCGGCATTTGCCGCCGGCTCAAACCGTAAATCAAGATCTTGAGCCGTAAACGCCTGGCCGACCGTTACCGCCTTCCAGCTACCGCCATCGTTAAAATAGAGCGTCCCGGTATTGGCCGGCGGCAGCGCCGAGATTACGATACCGGAGGTATCGGCAGATACGCCGAGATCGCTCCAGCCGATATGCAGCGGCGTATCTTCCATGCCGGTTACCGCATCATCGAGAGCAACCGGCGGCGTAATATCCATTACCGCATCACTGCTGGCATGAGACTGATTGCCTGCCGGATCGGTCGCCGTGGCATCAACGGTGATCTTCCCCTCCGCCAGTGAACTGAGATCGCTTTGCGCCTGCCATGTGCCATCAACTACCGGCACATTGCTCAGCGTGACAGACCGGCCATTGACGTCGGTAAAGACCAAATCGACGGTCTTCTCGCTGCTGGTGCCGCTGACGACCGTATTGACCAACTCATGCTGGCTGATATAACCGTCATTGCCCGCGAAATGCGTAATATCAATATCCGGCGCTACCGTATCAACCGAGTAAGGACGACTGGCGTCCGCCGTGGCGGTATTGCCTGCCGCATCAGAGGTAGTGACCGTGGCATTAATCGCCGTATTGGCAGCTAATACGCTACCAGGAATATTGACGCTCCAGGTGCTGCCATCGGCATTCACCGTGGTCTGGTAGGTTTCGCTGCCGACAGTTACCGTGATCGCATCACCCGCCCGCACCTGATCGCCCACTTGGCCGGTGACGCTGATGGTCTGGTTAGACTCAGCGGCATTGACTACGTTATCGGCAGTGATGGCATCAATGGTAATCGAGGCATCTGGTGCCACCGTATCAACGGTGTAGGGACGCTCTGCGTTCGCGGTAGTGGTATTGCCCGCCGCGTCAGAGGTGGTGACACTCGCCGTAACAGCCGCATTCCCCGCCAGTACGCTGCCGGGCACATTCACACTCCAGCTCGTTCCATCGGCATTAACGGTGGTTTGGTAGGTCTCGCTGCCCACCGTGACGGTCACCGCATCACCTGCCCGTACCTGATCGCCCACCTGACCGGTGACATTGATAGTCTGATTAGACTCGGCCGCATTGACTACGTTGTCAGCCGTAATCGTATCAATAGTAATCGACGCATCCGGTGCCACGGTATCAACCGTGTAACCGCGGCTGGCATCCGCCGTGGTGGTATTGCCTGCCGCATCAGAGGTGGTGACACTCGCCGTAACCGCCGTATTCCCTGCCAGCACGCTGCCGGGAACATTCACGCTCCAGGTTACGCCATCGGCATTCACCGTGGTCTGATAAATCTCGCTGCCCACGGTAACCGTCACCGCATCACCGGCTTGGACGTTATCACCAACCTGACCGGTCACATTGATAGACTGGTTGGACTCGGCCGCATTCACCACATTATCGGCGGTGATGGCATCAATGGTAATTGAGGCATCCGGGGCAATCGTGTCGACATCGTAAGGACGGTTAGCCTCTGCCGTGGTGGTATTGCCCGCCGCATCAGAGGTGGTGACACTCGCCGTAACCGCCGTATTCCCTGCCAGTACGCTGCCGGGCACACTCACGCTCCAGGTCACGCCATCGGCATTCACCGTGGTCTGATAGGTCTCACTACCGACGGTAACCGTCACTGCATCGCCCGCCTGCACCTGATCGCCCACTTGGCCGGTCACATTAATGGTCTGGTTGGACTCGGCGGCATTCACCACATTATCCGCGGTGATGGCATCGATGGTAATCGACGCATCCGGCGCCACGGTATCAACCGTGTAACCGCGGCTGGCATCCGCCGTGGTAGTATTGCCCGCCGTATCTGCGGTGGTTACCGTGGCATTAACTGAGGTATTTCCCGCCAGCACGCTACCGGGAACACTCACGCCCCAGGTCACGCCATCGACATTAACGGTGGTCTGATAAGTCTCACTACCCACGGTGACGGTCACCGCATCGCCTGCCTGCACCTGATCGCCCACCTGACCGGTGACATTGATAGACTGATTAGACTCAGCGGCATTGACTACGTTGTCAGCCGTAATCGTATCAATAGTAATCGACGCATCCGGCGCCACGGTATCAACCGTGTAACCGCGGCTGGCATCCGCGGTAGCGATATTCCCCGCCGCGTCCGCGGTGGTTACCGTGGCATTAACTGAGGTATTTCCCGCCAGTACGCTGCCGGGCACACTCACGCTCCAGGTCACACCATCGGCATTCACCGTGGTCTGATAGGTCTCGCTGCCCACCGTGACGGTCACCACATCACCGGCCTGGACATTATCGCCAACCTGACCGGTCACATTGATGGTCTGGTTGGACTCGGACGCATTCACCACATTATCCGCGGTGATGGCATCGATGGTAATCGACGCATCCGGCGCCACGGTATCAACGGTGTAACCGCGGCTGGCATCCGCCGTGGTAGTATTGCCCGCCGTATCTGCGGTGGTTACCGTGGCATTAACTGAGGTATTTCCCGCCAGTACGCTGCCGGGAATATTCACGCTCCAGCTCGTCCCATCGGCATTCACCGTGGTCTGATAGGTCTCGTTGCCCACCGTGACGGTCACCACATCACCGGCCTGGACATTATCGCCCACCTGACCGGTCACATTGATAGACTGGTTGGACTCGGCCGCATTCACCACATTATCGGCGGTGATGGTATCAATGGTAATTGACGCATCCGGCGCCACGGTATCAACGGTGTAACCGCGGCTGGCATCCGCCGTGGTGGTATTCCCCGCCGCGTCCGCGGTGGTTACCGTGGCATTAACTGAGGTATTTCCCGCCAGCACGCTACCGGGAACACTCACGCTCCAGGTTACGCCATCGGCATTGACCGTGGTTTGGTAGGTCTCGCTGCCCACCGTGACAGTCACTGCATCACCTGCCCGTACCTGATCGCCCACCTGACCGGTCACGCTGATGGTCTGGTTAGACTCAGCGGCATTGACCACATTATCCGCGGTGATGGTATCGATGGTAATTGAGGCATCCGGAGCAATCGTGTCGACATCATAAGGACGGTTAGCCTCTGCCGTGGTGGTATTACCCGCCGCATCTGCGGTCCTCACCGTGGCATTAATTGCTGTATTGGCAGCTAATACGCTACCAGGCACACTCACGCTCCAGGTCACGCCATCGGTATTGACCGTGGTTTGGTAGGTCTCGCTGCCCACCGTGACGATCACTGCATCGCCCGCCCGTACCTGTTCGCCAACCTGACCGGTGACGTTGATGGTCTGGCCGGACTCAGCCGCATTCACCACATTATCCGCGGTAATGGTATCAATGGTAATCGACGCATCCGGGGCTACCGTGTCGACATCGTAAGGACGGTTAGCATCCGCCGTAGTGGTATTGCCTGCGGCATCTGCGGTCGTCACCGTGGCATTAACGGCGGTATTTCCCGCAAGCACGCTACCGGGAACACTCACGCTCCAGGTCACGCCATCGGCATTAACGGTAGTCTGATAGGTCTCGCTACCCACCGTGACGGTCACTGCATCACCGGCCCGCACCTGATCGCCAACCTGACCGGTCACATTGATAGACTGGTTAGACTCAGCGGCATTGACCACATTATCCGCGG
>NZ_JAEMHF010000012.1:0-96071 GCF_016456245.1 Brenneria sp. L3-3C-1 | reverse complement strand
AGCGTAGCGATACGTTGAGCTGACCAGTACTAATGACCCGAGAGGCTTAACCTTACAACACCGAAGGTGTTTTGGTGAGAGACGCAGAAGATAAATGATATTCAGCTTGTTTTGAGATTGGTTCTGATGGTTACAGAGAAAGCTGTAACGGTTGGAATAAAACAGATTTGCCTGGCGGCGATAGCGCGGTGGTCCCACCTGACCCCATGCCGAACTCAGCAGTGAAACGCCGTAGCGCCGATGGTAGTGTGGGGTCTCCCCATGTGAGAGTAGGGAACTGCCAGGCATCAAATTAAGAAGTTGCAGTGAAATCCTAGGGGCGGTTCTCTACTCGATAGAGAGTAGGAAAAAAGCCGCAGGCTTTTAAACGTTGCGGAGCAACGGCCCGAAGGGTGAACCATGAAATGGTTCATAAACTGCCAGGCATCAAATATTCAGGTGCGCTGATATGGCTCAGTTGGTAGAGCGCACCCTTGGTAAGGGTGAGGTCCCCAGTTCGACTCTGGGTATCAGCACCAGTAATTTAGGTTAACGTTTTCAGTTTAAAAAGAATTTACCTGGCGGCGATAGCGCGGTGGTCCCACCTGACCCCATGCCGAACTCAGCAGTGAAACGCCGTAGCGCCGATGGTAGTGTGGGGTCTCCCCATGTGAGAGTAGGGAACTGCCAGGTTTCAATTAAGACATAAGGCCAGCCTTTACAGGTTGGCCTTTTGTTTATCTTGTCTTTATAAAATTCGCCTGGAACAGCGGTAATATACTGTGCCGCATAGCAATTTTTCGGAATATAAACTGGAACAGCCTCGAGATGATTCGGCGCTGTTCAAGTTTATAAGGCCAGCCTTTACAGGTTGGCCTTTTGTTTATCTTGTCTTTATAAAATTCGCCTGGAACAGCGGTAATATACTGTGCCGCATAGCAATTTTTCGGAATATAAACTGGAACAGCCTCGAGATGATTCGGCGCTGTTCAAGTTTATAAGGGCGGGATTAAAGAATACGGCTGATCAGTCTGTCGATACGAATGCGGCGCAAACGTCGAATGAGCTTGCGGACTTTTACCGGATATTGCGCAATGCTTTCCAGTTCCATATAACTTGTGACGACCTGGGTATGGACTTTGATATTGTCCAACTCTTCCAATCGCTGTGCTAACAGAACCTGTTTGGGATCGTGAATTAATATGGCGTTTTCCAGATCCAGACGCCAGGCGCGAGGATTAAGGTTGTTTCCCGTCAGTAGCTGCCATTTATTATCAATCCACATACCTTTCAGGTGGAAACTGTTGTCGCCATCTTTCCACAAGCGAACGACGAGCTGCTGATTATCAATATAGCGCTGTAATCGGCTCAGGAACCGACGCAGGTTGATTTCATAGAGATAAGGCAGGGCGCCGATGATCTTGAATGGCTGATCTTCCGGAATATAAAAATCATTCGCGGTTTTATCACCGATGATGATTTCTACTTTCTTTCCTTCCCGTAATAACCGGATGATATTGCGAACCAGCAGAGCGGGCAGGTTAAAATAAGGTGTACACATCACCAGGTGCTCATCTGTGCAATACATCAGATGATGGATGGTTTTATTCAGTGGACTCTGTTTGCCTAACCCGACCAATGGCGTAACGGTCAGTTGATCGTTAACGTCGCCGCAGTCAGGCGTGTGATAGGTTGCCGTACGCAATGCCTGGCGGAATTGCCGGGTTTCGTTTTTGATTTCCAGGCTTTTAGGCCGATCGGTACGATCTAACCGGTTGATCGCCGGGGCCGACAGTATATTTTGAATATACTCGGCCATAGTATCAGCCAGTATTGGGTTATGAATTATCTGATAGCGATCATAGCGGTATTTATCGTGTTGATGCAGGTAGACATCGTTCAGGCTTGCTCCGCTGTAGATCACGGTGTCGTCAATGATAAAGCCTTTTAGATGCAGAACGCCCAGCGCCTCACGGGTGTTTACGGGGATACCGTAGATAGGGAAGCGCGTATCAGGATATTTCCGCGCCATATCGCAATACCAGTCGGCATTGGTATTTTCTGCCGCTGCGCCTATCCGCCCGCGTTGAGCGCGATGCCAGTCTACCAGGATACGGGTATCAAGTTCGGGATGCTGCCGTTTAGCCTCATATAACGCAGACAATATACCCATTCCGCCATCGTCATGCTCCAGATACAATGCCACAAGGTAAATACGTTTTCTGGCATTCAGAATGGCATTGACCAGCGCGGTGCGGAAGCGTTCAGGCGAATGAAGTGTCTGAACGTCATCAGCTGTCTGAGGGATTTTGGGTAATTGTGCAAGGTGTTGTTGGTATTTATTGCGTTTAAATTTTGACAACATCACAGTGCGTTTCTTCTCTCATCAGTTATGACCCGCAGGCCATCATCAAAAGTTAAGGAATTGCTGAATCGGCGATAATACCATTAGTTGCCTGCGGTTGTGAGCAAGTTTTGCCATTGACAGCCAGATCGTCTCTTGATGCGGGAGCTATATCACGTATGGTGATTAATTTTCCAGCGGTAGTTCCAGCGTGACGATCCCTTCTTCCAATTGGACGTCGACACTAAAGCCAAGTTTCTTCGCCAGCGTAATCATTCCCTGATTATGCGGCATGGTGATGCCATTCAGCCTCCCCAGCCCATGTAATCTGGCATACTGGATGAGCTTTTCCAACAGGCGCCGGCCCAGACCTAATCCCTTTAAATCGGAACGAACCAAAACGGCGAATTCAGCGCTGGTATTATCGGGATCGGAGATGGCTCGCGTAACGCCAATAATCTCCGCGCCTTCTTCCGACTGGCGTACGGCAACAAACGCCATTTCCCGATCGTAGTCAATCTGGGTCATATTGGCTAAGTCTTCGTGATTAAATTCATTAATTTCGCTGAAATAACGGTAATACAGGTCTTCCTTGGTGACTTTGGCGATAAATTTACTCAGCAAAGGTTCATCTTCGGGCAGGATAGGGCGGAATAGGCAGATAGCGTTGTTTTTAAGCGTGACGGTTTCTTCCAGCTCCTGCGGGTAAGGGCGGATAGCCAACCTTGACTGTGGATCTCCGCTAAACGGCGTCAGATGGAGAGTGACGTCCAGTAAGGTAAATTCATCCCCGGAGGCCAACAGAGGATGGATATCCAGCCGGGATATTTCCGGGCAATCGAGAATCAGGTTTGAAACCTGTACCAGTAAACGGCTGAGCGCCGGAATATCCAAAGGACGCAGCGCGCTGCGGCTACGAATTTTCCCCCCTTTTACCGCCTGCAACACCAGATAGCGGGCCAGCGTCATATTCAGCGGCGGCAGCGCCACGGCGGCCTGTTTCTCCCGCCATTCAACGCCGCCTTCCCCCAGCATGATTAACGGCCCAAATACCGGATCCTGTTCGACAGCGATCCGTAGCTCCTGAGCTCCGGCCCGGTTCGCCATGCTTTGTACCAACAGACCGTGAATGCGCGCTTGGGGATAGGTCTGTTTTACCCGATCGAGAATCGCATCGGCGGCCTGCTGAACTTCTCTGGCCGTTCGTAAGTAAAGCATGACGCCCTGAACTTCCGACTTATGGGGAATATCCGGCGAGCGTAGCTTAATGGCGACCGGATAGCCTATCTGCTCGGCGATGTATACCGCTTCAGTGCTGCCATTGGCGATCCAGGTTGGTAGGGTGTTTAAACCGTAAGCCTGTAGGATAGGCTGGACTTCATGAGTATCCAACTGAGTGACGCCATCGGCCAGTGCCTGGTGAATCAGCGTATGGGCCTGGCTGGCATTGACGGTTAAATCCTGCGGCAGCGCGGGGGTTTCCATCAGTTGCTTCTGGTTACGGCGATATTCAACGATGTGCATAAATGCCGTCACCGCGCCTTCCGGCGTGCGGTAGGTGGGGATGCCCGCCTCGTTGAATAAGCGGCGCGCTTCCTGTGACGAAAACTCGCCGCACCAGTTTGTCAGCAGCGTAATACGTTTGCCGCGCGGGTGTTGCCGGAAAAGCGTAATCAGTTGTTCGGCGCTTTCGGTGCCGGGTGCGGCGGCGCTGGGAGCATAAATGATAAGCAGCGCATCAATGTCATCGCTATCCAGTAAAACAGTAACCGCGGCCAGATAGGATGCGGTTGTTGCGTCTTCACGCAGATTAAGCGGGTTACCAATAGCGATGTGTCGCGGTAATTTTTCCCGCAGCATTTGCTGCGTGGTTTCACTGAGGATCGCCAGTTTTCCCTGTCTGCTCAGCAACCGATCGAGAGCCTGTGCCGCCGGCGCAGCGCCGTTGCTGACGAGCAGCAAACGCTCGCCACGCAACGGACGCAGATGGCTAAGGGTTTCCACTGCCGAAAACAGTTCATGCGTGTCACGTACCCGCAAGAGGCCCGCGCGTTGGATTGCGGCGTCGTAGGCGGCGTCTAATCCCTGATGCCGGCTGTTGAACAATTGTTGCGCCTGCTGGCTGCGTCCGCTTTTTATCACCAGAATCGGTTTGTTTCTTGAGGCGCTCCGGGCCGCCGAAAGGAAACGACGGGCATCGCTGATATGCTCGAGGTGTAACAGGATCGCGCTGGTTTTGCCATCGCGAGCCAGGAAATCCAGCAGGTCGTCAATATCAATATCCAGGCTGTCGCCCAATGCAATAAAATAGGAGAAGCCAATACCCCGCTGCTGCGCCCAGTCCAGAATCGTGTTGGATACGGCCGCGGATTGAGAAATAAACGCCAGTTTGCCTTTCATAATGGGAACGGGCGAAAAGCTGGCGTTAAGTCCCTGCCAGGGGGCGAGCAGCCCAAGACTGTTAGGGCCTAATAAACGCATGTGATAACGCACCGCACAGGCTTTTAATTCACTGAATTGAGCGGGCTGGGCCGATAAGATAATGACGGTTTTACAACCGCGCAGCCCGAGATCTTCCAGCAACGCCAGATTGCGCTCGGCGTTGGTACAGATAACCGCAAGATCGGGTGTCATGGGCAGGCTGGCGACATTCGGATAGGCCAGCACGCCGCAGACGGCGCGATATTTCGGGGTGATGGGGAGCACCGGCCCGTTGAAGTTCCCATCCAGCAAATTCCGCATCATCAGAAAACCCGCCCGTCCCGGTTTTTCTGACGCGCCCAGAACCGCTATCGACTTGGGACGTAATAGTGCTTCCAATCCGCGCTGGCTCATAAGTCACCTTTTTAGAAGAAGACGATTTGATACTAAACGTTTTCGGCGGTTTATGCTGTGATGATGGGTAGAATTTCCCGTAAGGTATGATGTGGCTTCCCGGCCAGATAGCGTTCGCGGAAGCGATCGAAATGAACGGAGAGCGACGCGGCGGCGGTATCGTCTCCGGCTTGTGCAAGCAGGGCTATCGCAATTTCAGCGGTGCAATGTTGTCCGGCGTGGCTGGCTTCCCGTAGTTGATAGCGGGAAAGCGCATCGACATTCAGTGACAGAATGGGTAATCCATCCAGATAGGGGCTTTTGCGGAACATTTTCCGCGCTTCCGGCCAGGTGCCGTCAAGCAAGACAAACAAAGGCGGTTTCCCCGAGGCGGGCAATTGGCGGAACACCTGACGCCCTGGTTCGGCGTCGTCGGCTAAAAAAACCAGATAAGGTTGATAGTCCGAATTTTTTAAGGCGGTGAGCAACTGCGGATCGGGCGATGTGCGGGACCAGAGAAATGCCTGCGTATCCGGCAGGATATCGGCGATCAATCGCCCGGTGTTGCTCGGTTTCAGCGGTTCGGTATCGAACATCACCAGACAGAAACGACTGTGGGAATCCTGCGGCCGGATGGTATGGCACAGACAGGCTGTAGCCGGCAGCAGGCAACGCTGACACCGTACCACACGGCAGCCGCGGGCGCGGAACGGTTTGGTTGATTGCTCAAGACGCTGCTGGCGCAGACGAAGAACGGCATTGTTGATCATGAAATATTGAGCATCTCAGCATTCTGCCAGGAGCCTGTTTACGACCTGCGGCTTTAGGGAATATCCGCAGAAACAGGCTCCGAAAGGCGTTATTCTAATCGAGATGCCGCCTGACCAAAAGGCGCGTTTACAGTGACTCGTCCAACCAGCTTTCAAAGGGGGCTTTAGGCAGCGCGCCGTTGAGCATGTCGACCAGTTGTCCTTGTTTAAACAGCATCAGTGTTGGAATCGTGCGGATGCGGAAACGCGCGTTGAGCGCAGGTTCCGATTCTGTATTAACTTTAATAAAGCGTATTTTTTCGCTGCGTTCCTGTGCGACACTTTCAAACACTGGCGCAAAGTTGACGCAGGGACCACACCATGGCGCCCAGAAGTCGACGACGACGGGCAGATCATCCAGTAGCAGTTTATCCAGTGTCGCTTCGGTGGCATTGATAACCTCGCCCGTGAACAGAGATTCTCCACAGCGGCCGCATTTTGCGTGGTCATTAATATGTTCTTCGGGCAGACGGTTTGTTGTGTGGCAAGATGCACATACCGTATTCATAACGAGGCCTCAGATAAAAAAGGGCTAAATAATGTGCTGTTGATGAAAACCGTTGCGGGTAGGCAATTAGATGTCGACAGCATGTTAAATAAATAGAGTATTACTTAAGCAATATGTTACTTATTGGTTGATTAAGTATGGCGGGCAGGTCAGTAGTCAACAACGTGGTTTACTCAATAGCTACGATAGTTTTTGGCTTTTATGACAAGCAGGTAGCTAAGCGGGTGTACATAAGGTAATCTTCGCGCCCAGCGCGTAGGTGGAGAGAACGATGAGCGATTCATTTAATAGTAAAAGCGGCAAAGTCCGCGTGATGTACGTCCGTAGCGATGACGAGGGCGATAAAGAGAATAAAAACAAACGTCCGGCAGATAAAGATCGTCGCAGTGAAAGCGGACGCGGTCAGCGTGAAGGCGGCAGTTCGCGGGATAGCCGCGGCAAACCTCAGAATCCGCGCGATAAGAACCCGCGTCATGCCCGCGAGAACCCTTCCCGTGAAGGCGATGCCCGTGAAAAAAGTCCGTGGGGCAAAGAGCGCAACGATCGCGGCGCTGAGCGCCCGCGTCGTCCTCGCAGCGAAGAGGGCGGCTATGCGGATTCACCGTGGAAGACCGTGTCTCGCCCTCCGAGTGAAGAGGCTGAACCCGATCATGGCGGTATCAGCGGTAAAAGCCAGATAGATCCCGCGCAGATCCGTCGTCAGCGTCAGGAAGAAACGCGCGTTTATGGTGAAAATGCCTGTCATGCGTTGTTTAAAAGTCGTCCGGACGCGATTGTTCGCGCCTGGTTTTTGCAGGAGGTTACGCCGCGTTTTCGTGAAGCGTTGCGCTGGATGGCGGCTAACCGCAAGGCTTATCATGTTGTTGAAGATGATGAACTGATCAAAGCGTCCGGCACTGAGCACCACGGCGGCGTTTGCTTCCTGATTAAAAAGCGTCAGGGGCTGGATGTGAGTGAATACCTGCAAACGGCCGGCGAAAGTGATTGCGTACTGGCATTGGAAGATGTGGGTAATCCGCATAACCTCGGCGGCATTATGCGAAGCTGTGCGCACTTTGGCGTGAACGGCGTGCTGGTTCAGGACGCGGCGTTGTTGGAGTCCGGGGCGGCGGTGCGTACCGCTGAAGGCGGCGCCGAGCATGTGAAAGCCATCAATGCCGATGATTTCCTCTCTGTGCTGGCCGAGTTCCGCAAGGCCGGGTACACCATCGTGACCACCTCCAGCCATAAAGGGACGGCGTTATCAAAAACCTCATTCCCGGCCAAAACCGTGATTGTTCTCGGGCAGGAAGGCGGCGGTCTGTCGGATAGCGCCTGGCAACAGGGCGACGTCAAGATCTCGATTGAAGGAACCGGTAAGGTTGAAAGCCTGAACATTTCAGTGGCGACGGGGATTTTGCTGTCCGAATGGTGGCGACAGAATCACGCCTGATAAAAGAAAAGTCGCTTACGCTAGGGTTGCGGGAGAAAGTCGATGCCGCGCCTTTAGCCGTAAATTTGCGATGATGAATATGGGATGTTCTTTGATGACACGGAAAAAATCAATTCACACAGCGACATCGTTGCTCCTCGGGGCGTTTTTTATCAGCGGCTGTACTCAGACGCCGCATGTTCCCGATACCGCTCGCTCGTCGTCCCAGGCCTGCCATATCGGAGATAGGCAGGTGCAAACCACGCTGTATTTCGGCCTCAATCGTCCTTCCGGCCCGCCGGTTTCCGATGCGGAATGGAAAGCCTTTGTGGATAACGACGTCACGCCGCGCTTTAAAGCCGGCTTGACCGTGTTCGACGCCAACGGACAGTGGTTAGGGCAGGATGGGAAGATTGTCCGGGAAAACAGTAAAGCGTTACTGCTTATCCATGGACCCGACCACGAAAACGACATAGAAACGCTGCGCACGCGCTACAAGGCGCGTTTTGCGCAGGAGTCCGTAATGCGGGTTGATGCGCCGGTTTGCGTCGCATTTTGATGTTTCCCGTCCCCCCCGTAGCGGGAGGGACGGAAAAAACTAGTGCGCGCCGCCGCCTTTACCACCTGAGGTGAACGGCGGACGCGCAAACCACACCAGCACCATCAGCACAAGAAATATTCCCGCCGCGGCCCAGAAGATTTCGTTGGCGGAAATAATCAATCCCTGTGCGGTAATTTCTTTAGCGATATACGCCGAGGCCTGCGACTGGCTCATTCCCAGCGCCTGTAGCTGCTGATAGGTTTCCTGAGCTAGCGGATTATAAGGCGTCACCGATTCCGCGAGGTGCTCATGGTGTAGTGATTCACGCTGCGCCCATAATGTGGTGGTGATGGAGGTGCCGATAGAGCCCGCCAGCGTCCGGGTAAAATTGGACAAACTGGACGCCGCCGCCATGCGTTCCGGCGGGAGACCGGATAACGTAATGGTGGTCAGCGGCATAAAGAAACAGGCTACGGCAATTCCCTGTACAAACTGCGGCCACGCGGAGGCGCCAAAGTCCATTCCCGGTTCAAAAGTGTAAGCGCGCCAGTAAAAACAGACGGCATACATAATGAAGCTGAATGTGACCAGTTGACGCATATCCAGACGCGGGGCGAAGCGACCGATAATCGGCGACAACAGCACGGGCATCAAGCCGACGGGCGCGGAAGCCAGTCCCGCCCAGGTTGCGGTGTAGCCAAAGACCGTCTGTAATAGCTGCGGCAACAGAACGATCGCGCCGAAATAAAACATATAGGCCAGGCTGAGGCACAAACAGCCAATGGTGAAGTTGCGGGATTTAAACAGGGACAAATCCACCACCGGGTGGTCGTCGGTCAACTCCCAGACGATCAAAAACGCCAGTGATATGACGGCAACCACCGTGAGGACAATAATCTCACGGGAGTTAAACCAGTCCAGTTCTTTCCCCCGATCCAGCATCATCTGGAGACTGCCGATACCGACAATCAACAATGCCAGACCGATGGTGTCAATGGGCTTGATTTCGGTTTTAGTTTCCCGCCCGCGCAAGGTTTGCAGGGTAATGATCACGACCGCCACACCCAGCGGAACGTTGATAAAGAATATCCAGCCCCAGTGGTAATTATCGCTAATCCAGCCCCCCAGAATCGGCCCGCAAATCGGGGCGACCACCACGGTCATGGACCACAGCGCCAGCGCGATGCTGCGCTTGGCGGGCGGGTAATTATTGAGCAACAGGCTTTGCGACAGCGGGATCAGCGGTCCGGCGACAATCCCCTGTAGCACGCGGGCGAAAATCAACATCTCCAGACTGGTGGAAACGCCGCACAGCCAGGAGGTGAAGGCAAATAAAATGGTAGACAACAGGAAAAGACGGACTTCCCCGAAGCGTTTGGCCAGCCAGCCGGTGATGGGAATAGAGATGGCGTTGGCAACCCCGAAAGAGGTGATTACCCAGGTTCCCTGCGAATTGGACGCCCCCAGGTTACCGGCAATCGTCGGGATGGCCACGTTGGCGATTGTGGAGTCCAGAACCTGCATAAATGTCGCCAATGATAAAGCAACAGTCATCCAGGCCAGGCTGGCGCCCTTAAGCGGTGTTCTCTGCACGCTGCTCTCCTGACAGATTAACCGGCATTAGCCTGAATGATGTCGCCAATCATCTGGTTGACCGGGGCGAGATCCAACGCCAGCGCGTCGCTTTGATAAGCCGGCGTGCTGCGCGAGGTTTCGGCCAGCGCTTTACCCTCGGTATTCGCGGTATCTACGTTAACCAAGGCGGACAGGCCGATACGCAAGGGATGTTCGGCAATCTGCTGTGGATCCAGCTCAATACGCACAGGCAAACGTTGCACGACCTTTATCCAGTTACCGGTGGCATTCTGGGCCGGGAGCAGTGAAAACGCGCTGCCGGTGCCCATATCCAGACCGACGACTTTGCCTTGATAAACCACATCATCACCATAGATATCGGAAATGACGGTTGCTGGTTGACCAATGCGCATATTGGCCAACTGGGTTTCTTTAAAGTTGGCGTCAACCCACAGATGATCGGCGGGCACAACGGCCATTAGCGCCGAGGTGGCGGAAATTCTGGCGCCGACCTGAACGCTGCGGCGTGAAATATAGCCATTTACCGGGCTGACGATTTTTGTCCGTTGCAACGCCAGCCAGGCGTCACGCATTTCCGCCGCCGCCTGTTGTACCGCGGGTTGCTGCTCTAACGGCGTGTTCAGGATCATGGCCTGATTGGCCTGATACTGTTGTTTGGCGACCTCCAGAGACGCTCTGGCGCCCGCTACGGCATCCCGTGCGTGCTGGACTTCTTCACGACCGATGGCATTCGCGTTGCCCAGTGTTTCACGACGGTTTAAGTCGCTCAGGGCTTTATTCAGCTCGGTCTGACGTAATTCAATATTGGCCTGATACTGTTTGCTGTTAATAATGAGCTGATGCGTTTGGCGCACGCTGCTGGCGAGTGCGGTCTTGGCGCGTTCAAAGGCTTGTTGCGCATCGGTCGGATCCAGTTCGACCAGCACGTCGCCTTGTGTAACAAAATCAGTATTGTCAACATTCACGCGCGTGACGCTGCCTGTCACCTGCGCCATAACCTGAATTTGATTACCGGCGACATACGCATCATCCGTGTGCTGGTGATGTCTGAGGATCAGGAACCAGTAAATAAACCAGATGCAGCCGAGGACGATAAAGATAAAGGTCAGTAGCATCAGTATCCGTTTGCGCTGTCTTTTCTTGTTTTTCCGTACTGGCAGTGGGGCCTGATTTTCTACGTTTTCACTCATTGTGTTCTCTCTCTTCTTATTCTTTTCTTACCTGGCATCAAGATATTTTTGTTCCTGACAACAACGCCGTCATGGATGGCGATGTCGAATCGCTCCGCAGGTGACACATCGGTAGTTCTCAGGTGACCGACCGGTAGTGATATTCAACCGCGACGCATCGTTAAGCGACGGCATGACCGGCTACTGAAAAGTAAACGGCATTGTCCGTGGTAAACATGGACGCCCCAATGAAATGAACAAAGGGGAATGTCGGCTACAACGAGGGTGGTGATATTATTATTTTTTAAATTAATCGGTTATGAGTTTTCGAGCTCGTCCATTTCATCCAATCGGGTCAGCAGTTTTCGCATTAATGTTTCAAGCTGTTTTTGCTCATCGATATTGAGGGTGGACCAGAGAAAATGCAGGCTTTTATGCTGCGGGGGAATGAGCTGGTCAAGGAAAGCCTTACCTTCTTCTGTCATATGCAGGTGAAGGCAACGTCTATCGCTATGGCTTTCTCGCCTTTCTATCCAACCTCTTTTTTCCAGATCATCGGCAATGCGGGTGGCATTGGTTCGTGATGATCCCAGCGCGGCACTGAGTTCTGAAGGTTGAATACTGTAAGATTCCTGTGATTCCAGAGTAATTAACGCCATGAACAAGGTTTCATTAATACCTTGGTCTTTAAGGATTTTATTTCTGTGTTCCAGTATCTTGCTCTGCATATGCATACATAAACGCAACAGCAGAACCTCCTGGCGTGGAAAATCCGGCTTGCGTGAAGCGCGCAGGTTTAACATTTTTTCTATTGGTGCAAACGAACTATCCATTTGTATTAACCTCAGTAATCACGGTCTGCATAGTAACTAAAGTTACTACTTGGGTAAATGACCTTATGTTAGATAAGCTCGCCTATTCTGTGACAGAAAGTAAACAACGAACGGTTGGAAATCGGAACAATACCCGGTGGGGGGAAAGAGAATATCGTGATGGTAGAGAATGATGGCGCGCGGAGAAATCAGAAAAATTTGATTGCGAGTCCGTAGCAAAATGCACCAAGCAAGGTCGAAAATACGATACTGCGGGTTTTATAGAAGCAACCGGTCAGTACGATGAATCCGACCAGCGTAGGCAGCAGTTTCTCATGGTGTTTGAGGATGTCCGGTACGCTGGAAACGATCAGTAGCGCACAGATCGAGGCAATACCGATGCTGTCCAGCAGCAGCGCGGTTTTGCCGCGCTGCAAAGAGCCGGAGGCCCGGGAAGAACCCAGCTTCAGCGGCAAGTAACGGAAAAGGTAATTCACCAGACCGACGATCAGTCCGATAAGGATAATCTGTGTACTCATGATTTTACCTGGGTAGATGAGGCGGGTTGGAAAAGCGCGGCCAGACAACCACCGCCGATGCCGATCAGAATCGCCGCCGGAATGGATGAGATCAACAGACCGAATAACGCGCCCCCTAATGCACAAATGACCACCAGACTTTGTCTCCGCTTGAATGAAGCCAGCAGGAAACTTAGAAACAGGGCCGGCAGCATGAAAGAAAGGGCGGCTTCCACCGCGGGATAATCCTCCAGCGGGCCGTTGCCGGATAGCGCGCCAACGGCCGTTCCCAGGCACCATGACAGCCAGGATGAAGCTGCGACGCCCAGCATCCAGTTTTCCGACCAGCATCGGTTATTGCGCGCCAGTCGCGCCGCCGCCGCCGCAAAGACTTCATCGGTCAGACCAAAAGCCCATAGCGCGGTTTTGCCGGTGGGAATGCGCTGTAGAATACGGTGGCGCAAGGCCGGGCCATACAGGACGTGACGCACATCCATCGCCATCACGGTTAATGCCGCAACCCATATCGACATGCCTGCGCTGAGCAGCGCCGTGATGACGAACTGACTGGCGCCGGCATAAATAATGCAGGATAGAAAAATCCCCTCCAGCGGTGTGAAACCTAATTTGACCGCATTCATGCCAAAGGCAAAGGCGACCGGCAGATAGCCGATAACAATGGGCAGGCTGTCAAACACGCCTTCGCCAAAGGAGGCGCTAGCGAGTAAGGATGACGTCGGCTGCGCCAGTTGGTCGGATGCGTTCACAGTGCTCACAGGGTTGATGGCTGATTTGCAAAACCTTATCAAAGCGTGATGGAAATTTCACGCTCCGTTTTCGTCGGCCGATACGCGCAGCAGTACGCTTTAATGGCCTGATGCGGCGGCCGTTAGCTGACGTTCATAATGATGTCCTTTCCACCATACCAGCAGGTTTAACAGGCTGGTAATACTGCCTGCCGTACAGACGCCGAGCCAACCCCAGTGCTGATAGGCCGATGCCGAGATCAGCGAACCGAGCGCGCCGCCGATAAAGTGGAGGGTCATATAACCGGCCGTCAGGCGGTTACGCGCCTCAGGCATCATGCGATAAATCACGCTTTGGTTGGTTACATGTACGCTCTGAACGGCCAGATCCAGTACGATGATACCGATTAACAACAGCGCCACCGACTGAATGCCAAAAGCCACAAACAGCCATGACAGCAACAACAGTATCAGGCCGACGCTGGTTGTTTGTCTGGCTTTACCCTCATCGACCAGACGGCCCGCGCGTGAAGCCGCCAGCGCGCCGGCGACCCCGGCTAGCCCGAACAGACCGATAACGCCTTCTGAATAATGGTAAGGGGGAGCGGCCAGCAAAAAAGCGATGGAGGTCCACAGGATGCTGAAGTTGGCAAAGGAGAAACAGCCCAGCAGCGCGCGGGTACGTAATAACGGCGAGGCGGCGAACAGGCTGAATATTGAGGATAAAAGCTGCGGATAATTAAGCGTATTTTGCTGTTGAATCCGCGGCAGGGCACGCCAAAGTATCAATGCCATGATGACCATCAACGTACTGGCGACCCAATAGACCGTACGCCAGTCGCCGAGTGAAGCCAACGCGCCGGCGACGGTTCGGGCCAGCAGAATGCCCAGCAGCAGGCCGCTCATAATGGTTCCGACCACTTTCCCTCGGGTTTCCGGAGTGGCCAGCGTGGCCGCTAACGGAACCAGGAGCTGTGCAACGACCGAGAATAGACCTGTCAGCGTGGTTCCGGCGATCATCGGCCACAACGTGGAGGAAGAGGCGGTAATCACCATACCGCCCGCAGCGAGTAATGTCATGCCGACAATCAGCCTCCGCCGTTCAAACATATCGCCGAGCGGCACCAGAAACAGCAGACCGACGGCATAGCCTAACTGTGCCGCCGTAACGATAAAACCGGCCTGATTGACCGAGAGCTCAAATGCTTTGGCGATGGTATCCAGCAAGGGTTGAGCGTAGTAGTTGCTGGCGACGGCAAGGCCGGTGGCCACTGACATTATGAGCGTCAGGGACAGGCTCAGACCCGATTGTTCTTTGGGAGACGGCATATTCAACGTGGGTTATATACTAATAAAACGGCAGTATCGGACAGGTAGTGAAGAGATGCCAGAAAATATTCGATTGCGTTCGGCTGGCGTACCGACGGGATGTGGTCAGGGAACGGAAAGCTGATGACCGAAAAATAAAGGCGGCAAAGCCGCCTGAGGTTGCTGACAAAGCCTGGTGAGCGGCGATAATGGATGGATCGTAAAGACGCTGCAAGTACGTCCCTGTAAGCTCGAACCGCGCCATCCCTGGCGCGGACGCTTTACTCTTCCATTCCATTATCACCGTTCGATAAAGGGTGATAGGTTTGTCAACGGTCTGAGGCGGCAAAGCCGCCTTTGAGGTGTATGGCAAATAACTTACTTGGCTGCTTCGGCCGCCGTTTTGACCCAACCGTCAAACAACTGCTGGTGGGCTTTGATCCAGCCGTCAACATGCCGTTCAATATTCTGTTGAGAACCTTCGCCTTCATGCATACGCAGATTCTGCGCATTAACATCGGCCAGCGGCAGTTTCATGATGGAAAACAGCTTCGCCGCCGCCGGATTTTTCTCGGCCCATTGTTTATTGGCGGCGATCTTCATGCTGTTGACCGGGAAACCGTAGTCGGCGCCATTGGGTAATTTGGTGCTTATACCCTGTTGAGCGCCCGGTAGGGATGAGAACGGCACCTGTAGCCACACCACGTCACGTCCCGGAACCAGCACATCGCTGACCCAGTAAGGCGTCCAGGTGTAGTAAAGAATCGGTTTGCCTTCTTTATAGCGGGTAATGGTGTCGGCGATCATCGCGGCATAGTTACCCTGATTGTGTTCCACGGTGGCCGAGAGGCCGTAAGCCGGCAGATGGTGATTAATCGCCGCCTCGCATCCCCAGCCCGGCGTGCAGCCGGTCAAATCCGCTTTACCATCGCCATTGGTATCAAACAGTTTGGCGATGTTCGGATCTTTTAACTGTGCAATGTTGGTGATTTTGTATTGATCGGCGGTTTTTTTATCGATCAGATAACCCTGGGCGGCGCCGGAAACATACTCGCCCTGACGGTAGAATTTCGCATCGCCGCCGGCGGCTCTGTATTGATCGGCATGCAGCGGATCCCAACTGACGGCAATGAAGGTGGCATCGCCGGAGGCGATCGAGGTATAGGCCACGTTATAATCCACTTCTCGGATCGGCTGAACGTCGTAGCCCAGTTTCTCCAACGCTTTATTGACCAGCATCGTCTGGAAGGTTTCTTCGGAGATGGTGCTTTGCACCGGGATAACGGTGACGCCTTTACCGGGCAGGTCGCTTTGTGCGGCGTAAAGCGGCGCGCTTAGCAGCGCGGTGGTTAGGGCGGCGGCCCAGATTCTGGTTGTGCGCATAATTCTTCCCTCTTTTCTGTTTTAGTGAAGTAGGTATATTGCGTAAGTCTGATACCGCCAACGGTCTGACGGCTGCCAGACCGTTGGGGCAAATAAATTACTGCTTGATGAAAGGACGGGTCACCAGGCCGATCGGGCCGACGGTATACCAGCTTTTACTGCCTTTGCTGCGTCTGTCACGACCCAAAGATTGAGTCAGACGATCGAGGATAATGGCCAGAATAACGATACCGACGCCACCGACGGCCGCCAGTCCCATATCCAGTCGGCCAATGCCGCGTAGCACCATTTGGCCTAAACCGCCAACCGCGATCATGGAGGCAATAACCACCATCGACAGCGCCAGCATCAAGGTCTGGTTCACGCCGGCCATAATGGTTGGCATCGCCAGCGGCAACTGGACTTTGAACAGCATTTGACGAGGGCTGGCGCCAAAGGATTCGGCCGCTTCAATCAAGTCGGCCGGCACCTGACGGATACCCAGGATTGTCAGACGAATAATCGGCGGCAGGGCAAAGATGATGGTCACCACCACGCCCGGCACATTACCGATACCGAATAACATGACGATCGGCACCAGATAGACAAAGGCCGGCGTTGTCTGCATGGCGTCCAGCAGCGGTCGGATGATTTTGGCGGCCCGTTCGCTGCGCGCCAGCCAGATCCCCATCGGTAGCCCAATCAGCATGCAGAAGAACAGGGCGGTCAGCACCAATGCCAGCGTCACCATCGCCTGCGACCATGCGCCAATAGCGCCAATGGCCACCAGTGAAATCAACGTGGCGATCCCCATGCTGAAGCTGGACATCTGCCAGGCGATCAGTGAGAACACCAGGATCGCGATCGGGGCGGGCATGCCGAGCAGCAGTTGCTGAAAGCCGCTCAGAATAAAATCGACCGGCACACGGATCCCCTGAAATACGGGTCTGAAGTGCAGCACCACCCAGTCGATCCCGTTGGTTACCCAGTGATCCAATGGGATGAGGGTATCCTTGAATGGATCGAGCAGGTTGAAATGTTCCGGCTCGGCAGGCGGGGCGCTGTTGAGCCAGTCGCTGCCCGACTGCGCCGCGTCGGGCGCTCCCTGTGCCGGCGGCGCGGCATTCCAGGCATCCGCGCCGTTGGCGGGCGCATCCTGAGCGGCGCTACCGGTGGACCAGGGATCGCTCTGCGTGCCGGCATCAGGTACGGCGGTATTTTCCCCCTGAGGGGCGTTTGGCGTCGTTGCCGCCCAGGGATCGCTTTGCGCGGCAACGTCATGCTGGCCGACGGCTTGATCGGCGCCTTGCTCAGGCGCGGTGCTGTTTTCCCATGGATTTGCGGTTGATTTACTCATTGGTCACTCCTTCCTTATCCAGCGCCTGTAGCAGCATTCCTTTTGAAATGATGCCAATGTACTCGTTGTTTTCACCGATCACAGGGACAGCGCAGGGGGCTTGCGCGACCTGCGAGATCAGTTCATTGAGCGACATATCTGCGGGCACAGGAGCCGGATCGGATAACAACGCATGTTCCAGCGGCTGTTGTTCCTTCAAGGCCTGTTTCAGTGAGTCGATGGAGACGACGCCGATAAATTTTTGTCCTCGCTCCAGCACGTAGCCGTAATCGCGGTCTTCGTCTTGCAGTATTTTCAACGCGGAACGCGGCCCGACGCCCGGTGTTTTACGGATAAGCGTGACCGGACGACGGCGAGCGATATCCTTGGCGCTGAAGACATGGCTGATATCCACGCCGCGGAAAAAGGTGCGAACGTAGTCGTTGGCCGGGTTATTCAGAATCTCGTCCGGCGTGCCGACCTGAATCACTTCACCGCCATGCATAATGGCGATACGATCGCCGATGCGCATGGCTTCATCCAGATCGTGCGAAATAAACACGATGGTGCGTTGGTTACGTGACTGAAGCTTGATCAGTTCATCCTGCATTTCCGTACGAATAAGCGGATCGAGCGCGGAGAAAGCTTCATCCATCAGCAGGATATCCGGGTTATTGGCTAGCGCCCGCGCCAGCCCGACACGCTGACGCATCCCGCCGGAGAGTTCGTCCGGGTATGAATTGGCGTAATTCTCCAATCCCACCTGTTGTAGCGCATCCAGCGCTTTCTGTTCGCGTTCGGCTTTCGGTATTCCGGCCAACTCCATGCCAAACGCCGTATTGTTGAGAATATTCAGATGCGGCATTAACGCAAAAGACTGAAATACCATACTGATTTTTTTACGCCGCACGTCGCGCAGCGCTGCGTCGGATATCTGAGCGATATCTTCGCCATCAATCAGAACCTGACCGCGAGTGGGTTCTATCAGACGATTGAGAAGGCGTACCATGGTTGATTTGCCGGAACCGGATAATCCCATGATGACAAATATCTCGCCTTCTTCAATGGCCAGACTGGCATCTTTCACACCGAGTGTCAGACCCGTTTTTTCAAATATCTGATCTTTGGTTAAACCTTTATCAATCAGTTTAAATGCCCGGTTAGGATGCTCGCCAAATATCTTATAAAGATTCTTTACTTCAAGTTTAATTGCCATGAAATTGTTGTTTTCCTATGGTCATTTATAATTCTATAACGTTTGTCCTGGTAATGATTAAACGCCACATACCCTACCATAATGAGATTCTGAGACAACCCCCCGCACTCCGAATTGGTTGTAATCGCTACAGGGTGATTAGTGTGCTTTTAATACTATTATTGTCATATAACTGGATAAGATTTTTTGATTTGAATATTGCTGGTGTTTGTTTTTTTATGTTTTTAAAACAATGTATTACCATGCTGTTGTGTTGTGATTTCCACCGGTGTGAAATAAGCGCTTTTCATAAGCGGGAAATCGATGATTATTGTTTGTTTTATCAATAAAATACGGAGCGATATAAAATAATGATTCTGCCTGTCAGGCAGCGAAATAGGTCGATTTCCGTGCACAATAATTTATGCAAATCGCCGCCGCGACGATAATTATAGCAAAAATAGGCGAGATGATTTTGTGGCGTAAATGGATGTGTGGCGTACAGCTAATCCTGGCGAATATTGTGTGCGCCGATAGTGTGATTCAGCTAACACTATTATCCTTTCTCTGCGGATAATTTTTTGCCAATCGCGGTGACTGGGGCAGTACGTAATGAACGGCCGACAAGGCGGATAATCAGCATTATTTCCACGTCTTAAGTAAGACGATATCCCCAACGAATTTCAACAGGCGGACAGCCAATATGCCCGCAAGCGCGTAAGTAGATGAATGGCGCCATGACACCGCTATCCGCCAGAGGCGTAGCAGGATGTCATCGCGGCCATGTATTTAAAATTACTCGGTCATCAGGCTGACGTGCGCGGCAATGATGCGCCATCCTTCAGGCATTTTCATCCAGGTTTGCATCTGGCGGCCGGTTTTGGCGCTGCCCTCCCGCCGGAATTCAGTACTGGCTACCGCCATATCGTGACCATATGTGGTGATCACCGTATTTTGCAGTTGCCGATCCAGACCGGCGGACGGGCGGGCATTGCGGAACGCGCGAATTTCATCAATGCCGTACAGATTTTCACTCGCGCCATAGCGAACGGTCAGACTGCTATGCCAGAACAGTTCATCTAATACGTCGATATCGTTACCGGTCAAGGCTTTCTCATAACGATAAAAGGCCTCGGTCACTTCAGCCAACACGTCGGGCTGATTAATGTCATCAGGCAGCATCAGTAAGACTCCTTAGAACAACAAACATTATAAACAACAGCCCTGCTGCTCCAGCACCCAGGCGGCACGCAGGCAGAGGTCTTCGCGCCAGGGCGCGGCGATGATTTGAATACCGATTGGCAGCCCGCCGGCGGTCTTTATCGGTACGGTGACAACCGGCAAGCCGACGAAAGAAATCGGCTGGGTAAGCATGCCCATGCTGGCGCGTACCGGCAGATCGACGCCGTTGATGCGCATCGTTTCCTGTCCGATAAGGGTTGCACAACAGGGCGTCGCCGGGGCAATCAGCAGGTCGGTGTGTTCGAACAGCGGCAAAACCTGTTGACGGAAATAGTCGCGAAAACGCTGCGCCTGTACATACCAGGCGGCGGGGATCATGGCGCCGGCCAGCAGGCGTTCACGAGAGTGGGGTTCAAACTGCTCCGGCGTATCGCGCAGGGCGGGGAGATATTGATTCCCGCCTTCGCTGGCGGAAAGGATAAATGCCGCGGTACGCGCCAGGGCCGCTTCCGGTAGGGTCACGCTGGCCTGGGCGTTCAGCGCCCGAGCAACCTGTTGCACCGCGGTTTTGGCTTCGCTGCCGCTCCACTCGGAGAAATAGCCATCCAGCACGGCGCAGCGCAGGCCGGTATTTCCTTCGGCTAATTGTTCGGCACATGTCAGGGGCGGCCTTTCGGCCTGAAAGCGGTCTGATTCATCCTGACCTTGCAGCGCATCAAAAACCAGCGACAGATCTTCGGCGCCGCGGGCCATCGGGCCGATATGATCGAGGCTGGCGACGAACGGGTGGCTGCCGCTACGCGACAAACGGCCGAAAGTGGGCTTCAGGCCGAAAATACCGCACAGCGAGGAGGGCACCCGAATCGATCCGTTGGTGTCGCTGCCCAGACTGAAATTGACCAGCCCGGCAGCCACCGCCGCGGCGGAGCCGCCGGACGATCCCCCGGCAATACGCTGTTTATCGAGCGGATTACGCGTTGCGCCGTAATAACTGTTTTCCGTGGTGAAGCCGTAGGCGTAGGCATCCATATTGAGCATACCGGACAGAAGCGCCCCCTGACGGGCTAACTGCCGTATGGCGAACGCGTCCTGCGATGCGGACGGGCGCCGGCTGAATAACTGCGCCCCTGCCAGCGTGGTTTCACCCGCAACGTCAAACAGATTTTTCACGGCGTAAGGCACACCGGCCAGTGCGGGCAACGGCTCGCCGCGCCGGCGCTGACGATCGAGCGTCTCGGCCTCGTCCAGCATGCGCTGGCGGGTTATCTGCGTATAGGCATTGATTGTGGGGTTGGTCTGCTCAATGGCGTCCAGCGTGCGTTGCGCCAGCTCTCTGGCCGAGAGTTCGCCCGCCAGCAGCGCCTGTTGGATCTGTCTGATGGACAAGGGCTGAGGATCGTTCATAGCTGGTAGACTCCGGCGATTTCCTGACGCTCATTGAGCGGAAAATCCATCAACGGCTGCGCCATCGCATGAATTCGGCTGAACTGGATCAACAACTCCTGACGTCGATCATCGGTTAATGGCAAGGCCAGCAAGGTTTCCATTTGTTGCAGATACGCCGTCAGTACGGCGTTATCGGTTGATTTTGCACTCATTGGTTTTCTCTCCCGCGAGATGAATTAAAAGCCCGCCGCACTGCCGTTGCTGCGCGGATCAAATGCTCCTTCCAGCATACCGTTGGTATGGCGGACGATAGCCCCGGCGTGACCCACGGTTTCACTGAAGCTGCTCAATAATTCGACGTCATGGCCTAATGCGCGCAGCGCGTCGAGGGTGGCGGGTTTAAAACGGTCTTCAAGCTTTAAGGTGTCGGAAGACTGTCCCCAGGTTCTGCCTAATAACCAGCGTGGGGCCGTAATGGCCTGTTGCAGGGGCAAGCCCTGAAGGATATGGCGGATAAACAACGCCGCCTGTGTCTGAGGCTGTCCGTCGCCTCCCATTGATCCATACACCATGGTACGACCGTCGGCCAACCTCGCGGCCGCCGGATTCAAGGTATGGAACGGTTGCTTGCCGGGTTCCAGCGCCAGTAAATGCTGGGGATCCAGGCTAAAAGAGGCGCCCCGGTTCTGCCACAGTACGCCGGTTCCGGGCAGCACCATGCCGCTGCCGAATTCGTGGTAGATACTCTGAATAAAGGACACGCACAGCCCGCTGCTATCGCAAACGCCCATCCATACCGTGTCGCCGGGGCCTTTTCCCGCTCCCCACGGCGCGGCCTGCCGGGTATTAATCCGCTGGGTCAATACGCCAAGTTGGTCAGGCTCCAGCAGTTCCTGAACATCCTGCGTCATCATTTTCGGGTCGGTAATAAAACGATCGCGCAGTCCGAAAGCCAGCTTGGTGGATTCGACGATACGGTGAATGGTCTGGCTATCGTTTAAATCTTCCATGCCAAGATGATCGGTTAAGCCGAGGATCGCTAATGAAACCAATCCTTGCGTCGGAGGCGCGAGGTTATAAATATCGCCCTTGCTATGTTTCAGCCGCAACGGCGTGGTGCGTTTGGCGCGATAGTTCGCCAAATCATCATACGTCAGCGGCATGCCTAAGCGCGCCATCTGAGCGGCAAAACGCTCTGCCAGCGAACCGCGATAAAAACTGTCCAATCCTTCCTGCATCAACGTGGTTAGGGTTTCGGCCAGATCCGGCTGGGTGAAGCGCCCGCCCGCGCGAGGAATAGCGCCCCGCGGCATAAAGATCCGGCTAAACTCCGCAAAGCAGGACAATTCGTGATGGTGTTGCGTCAGGGCATCTTCCTGCGACTGGGTGACAGGAATGCCGCCGGCGGCATAGCGAATCGCATCGGCGAGCAAACGGGCGAGGGGCAGCGGGGTTCCGCCCAGTTCCTGCGAGAAGGCCAGCGCTTCCTGCCACCCGCCCACCGTACCGGCGACGGTCAATGCCGCTTTGGGGCCGCGGTGCGGGATCTGCTTTTCTCCCTGATAAAAGTCGCGGTTCGCCAATGAACCCGCCGCGCCGCTGGCATCAATGGCGATCGGTTCTCCGTCCGGGGGAAGAATTAGCCAAAAACCATCGCCGCCTAGCCCGTTCATGTGGGGATAGACCACGGCGATAGTCGACGCCGCGGCCACCATTGCTTCAATCGCATTGCCGCCTTCACGCAGAATAGCTTGCGCACTGGCGCTGGCTAAATGGTGTGGCGTTACTGCCATACCCAGTGGCGCGGTATTACTTTGCATCATGCCGAGGTTCCTTTTTTTTGTCCGGCGGTAGGGGAGTTGTCAGACGACGTTATTGCGTCATGCGCCGTTATTTTGTGTTGCCGAGTACCGCCTTGTTAAGCAACAGTCGTTTTAAGCAAACGCTGTTCCAGTTTTTCTATCTGTCTAATCATCACTGGCTTATGTTATGTTGCGATGAAACAAAAGACAAAACTGAAACGAAAGTTACAGCCGACAGGTGACAGCGTTATGAAACAGATTGATGAACGATTGCGAGGCCGTTATAGCGAGCTTTCTCCGCAGGAACAGCGGGTGGCTGATTTTATTTTCGATCACTTCGACGATCTGATCAGCTATAACAGCGCTGAACTGGCGCGGCTTAGCGGCGTATCCAAAGCGACGGTCAGTCGTTTGTTCAAACGTCTTGACTATCCCAGCTACCGTGCCGTGCGCGAAGAACTGCGCACGTTGCGTCAAAGCGGCATGCCGCTGGCGGATAACCGTGACGCGGTGCAGGGCAACACGCTGTTGGCGCGGCATTACAAGCAGGAAATGGCGAATCTTACCCAGTGGATTAACCAGATTGAACCGTTGCGATTCAGGGCGGTTATTGACGCCATGATGCAAGCAAAACGCTTGTGTATCATGGGGTTAAGAAACAGTTATCCGGTGGCGTTGCATCTGCGCCAGCAACTGTTGCAGATCCGCCGGCAGGTGACGTTGCTGGCGCAGCCGGGTCAAACGTTGTCGGAAGAACTGGTGGATCTGGGCGCACAGGACGTGGTGATTGTTGTGGCGTTCCGCCGCCGTCCGCGGCTGATTCAGCCCTTGTTGACCGAATTGCATGCCCGGCAGGTTCCGGTGCTGCTGTTGTGCGAGCCGCAGGCGCACAGCTTGTTATCGCTGGCGAAGTGGTCGCTGTGCGCGCCGCTGGATAGCGTTTCCGCTTTTGACAGCTACGCTTCCGCCATGAGCCTGGTCAATCTGCTGAGCAATGCGTTGTTGCATGAAATGTTGCGTGACGGCCGTCAGCGTATTCACCATATTGCCGATCTTTACGCCGAGCTGGATGAACTGGAACAGCGATAATGGGGCGCAAAAATGGTGCTTTGCACTATTTTGGTGCTTTTAAGGTTCTATTTATCCCACCTGTTGTTTCGTTTTTCTGTCGTACGCCTTTCTCCTCATGCCTGCGCTGGCGGGCATCTTATCCCCTGAACCGCGAGCGAATGCTGCTTTTTGATGACCCGCTCTTTCCACGGCGCGGCGCCGGCGCCACAAAATCCACGCGTTTTGAGACTGGCATGTTCCTTGCTTGGTTTATTGCAACAATAGTTTCACCGTTTGCTGTTAGAGAATTTTTCGTTTCAATAAAAAACCAACTGGGGGCAGAATATGAGCATCAAAAAATGTTTGCTGGCGATAGTAGGCGCAGCGCTGTTACTGACTCAGGCCGGTAACGTGATGGCCGATCAATTAAAGGATATCGAGCAGCGCGGCGTATTGCGCGTTGCCGTACCACAAGATTTCCCGCCGTTCGGATCGGTAGGAACGGATTTACAACCGCAGGGTTATGACATCGATATTGCGCGTTATCTGGCGCAAGAGATGAAACTGAAGTTGCAGTTGGTGCCGGTGACCAGCGCCAACCGCGTGCCTTATTTGCAAACCAATAAGGTCGATCTGGTGATTTCCAGCCTGGGTAAAAACGCCGAGCGTGAAAAGGTGATCGACTTCAGCCGCGCCTATGCGCCGTTCTTCCTGGGGGTGTTTGGCCCGCAGGGCAGCGAATTAAGTTCGCCTGAAGCATTGCCGGGTAAAAGCGTCGGCGTAACGCGCGGGGCGGTGGAAGACATGGTATTGACGGAGATCGCGCCGAAAGACGCGCAGATTAAGCGTTACGAAGACAACAACACCACGCTGTCCGCCTATCTGTCCGGTCAGGTGGAATATATCGCCACCGGCAACCTGGTGGTGGCGGCGCTTGCCGAGCAGAACCCGACCAAGGCGCCGGTGGCGAAATTCATGCTGCAAGATTCTCCGTGCTACATCGGCTTCAAAAAAGGCGAGCCGGCCCTGAAAGCGAAAGTGGATGCATTGATTGAGCAGGCGTTGAAAGACAACACGCTCAATAGCCTGTCTGAAAAATGGCTGAAAGCGCCGCTGCCAGACAGCATCAAAGCATAAGGAGGGTTTGCCATGACCTATCAGCTTAATTTTACCGCGCTATGGCCGTTCTGGCCTGAGCTGTTGGCGGGTTTACGGGTGACCATTGAGCTGACGGCGATGGCGACTATCGGCGGTATTGCTATCGGTATCTGTGGTGCGGCTTTGCGTAGCGGCAAGCCCACCCTGCTGAGCAAACTGTGGGGTATGTATGTTGAGTTGATACGCAATACGCCGTTTGTGGTGCAGCTGTTTTTTATCGTGTTTGGTTTGCCGAGCCTGGGGTGGAAATTGACCGCCGGCGAGGCCGCGTTGCTGGCGATGCTGATCAACCTGGGCGCCTACAGCACGGAAATTATCCGCGCCGGTATTCAGGTGACGCCGAAAGGCCAATGGGAAGCCGCCCGGGTTCTCGGGTTGACGCGCAGCCAGACCTTCTTTCGGGTGATTCTGCCGCCGGCGTTGCAGCGGATTTACCCGGCGCTGGTGAGCCAGTGCATTATCGTGATGTTGGGATCGTCGGTGGTCTCGCAGGTTTCCTATGAGGAACTGACCTTTGCCGCCAACCTGATCCAATCGCGTACGTTTCTGAGTTTCGAGGTGTATCTGGTGACTACGTTGTGTTATCTGGCGTTGTCCGTCCTGATGCGCCAGTTATTACTGCTGGCGGGCCGGCGTTTTCTGGGGAGTCAGCAACCATGATGACATTTACTGACTGGGATATTGTCCGCAACCTGCTGCTCGCGGCGCGCTGGACGCTTCTGCTGTCGCTGACGGCGTTTATCGGCGGCGCGCTGGTGACATTGCCGTTGATGTTGCTGCGCTTGACCAAACGCAAATGGCCGACGCGTATTATCCGTCTGTATTCCGAACTGTTTCAGGGTACGCCGTTGCTGATGCAACTGTTCCTGGCGTTTTTCGGTTTGGCGCTGTTTGGTATTGATGTCAGCCCCTGGACGGCCGCCGCGGTGGCGCTGACGCTGTTTACCAGCGCGTTTTTGGTGGATATCTGGTGCGGCAGCGTCGATGCATTGCCGAAAGGGCAGTGGGAGGCTTCACGCTGTCTGGGGCTGAGCTTCAGACAAACGCTCTACCGGGTGATTGCGCCGCAGGCGATGCGTATCGCCATCGCGCCGACGGTCGGTTTTTCCGTACAGGTGATAAAGGGAACGGCGCTGGCGTCGATTATCGGTTTTATTGAGCTGACGAAAGCGGGAACCATGTTGAACAACGTGACGTATCAACCGTTTAAAGTTTTTGGACTGGTGGCGCTGGGTTATTTCCTGATGTGTTATCCGCTTTCTTATTACAGCCGCTATCTGGAGAGGAAATTCAATGCCGCTCATCACCATTAATCAGGTTCAGAAGTATTACGGTCAGAACCATGTCCTGAAAGGCGTGGATCTGGATATTGAAATGGGCGAGGTCATTTCCATCATCGGGCGCAGCGGCTCCGGTAAAAGCACCCTGCTGCGCTGCATGAACGGCCTGGAAGGGTATCAGGAAGGCAGCATCAAGCTGGGCGGCATGACGGTGACTAACCGCGACTCGCAGGCGCGTGAGATTAGCCGCTCGGTGGGGATGGTGTTCCAGAACTTTAACCTGTTTCCGCATATGACCGCGCTGGAGAATGTGATGCTGGCGCCGCGTCGGGTGCTGGGCAAAAGCGCCGCGGAATGCCGTGAACTGGGCGAGCAGGTGCTGAACAAAGTCGGGCTGGGCGAGCGCATGGATTATTATCCCGGCAATCTGTCCGGCGGCCAGCAGCAGCGCGTGGCGATTGCGCGGGCGCTGGCGATGAACCCGAAAGTGTTGCTGTGCGATGAAATTACCTCGGCGCTTGACCCCGAACTGGTGGGCGAAGTGCTGAAAGTGCTGGAACAGCTTGCCGCCGAGGGCATGACGCTGATTCTGGTGACGCATGAAATGAACTTTGCCCGTGAAGTCGGCGACCGGGTGGTGTTTATGCATCAGGGAAAAGTCTGGGAACAGGGCGACAGCAAAACCTTGTTCGCCAACCCGCAGACCGCTGAGTTGAAGCAATTTATCGCCTCGGTTCGCGGGCTTTCCGAAGCGTAAAGCCCGATTAAAAATAGTTATCTCAGTTGGTTGGATTATTTCTCGGTTTTGGTCGGGTGTGGCAAAAAAGCGCATAAAAAACCACGCTTTATCACGTCCGAAATTTTCTCGTAATCGACATGGTTTTTCTAAGTAATACGGGAGCTAAGGTTCTCTCGGTGAGGAGCAAGCCACAATGAACAATGAACTGTACGCGCAAATCAATCCCCCTTATCGGCTGTTGATGGGGCCGGGGCCAATCAACGCCGATCCGCGTGTATTGCGGGCGATGGCCAGTCAGTTGATCGGGCAATACGACCCGGCGATGACCAACTATATGAATCAGGTGATGGATCTGTATCGCCAACTGTTTCGTACCGAAAACCGCTGGACGATGCTGGTGGACGGAACATCGCGTGCGGGAATCGAAGCCATTCTGCTGTCGGCGATCCGCCCCGGCGACAAAGTGCTGGTGCCGGTGTTCGGGCGCTTTGGTCATCTGCTGTGTGAGATTGCCCGTCGTTGCCGCGCCGACGTCCATACCATTGAGGTGCCCTGGGGTGAAGTCTTCACGCCGGATCAAATAGAAGACGCCATCAAAACCGTGCGCCCCCGCCTGCTGCTGACGGTGCAGGGCGATACCTCGACCACCATGTTGCAGCCGCTGGCCGAACTGGGCGATATTTGCCGCCGCCACGGCGTGCTGTTTTATACCGATGCGACCGCTTCGTTCGGCGGCAATGCCCTGGAGACTGATGCCTGGGGGCTGGATGCGGTTTCCGCCGGTCTGCAAAAATGTCTGGGCGGGCCGTCCGGTAGCTCGCCGATTACGCTTAGCCCGCAGATGGAAGCGGTGATCCGCCGTCGCAAGTGTATCGAACAAGGTATTCGCACCGACGCTCATCAGGACGGCGATGACGAAATGATCTACTCCAACTATTTCGATCTCGGCATGGTGATGGATTACTGGGGGCCGGAACGCCTGAATCACCACACGGAGGCCACCAGCATGCTGTTTGCCGCCCGCGAATGCGCCCGGGTGATTGTTGAGGAAGGGTTGGATCGGAGTATTGCCCGCCATGAATTACACGGTAAGGCGCTGGTTGCCGGTATTCAGGGCATGGGACTGGACACTTTCGGCGATCTGGACAACAAGATGAATAACGTGCTGGGCGTGGCGATCCCGCCCGGGATCCACGGCGAGCAGGTTCGCAAGATGCTGCTGGATGATTTCGCCATTGAAATCGGCACCTCGTTCGGGCCGTTGCAGGGCAAGATCTGGCGTATCGGCACCATGGGCTACAACGCCCGTAAAGATTGCGTGATGCAAACGCTGAGCGCGCTGGAAGCGGTGTTGAACCGTCTGGGCTTCCGTTCGGTTCAGGGCGCGGCGCTACAGGCTGCCTGGGATTGCTACGCTACCGATGAGGGCCGTGCATGAGTCATGCCCTGATGTCGGAGTCCGCCGCGCTGGCCGCTGCTGAACAAGTCATGAGGCGCTGCGATGCGCTGGCGGAAATCAGTGAAACCGTCGGACAGCTCACGCGGGTGTATCTGTCGCCGGAACAATTGCGCGCCAACGCGCTGGTCGGCGAATGGATGCGTGAGGCCGGTATGCGGGTCTGGCAGGATAGCGTCGGCAACATTTGCGGCCGTTATGAGGGGCTTGCCCCGAATGCGCCCGCGCTGCTGATGGGGTCGCATCTTGATACGGTGCGTAATGCCGGGCGCTATGACGGCATGCTCGGGGTGTTGACCGCCATCGAAACGGTGCGTTTTCTGCATCGGCAACAGATTCGCCTGCCGGTGGCGCTGGAAATCGTCGGATTTGGCGATGAAGAGGGGACCCGTTTCGGCATTACCCTGCTGGGCAGCCGGGGACTGACCGGCACCTGGCCCGACAGCTGGCTTGGCTGTCAGGACGCGCAGGGCATCACCGTTGAACAGGCGTTGAAAAATGTCGGACTGGATCCGCGGGCGATCGCGCAGGCGGCGCGTCCGGTCGGCGATATCGTCGCCTATCTGGAACTGCATATCGAGCAGGGGCCTTGTCTGGAACAACAGGATTTGGCGTTAGGCGTGGTGACGGCGATTAACGGCGCCCGACGCTTGAACTGTACCTTTCACGGGCTGGCCGGACATGCCGGTACGGTGCCGATGACGCAGCGTCACGACGCGTTGGCGGCCGCGGCCGAGTGGATGGTGCGGGCGGAAAGACTGACGAAAGAAAGCGATCCTTATCTGGTCGCCACATTCGGCACGCTGCAATGTTTGCCGGGGGCCGCCAACGTTATCCCCGGCGAAGTGCGGTTAACGCTGGATATTCGCGGGCCGGAAGATGTGGCGCTGGATGCGTTGCTGCAAAAGCTGCTGGCGCTGGGTAACGAGATTGCCGGCGAACGCGGGTGTCGGTTTGCGGCCGAAGAGTATTATCGGATTGCCGCCACCCGCTGCGACGCGGCGCTGCAACAGCGTTTGAGCGAGGCGGTGATGCAGGTTCAGGGACGAAATCTGTTGCTGCCCAGCGGCGCGGGGCACGACGCCATCGCCATCGCCGAACGCTGGCCGGTCGCGATGCTGTTTGTTCGCTGCCGGGGCGGGGTCAGCCATCACCCTGACGAATCGGTGACGGCGGCGGATGTGGCGCTGGCGCTGAGGGCGTGGTCAAGTACGGTTTTTGGCTATCAGGGCGAGCGCTTGTTTATAGCGTAAACCGGTCCGCATCACGCCATGCCGGGAAGGATTCCCGGTAGCTTTGCAATACTTCCAGCGACAGTTCGGCATCCAGACGCGCAGGTTGGTTGGCGGGCGCCGACGCCAGAATCTCTCCTTGCGCGTTAACGATCAGGCTGTCGCCCCGGTAGCTGTGGCCGTTGCCGTCGCTTCCCACGCGGTTGCACCCCGCGACGTAGGCCTGATTCTCAATCGCCCGCGCCGCCAACAGCGTTTGCCAGTGCGGTGAACGCGGCGCGGGCCAGTTAGCCACGTACAGCAGCAGATCGTAATCCTGGCGGTTACGCGACCACACCGGAAAGCGCAGGTCATAGCAAATCAGCGGGCAAATCCGCCAGCCGCGCCATTCAATAATCAAACGCTCCACGCCGGCCTGATAATATTGATGCTCGTTTGCCATGCGGAATAAATGGCGTTTATCGTACTGGTAAACCTCACCATGCGGATCGACCAGCAGGAAACGGTTCACCGCGCCTTTGGGCGTGCGCACGGCAATGCTGCCGCCGATTAAGGCATTATTTTTCTGCGCCCATTGATGCAGCCACTTCTCGACAACCGACTGTTCCAGACTGTTCTTTGCCGACTCCATGGCGAAACCGGTGGTAAACATCTCGGGCAACACGATCAGATCGCGGCCCGTAAGGTCGGCCAATAGCGTATCAAAGTGGCTCAGGTTGGCTGCGCTATCCAGCCAGACCAGCGGTTGTTGCAGCAATGAAATTTTTAAAGTCGACATAAACGCTCCGCGGCCGCATCTAATGTAGGTTCCTGTTTGGCAAAGCATAGCCGAATTAATTTATGGGGAAAGGGATCGGCGCAGAATACGGAAAGCGGAATGGCGGCCACGCCCACGTGCTCGGTCAACCAGCGGCAGAAGTTGACATCATCCAGATCGGAAATCGCACGGTAATCCGCCAGCAGGAAATAGGTGCCTTCGCAGGGCAGAATGTCAAAACGGCTGCTCGCCAGCGCATTGACGAAGCGATCGCGGCGGGCGCGGTAAAAATCCGGCAGTTCGCGCCAGTGCTGCGGCCGTTCACGCAACATGTCGGCAATCGCTAACTGGGCTGGCGTGTTGACTGAAAAGGTCAGGTATTGATGGATCTTGCGTACTTCCGCGCTCAGCGCGGCGGGTGCGACGCAATAGCCGACTTTCCAACCGGTCATATGAAAGGTTTTGCCGAATGAGGACACGGCGATGGCCCGCTGACGCAGCGACGGGTGCGCCAGCACGCTGGCGTGACCTTCTTCGGCAAAACAAATATGCTCATACACTTCATCGCTCAGCACGTAGATCGCATGCGCGGCAATGGCCTGCCAAAGCTGATGGAAATCTTCTTTCTTCCATACGGTGGCGGAGGGATTATGCGGCGTATTCAGGATCACCAGCCGGGTACGCTCGCTGAGCAGTGCGGCGAACTCAGCCCAGTCAACGCGAAAAGCGGGCGGTTGCAGAGCAAGGCGCTTCAGCACCCCGCCTGCCAACGCCACCGCAGGGGCGTAGCTGTCATAGCTGGGATCGAAACAGATCACTTCATCGCCGGGACGCACCAGCGCCGTAATGGCGGCAAACAGGGCTTCCGTTGCGCCGGCGGTGACGGTCACTTCGCTATCGGCGTCAGGTTTCCAGCCATATAGCTCGGCGGTTTTCTCGGCAATCACGGTACGCAGCGGGGCCACCCCGGTCATCGGCGCGTACTGATTCGCGCCCTGACTGACATGGTAAGCCAGACGTTGCTTCAGATAATCCGGGCCGTCAAAGTCGGGGAAGCCTTGTGATAGATTGATGGCCTGATGCTGCTGAGCCAGAGCGCTCATCTGCGTAAAAATAGTGGTGCCCAGAGACGGTAGTTTACTTTCGGGAATAAGCGCGGCGCTCATGGCGGATTGGACTCCTGCAAACCTGTATTGCTTGACAATATAACACGATGTAGTATTTGGCAATCAAGACGCTTGGACGTTTAAACGGCTAAATGCTTTTAAATGCTAAGACATAACAAAAAGTACTAAGCACTCACAAATAGGAAGTTTTATGCCAGAAAACCTGCAACTTACGGCACTGCTCGCCGCCTGCCGCTGGATAGGGCAAAAAGGCTGGTGTCCGGCGACCGGGGGGAATATGTCCGTGCGCCTTGATGAACAACAGTGCCTGATCACTCAATCAGGCAAGGATAAAGGCAGCTTGCAGGCTGATGATTTCCTGCTGGTGGATATCGCCACCAATCACGTCCCCAGCGGGCGTTCCCCTTCAGCGGAAACCGGGCTGCACACGCTGCTGTACCGGACGTATCCGCAGGTTGGCGCGGTGCTGCATACTCATTCGGTCAATGCGACCGTACTCTCCCGGGTGGAAACCGGGCCGGAACTGGTGCTGCAAGGGTATGAAATGCAGAAGTCGCTGGCGGGGCAGAAAAGCCATCTGGATCGGGTGGCGATCCCGATTTTCGATAACGACCAGGATATTCCGGCGCTGGCCGAGCGGGTGGCGGGGCGTGCCAGGCATGAGCCGCTACGCTACGGTTTTCTGGTGCGTGGACACGGCCTCTATTGCTGGGGGGAGAGCGTACAAGAGGCGCGCCGTCATCTGGAAGGGCTGGAGTTCCTGTTTCAGTGCGAACTGCAACGTCGACTGCTGGAGGCCAAATGAGCCAGACCCGCGCAATTAAAGCGATAGTGACGGATATTGAAGGCACCACCAGCGATATTCGTTTTGTCCATAATGTATTGTTCCCCTATGCCCGTGAACGTCTGGCGGATACCGTGCGTCAGGGAGAAGGCAATCAGGAGATCGCTCAGGCGCTGACGCTTTTGCGTCAGGAGTTGACCTGGCCAGACGCTGATGAAGAGACGTTAATCGCGGCGCTCCATCAGTTTATGGACGAAGATCGTAAATCGACCGCACTCAAGCTGTTGCAAGGCATTATCTGGCGTACCGGTTATCATAACGGCGATTTCCGCGGGCATCTTTACCCGGACGTCGCCGAACGACTGGCTGACTGGCGGCGGCAAGGCATTCGTCTGTATGTCTATTCGTCGGGGTCGGTTGAGGCGCAGCAACTGCTTTTTGGTTACAGCGAGGCGGGGGATTTACGCCCGTTGTTCAGCGACTATTTTGATACCCGCGTCGGCGCGAAGCGCGAAACGGCGTCTTACCAGACCATTGCGCAATCCATCGATTTGCCCCCCGGGCAGCTGCTTTTTCTGTCGGACATCCGTCAGGAATTGGACGCCGCGCAGCAAGCGGGGTGGCATACCTGTCAGCTCATCCGTACCGATGCTGATGATTTGAGCCGTCACCGTCAGGTGACACGTTTTGACCAGATTGACGTACAGGAGTATTCCCAATGAGCGCACTGACTATTTTTAGCGATAGCGATGCAAGCCAGCCGATTTGGCAAAGTCAGGATGCGGAGGCTATCCGTCAGCAACTGGCCGACATCGGCGTGCGGTTTGAGCGCTGGCGGGCGAATCAGCCGTTAAGCGCCAACCCAGATTCTGAAGAAGTGCTGGCGGCTTATCGGCACGATATCGACCGGCTGGTGGCGGAAAAAGGCTATCAGAGCTGTGATGTGATCAGTATCCGGGCGGATAATCCGCAGCGCGCGGAACTGCGCGCCAAGTTTCTGTCCGAACACACGCACGACGAGGATGAGGTGCGTTTCTTCGTGGAAGGCGCCGGGCTGTTCTGCCTGCACTTGCAAGGCAAGATCTTCCAGATCCTGTGCGAGAAAAACGATCTGCTGTCGGTTCCCGCGGGAACCGCGCATTGGTTTGATATGGGCCCGAAACCGCATTTCACCGCGATTCGGCTGTTCGATAACCCGGAAGGCTGGATCGCGCATTTTACCGGCGACAAGATCGCCGATGGGTATCCGAAACTGGCGGGTTGAATTTGAGGGATTTTTGTAAAAGAGCTGCGCCAGCTTGACTGGCGCAGCTCAGACCATTGACAAAGCCTGTTATTAGGGAGAGCGTGGCGAGGGGCCGTAGCGGCGTAAGCCGCCGGAGCGCCCCTCGGTACGGTAGGCCCGGGTATCTCAGGCTTACAGACGACTTTGTCAGCAACCTCAGATGCGCCAGTTTTTTATTTCAGCGCCGAGTTAAAAATCCCCTCTTGCACCGCCTGCGGCGTCACGATGCCGGTATCCAGCACCCAACCGCTGATAAGCCGAGCCGGGGTGACGTCAAACGCCGGGTTATAGACCGGGGCGCGTTGCGGCGCCCACTGGCAGCTACCGAAGCTGCCGGATACGCCCGTCACCTCGGCGGATGCCCGTTGCTCAATGGGAATGGCGCCGCCGTTCGGACATGCCGGATCGTGCGTGGTATGCGGCGCGGCGACGTAAAAGGGGATCTGATGGTAGTGCGCCAGCACCGCCAGACTGTAGGTGCCTATTTTGTTGGCGACATCGCCGTTGGCGGCAATGCGATCGGCCCCGACCCATACCGCGTCCACTTTCCCTTGCGCCATCAGGCCGGCGGCCATCGAATCGCAAATCAGTTGATAAGGAATACCTAATTCGCCCAGTTCCCAGGCGGTTAGCCGCCCGCCCTGAAGCAACGGCCGGGTTTCATCAACCCAAACCCGGGCGACTTTTCCCTGCTGGTGCGCACGCAGCAGTACGCCGATGGCGGTGCCGATACCGGCGGTAGCCAGTCCGCCGGTGTTGCAGTGGGTCAGCAACTGGCTGTCGGGGCGCACCAGCGTGGCGCCATGATCGGCAATACGTTCGCACAGCGCCCGATCTTCTTCAACCAGCCGCAGCGCTTCCTGTTCCATCGCAGGGATAAATTCCGGCTGCGCCAGCGCCTGTTTCATCCGATCCAGATTATTCATCAGATTCACCGCGGTGGGACGCGCCGCACGCAGCGTCTCCAGCGCCGACGTCAGTTCGGGCCGGCTTAGCCCTTGCTTCGCCAGTAACGCCAGCAACAAACTGGCGGATAAGCCAATCAGCGGCGCGCCACGCACGCGTAACGCCTGAATATGATCAACCAGTGTCGCCACCTCCGGGCAGGGACACCAGCGTTTTTCCTGTGGCAGCGCCTGCTGATCGAGGATCCAAAGTTGGCCGTCAACAATTTTCAGACTGGTTGTGTTAATTCTCTGCATTAGTGGTTAAATCCATGTTGCGTTATTGCGTCAATTTTCTTATTCTGCCAATATGTTGAATGGATGTATAGACGTCCAAACGCTTTTATGTCCAAAAATGATTTTTCACCATCGGGTGAGCGCAGAATAATAAGGGGTTGGCAATGTCACTTTACCGCACCTTTACGGCGGACGATGCCGTAGAATACGCCCGCCGGTATGGCGGGATAAGCGATCCGCACTCGCTGGTCGCTGCCGAGGAAATTGGCGACGGTAATCTGAATTTAGTGTTTAAAATTCGCGATACGCAGGGCGTTAGCCGGGTGATTGTCAAACAGGCTTTACCTTATGTGCGTTGCGTCGGCGAATCCTGGCCGTTGACGCTGGATCGCGCCCGTATAGAAGCTGAAACGCTGCGGACGCATGCGCAGTTTTGCCCTCAGCATACGGTGAGCGTTCTGCATCATGACGCCGAACTGGCGGTGATGGTGCAGGAAGATCTTTCCGATCACCGCATCTGGCGCAGCGAGTTGATTCAGGGACGCCACTACCCACAGGCGGCGGCGCAGTTAGGTGAATATCTGGCGCAGACCTTGTTTCATACGTCGGATTTTTATCAGTCTCCGCAGGTTAAAAAAGCGTCCGTCAGCCAGTTCACCAACCCTGAGCTGTGTCAGATCACCGAAGATTTGTTTTTCACCGATCCCTATATTGAGCACCAAAGAAATCGCTTTGACGCGGTGCTGGCCGCCGATGTGCAGGCGTTGCGTGACGATCGGGCGCTGAAGCTGGCGGTCGCGGGATTAAAGCACCGTTTTCTGAGCAAAGCCGAGGCATTGCTGCATGGCGATATTCACAGCGGTTCAATCTTTGTGGCGGAAGGGCGCTTAAAGGCGATTGATGCCGAGTTTGGTTTCTACGGGCCGATAGGGTTCGATGTGGGAACGGCATTGGGCAATCTGCTGCTGAACTACTGTGGGTTGCCGGGGCTGTTGGCGCCGCGTGAGGCGGCGGCGGGACGCGAGCAGCGTTTTGAAGATATCCGCACGTTGTGGAATACTTTCGCCGTGCGCTTTTTATCGCTGAGTCAGCGTCATAGCCGCGAGCCTTCTTTGGCTGAATCAGGTTATGCCGAAATCTTTTTACGGCAGGTATGGCGGGATACGGTTGGCTATTGCGGCACGGAACTGATTCGGCGCACCATCGGCCTGGCGCACGTCGCCGATCTTGACAATATTCAGGATGACGACGCCCGGGCGGAATGCCAGCGTCAGGCGTTAAGCCTCGGCCGGAGGTTAATCCTTGCCGCGGATCACATCGCCAACGAGGATGAACTGCTGGCCCGCGTGCGTCAAAGCGGCGCGTAACATACCGATGCGGGGCGTATTGTCGCCCCGTATGCTTATTTCTTCCCTTTTTCCAGCATCGCTTTCAGATCGGCGAAAGGGTTGTGGGTGGCAAGCCCCACGTCTTTCTGGGCGTCTTCGCCTGCAACCACGGTAGAGCCGTAAGTATCCGCCTCGGTGTATTTGGAATGCTCATGATCGTGGCAATACAGGCACAACATTTCCCAGTTGCTGCCATCTTCCGGGTTATTGCTATGATCGTGATCGATATGGTGCACGGTTAATTCGCGCAGATTGGAATAAACGAATTCGCGCGAACAGCGACCGCAAACCCAGGGAAAAAGTTTGAGGGCTTTTTCACGATAGCCGCTTTCAAGTTTCGCGTAGTTTTTCGGGATATATGCCATGGGAGATTGCCAGTCTTAAAGGGGAACAGCGCCCAGTTTAGCGCAGGTCATGGGGCGCGCAAACGGGTTTTGCGCAAATAAAAGGCCGGAAAGTGAACGGTTCCCTAACGCTGGATAGTTCAAATACCGGCCCTGATAGGCTGCATCATGCCGCCTGCGTTTTCTTCTGCGGCGCTTCGGCGACGGTTTTCTGTGGCTGGGCCGCCAGCGAATCCGCGGCAAAATCGTCCACATTGATCGAACGTAAACGACTGGCTTCCGCTCTGGTCAATATCCTGGCTTCATCCGCGGTTATCTTGCCTTCCGCCAGCGCCTGTTCCGCCAGCCGATCCAAGCGCATAAAGGGCAGGTGCTTACCGCTGGCTTTCGACAGGCGCAGGTAGATGGGTTCGGCCGCGATAATGTCCTGTAGCGCTTCTTCCAGCAGGCCAACAGGATTATGCTCGCTGGCGACCAGATATTGTCCCCGGCCCAGACGGCTGCGTGTGGCCGAGGGCGTTTGCAACAGCTTCGCCACCTGGTGATCGAGGCGGTCGGACGGCGCATCGCAACGGCGGCCCAACGGCAGCAGGATGAAAGTGAGTAAACCGGCGACGGCGCGGTTCGGAAAGTTGCGCAACAGATCGACCACCGCCTGCTCCGCCTGATGGAGGCAATCCTGAACCCCCCAGTGAACCAGCGGCAGGTCGGCTTGCTGGCGGCCTTCGTCGTCATAGCGTTTCAGGGTGGCGGACGCCAGATAAAGCTGGCTGAGAATATCCCCCAGGCGGGCGGAAATCCGCTCGCGCCGTTTCAGGCTACCGCCCAGCACCGCCATGGAGACGTCGGCCAGCAGCGCCATATTGGCGCTGAGGCGATTCAGACGCTGATAATAATGACGGGTGGCGTCATTGACCGGCGAGCGGCTCAGGCGTCCGTTCGTCAACCCGAGCCACAGGCTGCGTACCGCGCTGCCGCCAATATGACCGATATGACCGAACAGGGCGCGGTCAAAACGCGCAACGTCTTTGGCTTGTGCCGCCGCCATCTCTTCCAGCACATACGGATGGCAGCGAATCGCCCCCTGGCCGAAGATGATCATGCTGCGGGTCAGAATGTTGGCCCCCTCAACGGTGATGGCAATCGGGGAGCCTTGATAGCTGCGCGCCAGGAAATTGGATGGGCCAAGGCAGATGCCTTTCCCGCCGGTGATGTCCATGGCGTCCATCACCGCGCGCTGGCCGCGATGGGTACAGTGATATTTGACGATGGCGGACAACACCGCCGGTTTTTCGCCCTGCATAATCCCGCTGGCGATCAGCGTGGCGGCGGCATCCATCACATAGGTGTTCCCGGCGATCCGCGCCAGCGGCTCTTCAATCCCTTCCATCTTGCCGATGGAGACTTTGAACTGACGGCGAATATGCGCATAGGCGCCGACGCCCAGCGCGATGGATTTGAGGCCGCCGGTGGAGTTGGACGGCAGCGTGATGCCGCGCCCGACGGACAGGCACTCCATCAGCATCCGCCAGCCTTGTCCGGCCATTTTCGGGCCGCCGATGATGTAATCCAGCGGAACGAAAATATTTTCACCCTGTGTCGGGCCGTTCTGGAATGGAACGTTGAGCGGGAAATGGCGGCGACCGATTTGTACGCCATCGGTGTCGGTGGGGATAAGGGCGCAGGTAATGCCGATATCTTCCGTGTCACCCAGCAGGCGATCCGGGTCATACAGCTTAAACGCCAAACCGAGTACGGTGGCCACCGGGGCCAGAGTGATATAGCGCTTATTCCAGGTCAGACGCATGCCCAGCACCTGTTCACCCTGCCAGTCGCCGTAGCACACCACGCCGCTATCCGGGATAGAACCGGCATCTGAGCCGGCTTCCGGACTGGTCAACGCAAAGCAGGGGATTTCCTGCCCGCGCGCCAGACGGGGAAGGTAGTGATCTTTCTGTTGGTCAGTGCCGTAGTGTTGCAGCAGTTCACCCGGGCCGAGTGAGTTGGGCACGCCGACGGTAATCGCCAAAATACTGGAAACGCCGGCCAGTTTTTGCAGCACCTGCGCCTGAGCGTAGGCGGAAAACTCCAGACCGCCGTACTGTTTTTTGATAATCATGGCGAAGAACCGGTGCTGTTTCAGAAACGCCCACAGTTCCGGCGGCAGATCGGCACGTTCATGGGTGATTTCAAAGTCGTTGGCCATACGGCAGGCTTCTTCGACCGGCCCGTCGAGAAAGGCCTGTTCTTCGGCGGTCAGCCGCGGCTGCGGGTAGTCATGCAGCTTTTTCCAGTCCGGCGCGCCGCGGAACAGATCGCCTTCCCACCAGGTGGTGCCGGCGTCAATGGCTTCTTTTTCCGTATTCGACATCGGCGGCATGACTTTCTGGAACAGCGGCAGCGCGGAAGACGAAAAGAGCGTGCGGCGTAGCGGCAGGATGTTGAACGGTATCAATAAAATAGCCAGTGTGATCGGCAGCCAGACCGGCCACAGCAACATGGCCGCCATGGCCGCGAAGTAGGCCAGCAGGATTGCGCTGCTGAGTAGTAAATTGAGCCGGTGGTAAAATAGGGCACCGATAATAAGCAATAGCAGAAGAATGCTGACAGCAACCATAATGTATCTCCAGCGTTGTCGTCGACTTCAGAAGGCCGCCTGGCGTTCATACCCGATGGACAGCGTTAACTCATAAGAGGTCTGACCTGTTTGTCTATAGTTGTTGTAGTTTATCTGCTTATTTTTATCAATTTATTTACATCATAATTACAACTTAACTCACAAACCGGGCGGCCGTTCAGTGTTTTCTGATTGCCGTCGGCGATCCTGGCGATCGTGACATTGCGCGCTTCTCGCTGTTTCGGCAATCCGCTACACTGCATGACAGAGTATGATGTCACCGGACAAATTGAGAGGATGCTATGTATCAGGACTTAATCCGTAGTGAATTGAAAGAAGCGGCGGAAACGTTGAATATGTTTCTGAGTGATGATAAGAATATTCAGTCTATTCAAGATGCTGCGGTATTACTGGCTGATTCGTTCAAAGCCGGCGGAAAAGTGATTTCCTGCGGCAACGGCGGTTCGCACTGTGATGCAATGCATTTTGCCGAAGAGTTGACCGGGCGCTACCGGGAAAACCGTCCGGGCTACCCGGCGATTGCCATTTCTGACCCCAGCCATCTTTCCTGCGTCAGTAATGACTTTGGCTATGACTTCGTTTTCTCGCGTTATATTGAGTCGTTGGGCCGAGAAGGCGACGTGCTGCTGGGGATCTCAACCTCCGGTAATTCCGGCAATATTATCAAGGCTATCGCCGCCGCCAAGGCAAAGGGCATGAAGGTTATCACGCTGACGGGTAAAGACGGCGGCAAAATGGCCGGTTCGGCGGATGTGGAAATTCGCGTGCCGCATTTCGGCTATGCCGACCGTATTCAGGAAATCCATATCAAAGCGATTCATATCCTGATCCAACTGATTGAAAAAGAAATGGCCGCCAGCGCCAACTGATAACGCGTTGCGTGTGCACAAGAGAGGTTAAGAGATTTACGATGTGTGAACTGCTTGGGATGAGCGCAAATGTACCGACGGATATCTGCTTCAGTTTTACCGGGCTGATACAACGCGGCGGCCTGACCGGGCCGCATCGGGATGGTTGGGGAATTACCTTTTATGAAGGGCATGGCTGTCGGACGTTCAAGGATCCTCTGCCAAGCTATAACTCGCCGATAGCCCGGTTGGTGCAGGACAATCCCATTAAATCTTGTGCGGTGATTTCGCATATTCGCCAGGCGAACCGGGGAGCCGTGGCGCTGGAAAACACCCATCCTTTCACCCGCGAGCTGTGGGGCAGAAACTGGACGTTCGCGCATAATGGGCAGTTGAGGGGATATCGCTCGTTAAAAACCGGCACATTCCGCCCCGTCGGCCAGACGGACAGTGAGTTTGCTTTCTGTTGGCTGCTGTATCAGCTGTCACAGCGCTATCCGCGTACGCCGGGCAACTGGCCGGCGGTATTTCGCTATATTGCCGAGCAGGCCGATGTGCTGCGCAAAAAAGGCGTGTTCAACATGCTGCTGTCCGACGGGCGCTTTGTTATGGGGTATTGCTCCAGCAAACTGTATTGGATTACCCGGCGCGCGCCGTTTGGTAAGGCGACCTTATTGGATCAGGATGTGGAAATCGATTTCCAGCAACAGACGACGCCAAATGATGTGGTCACGGTGCTGGCGACGCAACCGCTGACCGGAAATGAAACCTGGCATCAAATCATGCCAGGTGAATTCGTGCTATTTTGTTTCGGTGAACGCATAATTTAGTTCAGGCTGACTGGTCATCAACGGTGGATTAACGACATATTGCCCGTTAAATACGGTGATGGCCGGCGGCTGATTATGTTGGTTGAAATGGGCGTAACCCGGCTGTAGCTGACGCCAGAAACTGTAATAGCGGGAATTGCGGTGGCGCTGCATATTCTGTTCCGTCATGCGGAACGGGTAAATGGCGAGATCGATTTTCACCTGCCCGTTGCGCAGCGCCTGTTCCGCATAACGATAAATCTCATCCATATAATTATTGGTCATGGCATAGCAGCCGACCGACACGCATTCGCCGTGGATCATCAGATAGCGACCCGAATAGCCTTGCGATTTATCATATTCATTAGGAAAACCGATATTAATCGCCCGGTAATATTGGCTGTCCGGTTTCAACTGGCTCAAATCGACCTGATAGAAGCCTTCCGGACTTTTCAAATCACCTTCAATACGTTTTGGCCCGAGACCGCCCGAATATTTACAAATAGGATACTGTTCCAATAAGCGATATTCATTTCCGAGTTTGGCGTAGAGTTCTAATACACTCTCTTCCTTAAATATCTGAATATAAATCGGCGAGCCCAATAATTGTTGTTTTAATTCTTTTTTTATCGGTGTTAGCGGCGCGGGTTCGCTGGCAGCGCTGGTAACAACAAGAGATGGCAAGAAAAACAACATCGCAAATGACAGCGCGATTTTTTGCATTGTGGATCCTGATGAATAGAAGCGGTACTACCTATACGGTATAACGATTATCGTCCCGTATTCCTCTGCCTTTAGGCGCATATAAACGTTGTCACATTATCATCGCCTTAATTTTAATCAAGAGTGAAAACCGATAAAAAAATTATTTTCATGGCGAAAGTGTATCGGAGTACGTTTTTCCGATCTTTTAGCGACAAAAAGCGGTGTTTAACGGGATAGCTTCGGGGACGGGCCGGCGATCCCGCTCGAAAATAACCAGCGCACTTCCCAAACTTGTATGCGTTGCGACAAGCCTGTATATTTATACAGTCTTGCCGGGGGTGCGTATGCGCAAAATTATTCATGTCGATATGGATTGCTTCTACGCTGCAATTGAAATGCGTGATAATCCGCGCCTGCGCGATATTCCAATCGCCATTGGCGGCAGCGCCGAACGCCGCGGGGTGATCAGTACGGCAAATTACCCGGCCCGCCGTTATGGGGTGCGCAGCGCGATGGCGACGGCAACCGCGCTGCGCCTGTGTCCGCAGTTGACATTGCTTTCGGGGCGGATGGATGTCTACAAAGCGGCTTCCCAGCAGATCCGTGAAATTTTCGCCCGTTATACTGCGCTTATTGAGCCGCTTTCTCTTGATGAAGCCTATCTGGATGTAACGGACAGCCCCTATTGCAATGGTTCCGCAACGCTGATGGCGGAGGAAATTCGTCAGGCTATTTTTGCTGAGCTGAGTCTGACGGCTTCCGCCGGGGTTGCGCCTATCAAATTTCTGGCCAAGGTCGCCTCTGAACTGAATAAACCTAACGGTCAGTTCGTTATCCCGCCGGATCAGGTCGATACATTTATATTGCAATTGCCGTTAGCCAAGATCCCCGGCGTCGGGAAAGTGACGGCGAAACGACTGGCGGAGAAAGGGCTGCTTACCTGTGCCGATGTGCGCAATTATGAACTGGCAGAACTATTGAAAAGCTTCGGTAAATTTGGTCGTATCCTGTGGGAGCGCTGTCATGGAATTGACGAACGCGCTGTTTCCCCAGACCGATTACGCAAATCTGTCGGGGTTGAAAAAACGCTGGCGCAGGATATTCATCACTGGCATGAATGCGAAGGTTTAATCGAACAGCTCTATCAGGAGCTGGAGCTGCGCTTAAAACGGGTAAAGCCCGACCTGCATATTGCCCGGCAAGGGGTAAAGCTGAAGTTTGATGATTTCCGCCAGACCACGCAGGAACACGTGTGGCCGGTATTGAATAAACAGGATTTGCTAACGCTGGCGCAACAGACCTGGAAGGAGAGACGCGAGGAGCGTGGCGTTCGGCTGGTGGGATTGCATGTCACGCTGCTCGATCCGCAAATTGAGCGCCAGTTGGTGTTGGACTGGGAATAAACCGGTTTAAAAAGGCGGCTCAGGCAAGCCGCCCGCTAATTAGGTTAAGCGCGTTCGGGAATGGTTTTCAGCAGCGCGGTCAGTAATTGCCAGTATTGACCGACGCTAGCGATATGAACCTGTTCATCCGGCGAGTGCGGCCCTGTGATGGTCGGCCCGATTGAAACCATATCCATATCGGGATACGGCTTCTTGAACAACCCGCATTCCAGACCGGCATGAATCACCATGATGCTGGGGGTTTTGTTAAACAGTTTCCGATAGGTTTCGCGCACCAGTTGCATAACCGGCGAGTGGGCATCAGGTTGCCAGCCGGGGTAACCGCCTTTCGGCGACGTGTCGGCGCCGGCCAGTTGACCCAGCGCGGTTAGCGTACCGACGAGGGCGTCCTTACCGCTGTCAATCAGAGAGCGGATCAGGCAATTAATCTCCGCGTGTTTGTCGTCCAGCGCCACCACGCCGATATTGAGTGAGGTCTCCACCACGCCTTTCACTTCGTCACTCATGCGGATCACGCCATTCGGCATGGCGTTCAGCAGCGCCAGCAGGCGATCGCGGCAGTCTTTGGTCAGCGCTTGCGCCCGACGGTCGCTGTTTTCCACCAGCACGGTCAGATTTTTCTCCACCGCCGACAGTTCATTTTTCAGCACCGACAGATAGTCTTGACTTAGCGTCTTTAACTGCTCGACATTGGCCGCGGGCACCGCCAGCGTGGCAAACGCCTCGCGCGGGATGGCGTTGCGCAGCGTACCGCCATGCAGATCCAGAATACGAAGATCCAGCTTATCGGCCTGTTCAAACAGAAAGCGCGCCAACAGTTTATTGGCATTACCTAAACCAAGATGGATATCGCAGCCGGAGTGCCCGCCTTTCAGCCCTTTGATGGTTAGCGTCAGCGTTTGGTAACCGGTCGGCGGCGTTTCACGCTCCAGCGGCAGGCGGGTGATGAAGTCGATTCCGCCCGCGCAGCCCATGTAAATCTCGCCTTCTTGTTCTGAGTCGGTATTGATCAGAATTTCACCCTGCAACCAGTCAGGTTGCAGACCGAACGCGCCATCCATGCCGGATTCCTCAGTCATGGTCAGCAACACTTCCAGCGGGCCGTGCTTTACGTTGTTATCCGACAGCACCGCCAGCGCCGATGCCATGCCGATACCGTTATCCGCGCCCAGCGTGGTGCCGCGGGCTTTAATCCATTCGCCATCAATATAGGGTTGAATGGGATCTTTGGTGAAATCGTGCACGGTGTCGTTATTCTTCTGCGGCACCATATCCAGATGCGCCTGCAAAACGACGGGCTTGCGGTTTTCCATGCCTGCGGTTGCCGCTTTACGCAGCAGAATATTGCCTACCCGATCGCGTTCGGCATAAAGGCCTTTCTCTTTCGCCCATTCAAGGATATGCGCGGCAAGCGCTTCTTCATGGTAGGAAGGATGCGGAATGGAACAGATCTTGGCAAAAATGTCCCACAGCGGTTGCGGGGCCAGTTGAGACAATTCAGACACTATTAAAGTCTCCTTTTCAGCAGGCCTGTCTTCGCGTCTGGCGCGTAGGCGCTACAGGTTGAAAGTTAATCACGGTCAGCCATCCAATATGGCGTGTCGAAACAGAATATCACTTTCCGCCGGAGGTGGGGGAGGTCGCTGTTAAAAACAAAAAACCGCCTTATCCATTGGGCCAGAGGCGGTATAAGCAGTGAAAAGGCCGGATGAACCGGCCTTATGGGACAAAATGTACGATAGGAAAATGCTATGGCGGAAAAATCAAGGCGCTGATGCGTTAAATCGTCTCGTCAGCATGGTGGTGAATGACCACGCTGTCGCCAATGGACAACGCACGGTATTCCGCTGCGGTGGTTTCAACCTGATAACGTTTGCCATTGGCCTCCACATCCAGAATAAAGCGTTCGCTTTCCATAACATGCACCGGGACGTAGCCATAAAAATTATCAATGAGCGTCAGCGTTTTTCGCGCGGGTGTCAGCGTTTTTCGCGCGGGTAGATAGGCGCGATGCACAATTTTTCCCCGCAGCGCCTGCGGCTTTTTCCACAGCAAACGGAAGCTGGAATTTAATTCCACACCAAACCACGCCGTTAATCCAATGATTAGAATCGTGCTGATCGTCGTGAGCTGTTCCTGAATCAGAACATAAAATTCGGCCATGGGCGTCTCCTCCGGCTGATTTCTGTTGTCTTGTTTAATATATTTTTCCGCCGCAGGCGTCCAATCTCTTTTTATGCTTAGTTATCACCAAATTTTTGTTTAGACTGCACGGAGACGGAGGAAACTCAGTTATAACGCTGGTTTTTGTGTTGTCGGATATCTATAATCCCGCGCAACCTTTTTCCCCCTCAGACTCAACGTGAGCCATTTCTATTCGGCTGGGATATATTTTATGAGCGAAAAGTACGTCGTAACCTGGGATATGTTGCAAATTCAGGCCCGCAAACTGGCGCAGCGTTTACTGCCTGCCGAACAATGGAAAGGCATCATTGCCGTTAGCCGCGGCGGATTGGTGCCCGGCGCGCTGCTGGCGCGTGAACTGGGTATCCGTCATGTGGATACGGTTTGCATCTCCAGCTATGACCACGACAACCAGCGTGAAATGAAAGTGCTTAAGCGCGCAGAAGGTGATGGCGAAGGCTTCATCGTGGTGGACGATTTAGTCGATACCGGCGGCACCGCGAAAGCGATTCGCGACATGTATCCAAAAGCTCACTTTGTCACTATTTTCGCTAAACCTGCCGGTAAGCCGCTGGTTGACGACTACATCGTCGACATCCCGCAGGATACTTGGATCGAGCAGCCGTGGGATATGGGCGTGGTATTTGTCCCGCCGCTGTCCGACCGCTGATCGCCGCCGGTTTATTCCCTCCAGTGCCCGGTTATGCCGGGCATTGTCGTTTATGCCTGTCCTGTTTTATTTTTCTATTCGCGGCTGATTTGATCCGATCGCGCGTTTCTGTGCTCTGTCGTTTGTCTTCGCAGTGATGAGTTGGTTACACTCGGTATCAAGTTTAGTTGTCGCTGACGGCGGCTTACATTAACGGAGACTGCTGTGGTTCAAGCTAACCTGTCTGAAACCCTGTTTAAACCGTCCTTTAAACATCCTGAAACGTCTATGTTAGTGAAGCGTGCGACGCATACCCAGAGTGTATTGGGGACGCAATCGGCTTTGGAAGGCGAAAACAGCCGTAGCTGGTATCGGATGATTAATCGTCTGTTGTGGATTTGGCGCGGCGTTCATCCGTGGGACATTGAAGAGGTGCTGGCGCGTATTGCCGTCAGTAAGGCGGAAAGAAGCACCGAGCATTTACTGGATACGGTTATCGGCTACCGCAGCGGAAACTGGATTTATGAGTGGGTCAGGCAGGGAGCGAACTGGCAGCAGCGGGCGATGGACGACGATAACCCCGAACAGAACGGTCAGTATTGGCTGAATGCCGCGAATCTGTACAGTATTGCGGCCTATCCCCATATTAAAGGCGATGAACTGGCGGAACAGGCGCAGACGCTGGCCAACCGGGCATACGAAGAGGCCGCGAAGTATCTTCCCTATGAGTTAAAGGAACTGACTTTCCAGATTGAAGGCGGCGGGGCGCTGACCGGATTTCTGCACCTGCCGCAAAAAGGGAAAGCGCCTTTCCCGACGATACTGATGTGTGGCGGCCTGGAAATGCTGCAAAGCGATTACTACCGTCTGTTCCGCGACTATCTGGCGCCGGCCGGGATGGCGATGCTGACCATCGATGTTCCGTCGGTCGGCTTTTCCTCGCGCTGGAAATTGCATCAGGATTCCAGTTTTCTGCATCAGCAGGTGTTGCGGGCATTGCCGGATATACCCTGGGTGGATCATTGCCGCGTGGGAGCGTTTGGTTTCCGTTTCGGCGCCAATATCGCCGTGCGGTTGGCTTATCTCGATGCGCAGCGTTTACGTGGCGTCGCCTGTCTGGGGCCGGTGGTGCACCATCTGTTGTGCGATGCGCAGCGTCAGCAGCAGGTGCCGGATATGTTTATGGACATGATGGCAAGCCGCCTGGGGATGCCGTTTTCTACCGACGCGGCGCTGAAAACAGAGTTGTGCCGTTATTCTCTCAAAACACAAGGTCTGCTGGGACGGCGTTGTCCGACGCCCATGCTGGCCGGATATTGGGATAACGACCTGATGAGTCCGAAGGAAGAAGCATGTCTGATCGTCAACTCATCACAGCAAGGGAAACTGCTGCCGGTGAGTTTTTCACCGGTCTATCAGAATTTCCACCAGGCGTTACAGCAAATCAGTCATTGGTTGAGTCATAAATTAGCCTAGTTCATTGATAAATTGTCATTCTCTGCTAAAAAGAATGTTCATACCGAGGAGATTGCCGAATGATGTTACCGAGTGGACACCCGAAAAGCAGACTCATGAAAAACTTTGCTTCCCTGGGGCCGTATTTGCGTGAAGCACAGTGTGAGCACGACCATTTTTTCTTTGACTGTCTGGCGGTATGCGTCAATATCAAACCTGTCCCGGAAAAACGTGAATTCTGGGGATGGTGGCTGAAGCTTGAAGCGCAAGACCAAACCTTTACTTATGAATATCACTTTGGTTTATATGATAAAAATGGTAATTGGTGTGAAGAAAAAATCAAAGATAAAGACGTGATGGATAAGCTGGAAAGTACTAAAAAAGCCTTCCATGTTCGTTTGGAAAAACTCCTGCAATCGTTGGAGCCAGCCTGTGCATTAACCGCACGACCGTGACGCTTCCTGTCTGATTTCCGATTTATTCGCGGGTTTTCGCGTTGCGCCTGTTGGCATAGCGCGCCTGTCCTGTTACAACGTTGTCTTTTTTGATGACTTTCAACGGCAGAAAAATTATGAGCGGCAGCCAGACTTTGGTTGTGAAACTAGGCACCAGCGTGCTGACCGGCGGTTCGCGCCGGCTGAACCGTGCCCATATTGTTGAACTGGTGCGTCAGTGCGCGCAGCAGCATGCGGCAGGGCACCGGATTGTTATCGTAACCTCAGGGGCGATTGCCGCCGGGCGTGAACATTTGGGCTACCCGGAGCTTCCGCCGACGGTTGCCAGCAAACAACTGCTGGCGGCGGTGGGGCAAAGTCGCTTGATTCAACTGTGGGAACAGCTGTTTTCCATCTATGGCATTCATATCGGACAGATGTTGCTGACTCGCGCCGATCTGGAAGACCGCGAGCGTTTTCTCAATGCGCGCGACACACTGCACGCACTATTGGATAACCATATCGTGCCGGTGATTAATGAAAATGACGCGGTAGCGACGCTGGAAATCAAAGTCGGCGACAATGATAACCTCTCTGCGCTGGCCGCCATTCTGGCCGACGCCGACAAACTGCTGCTGCTGACCGATCAGGCTGGCTTGTTTACCGCCGATCCGCGTAAAAACCCGGATGCGGAATTGATCCGCGAAGTGAATGGTATTAATGATGCGTTGCGCAGCATTGCGGGCGACAGCGTTTCCGGTTTAGGCACGGGGGGGATGTCGACAAAATTGCAGGCCGCCGATGTTGCCTGTCGCGCCGGTATCGACGTGGTGATTGCCGCAGGCGATAAGCCCGGCGTGATTGGCGATGTGATTGCGGATATCTCCGTGGGAACGCGCTTTCACGCGCTGGAAGCGCCGCTGGAAAACCGTAAACGCTGGATCTTCGGAGCGCCCCCGGCCGGTGAAATCACCGTGGATGACGGCGCGCTCTCGGCGATCCTGGAACGCGGCAGCTCTTTATTGCCCAAGGGGATCCGTGAAGTCATGGGGGATTTTTCCCGCGGTGAAGTCATCCGTATCCGCAGCCTGACGGGCCGCGATTTGGCGCATGCCGTCACCCGCTATAACAGCGATGCGCTGCGTATGATTGCCGGCCACCACTCTCAGCAGATCGCTGACATTCTTGGTTACGAATACGGTCCGGTGGCAGTCCACCGCGACGACATGATTATTAATTAAGGAGTACGCGATGCTTGAACAGATGGGCAAAGCGGCAAAGGCAGCCTCTTATCAGTTGGCGGTGCTGAGTACGGCCGAGAAAGATCGCGCATTGGCGGTGATTGCCGATTTGCTGGAATCAGAAAGCGCGGCGATCCTGGCGGCCAATGAGCAGGATGTGGCCCAGGCGCGGCAGAATGGCATGAGCGAAGCATTGCTCGATCGGCTGTTGCTGACGCCGGCGCGGTTGACGGCGATTGCCAACGATGTACGTCAGGTGTGTCATTTGACTGACCCGGTTGGTCGGGTCATTGATGGCGGCATGCTGGATAACGGTCTCAAGCTGGAGCGCCGCCGTGTGCCGCTCGGTGTCGTCGGCGTGATTTATGAAGCGCGCCCTAACGTTACCATTGATGTTGCATCACTCTGCCTGAAAACCGGCAACGCAGTGATTCTGCGCGGCGGCAAGGAAACTTATCGCACCAACGCCGCGACGGTAAAGGTGATCCAGCAGGCGCTGGCGCAATGCGGCCTGCCTGAGTCGGCGGTTCAGGCCATTGAGAACCCGGATCGTGAGCTGGTGAACCAGTTATTGAAGCTGGATCGCTACATCGACATGCTGATCCCCCGCGGCGGCGCGGGTTTGCACAAACTGTGCCGCGAACACTCGACGATCCCGGTCATCACCGGCGGAATCGGGGTATGCCATATTTATGCCGACGAGAGTATCGATTTTGACAAAGCCCTGACGGTGATCGAAAGCGCCAAAGTTCAGCGCCCCAGCGCTTGTAACAGCCTGGAAACGCTGCTGGTTAACCAGAGCATTGCGGCTCGCTTTCTGCCGGCGCTGAGTCAGAAAATGGCGGCCGCTGGCGTCACCCTGCATGCCAGTTCATCGGCAATGCGGTTTCTGACCGACGGTCCGGCGAAAGTCGTGGCTGTAGAAGCAGCCGACTATAATGACGAATGGCTGTCAAACGATCTCAACGTCAAGCTGGTGGACGGTCTGGATGACGCGGTGGCGCATATTCGTCAGCACGGTACACAGCATTCAGACGCCATCCTGACCCGCTCGCTGAGCAACGCGGAGCGCTTTGTGCGTGAAGTGGATTCTTCGGCGGTTTATGTCAATGCCAGCACGCGCTTTACCGATGGCGGACAGTTCGGCCTGGGGGCGGAAGTGGCGGTCAGTACGCAAAAGCTGCATGCACGAGGCCCGATGGGATTGGAAGCGCTGACCACCTATAAATGGATTGGTTACGGTGACGATCTGGTTCGCCCATAACGCCGTTTTTTAATCCAGAAGGTTATAGGGGACTCTGTTATTAGTTTGGAAAATTATCAGAGGCTCCCTATCACCGACGCGACGATTATAAAACCAGCAGACGGCAGCCAAACGCTTGACTTGCCGCTTCGTTTTCAATAGTTTGTCACCCCGTAGATCATCGTCATGCATTCGCCAAGACGATCTCAACGCCGATATAGCTCAGTTGGTAGAGCAGCGCATTCGTAATGCGAAGGTCGTAGGTTCGACTCCTATTATCGGCACCATCCTACCTATTTTAACGTCTCCCCAAGTCTACTCAAATACCCTTTAAACCCTTATAATACGCGGTTTCACGGCCCTTATTGTCTCTGCTCGTCTACTCACGTTCACAGAAATCTACGGTGAGTTGGGGGTATCAATAGGGGTATTCGCTGTTCGGTCTAAAGGAGATACCCCCAGATGAAGCTCAATGCCAGACAGGTCGAGACTGCCAAGCCCAAAGAGAAACCCTATAAGATGGCTGATGGTGGTGGCCTCTACTTATTGGTTAAAACCAACGGGTCACGCTACTGGCGTTTAAAGTATCGCATCGATGGAAAGGAAAAGTTATTGGCGCTGGGGGTATATCCCGATGTGTCCTTGGCTGATGCCAGAGCAAAACGTGATGAAGCTCGAAAGGGTATCGCTGGGGGTATCGATCCTTTAGAGGTGAAAAAAGAACAAAAAGTTGAGCGTGAAGCGCAGGTCAAAAACACCTTTCAAGAAATTGCGCTCGAATGGCACAACATGAAAGTGAAGAAATGGTCTGCAGGGTATGCCTCTGACATTCTTGAAGCCTTCAACAAAGACGTCTTCCCGTTCATTGGTCAACGTCCTGTTGCAGACATTAAGCCGCTGGAATTGCTGAACGTGCTGAAAAAGATGGAAGACAGGGGAGCAACCGAAAAAGCCAAGAAAGTGCGTCAACGCTGCGGCGAAGTGTTTCGCTACGCTATCGTCACAGGCAGAGCCGAGTATAATCCCGCACCAGATCTCACCAGTGCCATGCAGGGCCATGAATCTACACATTACCCATTCCTGACCACTGAAGAGCTTCCCGCTTTCTTTAAAGCCCTTGCTGGCTACTCTGGTAGTGAATTGATGGTGCTGGCAGCAAGATTGCTGATCATTACTGGTCTGAGAACAGGGGAATTGCGCGGTGCGTTATGGTCTGAAATCGATACCAAGAAAGCGCTATGGGAAATTTCTGCTGAACGCATGAAAATGCGTCGTCCCCATATCATCCCGCTATCTACCCAAGCGCTAGCCATTATCGACCAAATCAGAGCAATGACGGGGCAATTTCCTTTACTGTTTCCGGGCCGCAATGATCCAAGTAAGACCATGAGCGAAGCCAGTATCAATCAGGTATTTAAGCGAATTGGCTATACAGGCCGGGTTACGGGTCACGGCTTCCGCCATACCATGAGCACCGTTCTTCATGAACAGGGCTACAACACCGCATGGATTGAAACCCAACTGGCGCATGTTGATAAGAATGCTATCCGTGGCACCTACAACCATGCGCAATATCTCGATGGCAGACGTGAGATGCTGCAATGGTATGCCGACTACATGGTAAGTCTTGAGAACGGAAGCAATGTGGTGCAGGGAGCGTTTAATCGGCGTGGGTAAGGATAACTGCTGATGAAAGAAGGGCTATGTCTTAACGGGCATAGCCCTTTTTCTTGGCTAAAGCAGATAAGAATTAAGTCAGAATTTAAACTGATATTTATTAACTAATTGATTAATATACAAATTATGAAATACCTTAAAACAGCAAAATTAATAGCACTTTTTGCTAAATCACTCTACACCCCGCCCAGTGACAGCTCTCCCGCCATTTCATCTGTTTTTGTATGAAAAACACTCAATTCAAGTTCAATTCTGATTTTCCGAGGCTTGAACGTCATAAGCGATCTGCAGATACTACATTCATCAAAACAACAACGGAGAAATATATGACAACAAGAAGACTTATTCGCCTGCCGGAAGTGATGAATAAAACAGGATATAGCAAAGCATGGATTTATCGACTTATTAGCAGGGGCGTATTCCCAGAACCGATAAAGATTGGAATAAGAGCCAGAGCTTTTGTTGAAAGTGAAATCGATGAATGGATTGAAAACATTATTCAGTTTTCACGTAAACACGTTGATTAATGAACAATACACTATTAATGCGATGAGGGGGTTTTATGTAAAACGTTAAACGCTGTGTTTTTTACAATATTAAAAAATAAAAACTTAAATATTTTATGCATTAATAATGCAGGGTATTTATACACTATAAACAAAGAAAAGGAAAAATAAATGAATAAGAAAAATAATGGTTTTGATAGGATCGCTACTGAGATGTTTCTACTATCAGCGATGAAAGAGTATTACCGTATCTATTGGGATATAGTCAAAAAAGGGCCCAAAGAGGCATTTAATTTACTTACTGATAATCATCATATGGAAACAGTCTATGACCAAGTAATCGAACGAGCTAAAAAGGGTGTAGCCAAAAATAAACTCTATCTTATCGATTTCGAAGGGGTGAGAATGGAGGTAATGACGCTGCATACCAAAGCATTAGTGTTAGCCTATATGTAAATCTATTTGGCCCCTTCTTGGGGCTGAAAATAAACTAAATATTAAATAATCATATAAAAGTGAGGGTTAATTATGTCTAAAAATAATAAAGTTAAAAACAAATCTACAAAACTGTTCCTTGATCTTGCTAAAAGATCGTTTGAGGCAAGTTGGATCAGTTTACAAAATGATCACGATGGAGATATAAGAGAGTATATTAGTGATCATGATTTTATGAGTGCAACTATCATGTGCGTGATAATGCATATTAAAAATAGCTTTGAGAGTTTAACACAGAGAGAAGGAAATAATGTGAATATTGACGAGGTTGATCTTAAAGTTATTGCTAATCTGTTGGTAAGGCATTCGTATTTATTTGTTCATAAATCTTTATAGTTTCCTTTGAAGATATATTTGCCCCGTAAGGGGCAGATAAAAACACTTATGACAATAGGAGAAAACTGATGATTGATGAGTTCCACGTTATGTTTATGTATAAAAAAATCCAAGCTGAAGCCGCTACTACTGATATCAAAACACTGAATCAGCTTTTGAAGAAGTTCCGAAAAGTGGTAGAGGAGCGGCGTGAGGAGTATTATCAGGAGATTGGTGAAAAGAAGGTGCGTAAGCTGAGGATGAAGAGGCTCCTCAAGTTGATGGCGCGAGATGGTATTTCACCACAGGAACTATGTGACTGGCAGTAGCCAGTCTACAAGAAATATACTCATTAAGTTCTATCGAAAAATTAGTAAAGTTGGTGTTTGTGAAAGTTTGGTGGCTATTAATATTTAAATTTTACATTTTGTTATTAGCGGCTATCGCCACGATCATTAATGAATAAATCCATCATTAACAGGGGCAAGCCCTGTCCAGCAAAGTGATTGTTGGCGACAATCACCAAGTGCTGCTTTGATAAATGGCTTTTGATCCAATAGGAAAAATATTTGTATATCAGCATTAGGGCGTAGCCGTGCGTCAGCACATGAGCGTTAGCTCATAGATGGTGGGGATTTTCAAAAAAAAGATTTTAGTTAAATAGAAAGGAATAATTAGCAATAAATTATTAGAAACCCTGTATGGCGATCATAAAAATCGCCCGGTTTCTTTTAATCCTCTTAAGTATTATCTCTTACTTCTTGCAAAATTAAGTTAAGACAAAAACGGCCTGTAGCCCTTGGGGAATAAGGCTTGTGTTGGAAAACAACGACTGACTATACGGTCAGTATTACTGACTCTATGGTCAGCATTACTGGCTGCACAGTAAGTTTTCCTGACTCTGTAGTCAGTTCTTATATCATTTTTACGCTAAAAAATGACAGTGATTTAAATCATCGTCACGGGAAAACTTGCGATTTATAAAATATTTTCGCAAAAAAATATGCAAAAAACTTGATATCTGTTTCATGCATGGTATTTACTTTATTATAAATAAAATAATAAAAGGTGATAATATGATTAAAGAAATGGAAGTTGACTTGGATTTAGGTTTAAACCCTTTTTGCTTTGAGACAGAACTAAAGATTGAGACAAGAAAGAAAAATCTGACTGTTTCAAGGGGAACGGAACTTATAGAAAGAAAAGATGCCAGTCGAAGCTACTTTGCTAATATTGTGCATACACAAGAGGTTGATAAAGAATAGTTCATCAAACTCTATACATCACAAATAAAAGCCTACTTTGATCTCACGAAAACAGGATACAAAGTATTTTTTATCTTTTTACGTATTTATCAGGATGCGATAGGCAAAGATCATTTCTACCTGAGTTGTAAAAAAGCAATGTCTCTTGCGGAAAAGATAGATCATTTTGTCTTATCTGAATCTATCTTTTACCGGGGGATAAAGGAACTCATCGAGAAACGTATTATTGCTAAAACTAATGAAAAAAACTGGTATTTCATAAACCCTGCAATTGTTTTCAACGGTGATAGGGCTCGCTTTGTTTCTGAGATTAGAAAAAAGAAAGAAACTATAGAGATTGAACGAGATGAAAGCGTTACTGATAGCGGAGGAGACTATACTAAAAATGAAGATAAGCGTAGGTCTATTGATTCAGTCATTGAAAATGTAAACAACAAAGAAGATATCGATGTGTTAATCGCCAGATTACAGGCTAAAAAGTCGCAAGGATTAGCGAAGCATGAAAGTATAAAAGTGAGCACCTCAGTTGAGAACATAAGTCTTGTGCCACCAAATGAACCGTTGGATTGGGATGAGATTTAGGTTGGCGATTTAAATTGCAAGGGTGATAAACAATATAAAGTACACATGAAAAAATCATATTAATGAGAGGAGATTTTTTTTAAATTATTGGTGTGAACGTATCTAAAAAGCAAATTATTAAATTTAAATTATAGAGTCGATTGTATTGTCTCAATTTTGCCTGACAGTTCATATTTGAACGAGATGCAAGAATTGATACTGTATGGCTGGCGATAAAATAGCCGCGCTAAATGGTAATGCAGATCACAGATTGCAGCATAAATATTTTTATAGCTCTATGTTTTAGAGTTATTAAATATCTGATTGAATCTACAAAAGATCCAGTAAATAATTACTTAGCGCTACGTCATGACCTTTGGTTAACGCTAAGCAAGATTCATGTATTGAATGACATGCCACTAGCAAAAATTAAGATCGAGTGATCAATATGATTTATTCCTCCTCATTTTTTCCTGCAACTGACTCTTGAATAAGTTTATATTCAGTCCTCAAAGATTCGTATTGCGAAGAATTTAAAAGTCTATTTGAATTTAACTCAATAACATTAGCATCATGTTTGAATTCAATTAATGCATCATTTTCCATCGCACACAGTATTATCTGATAATCATGAGGGACACTGTGCATTAGTTCTTTAATTATTGTTTCATAACGGTGTCCTGCCTGCTCTTGCTGATTCGGCGTATCAATAACAAAAGGAGGCACTATACAAGTTTTAACACCATGTATTTGTTGCAGTACAGAGAGTTGATAAGCAAGTAATCCTCTAGCAGCCTCCGCAGCACCACCACCAAGCAACTGTTTGTAATCGGTGGGTGATTTTACTTTGCTAAGGTTTATCCCTGTTGAACCTAGAGCATCAATATTTCCCAACAGTTTTGAGATAAAGGAGGAGTTCAGATCTTCTTTTTCTTTGGATGAAAGGATTTTTTTCTGGTCTTTTCTTAATTCGGTGATGGAACGGTCAGCTTTGCTGATTTTTAGATCTTCATTATCAATTTTGACTTGAATCTTTTTTGAGACATTTTCAGTGGATATAGTATTGATTACTTGCGCAATGAGATCTTGTTCACTCGCGTTGTCGTTGATGATGTATTTCATATTTATTCTTTCAATTTCATTAGTGGCAAACTGAGCATTTTCATTTAATTCAGCTAATGATAATTTAAGTCTCGCTATTTTAAATGCTATAGATTTTGCTTCATCAAGCAGCGAATCTTTTTCGGAAAGAAGCAGCGCTCTGTTAGGTAGTGAGTTATCATGAAGAGTACCACACAATGGACACTCTAAATTGTCCGTAGGTATGGATTCTACCGCAAACTTATAATCCTCTTCGAGTTCGTTTGCAGAATTGGCGGCTAACTCATACTGTCTTTCGAGATCATAAATATTTGAGGTGATCGTAGCCTGAGCATCATAAAGCTTCGTTTGGTAGTCAATCAATTCGTGAAGTTCAGTGTTTATCTCTTCTTGAATTTTACTGAACTCCCCATTATCTAACGCTATGGGGAAATCAGTCGAATTATCAACTATAACTTCAACTGCTCTTTGGAATTTATCTATTTTTTCTGATGATTCCTTTTTGACCTGACTGTATTCATAAATGTTTTCTTCAATGTCAAAATGTTCTGGTTTCAGATAACCAGTAAAGTATTTGATTAACGGATTTTTCCACTTAGAATATTGACCTAAGTTTTCAAATGAATCCCAAGGTGAACTCCAGCTTTTTATCTGATCTATATAGAATGGTAAAAAGTAATATGCTGGCGGAGGTGTCTCTAAATTTCCATCACTACGGTTAGGAAGCTTCATTTTAAAGTTAACAAGATCTGATAGATCTTTTGAAAAATCACCTGTTATATGTGTATATCTTCTCGCTTCACCACCGATAGCTCCCAAAATTATTGAGTGGCGACCGCGGCAAGAAAAATACTTTTTGTTATGTATAGTGAAATATAATATTGATTTGATGTCATTAGACTTCCATTCTTCATCGATAACAGGATCGCATCCCAGAGACCACAGTAAGCTTTTGGCTAGAGTGGACTTGCCAATACTGTTATCTTTTCCGGTAATTAGATTCAATCTCTTCGGGAACGTGAACTGATTGGCAAGTCTTTTCGAATCTGATATCAGAACCAATCGTTGAAATGTCAAGCTTCTCATTTTTCTTGTTCCTTAAGTTTCGAATTAATAATTTATAGTGATCTTTTTCGCTTCTTATATTATTCATGCATCACCTTTAAAAAACAATAAACTATTTCGCAAAGTATATCGTCATGTTCTGGTATTTTACTATCAATGTTAAGCTCTTTAGCTTTCACAATAACTGACTCAATATAATCACTGGTTTCTGTAAAGTCTTCCTCTGGAACGCTACTGAGTGCCTGCTGAGCTATTCTCATTATATTGATATCAAGAGCTGAAATGTGCCCGATTCGACGTAAGAAAAGTTGTTTTATTTTTTTATTGATTTTTCTATAAGTTAAGGTGTTCCATTTCATATCATTTCTAGCTAAATACTCAAAGTCTTTCTCGAAGTCTTCAAATTTTGGGCTTGTTGTGTTTACGGCTATGACATCCTTTACCTTATGAGAAGTGAGCGACTTATCTTCTACCATTTTCTCCCAGACAGTAAAGTCGTAAGTATTCTGTCCCTTGCGATGAATTTCATCGATGATTGCTCTATAAATATTGACAGCATTACAATGACTATTTGGAAATATTTCATTTACTAATTCAGCAAATCTGCCAATGACAAATTCTTCTTGATTCTCTAGCTTTATCTTTGGGACGATGAACTTTAGGTTTTCTGGCAGGACATCTATTCCAAGTTCAGCTTTTAATTTCTCGGTTAATCCCGATAGACAATCTACGCTAAGGTCTCCAGAAGTTATGATGTCTAGCTTTAACTTATTATCTTTTTGGTCAAATGAGAAACCACTTGAAGATACAAGACCTATTTCCGTAATGCGTGTTTCATAATCAGTGCCTATGCACGAACTTAATAGCTTACCTAAAATGGAACTCTTAGGCCCCTTAGCGCCTTGTTCCCGTTTAGTTAAGCCGTCAGAAGTGAAAGGACTTCCAGTATTCTTTACTTGGAAAAATTCAAATTTTGCCAAACTTCCATACATTGAGTCTGCTATAACAACATCCTCATGATATTCAATTAATAATGCATAGTCAGAATTTGATTTATGCTTTTCAATTATTCTGCATAAAGCCCAATGATATTGGAAATCATATTTTCCGAATGTGGTTGCCCCTGAGGTTTCTCTTTGAGCATGACCTAAAATATTACTTTCCATTGATAAGTCCATCCTTCAAGTGGAGATGAGCCGAATCACTACTGATTTTTCTACCAATTTAATTTAGGACGGACCCAAAGTCTATCAAATCGTGGGTTTCGCCAATTAGGAAGCAGGTACAAGGCGTGAGCGTACCGAATCCCAGCAGGTGCAACCGTGTTGCACCCAATGACTAACTCACGTAGGGGCACTGACCGTAGGGGATTTTTCTGCCTCCTAAAAGCTGTTCCTAATACCGCTACACCCTACACAAGCTTTGTGGCACAAGGGATAGTCAGTATCACGTCCCTGAACCCTTTTATATCAAGGCTCAAAAGTGGTAGTGATGAGCAGAAAAATAATCACCTATGGTTACCAAATAACCTACTTTTCGGAACAGCTATTTAGCACTTCTATGCTGATGTACTTGGTCTTGGCATAATGTTAAGACGTGGGCAATCAACAATCAATCCAACAACCCACGCGAGACTTTACTCGCCGTCTGGCTGAAATTATATCGGTCAACAACATTCCCTTTGAACCAGATCTCAAGGGAGTTCATGTGAGCTGTGTTGCTGTTCTTCAGCAGGGCCAGACCGGGAATGTAGTTTGAGATCTGGCTTTCGCCTGACATGCTGGAGTAGGACCACATTTCCCGACCGTCATTGGTAGCGCGCGTTTGTGGTTCCCCGAATGCGTTAATAACATCTTGCTGGGTCGTTTTCCCTTTAACGATTTTGGTTTTTACGGTTTGTTGGGATTCGTCTTTAAGGGATTTGTTGCCATAGGTGGTGCAAGCGGTAAGAGGCAGGATCACCAACGCAGCGATAAACAATTTTTTCATGTCAACTCCATATAAACAGTAAACGTAAAAATAGGCGTGAAGAAGCCGGAGCCAGCGTTGCGCCGCATCTGGCTATTAAGACTTATGTAAATCAATAGTGAAGAAAGCCGCTTATTAAAAGCCTGTGAGTTTTTTTATCTAATCAGCTAGCGGCATCCTTCACTGTTGTTTTCCCTGATGTTGCATTAATAAAACCTACGCTAAGGCCATTGAACAGTGCTGGCTGTTGGTCATAGGGTTTGACGCTCTATCCCTACAAACCAGCGCATAAATGGTCCAATGAGCCTTCTGTTCACTTTATCCAGTAACTATTCATCTAGCAAGAAAATGATCGGTAACTCAGATCGATAAAATGATATTGATAGCTTATATCGATGGATAACGTTTTTTCGATCGGTGTTTTAATTGATTTAATCGATCGATATATATTTAATGATAGCTAATAACTATCATTATTTTGATTTTGATCGTTACAAACGATATGACGGCCCACAAAAATAATTGAATCCTATCAATTGGTTAATCAGGTGGTTTTGCTGCGTTATGCCAGTAAGAACAAGCTTTAACGACTACAGGTGCGCAGCAGACTACCACTACATAACAGCATTTTGATTATCAGGATGGATAGGAAGATGAAGAAGATTTTACTAGCTGCTTCTGCAGCTCTTTTGTTGGCGGGATGTGGTGAGAAAGGCGACTTTGAAAAGGCTATCAACGCGAAAATTTCAAAATCAAAGGTGTGCTACTCACTGCAGAACAATGATTTCGATTTCAACAAAGGTTTTCCAGTAAAGGTTAATCATGGCTATCGTTCTGCTGGATACAATGCCAGCGATGAAATCCTGAAAGGGCTTGTTGAACAGGGATTGCTCACTGTTTCACAGCAGTCTAACGGCTTTAGCAGTGTTGATGTTCTGGAAGTCACCGACAAAGGCCAAGAGGTTGAGTTTTGGGATCGGGAAGACGGTGCCTGCGTTGGTCATCGGGTTGTCGCTGAGGTCACAAGCTGGACTGAACCAAGCGAGGGTAATGGCGCTAAAATCACGCAAGTGACCTATACATGGAAACTGGATGGCGTTCCGGGCTGGGTTGATAAAAATGCGTTCTCTGGCGTCAAGGGGATGGCTGAACCAGAAGAAGCCAAAATTGTTCTGGTGAAAACCAATAACGGCTGGGCAGCTCGGTAATTACAGGAAGAACGCTATGAACTCTATCTATGGGGTGCTTTTCATCGGTCTGCTGATGAACATACCATCACTGGCACCTGTGCTGTTTCTATATAAGATATCAAAGAAGGTGAAGCTATCGATGGCATTGAGGCTTTTTCTACTTAACGCCTTTTTGGTGCTATCGCTGGTGACGGTCTCGCAAAACAATACGCAAAAATACGGGCTGTTTCCTGTATGGCTGGTGTTTACTGCTATCGCGCTGTTTCTGGTCATGCTGGTGCCAACGGTAAAATTCATACGTAAGCATTTAACTGTAGGTAAAAGCCGTGCGGTTATCCTTTCATCATTCCTGATTGCCTATGCCATTAGGTTTCACGGCGTGTTCTCAGTTGGGAGCGGTAGTGGATATACGCTTAATGGATACAACGCCGCATGGACATTTTTTTTCTTGTTTGCCTGTCTGCTGGCTTATCTCGGTTGTGCTGGGAGTAAAACATATTCAGGTTATTCTGCGCCGTCATCTGCACCGCACTCCGATTATTTCAAACCGACCAAAGAGTACGAAATACAATCACAAATCGATTATGATATTGCTGTTAAGGGGTGGAGTGTTCTGTCTGATCCCAATCTGAGCATTGTTGAGCAACAGCGTTATAGAGACAGGATTGCTAAAAACAAAGCTGACAGTATGTAAATAACTTTGCGGATGTGTTAATAAATTGTATGGGGTGATGTGTCGTGTAATAGGAATATAAATATTAGCGTGCTAAATAATGATATAGAAAAAGCTTTTCAACTCTGAATAGCTGTGGCAAATTAGTAACACCTATATCGATATTCTAAGAAGATTATAGAAATTGGCACTATCATCAATAGCATTAATTGGCGCTGCAGCTGCATTAGCTGCAGTTATCTTTAAAAATAAAGAGAGCCGAACCAAAGAGGTTATTGACTTTGCAAAATTCAGTAAGGAGGATGTTGATGCATCACCGCAGTTAAAAATAATACAAAATGATATTAACACTTATCTTACCGGAGTTAAAGATACTCAATTTCATGAAATACTTTTGGACATTATGGCTAAGTATCACAAGCCAATTGGCTATTTTTCGAAATTAAATGATAAGTTAATATTAAACCACCCTTATTATATCTCAATAAAGAAGGAGAAGATGGGGTATAGATACATGAGAGAAATACGTGATTCAATATCCAGTTTTTTGCATTTTTTTGTTTTTGTTATACTGATTTTTATGTCAATGAAGTATGAAAGTAATCCAAGTGTTTGGGTGCAATCAACCGCACTGGTTTTGGCAGCAACATCGGGAGTAGTTCTCTATTATTGGCTTGCTAATATTGAGAGCAAACAAAGGCTTTTTTTTAATAAAAAGATATTTTCTGAATATGATAAATTATTTAAACATTATTCTAATGTTAAGAAGCAAGAGGTTTTCAAAACCCATAAAAGCACATAAATAAATTGGTTTGTTATTGGCTTTTTATCTCAGCATATAATTTATCTCAGATAAATTTCTTCTGATGATGGGGATATACCAGTATATGACTTTACTGATATTACAGTGAGTTAACAAACTAATAGTTGTTCAACTTATTTTTTCCAATACAGTTATTACCTGTCTTTATAGATATTATATGGTCTCAGTTTGCGTATTTGCGGTTTCCTATCAGCGGCTAGTGTTGGTATGTAGTCAAGATTGCTATCAGGCTGCGCTGGTTTAACCGGACGACTTGGGAAACGGCTGATCTCGTCTTTGGTTGGTTTATAGTTGTCACTGTTAAATCTGGCTCGTTTTTCATACTCAACGCGTGGAACATAGATACCCTGAACCTCATCAAACACATAGTTTTCGGCAATACGTTTATCGTGATCAGCTTCAACAGAAACCGGGGCCGGTTTCTTTCTTGCCCAGACAAATTTTTCCTTTATATATTCCACTACCAGTAAAGTGAAACGTTTAAAAATACCGTCCTGACGAGGTTTAGCCTGCTTCCTCATGCTTTTAACAGGAGCGCGTTTGACCGCTCTGGCAGTTGAAGAGGATAGGGTTTTCAATTTGGTACGTGTATGAGGCGCAGGGGCAACCAGAACAGGCTTTTGGTCATCTGATGATGCTGACTGCGAACCCGTTTCCGGTAATACGATTTCAACAGGCTCAGACAGTTCGGACACGGTGAAACTTCTAAGGTCAACAACGATCTGCAGATCCAAATCTTTGAAGGTGTTGTATGTGGCCTGAGCTTCTTGTTTCATCTCATCACGAACAGCCTGTTCAGCAGCACGATTCTCCTGAACGTGCTTACTGTTCCACTTGGCACGATGAACACGCTGCATTGGTGAACGGCTGGTCAGTGTTGCCTTGGCAAGCCATAACGCTTTTTCTTCTACATCTAAGGTAATAGTGGCGTTTTCGAGTGCTTCACTGTGTTGAGCATCAATAGAACGGTGATCAATACGCTCATTACTGCCAGCAGTGGCAAGATAGTGATTGGCAATCACAGACCATGATTCACGCCAAAGGATTACGTTTTTCTTGTCATTCCAGCTTCTTTCTTTTTTGCCGAAGCCATCAGCGGTGATCGGTTTTAATGTCAACATCACATGCGCATGAGGATTATTACTGTCAAGATCATGAAAAGCGATATCAGCAATCATGCCCTTATCAACGAAAATTTTTTGGCAGTATTCAACAACCAGTTTTATCTTGTCTTGATTGCTCAGTTCACAGGGAATAGCTACATCAAAATAACGGGCTGTTTGACCATCTTTCTGACGCTCAACTCTCTCAACTTCATTCCATAGTGCTGTTGAGCTTTCAACAATATGAGCAGGTGCTGAAACAGGGGCTAATATCTGATGATGGAATAAATCTGTTCTGTGGCTGAAATCATATGTATTACCTGTACGATCATCTGTTATTCTGCAACGCGCATGGTAGGCAGCTTTCCTACAGGAAGACATACCTTCAGAACGTTTCACAATTTTAAACTCCAGATGAAAAATCGCCATATAATAAATAACCTCAAATATAACTATGCTGCTGTTAGTTTTTCGCAAGAACAACTCAATGTGTTGACCTCGGTTTTGTTTTTAGCCTGCGGCAGGCAACCGTCGGTAGACCCCACACGCTCACGAAGTGAGTGTATAAGTGGGCATTGTTTTTTCTAACAATGTAAAAAACGCTTACTTAATTAATACGAAATATATGAATGTCTGTAAAACCAGAACAGAACAAAACGCCGAATTAAACGGCGCTATCTGGATGAAAGGGCGAAGTATTACGCGATATTACACAGATGGGTTTTAGATGGCGTCCGAAGGACAAGAATAGTGTTAATTTATCCCGCCGTAAGGCGGGAAAATACTAAAACAAGAAAATAGTAGCTTTTATCTGTAGTTTTCGTTGTTGCACGATTAACAGGTTAGTCATATAAATCAGAATGAAAATTTAACAGGTGAAATGAAAATCATTAACGAGAAAAATTAAGTAACGTGGTGAGTATTAGACAAAATAGTTAGTGATTACTATCGCATAGTGTTGCTATGAAATAGCATTAATTTCAATGAGCATTAATGCTGTAATGTGGGGTATTAATATCAGTCTTATGAGTTGGTATTTTATAAAATAAAATGAGTTGCTTGTATTGATAATTATCCAAAATATGGTAAAGGATAACCTATAACAAACATAAGGAGGTTTAATGTATAAAAATAATGATGAAGCCATTGATTGGGAAGCCAAGCGACTTCTTGATGATGGTATCTATACCGATACAGAACAAGCCTATTTAGAAGCAGAAAAGATAGTAATAAATATTAGGGAACAAGCAAAGCAGCGCCAGATAAAGCAACAGTTCAAGATGAAAATAAAATCAGTCAAGAAACAAATTGGTAATGGTTATGATTATGCTGACATCCCTTATGCCAACAAGAGAAAACATTTGGGAGATAAACAATGACAACAAAAACAATCAAACAGCAAATTGCTTCAGCACAGGAACGCCTATACTTCTTGGAAGCTAAAAAGAAACAACAAACGAAAAAAGAAAATACCCGTCAGAAAATTATTTTCGGTGCAGAGGTTGCCAAAGTCTTAGGATGTGATATTGGTTATGTAGATAAGGAACTGGTCTTTGGGATTCTGCTTGATATCCCGAATCTTCATGAAAGTGATATTGAAAGGTATAAAGCACAGGGCCAAGTCTATATCGAAAATGTTTTAAATAAATCCAAGTCCTAATCATGTTTTTCACGTCCGAACGGTGAACCGGCCTAAAACTCGCTTTTAGGTCGGTGAACTGTTGAGCAAGCCCCAGAGGGCGCGGTAGTCAATTTTCGGTATCCTTTCGATACCTGAGATGAAGCAATGGATAAGGACGGCCCTGACTGTCAAATTTGGAGTGTCCAATCTGGTCAAAACCAATGCGCGTATAGAAGCCTACTGCCTGCTGATTTTGTTCGTTTACATCTGTAGTCAATTGTGGGTATTGGGCTAGAGCTACCTGAATCATTGCTTTTCCTACCCCTTGTCCGTGGTAATCTGGATCTACAAAGAGCGCTTCCATATGCCTGTTATGCAAATACATGAAGCCAATAATGCTCCCTGAAGAACCGCAGGCAAGTGTGAGTTCTACTGTCGGGAAAAAGGTTAGGAGTTCCTTCTCTATAGCCAAGCGATCTTCCAATGCTAAAAAATGATGCGTAGCATCAATGGCTTTATTCCATATTTTCATTATATGTGGAATATCTTTCGGGGTAGAGGTACGAAAATCAATCATAGCTTAATATTCCATTTGGATTATTGTTTATTGTGTTCGATGATAGGTTATATCACAACAGCGATGTCAATGAATAATCTTTTGTTGGGTCATTATAACTCTGTTCATAAATGTTGTTGATTGTTTTTTAAAGTTTACCAAGCTCTTGACCACTTTTTTATTTTTGCTAATTAATAATTACGTGAAAATAAAAAAGGACTATGGAAATGAAAATAACAAATAAAAAAGGTTTTTCCTTATTGGAAATAACATTGGTTTTAGGTATTGGCACAGCAATGGCATTCATAAAGTTTCAGGACATGAAGAACGATCAGGAAACCATTACGGCGAATACCGTAGGATCACAAATAAAGCAGATAGGTGAGGCGACTAACCGCTATATCAGTATTCGCTTTGACAAACTTTCAACCCTCTCATCGAGTAGCAGCCAGAGCAGTGATCCGGGGCCAAGAACCTGTTCGGCTAATGGATGTGAAATCACTTACCAAACGTTGGTTAATGAAGGTTTGCTGCCTGCTACTTATACCGGCATCAACGTGCAGAAGTCCTCTTATAAGATTTTGTTAAAACGCGCTGGCATTGCGCCTAATTATGTCATCAATGGGTTAGTCATCACAACCTTGCCTTGGACCGAAGGAAGCCGTGTGCGTTATGACTTGTTAGGTAAAGCCATGCAAGCAGCGGGTATCGATAGCGGTATGACGCAATCAGCTTCTGTTGCATCTGGCACTGCCGGTCAATGGACGGAGAACCAAAGCAACTACGCCGCGATCAATGCTGTGGGGCTGTTGGCCTACCGAGTAGGGTATGACAGTTCTATGTATTCAGTTTACCTGCGTCGTGATGGCACATTGCCAATGACGGGCGATCTCAACATGGGAGGCCAAAGCATCAACAACGCCAAAGATATTACCGCGTCAGGTGATGTCAACGCAGTTTCATTCAATGGTTCCTATGGGCGCTTTGCCAAGAATGTCAGTGTTTCAGAAGATTTCACGGTGACGGGCTTCTCTACTTTTGGCAAAAACGTATCAATGAACAGCTACCTTACCGTTAAGAATGGCGTTGATTCGGATAGCTATGTAGCGGCTAAAACCAATAGCAGCCGTCTGCAAATTGGCGGCGGTGGCTCCAGCAATCAGAATGCGGTGCTGGTTAACGTATCTGGTGGCGCGGGTGATGGCTATCTCTCCATTAACGGCGATAACAACTCATCGGTTAAGCTGGATGTATGGGGAAGTCAAAAGCTACGTGGTGATCTTGCTCTATCAGCATCAAATGATGGTAAAGCCGAAGGTGGGATCAGTGCATCAGGAAATATAGCGGGTAGATACATACTACCCACTTCAATAGCCATTACCGGGGAGACATGCGCACCTAACGGGCTTATCAGTAAGGCAACCGATGGATCGCCAGTATGGTGTATCGATGGCAAATGGAAGGGGAATGAAGGGAACATGATTGTTTCGTCTGGGAGCATCAACAACAATTCGGCCTTTACCTGCAGAAGTGGCGCTTCTGGTAAAATACTGGTTCACGCTTACTTCAATTGGGTTGTTTACTATGCTGTTTATCAAATGACAGCCAACCTTTATGCCAATGGTCTACTTGTTGAATCTGATAAAACCGCTGCCTTTGAATATGATCATGGCAGGGCATCAGGTTCAAGTGTGACGCTATTCCACACCGTAGAGACGCCATCGGGCAGTGATTATACCTTTTCAGTTGCGGCTACAAGCGATAACCTTGTGAAGGTGAGTTATTCTTGTGTGGGCGTGTAAATATTTTTAATGTGATATCCTCGTTGTATCTGAATGGCTTTTTAAGGTAATCCATTCATCACGAAAATAACCAACAATATCCTTTGCGTGTTGATTAATTTTCTCAATGCCTTATCTCTGTATTTATCAATAACAAGTATGGAGATAATCAATGAAAATAAATAACGTAAACCAGAAAACCCAGCAAGGGTTCTCTTTGTTAGAACTGCTTCTTGTGCTTGGCACCATTGCTGCTTTAATTGTTGGTGCATTTATCGTGTATCCCAAGGTTCAGGCGGCACAACGCGCAGAAGCTGAATCAAAAAACATTGCAACTATTCAAGCAGGGATAAAATCACTCTATGCCGCTTCTGCTACCTATGCGGGGTTAACCAATAGTGCCGCAAACAAAGCCGGGGCATTCCCTGCCAATATGATTAAAATTGCAGGAGCAGGGACCAATATAGTCAATACGTGGAAGGGGTATGTTACGCTTGCTCCTGCTGCCTCTGGCCCATCGAGAACTGCGGGAAGCGCATTTACCATCACTTATACTGGTGTTCCTGCTGCTGAGTGCACAAAAATCATCTCAGCGGTAGCGGGTAATTTCTATCTGGCACAAGTTGGGACAACAACTGTAAAGGATGTGGAAAGTAATCTTGATGTTGAGGCTACGACTGAAGCCTGCAGTAATGGTGGAAACAGCAACGTACTTGTTCTTACGTCATTATAAATACCATAGTGGTAAACGTTCACGTTCTAAAGAATATTAATGTGGATGATAAATAATTAAAAAATGTTCATTATTGCTGATCTAAAGCTTAGGAATAAAAATCATATCTTCTAAACACTGACTAAGTGTTCAGATAGAGTTTAACACCATCAATATTCGGCAGCTCATTGCCCTCAAACACAATAGCTACACTTCGTGTAGGTCTTGTTAGGCCAACATAAAGCTTCGCTCTGGCATCGTTTGTTAGCGGCGAACTTGAATTCAGAATCCAACTGAGCATAGGCTCCGAAGGATAAATAACAACCCTTTCAAACGTAAGGCCTTTAGACTTACCAAACGTATAAACTGGATAACGTTCATCAACGGAGCGCTTAGAATTCCATCGTAATTGAATCGGCGAAAATTTTTCGAGATAGCCTGTTAGGAGATGCTTAGGTAATAAATAAACACCATCATGCCCACTTTCATTAAACTTATTAGAAACTGCAGCAACGACATTTGGATATAATTTATTTGCAAACTTATTTATCTCGTGAAAACACCGATGGTTCTCAACAAGAGTTGTATTATCGACATCTATATCAATTTTCTCATTCATAAAAAAATTTACAATCTCTGCCCTTTTGTATTTCTTGTTTTTTTCAGTATTAACAGTACTATAGGTAGCCTGTCTTGGATCACCAACAAGGATGACATCCAGTTGCGAGTCAAATAGCCTTTCAAGAATTTCCAAATCATAACCGGCAAGATCCTGCACTTCATCGACATAAATGTAATTGAAACATTTGTCTAATCGCCTAAAAACCTCGCCATTTGAAATTTCGTTACATCTGACCGCGAGTTTTGCTAATTTATCTGAGTAAACTCTGTAGCTTGAGTCGAAGTAATGTTCCTTAAAGTTTTTATTTTCTCCCCAGTAAACAGGCCTTCCTTTGATTAAGAAAGATCTTTTACCAGATTTTTCAGTACAAAGAACCATACCCTTTATGTCGTAATCAAAAAGGTGCCCCTGATAAGGTTTCACACAATGACGTATGAGGAAAGAAAACCATGTTATAATATGTATTCTCTCAGGAATACAACCACAGCAATTAATGATTTTTTTACAGATTTCTTCTTTACATGCGTCCGTAAATGTAGTTATTAAAACATTATTTCCTTGTTGCGTCTTATCAATGGCGTCATTCACAACGAAAGTTGTTTTCCCTGCTCCAGCTGATGCAATTATTATTTTGTTCATGCGATTGCATCCAAAATATATTGTGGATAGCTTACGCTCAACGCTGCTGTATTCTTGAAGTTAAACAAACATAAGCTGCATTCGGTTTTTTTAGATTTCATATACCGTCTCAGGTCATCTTCAGTTTTATGATCAGTACCAAGCATGGTATTTAGGTTAGCTAATCCATTCACTTTCAATAACTTCGGTTCCAATGTGTTATAATTATATGGTTTTGAACCTATAATCAAAGAACCTAGATCAACCGTTGAGTCATAACAAATTTTAATATGTGGCTTAATATTTGGTGGCAAATATTTGCTATATTTTTTCATTACTGCAGTAACATCACCATCATTATCCGTAACAACGCAGGTTGTCTTTTGAAGAATATCTGCGATTTCTAAAAATCTTAAAAATGATATACCGACTGAAATAACCTCAATTTCATCCTCAATTGGAAGTCTCCCAGCATTTGTATCCATGTAGGCCTTCTGCACTACCAATTCGTCAGAGTCTCCTTCAACTAATATGGCTTTTTTACATAAAATCAACCTTAAAGTATCATAGCCAGCAATTTTCTCAAAAAAATCTTTAGTAGTAGGTGATAAACCTGATAACTTCACTGTTTTTTTATTTGAAAGAAAAATTAAATCGCTTAGGCCTAATTTGTTTGCCACGAAACTACTATGCGTTGTAATAATTATCTGTTTTTTACCGCAATTATCTTTAATGGTCTTAATTAAATGATTCAGTTTGCTATGTGATAAATGATTTTCTGGTTCTTCAATAAGAATAACATTTGATTCCCTTGCTTTATTATGTGAAAGAGCTAAGTTTGTTTTTACAATACTTTGTTCCCCTTTTCCGATATAATTAAAAGGAACATCATCTAAGCAAGTAATTAAGCTAGTTTCCCATGCTTTCTGGGATGATAGTTCAACAGATATGGTGACATTTTTATTGGTGATTTTACTTGCAGTGATTATTTTTCTGTTTATCAGCGAAATAGAAGGATCCTCGATAAAGGATTCTTTCATTTTTCGATGGGATTGAGATACACTAATAATCTCATCCTCCGTGAGAAAATCCTTTATAATTCGACTAATATATACATCAGAACCATTATTTCCTCGCCCTGAGGTAGAATCTATAAATGCCGATTTTAAAGGTATATTTCTTGATGTAACTGATTCCCTATTAAAGCCTTTCCATTCTACACTATAATATTCAATTGGAAGAGTTTTGATATCATCAGTTGCTATCAATGTCTCATATGCTGCTTTATAATCATCATCGAATTTTATTTTGAATGAAACACCTGCCCCGGATACTTTTGCAAGGTTACCGTCACCAATAAGGAATGATGTCTCAGGGGTTTCCTTGAAATGGATCTCAATAATTAACTCCGGTGGGGCTAATTTGGCGGGCGTCTTAAGACTTTCAATATATTCTTTGACAAGAGTTTCATTAAAGAGATATTGCGTGATGTTGTTTTTTACAGGCTTTCCAGCATAAAGTCCAGTAAGCCCCATGTTTATAGCCTCAAGTATCGAACTTTTTCCAGCCTCATTATCGCCGACTATAATGTTCACGCTATCATTGAAATCAATACAGAATCTATCTTTGAAACCTTTCAATCCCTGAATTATGAGCTTGGTAATGATCATCTTAACCTCCTAATTTTTTTACTTTTATATAATGCCGAATTCTTTATTGCAATCGACGGATAAACAAACTGAAAGTCCTCGTATAGAAAGCATGATTTTAGTCAAGTTGGCCTGCTCGATTGATTAACACACCGTGGTACTTGTAATGCCCGCTATTGGACTCGCCGACCGTCATAACGCAGTGGGCTTAAATCGGTAAAACGCTAACTGGAGCACGGACCCGTACATTTTATAAACAAAAAATTGATGTACGCTTTGATGTGCATTATAATGTATGTAATAAAACACGCTTTCAGGTGAGATATGGAACGCATTCTTGCAGAAAAATCTATCAATATCACCGAGTTAAGAAAAAACCCGGCGAAATATTTTATTGATGAACCGGTTGCCGTTCTCTCCAACAACCGTCCCGCTGGCTACATGGTCAGTGCAAAGGTGTTTGAAGAGCTGATCGATCTGTTGGAAGAAAAGCAGGGCAGGGTTCACACCGCTGCGCGATTCAGGCCAACGGCTGAACGTTTAAGTGATATTGCGGATAGCGGGCAGAAACTGCTGCAAAACGCCTCTGACAAGGATCTGACCGAGTTCACGGAATGAGCATCAGGATTTTCAAGTCAGCACTGATTCGCCAGCAATTAAGCCAGCAAGAGCTTGACGCTTTGGCGGCGGATTTTCTGTCCTATAAAAAGGATGGCGTGTTGCCAGATACCTTTGGTCGTGATGCACCCTATGATGATGACCGCACCTATCCCTTAGTAAAAGAGGAGCAGGTGGCTCACATTCATCTTGCCGATGCAGATGCCCCTTTCCCTAAGTTTTTACGTCAGTTCAAACGAACCAGCGATCAGGCGCATTTGGTATACTGCCAAGGTGCGATGGATCCCGATGCCTATCTGTTGATTATCATCCTGAAACCCGAAGCCCATAAAATGGCACGCAACAATAACCATATGCACAAGATCGGGATGATAGCCGAAGCGTTCAGGATGAAGCATTAATCTGGTCAAAAAACACCCAGTCATTCGGGGCAGAAAAACATATGGGGGCATCATTGGGGGCATGTAGGTTGTTGAAACAGAATATTAATTAATACTATCAATGTGATATTCGTCAGGTGTGGTTCCTATTATCGAACCAAAAGCTGGCGCATGAAATAAGAAAACATATCTCCTCCGGCGTATCAGTATTAACACCCAATCAGGTGGTCGAGACGCTTTCCATACGTATCGAACCGCGCAGTCTCTGACGTTTAACTCAGGTCATGCAGCTCTTTATCCATCGGCGGGGTCAGCGTGATATCACGAAAATCCACTGACAACCCGTGACGTTCAGGCGTACAGCACATCACCCCTATCTTTGCGACGCCGCGTGGAAAATAGCATAAGCGCAGCAGTGGCCAGTGTTGACTATTCGTCGAGTACTGTAATCTCAGGCTGTCGCCTTTGCGGGTCAGGCGAAGCCAGAACTCCCGTGGGTTGCCTGTAAAGATGCCGGTTGCCCAGTCTGAATTTTCCAGCGTCAGTACGCTGCCGATGGCGGGCGTGCCATCGTTAAACTCGATACCTGCTTTAAGCCAGTGCTGGTCATCCGACATAAGCATGATCCCTGCCTGGTCATATAGTTTGTGGAAGTCCGCGCAAACTTTCACCTGAAAAGTGAAATCGCCGGTTACGTCAGTGGCGAAGATATGACCTGAGAAACGTTTAAACCCGTACCAGGTTTTTTGCCAGAAATCGGTTTTATCATCAGTGACAACAGCTAGCGTGCTGTTCTCAAGCCGCCATTGTTGAGGTTCATTAATCCAGTAAAAGGAGTTGAGCATTGTCTCTCCCGGGGACGGAAACAGGCATTCGCTTACAGCCTGTCAGTTGGGCCAGATCATTAACGTAAATTTCAAACCGCACAGAAGTAGTATAGATGATCATGGAAAGCGGATAACGGTTGCGCACTGAAGACGGCAGGCATCCGACTGGTGTGGTGGCCCCTCCGACCATATTGGTAATTTCAGACATCCCTTCCGGTACTGGAATGTTGGAGTTTACCGCCGCCTGGGTATACTCCTGCAAAATGTCCGTCCCGATGTATAAGATGCAGGTCACGATCAGCGTACCGCTAATGAACATGCGGAACATATTTCGCTTACAGAACGGCGTTACCATGGCCAGCAGAAACATTAATGAGGCCAGATCGACAAATGGCAGAACGCGATTGCCCGGTAGAATAATGGACAGAACCACCGCCATCGGAATTAACGGCCCCTGCATCAGTATCTCGATCATTTTCGGCAGCAGCATGGCGGCGGAGACCTTAATCGCCAGCGAAACCGCCGCCGAAGCGTCGTATCCGGCAAGGAACGCCAGCCCCAGCCCCAGCCCCAGCACAAAACCCAGCATCAGCGGTTCATCAAATACGCCGAACTTTTTATTAATACTTTCCGGGGCAAAATTGATTTTATTGATCAGTGGGAGCTTATCAATAATATAATTACAGACAATACCAAACGGCACGTAGGCTATACAGGTAAGATGGGGGAATGAAATCCCTTTGAGATTATAATTTTTTTGTAAATAGGGTGCGGTTAAATCCGCCGCCAGTAAGGTTAAGACAAATATACCGAAAGTGATTACGACGGAGAGCCAGTAGTTTCCGGTTCCGGCGTATACCACCGAACCCATAATCAGGTAAAAAGATAGCATAGCGGTCGTGCGACAGTATGCCGGCTGGTTAGGAGATTTTCGTAGTGAGGTTATTGTAGGTTAATTTATCGACAAAGCAGAATCCCGTCCTGCGTTGACTCATAAACCTACAGTTTATCGTTCCCCAGTTACTATACCGTTATTGTGTGAAGTGACCCACGCTTTTGGGAAATTTTGCATGGGATTTCTATGGTGGTTTGGTTACCGGAGATGTTACCGATATTGAGCCTATTTTGTATAAAGGGTTGGATGATTTTTATCATTTGTTAAGCTGTAAATTCACTTTTGGTTTACAAGACGCTGGATTCAGTTAATTATCATTATTTAAAATAAATTATTGATATAAAAATCTAATAATTTTACCAAGGGTGTGATAATTATTGTAATCTTCAATGTCAATATTTTCTATTGAGTTGATTTTTTCAGTTATTAACTCTGACAAAACTCAAAAAAATAGATAAAAAAATCACACAAAATAAAATTCAATTTGGGATATCCAATTTAAAATTTATTAGCATGTTAATTATTTATTTTTTAATGAAATTAAAACGCGCGAAATATAGCGTTTTTTGTTTAATTAAAATTGAAGGCGTCATAACGGTAACATAGACGCTTTACCTGTTTTTTTTACGAAAACTGGTTGTAATATTTTGTTTTTACTGTCTTTTTGTTGTGGGTGTTTACTTGGCTATATAGTCGTTGACCATTTATTAGCGTTGTGTGTATGATCCAACGACAAAACATAGCTGTATTAAATACTTTATCGAATGATGTTTTTTTGTTCGATTCAGGCTATGTTTCATCCGATTTAATAATAGCTTTAGTGAGTTCGCATAAAAATGCGGATGTTATTTCTTTATCTCTCGCTGGTCGAAAAACAAATAACCTATTTGTTCGTCGAATGGTCTGCCATTTATGGATTTTGGTAGGGTTTCGATAGGAATCGACTTTATTCATCCGGGCCAGAGCGCCCTTACGTTGGTATAGACATATGGCAAAAGGAACTGATGGTGCATCTGTCGCACCAAAAGAACGTATTAATATCAAATATGTCCCGGCTACCGGTGGTCAGCAGGCGGAAATAGAACTGCCGTTGACGCTGATGGTGGTGGGAAATATGAAGGGACGCACAGAGGAAACGCCTATCGAAGAGCGCCAGACGGTATCGATCGATAAGAACAATTTTACCTCAGTGATGAAAGAAGCCAATCTGGAACTGAATTTCAGCGTGCCTAATCGTCTTGAAGAAGACAGTCAGGACGATTTGCCCGTGAAACTGAATATTGATTCTCTGAATGATTTCTCCCCCGATCGTATTGCTCAACAAGTACCTGAATTACGTAAGTTATTGGAATTGCGCGAGGCGCTGGTGGCGCTAAAAGGTCCTCTTGGCAATATTCCTTCTTTCCGTAATCGTTTGCAGGATCTGTTGTCCAGCGAAGAGGCCAGAGAGCAGCTGCTCAAAGAGCTGGATCTGGTAAAACCCGCCGAATAATTGATGGTTACTGACGAGATAGGGAAACAAATATGTCAATAGTTGAAGAACAGGCGCAGAGCGGGGCGGCCAGTGCCTCTGGTTCATTGCTTGACGAAATTATGGCGCAGGCGCGCATTACCCCGGTGGACGAAGGATATAGCGTCGCCAAACAGGGGATCGCCGCACTGGTTGCCAACATTCTTGATAGCGGCAACGCGGCAGAGCCAGTGAATAAAGCGCTGGTAGACAGCATGATCGTCGAACTGGACAAGAAACTGAGTAAACAGATCGACGTTATTCTGCATGCGAAAGAACTTCAGGAACTGGAATCTTCCTGGCGTTCTCTGAAACTGATGGTGGATCGCACCGATTTTCGTGAAAACATCAAGCTGTTGGTGTTGCACGCCACCAAAGAAGAACTGCTGGAAGATTTCGAGTTTGCGCCTGAAATCACCCAGTCCGGTTTCTACAAACACGTTTACTCCAGCGGTTACGGACAGTTTGGCGGTCAGCCCATCGGCGGGGTGATCGGCGACTATGCGATGACCCAAAGTTCGCCGGACATCAAGCTGATGCAGTATGTCAGCGCGGTAGGCGCGATGGCCCATGCGCCGTTTATCTCTTCCGTCGCGCCGACATTCTTTGGCGTGGACAGCTTTACCGACCTGCCTTCCATTAAAGATCTGAAATCGGTGTTTGAAGGCCCGGCCTACACCAAATGGCGCTCGCTGCGCGAATCTGAAGATGCTCGTTATCTGGGGCTGACCGCGCCGCGCTTTTTAGCGCGCCTGCCTTATGATCCGATTGAAAACCCCATCAAGGGTTTTAATTACAAAGAAGACATCAGCTCCAACCACGATCACTATCTGTGGGGCAATACCGCTTACCTGATGGGAACCGCCTTGACGGACAGTTTTGCCAAATATCGCTGGTGCCCGAACATCATCGGCCCGCAGAGCGGCGGTGCGATCACCGACCTGCCGGTGCATGTTTATGAGGCAATGGGGCAGCTTCAGGCCAAAATTCCCACCGAAGTGCTGATTACCGATCGCCGCGAATACGAGATGGCCGAAGAGGGCTTCATTACGCTGACGATGCGTAAAGACAGCGATAATGCCGCATTTTTCTCCGCCAACTCGGTACAAAAACCCAAAGTGTTCCCGAATACCAAAGAGGGTAAAGAGGCGGAAACCAACTACAAGTTGGGTACTCAGCTGCCGTATATGTTCATTATCAACCGCTTGGCCCACTACATCAAAGTGTTGCAGCGCGAACAGATTGGTGCGTGGAAAGAGCGTCAGGATCTTGAGCGTGAGCTTAATGGCTGGATTAAACAGTACATCGCCGATCAGGAAAATCCGCCGGCGGACGTTCGTAGTCGTCGTCCACTGCGCGCAGCCCAGATCAACGTGCTTGATGTGGAAGGTGAGCCGGGCTGGTATCAAGTCACCATGTCGGTTCGCCCGCACTTTAAGTACATGGGGGCCAACTTTGAGCTGTCTCTGGTAGGGCGTTTAGATAAGGAATAAGACTGATGCCGTCGCTTTCTGCCTGGGAAAGGGGAACTGCGGCCAGCCTGTTTGATCGTATCCGGGGGGAAGAGCAACGAACTTCCCCTGAATCGGATGTTGAAGCGCTGATTGCGTCCGTTAAGCGTCAACTGGACAACGTGCTCAATACCCGGCCCGGGAATTGTCGCAGCGCACCTGAGCTTGGCGTGATTGATTTTAATGATGCGACTCAGGGCGGCGCGGATATCCGGGGCAAAATCCGGGAAGCGATCAAACAGTGTATCTGTCGCTTTGAACCTCGAATCGTTCATGTGGACGTCAGCGAGTCGGATTATCCGTCCAATCCGCTGGAGATGTCGTTTCAGGTTACCGCCCATGTCAGGTTGGAAGAGCTGGAGCAGATCGCCTCTTTCAATATTCACATGGATAGTCATCGCCATTACAGAATGATCTGATTATGTCACTGGAACATTTTTTCAGGGATGAACTGACCTATTTGCGCCTGCAAGGACGCGAATTTGCCAAAGCGCACCCTGAGCTTACCCGATTTTTGTCAGAACAGACCACGGATCCGGACGTCGAGCGGCTGCTGGAAGGGTTCGCCTTTTTGACAGGGAGCCTGCGGGCGAAGATCGAGGATGAATTTCCGGAACTGACACATGGTCTGCTGGGCATGTTGTGGCCCAATTACCTGCGTCCGGTGCCGAGTATGACGATTATGCAGTTTTCGGTACTCCCCGGCGCGATCGCACAACCGGCATTTGTCGCACGAGGCTGCGAACTGGATAGCCTGCCGATTGATGATGTGGTCTGTCATTTTCAGACCTGTCACGATGCCTGGATCTATCCGGCGGATATCCGGCAAATCAATGTGCAAAGCGGCAACGATCTTTCGACCATTACGCTGGATATCGGGTTGCACGGCCCGCTGTCATTGGGCGATCTGCAACTCGACAAACTGCGTTTCTATCTTGGCGGCGATACCTATACCGCCTACGAACTTTACTTCTGGATTGCCAGCCAGCTGTCGCACATTGAGCTGGAGATTGAGGGTAAACGCTTCCGTCAGGAAGCCGGCATACTGAAAACGGTCGGGTTCGAACGTGAAGATGCCCTGCTGCCGTACCCCGGCAACGTTTACTCCGGCTACCGTATTCTGCAAGAGTATTTTTGTTTTCCGGAAAGTTTTCTGTTTTTCCAGCTTTTCGGCGCCGCGTGGCCTGATTTGCCGCTGACGGTGACTGAATTCCGTCTTCATTTCTGTTTTGATCGGCCGCTGCCCGCGGAACTGAAAATCCGGCCGGACTCGTTCATGCTCAACTGCGTCCCGGCAATCAATCTGTTTCAACACGACAGTGAGCCGATCAATCTCAGCGGACGTCAGACCGAGTATCCGTTAAAAGCCAGTTACCATCAGGCCGATGGATTCGAAATTTTTTCCGTCGATCACGTGGAAGGCTGGGTGGAGGGGCATGCGGGCCGCGCACGCGGTATTCCGCGCGTCTACCAGCCGTTTGAAAGCTTCCAGCATCAAATTGAGCGGGCCAAAGGGCGGCTGGCGCTTTATTACCGCATTCGGGTCAGGGAAGCCGTCAACGGCGACGGTTTTGAACACTTGCTCTCTTTCGTGCGCGGTGATGAACGCGAAGCGATCGATCTGGATGAATCCATTTCCGTCAGTCTGACCTGCACCAATCGTTCTCGCGCGGCGCAATTGCCGGTTGGGTCGATCTGCGTGCCGACCGGGAATTCTCCGTCATTCGCCACGTTCCGTAATCTGACCCGGCCGACGCGTCCGCTGAGGCCCGCAATGGACGGTAGCCTGCACTGGACGCTGATTTCCAACCTGTCATTGAACTATGTTTCGCTACTGCGCCGCGATGCGCTGGTACAGATCCTCCGTACCTACGATTTCCCGGCGTTGCATGACAAGCAGGCGGAGCAGGCCTCGCGCAAACGGCTGGCGGGGATCGAATCTATTGAAACCACGCCGATTGATCGACTGGTGCGGGGGATGCCGGTTCGCGGTCTGAAATCGATATTGTCGGTTCGGCAATCGGCCTTTTCCAGTGAAGGAGAACTGTATCTGTTCAGCACGGTACTGGCGCATTTCTTCTCGCTGTACGCCAGCGTCAACGCTTTCCACCTGCTGGAGGTGGTTAACATCGATAACAAGGAGCGCTACCGATGGCCGGTGCAGATAGGTCAGCACTCGATGATGTGACGTTCCGCCAGGATGTCTCGCATTTTAACTTCTTCCAACTGGTGGAGTTGCTAAACCAATTGGAAGGTGTGGATCTGGAGCAGGAACTGGATTTTCGGCCCGATCAGGAACGGTTGCGTTTTCGATCCTCCGCCTCGATCGGTTTCCATCCCAGCGATGTTTTGCGGGTGGGCAGCGATAAGGACGGTCGGCAGGAGCTGGAAGTCGCTTTTCTGGGGCTGCACGGCAGTCAGTCGCCGATGCCTGGTTATTACCTGGAAGAGCTGGCTTGGGAATATGCGCAAGGCGAGCAAAAGCTGGGGGTGTTTCTCGATTTCTTTCACCACCGATTACTGACGCTGCTTCATCGCGCCTGGCGCAAATATCGCTATCACGTTCGTTTCCAGAATGATGGCGAAGATGGTTTCTCCCGGCTGATGTTCGCTTTGGTGGGGCTGGGGAATGACGCCGTACGCGACAGCTTGCCGGTCAACCGCGCCAAGATGCTTTCCTATGCCGGTTTACTTGCCAGTCCCAGTCGCTCTCCCGAAGTGGTGGCAGGCCTGGTGATCCATTGTTTTGATTTGGATGACGTGGAGGTCGTTGCCTGGCAGCGCCGCCGGGTGCCGATTCACGCCGGGCAACAGAACCGTCTGGGCGCCGCCAATATGGCGCTGGGCGGGGATTTTGTCATCGGCGACAGCGTGAATGACTGCGCAGGTAAGTTCCTGCTTAAGGTGGGAAACCTTGATTTCAGTCGTTTTCTCAGTTTTTTGCCCAACGGCGAGCACTTTCAGCCGCTGGTGCGTTTTGTCTCGTTCATCTTGCGCGACCAACTGGCCTGGGATTTACGCCTCGGTTTTGCCGAAGGCGAGGCTAAAGGTCTGAGCCTGGGCAACGAACAGAGCAGCCGCCTGGGATGGAGCAGTTTTCTCGGGCAGCCACCGGCCGACCCCTATGTGACGATTTGTGTGCAGGAGTAATTGTGAACGTAATCCATCCCCTTACGCTGGTTGTTCTCAACAGTGAACAACTGGATATCAACACGCAGGTGCAGCATCAGTTCGATCAGCACGGCGGCACGTTGGGCGCCTCTGAAAAGGATCAATGGCAACTGCGGGATCGGCTGGGCGCGGTGCTGCCGGAACATGCGGGCATTGAAATGCTGGATGGCCGTTTCTGCCTGTGTGATTTAAGCGGGCAGTCGTTTATCAACGGGGCGCTGTCGCCGATTGGGCGGGACCGCAAAGTCATGCTTTCGCACGGAGACGAACTGGTTATCGGGCCTTTTCGACTGGGGGTTTATTTCGGCGATCCCACGACGGAGCCGGACATCGATCAGGTATTGGGGCAACGCTCCGACGATGTGCTGGGAGGATGGCTGTCCGAAGAGGAACAACGCCAACCGGTCGAGAATACGGCCGCGAACGCTGTGGTCAATGACCCATTATGGGCGCTACAGCAGGAGCAGAGTCGCGCCCTGCTGACATCGGACAACGAACGAGCGGATGATTCGCTGTCAACGTCTCTTACTTCTTTTTCTGCCGCTGAGGACACCATGGATCAAAAATTTGTGGAATTACCGACCATCGATAACCCGCGTACGACGCCGGGAGACGATGGATACATCGACAACACTACGCTGACGCCGTTGATGCGCGGCTTGGGGCTTTCGCTTCAGGTTGAAGACGAGCAGCGGCTGCGCGAGATGTTGGAAGAAATAGGTAAAAGTCTGCGCGCCGTGGTGGAGGGGTTGCTGACGCTGCAAACCGAGCAGGTTGCGCTGGCGGATACCCATCTGCGTCCGATTGAGGATAACCCGCTGCGCCTGGGGCTGGATTATCCGGATACGCTGTCGCTGCTGTTCGCGGAAGGCAAAAGTCCGGTGCATCTCTCCGCACCGGCGGCGGTGGAGGAAGCGCTGAACAACGTGCGGATTCACCATCTGGCGAGTCAACAGGCCATCGCCGTGGCGCTGGAAAGTATTCTTCAGGCGTTTTCTCCGGCTGCGCTGCTTAATCGCTTTGAGCATTATCGTCGCAGCGGCGATCGGCAGGTCGCCGATGAGGGTTGGGCCTGGCAGATGTACCAGCACTATTACCGGGAGCTGACTTCTCCGCGCCAGCAAGGTTTTCAGAAGCTGTTCCATCAGGTGTACGCGCAGGCGTATGACCGCGCGGTGCGCCAGCAACAGGAGCAGCAATAATGCTTAGGGGCCTGTGGCTATGCGTTCTGATATCGCTGCTGCCGGGGTGCGCCACATTGGGCAAGATGGCTAAGGTGGCGGCGAACCCGGATATTCAGGTGGGCAGCAACGATGACCAGCCTTCCACAGCGGGCGTGAGCCTGCTGGCCGAACCTGACGTCAACCCCAATGAGAGCGGGGAAGCCGCGCCCATCGAATTTCAACTGGTGATGCTGGCGGAGGATTCCCGACTGCTGGCCACCGACTACGACCAGGTGACGACGGATATCGAAAAGGCGTTGGCCAAAAACTACGTCAATCATCAGGACTACACGCTGTTGCCGGGTCAGTTCAAATATCTGCCGCCGGAAAAGCTGGATGAAAAAGTTCACTACCTTGGGGTGATCGCCCGTTATGCCGATCCGGAGAGCGCCGAGTGGCGCAAGGTGATCAAGCTGAAAAACACCGGCCGTACCTACCAGATTCTGGTGCATCTGCGCCGGGATGAAGTCGAAATCAAAAAAGACCAAGAAGAAGAATAATCATGTCGAGCCGAAATCGGGTTATCTGGCGGGAAGGACTGTTTATCAAGCCGCAACACTTCCAGCAGCAACAAAGACACACGGACTATGCGCTTCATGCCCGCCTCAGCGCGCTTAGCGATTATTTCTATGGCTTGCAGTCGCTGGCGATCAATGAGGAGTACCTCAACTTTGGACGTGTTGCGTTGGTCAACGCCACCGGAGTGATGCCGGACGGTACGGTTTTCAATATTCCCGGCGACGATGCGTTGCCGCAGCCGCTGGAAATCACCGATGTGGCGCTGGCAAATCAGAAAGTCTATCTGGCCTTGCCGCTGGCGGTGAATGGCGTGAGCGAAGTCGGGCAAGCGGGACAAGGTATTGCCAGTCGTTTGCAGTCGCAGCGACATGATGTGCGCGATCTGCATAGCGAAGGCGGCGATGTGGTGTCGATGGAGGTTGGCAAGGTCAGCCTGCGGCTGATGCTCGACCGTGACGATCGCAGCGCCTATGCCTCGCTGGCGATCGCCAACATTCTGGATAAACGGCCGGACGGCGGGCTGGTGCTGGATCCCAACTTTATGCCGTGCAGCATCAGCGTAACGGCGATCCCGACGCTGAAACGTTTTCTGGGGGAATCCGCCGGGCTGGTCGCTGAAAGGGCGCGCAGTCTGGCCCAGCGCATTGCGACGCCGGGGCAACAGGGCGTGGCGGATGTGGCGGAGTTCATGATGCTGCAACTGCTTAACCGCGCTCAGCCCAGGCTCTCCCATCTGGCGCGTCTTGGCACCTTGCATCCCGAGAGGCTGCATGAAGCGTTAGTGGAACTGTGCGGCGAACTGATGACGTTTACCGATGAATCACGCCTGCCGCCGGAATTTCCGGCTTACCGCCATGAGCACCAGCAAGCCAGTTTTGAGCCGTTGATGATGGCGCTGCGTCAGGCGCTGAGCACGGTATTGTCGCCGCGCGCGGTCTCTATCCAACTGAAGAAGCAGCCTTATGGCGTAATGGTGGCCATGGTCGGCGATGCCGAACTGATGACCAGCGCCGAATTTGTGCTGGCGGTTCGGGCGCGCATGCCGCAGGAACACCTGCGTAAACAGTTGCTGCAACAAACCAAAATTGCCTCCAGCGACAAGATCCGCGAGCTGATCAGTCTGCAATTGCCGGGCGTGCCGTTGTTGCCGCTGCCGGTGGCGCCGCGTCAACTGCCTTATCACGCCGGCTACAGCTATTTCCAGCTCGATCGTCAAAGCCCTGCCTGGCGATCGTTGGTGTCCGGCAACACGCTGGCGTTCCATATTGCCGGCGAATTCCCGGAGCTGGATATGCAGCTCTGGGCCATCCGCAGCCAGTCGTAATGAGAGGAATAGATGAGCATCGAGGTCATTAAAAACGATCAAGTGGGCGACCTGCTTTACGACCATGCCCGGCAGTTGGATATGGATTCCGACTACTGGTTTCGTCTGCGCGGACACAGCATCAACCCGATGATTGATGCGGTCACGCCGCTGCTGGGCATGGTGGACCGGGTGCGCCAACTGTCCGCCCATAACGGCGTGGCGGATCTCTATCAGCGCGTGGTGTCCGAGATCCAGGCGATTGAACAGGAGTTGCATTCTCATGGTTACGAAAATGGCGTGATCCTGTCGTTCCGCTACATCCTGTGCACCGTCATTGATGAAGCCGTGATGGGGCGTGAATGGGGAGGCCAGAGCATGTGGTCGGCGCATTCGCTGTTAACCCGTTTCCACAACGAAACCTGGGGCGGGGAAAAGGTCTTTGTGTTGCTGGATAAGCTGCTGGACGACCCGGTACGTTACCGCGACATTCTGGAGTTTATCTATCTGTGCCTGTGTCTGGGTTTTGAAGGACGCTACCGGGTGATGGCGCAGGGGCGTGAGGAGCTCGATCGCATCGTGGGAAATCTGCATGCCGCGCTGCGTCCTGAACCGGCCAATCCGCCAACGGTGTTCCACCTTAATCTGGGACAGCAGGCTTCCCGCTACCGACTGCGCAGACAAATCTCGCTGCGCAGCCTGTTTATCGGCATGTGCGTGGTATTGGCCGCGGCATTCGGCCTGTATCGCTACCAGCTCACTCATCAGACCCAGGACGTACTGCGTCAGCTGGGAGAATTATTACAATAACAGGAGCGATTCCGTGATTCGAATTGAATTGCCGACACTGGTTGAACGACTCAACCCCGTGTGCCGCCATATGCTGGAAGAAGCGGCGGCACTCTGTATTCAGCATCAGGGCGCGGAAATCCGCATTGAGCACCTGTTGATGAAAATGCTGGAGACGCCGCTGAGTGACGTGCGCCAGATCCTGAAACGTGCGGAGGTGGACGTTGAGGATCTTTCCTCTCTGCTGCTGCCGTCCTCGGTGGACAAAGGCTTTGACGCGGGTTATCCCTCGTTTTCCCCGCTGTTGGTGGAGTGGTTGCAGGACAGCTGGCTGCTGGCTTCCGCCGAGTTTCAACATGCGCGCCTGCGCAGCGGCGTACTGTTGCTGGTACTGCTGATGACGCCGAATCGCTACCTGTCGGCCGCGGCATCACGGCCGTTGGCGCAAATCAACCGTGAGCTTCTGCGTCAGCAGTTTGATGAGTGGGTGAAAGAATCGGTCGAAACCGAGGTCGCGGTCGCCCGGTCAACGCCACAGGAACAGGCCGTCGCGGCCACCCAGCTTTCCCGCTATACCCAGAATGTGACCGACGCCGCCCGGCAGGGGCAACTCGATCCGGTGCTGTGCCGCGACCATGAGATCGATCTGATGATCGACATTCTCTCTCGTCGCCGTAAAAACAATCCGATCGTGGTCGGGGAGGCCGGCGTTGGGAAAAGTGCGCTGATTGAAGGGCTGGCGTTGCGGATTGTCGCCGGTCTGGTGCCGGAAAGATTGCGCGAGGTGGAACTGCTGACCCTGGATTTGGGAGCGATGCAGGCCGGCGCGTCGGTCAAAGGGGAGTTTGAAAAACGCTTTAAAGGCGTCATGCAGGAAGTGAAAACCGCGCCTCGTCCGGTGATCCTGTTTATTGACGAAGCGCATACCCTGATCGGCGCCGGTAATCAGGCCGGCGGTCTGGACGTTTCCAATTTGCTCAAGCCCGCGCTGGCGCGTGGCGAGTTGCGCACTATCGCGGCCACCACCTGGAGCGAATACAAAAAATACGTGGAGAAAGACGCGGCGTTGTCCCGTCGTTTTCAACTGGTCAAGGTCGGGGAGCCGAACACGGAAGAGGCGACCGTCATTCTGCGCGGGTTGCGCGGCATTTATGAAAAAGCCCACGGCGTACTGATTGATGAAGAAGCGCTGCAAGCGGCCGCTCAGCTATCCGCACGCTATATTTCCAGCCGTCAATTACCCGACAAGGCGATCGACGTGCTGGATACCGCCTGCGCCCGGGTGGCGATTAATCTCACCACGCCGCCGCGCGCGGTTAGCCAGTTGCAAACCCGCCTGCATCAGCAGGACATGGAGATCGCGCAACTTGAGCGCCAGGGGCGCATTGGTCTGGGCGATACGGCGGATCGGCTGGCCGAACTGCGTCATCTCCGTGAGACGGAAACGGCCGCGCTGGCGCAGTTGGAGGCGGACTGGCAGCGACAGACAACCCAGGTACGGCGCGTTATCGAACTGCGCACCGCCCTGCTGGATGAGGCGCGGCCTGATGATTTTGACGCAGACGCCGCCGCGGCGGAACTGGCCGCGTGCGAGAGCGAACTGGCGTCGCTACAGCAATCGTCAGTGCTGGTGTCGCCGCACGTGGATAAAAGCCAGATTGCGGCGGTGATTGCCGAATGGACGGGGGTTCCGCTCAACCGGATTTCGCAAGGGGAACTGGAGGTGGTCACCTGTCTGCCGGACTACCTGGGCGACACGATAAAGGGCCAGCAGTTGGCGATTGCCCAACTGCATAAACATCTGCTGACCGCACGCGCCGATCTGCGCCGTCCCGGCCGTCCGCTGGGCGCATTTCTGTTAGTCGGGCCAAGCGGCGTCGGAAAAACCGAAACCGTGTTGCAGATTGCCGACCTGATGTTCGGCGGGCGCAACTATCTGACGACCATCAATATGTCCGAATATCAGGAAAAACATACCGTGTCCCGGTTGATTGGTTCGCCGCCGGGCTACGTCGGATTTGGCGAAGGCGGCGTACTGACCGAAGCGATCCGGCAGAAACCCTATTCGGTGGTGTTGCTCGATGAAGTGGAAAAAGCGCACCCGGACGTGCTCAACCTGTTTTATCAGGCGTTTGACAAAGGCGAACTGGCGGATGGCGAAGGGCGGGCAATCGACTGCCGCAATGTGGTGTTTTTCCTGACCTCCAACCTCGGATTTCAAACCATCGTTAATTATGCCGAGCAGCCGGATAGGCTACTGGACGCGCTTTATCCCGAACTGGCGGCGTTTTTCAAGCCCGCGCTGCTGGCCCGTATGGAAGTGATCCCTTATCTGCCGTTGGATCACGCTACGCTGGTGGCGATCGTTCAGGGCAAACTGTCGCGCCTGGTTGCTCTGCTGCAACAGCGCTTTGGCGCCGAGGTGGTCATTGACGATACGGTGCCGGAGGAAATTTTGCGGTTGGCCAACCGTAGTGAGAACGGCGCGCGAATGCTGGAGTCGGTGATCGACGGCGCGCTGCTGCCGCCGGTATCGCTACAGTTGCTGCAACGAATGTCGTCCGGCCAGCCGGTCAGCCGCATCCATTTCCGCGTAGAAGAAGGCCGGTTCCAGACAGAGGTGGAGGGCTGAGTATGCAACAAGCCCTCGAACTGGCGCTTTCGCTTACCCGCCAGCAGGATGAGGCCGGTCTGTGCGGCTGGCTGCTGGATGCGATACAGGCCGCCTGGCGGCCGCAAGGCGTGTTGCTGGGTATGGTGGACGTCAGCGGCAGGCAACTGGTCTGTGACGGACGGGTGCATAACGCGCCTGTCTCGCTGATGCTGGGGGTGGATGATTTTAGCCACCCGCTGGCTTATGCGCTGCATAAAAATCAGGTGCGCACCTGGGATTCGCTGTATGGCGGCGCCCGCATCGAGCATCGGGAGTTTCGCCAGATTCTGGTCGCGGCGGGCATCGCCTGCGGGTTGCATGCGTTGCCGCTGCTGTCGGACAGCGGCAAACCGCTGGCGGTTCTGGCGCTGCTGGACACGCCGGATCGCTTGCGGCAGGTGCATCAAAACGGCAATTGCGCACATCTGGCCCAGATATTTTGCCGTCAGTTGATGTTGCTGCGGGAACTGGGGCGCATCCAGCGGGAGCAGACCGCGCTGCGCCATTCACTGCGTCAGATTAAAGATGAAGGGCAGCATCGGCGCGAGCGGGAAAAACGGGTTGAGGAAACGCTGATCGGCCGGTCTGCGGCGATCAAAGCGTTGCATCAGCAGATTTATCAGGCGGCGGGTCATCGGCTTTCGGTGCTGATTCAGGGCGAAACGGGGTCGGGCAAGGACGTGGTGGCGCGTTTGCTGCATCAGTGCTCTGAGCGTGCCGATAAGCCGTTCGTCGCCATTAATTGCGCCGCCATTCCGGATAACCTGATCGAAAGCGAACTCTTTGGTTATCAGAAAGGGGCGTTTTCCGGTGCGCAAAACAACAAGATTGGGCTGGTGGCGCAGGCTAACGGCGGCACGCTGTTTCTGGATGAAGTCGGCGATATGCCGCAAACCATGCAGGCCAAGCTGTTGCGGGTATTGGAAACCCACAATTTCCGGCCATTGGGGGCTGATAAGGAAAGCCATTCGGATTTCCGGGTCATTGCCGCGACTCATCACCCTTTGGAACAGCGGGTTTCTGAGGGCGTGTTCCGGCAGGATCTCTATCATCGGCTCTGCCAGTGCCTGCTACAGGTCGCGCCGTTGCGCGAACGCCCGGATGATATTCGTCTGTTATGTGAACATTTTATCGGTGAATTTGCCCGTCAGCAGCAGAAAAACGCCGGGCCATTGCATCGGACTTTCCTCAAACAACTGCTCGGGTATGACTTTCCCGGCAACGTGCGGGAACTCAAAAATCTGCTGGAAGTCGCCTGTGCGCAGACGCCGGACGGCGAGGCGTTGTGCCTGAGTTCATTACCGCCGGAGCTGCGTGAGCGGGTAGATGGCGGGGCTGCCGCGCTCAATAACGATTTTCAGCATATTTATGATTTGCGTATCGCCACACAACAATATGAAGCCGCGGTCATTGAAGCCCGCCTGCGCCAGTTTCAGGGTAACCGTCTGCTGGTGGCGGAAAGTCTCAATATTCCTAAACGTACGCTCGATCACAAATGCCAGAAGCTGGAGGTGAACTGATGTTCCTGACCATGGTTCCTCTGCTGCTGGCGGCGACAGCCTCGCCCGATCCCGCCTGGCGATCGCTATGGGAACAGTGCCGCAATGAAACCTCTCCGGAGGTTCGTCTGGCCTGTTATGACGCGCTGAGCCGGGAGGCCGGACGCGCCGGCGTCATTTCGCCGTCGGACAACGCTGCGTCTGCGACGGGGAGCGCTTTCCAACTCGGTCGTGAAGCCGACAGCGGAGATCTGACGCTGACGCGTGCGCTGGCGGACGGCAATGTGCTGGCGATCGGCTGCGCCAGCAGCATCACGCAGTTAAGGCTGACCCTCAGCCGGCCCTGGGCGGGGGAAACGGTGACGTCGCTGCTGGATGGCATGACGATATCGGACGGCTGGTTTGTGCGCAATCGCGGTTTGCTGCTGGAGTCTGGTCGCGGCCTGCCCGCCATTGAAACGTTAAAGCGCTGGATCGGACATCGCGAACTGGTTCTGAGCGGTGCGGACGGCGACGTACTGCGCATTGATCTCACCGGACTGGGCGAGGCGCTGACGCCGCTGCGCCAGCAGTGCCGCTGGTAGGGGGCGATAAATATGCATTCCCACCCCTGGTGTAAACGTCTGCTGACGCCGCTGCCTGACGAGGTTCTGCGCGCTGCGGTGGCGGCGGACGATCCGCTGTGGGAGACGGTGGAAACCGAACTGGTGAAGCTCGGTTCGCTGGCTCACAGCCAGGTGGATCTCAATGCGGTGGCCGGCCACTGTCTGACGCTGCTGGAAAGCCGCACCAAAGATATGCGGGTACTGGTGCAACTGCTGCGGTGCTTGCAGCATCCGGCCAAAGCCACGCCCTGTGCTACGGCGTTGATGCTGCTCGATAGCTGGCTGGCGACCTACTGGGCGCTGGCCTGGCCTGCCAGCCCGGTGCAGAAGCAGAAGCTGATGATTCAGATTATCCGACGCTTTGAGAGCGTCATGCCCCGCATTGCGGAAAGCGCGTCCGGGGCTGAGCTGGCGCAGTTGCAGCACCTGGCGGAACAGGTGGCGAATCGCTGGCGCGATCTGAGTGACAAAGCCGATCTGACGGATGAACTGGTGCAGGGACTCAAGCGCGCCCGGCAGCGTAATCAGGCGCAGGAGCAGGCCGATCAGGCCGCCGCGCCTCCTTCCGCCGGTCGCCGTGCGACGACGGAAACTCCGGATGTCAATGGCGACTCGGCCTCAGACTGCGCGATAGAGGTTAATACCGCCGATGAGCGCGGCTGGCGGCAGACCCAGTTGAAGGTGGCGGCGGAACTGGTGGAGCGCCAACCGGAGGCTCCGGTGGGCTATCGCTTGCGCCGTCATGCCATCTGGTCGGGGATCGCCACGCCGCCGCTTGCCTCACGCGGCAATAAAACGCAACTGGCGCCCGTCTCGCCCGATCGGGTGGATGAATATCACAGCGCGCTCGGACAGGCGGATTTGGGGCTGTGGGAGCGTATTGAGCAAAGTCTGACGTTGGCCCCTTATTGGTTTGACGGTCACATGCTGTCGGCCTCGGTGGCGACCCGTCTGGGTTATGCGCCGGTCGCCGGCGCCATCGCCGAAGAACTGTCGGCCTTTCTCAACCGCTTACCGGCGTTGCGCGAACTGACCTTCAGCGACGGTTCGCCGTTTCTGACCGCCAAATGCAGCCAGTGGCTGAACGCCGCCCCGGTGGGACGAGAGGGCGGCGAACGGCAGGACGACCTGGCGACGGAGGCGGCCGCCTGCCGGAGTGAGCAGGGCATGGCGGCGGCGTTGTCGTTGCTGGATGAACGCATGCGCCGTTTGAAAGAGCCTCGCGATCGTTTTTATGCCGAACTGGTGCTGGCGGATTTGCTGGCCGAGGACGGCATGAAAGCCCTGGCGACACAGCATTATCAACACCTGTGGCAGGAAAGCCAACAACTGAACCTGATGCAGTGGGAACCGGGAATGGTCGGCCGTTTGGAACGGTTGGCCGCTTCCCGCAAAAAATAAGACATTCGGAGTGAATGGTCACTTATGTTTAAAACAATCGTTACCTTTCTGCGGCAGCAACTGCCGAAACTGAAACCCTCCTGGCTATGGCTGGGCGCGATACTGTGGGTAGTGGCGCTGGTGCTGGCCTGGTGGCTGGGGCCGCGGTTGACGGTTGGCGACATGCGTCCGTTGCAGAGCGTTTGGGGGCGGGTGGTCTTCACCCTGATTTGGCTGTGGCTGGCTTTTGCCTATAGCGCCTGGCTGATATGGCGTCGCGTCCGGCAGTTACGCGCGGAGCGCCATGAACAGCAAACCCTCGAACAGGATCCGCTACAGATCCATGTCGACAGTCAGCAGACGTTTCTCGATCGCTGGCTGGCGGCTTTTCAAACCCAGTTCGGTAAAAGAGCGCTTTACGCCATGCCGTGGTATCTGACTATCGGACTGACGGGCAGCGGTAAAACCAGTCTGATTCACCGCGCCAATCCGGCGAATAAACTCAATCCGAAGCTGGATGCGGAGCTGCGTGAATTCGCCGGCGATCAGCAGGTCGGTTGCTGGGTTGGAGAGTCGGCGGTGATCTGGGATCCGGACGGTCAACTGCTTGCTCAGCCTGAAGCGGAGCAAAAGCAAGAGCCGACGGGGCATCGCCATGCCCGGTTGTGGCAACATCTGTTGCAGTGGCTGAGCCAGAATCGCCGCCGTCAGCCGCTCAACGGCCTGGTGATGACGCTTGATATTTCGTGGCTGGCGCAGGCGAGCGTCTCGGAGCGTAAAGCCTATGCCCAGGTGATGCGCGCCCGCTTGCAGGACGTTGCGGTGACCATCAATACCCGCCTGCCGATATATATCACGCTGACCCATTTGGATATGTTGAACGGATTCGACAGGATGTATCGCCAACTGAATCGGGAGGCGCGTCAGGCGGTGCTGGGCGTGACGTTTACGCCGCAGGCCAGTCATGGCAAAGGTTGGCTGGAAGAGTTGGACGCCTTCTGGGATGAGTGGATCACGCACCTGAACGATAACCTGCCTGAAATGCTGCTGAACCAATCCGACCGCGGCGTGCGCAATACGCTGTTTGCCTTTGTACGCCAGTTGGCCGGGCTGAAAGATTACGTGATGGACGTGCTGACGGAAACGTTGGCGAGCGGAGAAGACCGTTCGTTCATCGTGCGCGGCGTTTATGCCAGTTCCGTGTATCAGCGGGGCGTGCCTTTCGATGTCTTCGCCCAGTCGGCATCGCGACGTTATCAATTACCGGAACCGGTCAATGCCGCCATGTCCGGCGAATCCAATACCTTTTTCGTACAGCGCCTGTTCCCGGAGGTCATTTTCCCGGAAGCCAGTCTGGCGGGTGAAAACCGTTTGCACAGCCTTTATCGTCGGCGTCGGCTTAGTATCGGGATCGCTTGTATGGCGGCGGCCGGTCTGGCGCTGATTGGCGGTTGGCATCATTTTTACCGCGTCAATGAGGAAGCGGGACGTAATGTGCTGACCAAGGCGCAGGCATTTATCGGCACCAATGAGCTGGTAGGGCAGCCGGGCTTTGGCTATCAGCAGTTGCCGCGCCTGAATCTGATTCGCGACGCTACCTTATCGTTCGGCAATTATCATGAGCGAACGCCGCTGCTGGCCGATCTCGGTCTGTATCAGGGCGATAAGATTGGGCCTTATGTGGAAGGGTCTTATCTGCAAATGCTCAACCAGCGTTTCCTGCCTGCGGTAATGCAAGGCCTGCTGGAGGATCTGAATCAGGCGCCGGTCAACAGTGAGCAAAAGCTGACCATCCTGCGGGTGATGCGGATGCTGGATGATGCGTCGGGCCGTAACAAGGCGCTGGTGGAGCAATTTATGGCGCAGCGCTGGCAACGGGCGTTTCCCGGGCAGGGCAAAGTACAGGAACAACTGATGCAGCATTTGGATTATGCGCTTGAGCATACCGACTGGCATCAGGCCCGTGAGCGCAAGGACGCCGTGGCGATCGACGCTTTCGCGCCGTTTAGCGACCCGATCGTCCGCGCTCAGCGGGAGCTAAGCAAGCTGCCGATGTACCAGCGTGTCTACCAGAGTCTGGTGATGAAAGCGACACAGGTGCTGCCGCCGGATTTAGCGATCCGTGATGAAGTCGGGCCAACCTTTGATCCGGTGTTTTCCCTACGTAGCGACAAAGCGGGAAGCGTGCCGCGTCTGCTGACCTATCCCGGCTTCAGCGATTATTACCTCAAACAGGATAAGGCGCTGTTGGAACTGACGGCGCTGGATGCCTGGGTGTTGGGGCAGCGTGAGCGCGCGCAGTTCAGTGAAGCCGATCGGCGGGAGATTTTGCGTCAGGTGAATGACCGTTACATCACGGATTACATCAATCAGTGGCAGAAGGTCGTCGCCAACCTTGATGTACAGACCCTCGACAGTCCGGAGCAGGCGCTGGATGTATTGACCGATATTACCGGCAACGATCAGCCGTTCCAGCGCGTGCTGACGACGGTGAGCGACAACACCCGCATTCGTAAGCTGGCGGAAGATGATAACGATACGGCGCAGGGCATCAATACCCGTATCGGTCGCCCGTTTATGACGATCAACGCCGCGTTGAGCGGCCGCGGAGAGCAAGGTCCGCTGGTACAGGAGGTCAACCAGAAGCTGACCGATCTTTACCACTATCTTGATCAGATCGTAAACGCGACCGATCCGGGGCAGGCGGCGCTGAAAGCGGTACAGGTTCGGCAGGGTAATAAATTTGCCGATCCGGTATTCGCGTTGCAGCAGTACGCTCGCGGCCTTCCGGCGCCGTTGGACCGTTGGGTCGGACAACTGGCGGAAGAGAGCGCCAGTCTGGTGACCGGTCTGGCGATGTCTTCGCTGAATCAGGAATGGCTGGACAACGTGGTGACGCCATTCAACGAGAAACTGGCGGATCGCTATCCGTTCAATCCAGCGTCCGACAAGGATGTCCCGCTGTCGGAAATGGAACGCTTCTTTATGAGCGGCGGTACGCTGGATAGCTTCTATCAGGCCAATCTCAAATCGATGCTGGAAAACGGCATGCTGGATGGCGATAACGCCTCGCCGTTGCAGGCGGAATTGGTGAAACAGTTGGAGCGGGCCAATCGGATCCGCCAAACCCTGTTCAATGCCCAGGGCAGTCTGGAAGTGCATTTCGTGGTGGAGCCGCTGGAATTGACGGCCAATAAACGTCGCAGCGTGTTGAATCTGGACGGACAGTTGCTGGAATACAGCCACGGCCGTCGCCAGAAGACGCCGTTAGTGTGGCCGAACAGCATGCGCGACGGCGCCGAAAGCAAGCTGACGCTGGTGCCGGACGATCGCGAACGTTCGCCGCGCAGCCTGAGTTTCAACGGGCCGTGGGCGATGTTCCGTCTGATCAATAACGATCAACTGACGCAGGTAAACGACAACACCTTTGATGTGCGTTTCTCGCTGGAGCAAGGGGCGATGACCTATCGCGTGTATACCGATGCCAGCCATAACCCGTTTGCTGGCGGCCTGTTCAGTCAGTTCAGGTTACCTGACTCTCTTTATTAACCCTGAGGGGGCGCAACCGCCCCCGTTGCCGGATAAGTGATATGCAAGATGCACAACAGGCCCTGAAGGTAGGACGGGATCCGCGGATGCTGCCTGAGTATGAAGCGTTACGGGCGGAGATTAATAAATTGAGCCACGCTTCCCGCCCTGAGGTGGACTGGCGGCGGGTGCATGATCTGGCCACCGCCATTTTTGAAAAACAGGGGGTGGATCTACAGACCGCGATCTATTTTACCCTGGCGCGCTCTCGTCTGGCGGGGCTGAATGGCTTTACCGAAAGCTGCGAGTTTCTGGCGAATCTAATCGTAACCCAGTGGGAAAACTTCTGGCCGCCCGTCCATCAGGAACGGGCGCGCATCGAAATGCTGGACTGGTTTATCGCCCGCATCAGCGACGTCATTCGTCAGTATGCCATCAGCCATGAGCATAAACGGCTGGTCTATCGCTGTGAACGGGCGTTGCAGTTGATGAGTGAAAAGCTGCACAACTCGGGGCTAAGCCGTATTCCTCGGGTGGAAAATCTGCTGCATTTTATCGAGGGTTATACCCACCTGTTCGATGAAACCGAGATCGTGGTGGTGTCCGACGATCAGACGTTGCAAAAGCAGGATATGCAAATCCCGCCGATGGTGTTTTTTCAGTCGGATATGGAGTCCGGCGCGCCGGCGCAAGGCGCGGGCGGCGGCGGTCAGCCCGCATTGCCGGCGGGAAGTATTCTGGTCGGGCGGGAGAAAGGGCAGATAAAACCCACGGTGCTGAAGATCGAAGCGCACCGCAAACAGAAACCGGCCTGGTTGTGGTTTGCGGCCGGCTTACTGAGTTGTGCGTTGCCGGTGGCGGCATTCACCGGCTGGCAGTATTGGCAGCAACAGAAAACGGCGGCGTTGGCGTTGCTGCAACAGCCGGCCTACGCGCTGCCGGCGGCTCCGGATCATAACGATATTCGCCGGGTGCGCATCGTATTGGGCGAGCAGCGATTGCAAGGCATGGAAGGCGAGTTGATCAATCACTATCAGACCCAACTGGATCAGGTGAAAAATGCATCGCCATTCTACCTGTATCAATACGGGGAGGGGCTGAAAGGCGTCATGCGGCAGTTGTACCCGGATTCGCTGGCGGTAAAAGAGATGGAGCGCCAGTGGCAGCTCGCTCTCGACCGCCAGCAAGGGGAAAAGCCAAGCGCCGGGGGCTATGAGCAGGCCCAGGCCAAAGTCAATGACACATTGCAACAACTGCTGGAACTTGAGCGTCAGCGCCGCACGGTCACCCTCTCGTATCTGAAGTCAAAACTCTACGATATGCAGAAAGATCTTATGTCGGATGTGCCGTTCAGTATTCGTCTGCGCGCCCTGGAGGCGCGCAAATCGACCAGTCACGCGCCGACATCGGCGGAACTGCGCGCGATGGAAGATGAACTGCGTTCGTTCACTGTTCGCCTTTACCGGTTGCAGCAGGACGACATCGCTGACTGAGGGCGAATTCAGACATCCGATATTTCCGCAACCACGGCGATAAATAATGGCTAACAGCAATAACATGATGAAATATAAAAAATTATTGATAGCTCTGTCGGCATGCTGGCTGGCGTCGTGCCAGACGCCGGTTTCCTCAATGTCCGAACCGGATCTGCTGATGGCGGCCAATCGGGGAAATGGCGAGGCGCAATACCAATTGGCTAGGCAACTGGCCGCTCGCTCACAGTATACCGATGCCATGCAATGGATGCGGAAAGCGGCGGAACGCTCAGAACGCTCCGCTAACCGGGAAACCCGTGCGGCAGCCGCGTTGCAGGTGGGAGATTGGTATCAGAGCGGGCTGGGTGAACCGAAGAACAGCCCGCAGGCTCGTCGCTGGTGGACGCTATCTTCACGGCTGGGTAATGGCGAGGCGGGCTATCGGCTGGGGATGGATTGCCAGGCGCAGAATCAGGGCAAACTGGTAACAGGATGTATTGATGCCTTTGAAACGGCGGCGTCGAATGATTATGCCCCGGCACAGTTGGTGGTCGCCCAGTGGCATGCCGCGCATTCGGGCGGTGAGGCCGCGTCGGTAAGCTGGTTGAAGAAAGCGGCGGAGCTGGGTAATCGGGATGCGCAATACCAACTGGCGCAACGCTATGAACAAGGGAAAGGCGTGGTCATACGCCGCGATCTGGCCGAGCGTTGGTATTTTCGCGCGGCGGCGTTGGGTCAGCCACAGGCCCAGTTGTGGATGGCTGAGCATGACGAAGGGCGGAACGCGCTGGAGTGGTATCGGAAAGCGGCTTTATCGGGCGAGGCCGAGGCGCAACTGTGGCTGGGTAAAACATACCGGGAAGGCAAATTGTTGGCGCAGGATGAACAAAAGGCGGATGACTGGCTGGCGCGCGCCGCCGCCGCCGGATCGGGGGAGGCGAACTATTTGCTCAGTCTGGCGCAAACAGACAATGAACAGCGCGAACGCTATCTGCTACAGGCGTCCTCCGCGGGCTATATTCGCGCCCAGCGTGAACTGGGGGAATGGTTGTTCAGGCGTAATGAGTTAACCCGTGCGCGTGAGGAGTATGCGAAAGCTGCATCGGCGGGGGACAGTGCGGCGCGGCTGGCGTATGGCGAAATGCTGAGGTGGGGCCAGGGCGGCAAAGCCGACTTTGCGGAGGCCTTGAAACAGTACCGGCTGGCGGCCTACGACGGTAACCGGATGGCGCAATATCGTATGGGGATCATGCGTCAAGACGGCCTGGGCGCTTCCCGTAATCGTATTCATGCCTATGCCTGGTATTCGATGGCGGCGACTGAGGGTATGCCGGAAGCGATCCATGCCCGTAACGATCTGGAAGACACGATGCGGCCTGACGAAATCAAAAACGCGCAAAAACTGGCGATGTATTGGGAGCAAAAAATAAGTGCGACGCAACTGCCTGAAGAGTAGGTGCGTAAGGTTTTTCAGCAGGTCTGGATAGCGATTTTTTATGTACGGTAATTGATTACCATTTCAACTAACTGAAGTTAAACACGTGTTCAACAACAAGGAGCAAGACCATGCCAACCCCATGTTATATCAGCATCGAAGGGAAAACTCAGGGCAATATCACCGCCGGCGCCTTCACCTCTGACTCTGTCGGCAACATCTACGTGCAGGGCCACGAAGA
>NZ_JAEMHF010000011.1:0-149787 GCF_016456245.1 Brenneria sp. L3-3C-1 | reverse complement strand
GTCCGCACTCCGCGCTGAATTATCAGACGCCGTCTGAATTTGCGGCGGCCTGGAGAAAGGGTAATTCTGAGAGTGAAGGATCCGACATTACTAACTGAGTGTTGTATCTAATCCTGGGGGCAGGTCATAGAGTCAGCTTGTTCATCTGCTCTCCTAACGATACGGATCCTGTTAGCGCTAAAATCTATGTCCTGTATTCTTATATTTAATAATTCACCACCTCGGATGCCAAGATAAAACAGAAGCAAGATCATCAGCCGATTGCGGCGCTGCACATCTATTGAGAAAGGGTTTAACTCTGATCTAGGCTGGATGACTTCAAATAGCGCGTCCAGTTGAACATCACTCAATGACCTGTCTTGTAAGTCGTGGTTTCTGCGCTTTTTAGATGGTCGGCGCGTCTTTATCTGCGCCGCCATAGCATTGATCTTTTCGACAACTTCCAGTTCTGTCGTCTTTAATATATGCATCGCATACCAGTGTAAATAGTTGGCAAACGTTGTTAGCCGGGAATGCTGTGTCCCGTTATCAACGATATCGGTCATCGCATCTGCCAACCAAGAGGTAGAGGACACAGTTAATGGCCCCTTTCTTTGTTTGCACTGAGCAAAATCTCGCAGATCATCCAGCTCATGTGGCTTGAAGAAGTCTTTGGTCAAAAACCGCTGCTGAAGGTCAATGTCGCGACTCTCTACAAAGCGTAACAACATAACCAGGTTGCTAGCCGCCGCCAACATCGTTGAAAAAGCATCCTCTCTATTGCGGATTTGAGTTGTTAGAAACAGAGTGGGGTAATACATGGGAAGCCCAGAAGCATGATCCACTACCATGCAATAGCGCTCGCCACTATCCATGACAAATGTTGTAACTCTGTAGTTCTTTTCCATGCACTCACATCCCATAAACATTACACAATTACAAGGTACACTTTATGTGAAAAATCACCAATTTATACAAGACACTTTTTCCGACGATAGAAACAAAAAACCCCTGAATTAACAGGGGTCTGCGTATGAATTCTTTACAAATAACTCACAAGTTAACTCTAGAACGGAATATCGTCGTCAAAATCCATTGGCGGTTCGTTGCCGGCGGCCGGGGCGTTGTTCTGTGCCGGGCGCGATGGCTGCGCTTGCGCGCCGCCGCTGAATTGATTGCCGCCCTGCGGCTGTTGCGGCTGACCCCAACTGCCTGACTGTTGTCCGCCCGCGCCGCCGCCCGCAGGTGCGCCGCCGCCTTGACGACCGCCCAGCATTTGCATGGTGCCGCCAACGTTAACCACCACTTCGGTGGTGTAGCGGTCTGCGCCCGACTGATCGGTCCATTTGCGGGTTTGCAGCGCGCCCTCAATGTAAACCTGAGAGCCTTTACGCAGATATTCACCCGCGACTTCAGCCAGTTTGCCGAACAGCACCACACGATGCCATTCGGTTTTCTCTTTCTGCTCGCCGGTTTGCTTGTCGCGCCAGCTATCGGACGTGGCCAGCGTGATGTTGGCAACGGCACCGCCATTCGGCATATAGCGAACTTCCGGGTCTTGCCCCAGATGTCCGACAAGAATCACTTTATTAACGCCTCTGCTGGCCATGCTCGTGTCTCCTGATGAATCCAATTTATATGAGTATAAACGATCGATTTTAGCATGATAAAAGTATCTATCATACCTGCGAGGCTGAATCAAAAATGAATGCGCAGATTGCAACGTTTGCATCTGATACTGGATATTCATTCAGCTTTTTTTGTGCCATAATTGCATGTTTCGTACCGGTTGTCTCCATCAGAGAGATGATGCAAAACTGTGTTTATTCCGGGAAGTGTGTGAATGGATAAGATCGAAGTTCGTGGTGCCCGTACTCATAATCTCAAGAATATCAATCTGATAATCCCTCGCGACAAGCTGATAGTGATCACCGGATTATCGGGTTCAGGTAAGTCATCGTTGGCGTTTGATACGTTGTATGCCGAAGGGCAGCGGCGTTACGTCGAATCACTCTCTGCTTATGCGCGTCAGTTTTTGTCGCTGATGGAGAAGCCGGACGTCGATCATATCGAAGGGTTGTCGCCCGCCATTTCCATCGAGCAGAAGTCCACTTCGCACAACCCGCGTTCCACCGTCGGCACTATTACCGAAATTCACGACTACCTGCGCCTGCTGTTTGCCCGCGTCGGCGAACCGCGCTGCCCGCAGCATGACGTCCCGCTGGATGCGCAGACGGTCAGTCAGATGGTGGATAACGTGCTGGCGCAGCCGGAAGGCAAGCGGGTGATGCTGCTGGCGCCGATTGTGAAAGATCGCAAAGGCGAGCACAGCAAGACGCTGGAAAACCTGGCGACGCAGGGTTATATCCGGGCGCGTATTGACGGCGAAGTGTGCGATCTTTCCGATCCTCCGAAGCTGGAATTGCAGAAAAAACATACCATTGAAGTGGTTGTGGACCGTTTCAAAGTGCGTGACGATTTGGCGCAGCGTCTGGCGGAGTCGTTTGAAACCGCGCTGGAGTTGTCCGGCGGCAGCGCGGTGGTCGCCGATATGGACGACCCGACCGTGCCGGAATTGTTGTTCTCCGCGAATTTTGCCTGCCCGGTGTGCGGTTACAGCATGCATGAACTGGAACCGCGTATGTTCTCGTTCAATAATCCGGCGGGTGCTTGCCCAACCTGCGATGGGCTGGGCGTTCAGCAGTTTTTCGATCCCGCCCGCGTGGTGCAGAATGTGGAATTATCCCTGGCGGGCGGCGCGATTCGCGGCTGGGATCGTCGTAACTTCTATTATTTCCAGATGTTGCGTTCGCTGGCGGAACACTACAAATTTGATGTTGATGTCCCGTTTGACAGGCTGAGCGAATCGGTTCAAAAACTGATTCTGTACGGCTCAGGCAAGGAAAACGTCGAGTTTAAATATATTAACGACCGTGGTGATACCTCGGTGCGCCGTCACCCGTTCGAAGGGGTGCTGCATAATATGGAGCGCCGCTATAAAGAAACGGAATCCAGTGCGGTGCGTGAAGAACTGGCGAAATTTATCAGCAATCGCCCCTGCGCCAACTGCCGCGGTACGCGTCTGCGTGAAGAAGCGCGCCATGTGTTTGTCGAACAAACCACGCTGCCGCAGATTTCTGATATGAGCATCGGCCATGCGATGAGTTTCTTTCAGAATATGAAACTCAGCGGTCAGCGCGCCCAAATAGCTGAAAAGATCCTGAAAGAGATTGGCGATCGGCTGAAGTTCCTGGTCAACGTGGGGCTGAATTACCTGTCGTTGTCGCGTTCGGCGGAAACTCTTTCCGGGGGCGAGGCGCAGCGCATTCGTCTGGCAAGCCAGATCGGCGCCGGGCTGGTAGGCGTGATGTACGTGCTGGATGAGCCGTCTATCGGTCTGCATCAGCGTGATAACGAACGTCTGCTGGAAACCCTGATCCACCTGCGTAACCTGGGCAACACCGTGATCGTGGTTGAACATGACGAGGATGCTATTCGCGCCGCCGATCATGTGATCGATATCGGGCCAGGCGCGGGCGTACATGGCGGCGAGGTGGTCGCGGAAGGAACGATGGAACAGATCATGGCGGTGCCGTCATCGCTAACCGGGCAATATCTTAGCGGAAAGCGCAAGATTGATATCCCTGAGCGGCGCGTCTCCGCCGACCCAACCAAAGTGTTGAAGCTGATTGGCGCCAGGGGCAACAACCTGAAAGACGTGACGCTAACGTTGCCGGTAGGGCTGTTTACCTGTATTACCGGCGTGTCCGGCTCCGGTAAATCCACGCTGATTAACGACACCTTGTTCCCACTGGCGCAGCGTCAGCTTAATGGCGCTACGCTGGCCGAACCGGCGGATTATCGTGAGATTCAGGGGCTGGAGCATTTTGATAAAGTCATTGATATCGACCAAAGCCCGATCGGGCGTACGCCGCGTTCCAACCCGGCGACCTATACCGGGATTTTCACACCGATTCGCGAGCTGTTTGCCGGTGTGCCGGAGTCGCGTACCCGCGGCTACAACCCCGGCCGGTTTAGTTTTAACGTGCGCGGCGGACGCTGTGAAGCCTGTCAGGGGGATGGGGTAATCAAAGTCGAGATGCATTTCCTGCCGGATATCTATGTGCCGTGCGATCAGTGCAAAGGTAAACGTTACAATCGCGAAACGCTGGAAATCAGGTATAAAGGCAAGGGCATTCATGAGGTGCTGGAGATGACCATCGAAGAAGCTCGCGAGTTCTTTGATGCGATCCCGGCATTGGCGCGCAAGCTGCAAACCTTGATTGATGTCGGACTGTCTTATATCCGCCTGGGGCAATCCGCCACGACGCTATCCGGCGGCGAGGCGCAGCGCGTGAAGCTGGCGCGGGAGCTGTCAAAACGCGGCACCGGGCAGACCTTGTATATTCTGGATGAACCGACCACCGGCCTGCATTTTGCGGATATTCAGCAATTGCTGACGGTGCTGCATCAGCTGCGCGATCAGGGCAATACCATCGTGGTGATTGAGCACAATCTGGATGTGATCAAAACCGCGGACTGGATTGTCGATCTGGGGCCGGAAGGCGGCAGCGGCGGCGGCGAGATCCTGGTATCCGGAACGCCGGAAACGGTCGCCGAATGCGCGCAGTCACATACCGCCCGCTTCCTGAAACCGATGCTGGCGCGTAAGCCTGCGTAACCTTTAGTCTCAACCCGAGGGGGTTTGCGATGTGGATACAACATGAAATCCGTCTGAAGCCTAAATCCAGAGGCTTTCATTTGATTACCGATGAAGTGCTTAGCCAGGTAACGGCGCTGCGGCAAATCAAAGTCGGCCTGATGCATGTTTTTATCAAGCATACCTCGGCGGCGCTGACGATTAATGAAAATGCCGATCCTACCGTTCGGCAGGATTTTGAGCGTTTCTTTAACCGTCTGGTGCCGGAAGATGAACCTTATTACCGCCATGTTGATGAGGGCAGTGACGATATGCCTGCCCACCTGAAAGGCAGTTTGCTGGGCAACAGCCTAACAATCCCGATCGGTAACGGGCGACTAAACGTCGGCGCCTGGCAGGGGATTTATTTATGCGAACACCGTAATCACGGTGGTAGCCGTACGTTGGTGGTGACGCTTCAGGGAGATTAACTGATTTGACTGACTATCCTGGCTCACCCGATCGCGCTCGCGGCCATGATAGCTATCATCTATTTATTTTTTGATTTTTGAATGATTTAAACGATCAATAGTGTAAAGGTACTCACTCTGCTGCCGATAACAACTGAGACGCCGGGAGAAGAGGCTTACTATCGGATAAACAGAATAAATACCGTATTCAATGACTTTAACAAATTTGGCTGAAGAGCCGATGATATTGTTAATCAGCTTGCTGTTTTTCAATGGCTTTATGTTTTTTAAATGATAATGCCAAATAAAAAACAACGCTATTTCGCGGCATCTGATGGCCGCGGGAATGCTTTTGTTATTTTAATTTAGCAGCGCTGCCTGGAGGCCGGCGTGTGTATGATGTATTTCTTTTTATCCGCAAGCAAGATGTAATGACAAAAAGCTCTCCTTCGCTCTGGTTTCTTATCAAAAAAATGTTTATCGGAATGGTTCATGTAAATACATGCTGAATAAAAGGAGCGAGATAATGAGTTTATCTAATTTACGTATTGGCTACCGCCTGGGAATAGGATTTGCTTTTCTGGTACTAATGCTTTTTGTAGTTAATATTCTTTCTATTTCTAAACTGTCTCAATTTCAGAATAGCGCCAGTGACATTGTAAAAGAGGTCTATCCGCAGACGGTGAATGCCAATGACCTTATTAGTACGGTGAATATCGGCGTAGTGATCTATCAGCGTTTGTTATTAATAACGGATGAGAATGAAATCCAACGCAGTATTTCCAGGATTGGTGAGCTAGGTAAAGATATCAATGTACTGTTTGAGAAGTTGGAGAGCGGTACTACAGATGAGAGATCGTTAGCCGCGCTTGAAGAGATTAAACATATCCGTGAGAAATTTGCCGCTTCAGGTGGAAAATTAATCAATCTTATCCTTGCCGGAAATCAGCAGGAAGCAAGTGATGAGTTTATCAATAATTTGAATAATCTTCAGCGGGAGTACCGTCAGAGTATTGCTAAATTGATTGGCTATCAGAATGATATTATGTATGCCTCAGTTGATTCCATGGCTGAGATCTACGCTGAAACCCGTAACATTCTGTTGATTATTCTTGCATTGGGCGCGGCGGTAGGGGGCGTGATTGCCTGGGGAATTACCCGAAGCGTTACCCATCCGATACAGGAAGCCTTGTTGGTGGCGGAGAAAGTCGCACAGGGGGATTTGACTTCCACCATTACCACCACCAAACAAGACGAAACCGGTCAGTTGCTAGTGGCGCTGGGGCGGATGAACGGCAGTTTACGCCAGATCGTCAGTCAGGTTCGCGACGGCGCTGAAGCCATCGCGAGCGCCGCATCGCAGATTGCCGCGGGTAATCAGGATCTTTCTGCCCGGACGGAAGAACAGGCCAGCTCGTTGGAGCAGACCGCTTCTTCAATGGAGGAATTGACCTCCACGATCAAAAACACGTCGGACAATACCCTCCAGGCTACGGAGATTGCCAATCAAGCGTCGGCAACGGCACAACGCAGCGGCGAAGTGATGGTTTCTGTTACGCATAAAATGCGGGGTATCCGTGACTCTTCACAGCGTATGGCCGACATTATCGGAGTAATTGACGGTATTGCTTTCCAGACTAATATTCTGGCGCTGAATGCGGCGGTTGAAGCGGCGCGGGCGGGTGAACAAGGGCGCGGGTTTGCGGTGGTTGCGGCCGAGGTGCGCTCGCTGGCGCAGAGAAGCGCGACGGCGGCAAAAGAGATTAAAGAACTGATTGATGACTCTGTTGGTAAAATTCAGGACGGTATGGGGCTGGTAGATACGGCCGAAGAAACCATGAATGGCCTGACGGCGCACGTTCAGGGCGTTAACGATATCATCAGTGAAATTGCCCAGGCCAGCCGTGAACAAAGCGACGGCATCAATCAGATTAACCTGGCCGTAGGGCAAATTGACACCACGACCCAGCAGAATGCCGCATTGGTGGAAGAATCCGCATCAGCGGCGCTCTCCTTGCAGTCTCAGGCGTCTGCGCTGACACAGACCGTTAATGCGTTTAAGTTGAATGCGCAAACGTCGAATTCTGATAGCCGGCAGGTTAATCCACAAAATAACCGGGAGGTTCAGGCATTGCCTGCCAGCCGAACGCTGGCGCCGGCAGCGGGAAAAGCATCCGATAATTCATCGGACTGGGCGTCCTTCTAACCTTGTCTGAAGCCATTCTTCTTGCTGAGAATGGCTTCAGCATTTTTGTTATACCGACTTTATCGCTGCCCGGTACAGGCAGCATCAGAAATTCAATATCAGCCCCACGATACGTTCCTGTCTGTACAGATTGCGGGGGCTGTGGCGCAGGGACGGTGCTCATTGCCCTGCCTGGGGCAGGGGAGTAAAGTTACAGCATGCGCATTAATTGTCGTCAGGAGGGCAGGATGTATCAGTCAGTGTTATTGCCGGTGGATATCAGTGAGCAGGAATTAACCGAGAAATCGCTGCAACAGGCAAAGTTTCTGATGGAGAGAACGCAGGCCAGCCTGCGGTTGCTATATGTGAGATCCGCAGTACCGGACTATATTCTGAACCGGTTTAATCCGAAAACCCAACAGTTTGAAGACACGTTGGACACGGAGATAAAACAAAAACTGAAAGTCTTTGCGGATGAACTGGCATTGCCGGAAGAGCGATTCACGATCAATGTCCGTCAGGGATCGATCTATGATGAAATTCTGAAAGAGGCTGAGGCGATCGGGGCCGATCTTATCGTCATAGGTTCGCGGCGACCAAGCGTGACCACTTACCTGCTGGGCTCCAATGCTTCCGCTATCGTGCGATATGCGAAAACCTCCGTGCTGGTGGCGCGCTAAACCGGCTATCTGCTGCATCGCTTAGGCGAAGCTGATTGCCGCACTGCCGACCGGCCTCTGAATTAAAGGCCATCCTGTAGGTATGGCCTTTAACCTAAACAACGGATTGTGCATTATCCACCGTGGTTGCCGCCTTCTGTATCTTGAACGTTATTCGGTAAAGCAAACTCATTGTGGGATAACAAAGCCGCAAAAAGTCGGTCACCCTTATGTTGAACACCGCAAGCTCATCAACGGGATGTTTGGGGTGCTCTGTTCCGGTGCGCCGTGGCGTAATTTACCTGAGCGATATGGCTCATTGAGGGACGCAGCCTAAAATAATGAATTATTGATGGCATTAAGCCGTAATATCTTTAAGTAACAGAGGCTTTGGGGCTGAATAAAAATTTGCGAATTGGGCGCCGTCAATATTTGAAAATTGTCATTTTTCCGTTACAGTGTTCGCATCAGGAGACATAGCTATTGACTTAAGTCAAATTCAAGGGAGTGAGGTGGTTATGAAATACGATCCGGTTTTAAGAACGTTTGTTGAGGATGACTATCGTTTAGAGGATCATCTTGATTTTAAAAAGCAGCATGCAGATATCAATTATCAAAAATTACATGCTCAACTAAATGAAATAAATAATGACAACATTCATGCCATATTGACTGCGCAAGAAGGATTATATTTTTTAAAAACGTTGTGTACGCCAAACCCTAATCAGTCGTGGAAAACAGCCCTCTTTGCCTGCACCGATCCCGCCTCGTCGTTTGCCGGGAATATTGCAGAAGCTGTGTCGGTGAGCAGAATCGCGATGGAAATGAAAGGATTTGGCGTACAGGCAACGGAATATATTGGGAAGAATGGCAGTAAGTATATCAAGCTATCTGGTTATCCCGGGGTGAGGAAGTATTTAGATGCCACTAAATATTTAGTCGATAACCAAAAAATATTGGATATGGGAATAGGAACGAAAGGCATTGAAAGCGGAATTGCGACTGGGGCAAGATTCTGCATTGTGTTTTCCGGTGCTTATCGAGCCATTGAGCTATTGTTGAAAGATGAATATGCATTAACCGATTTCTTTGTTAATTTAACCATGGATGCAGCAAAATTAGCGGTATCTATTGGCGTAGCTTGGGGGGCAAAAACGTTAGCTACCGGACTTATGGTCGCTGGAGGTAGTGTTCTAGCTATTGCTATCGGTGTGTTTTTTTTAGGTGTTTTAGTGAGTGCAATATTATATTGGTTAGATAATAAATATAAAGTAAGTGAAGCAATAATAAAAAACTTAAAATCGCATAATTCATATAAATCACAATACTATCCTTACCATCCCGATCAGTTCTTTAATACTTGGGGGAGATACAGTCGTGGTTAAAGTAAACAGACCATTAGTTGGTGCATTTGCAATATTGGTTTTCCTACTTTCATGCTGGGGATGCTGGTTTTCTTTAAGTGGATACGTAGATTTCTTTAAATCAAGTGATGTAATTACCTTTTCATGGAAAGTAGGAGTTATAATATTTGCAGCACCTTTATTATTTTACTTTTCATATCTAGCCTTTTTTTCTGTAATAAAAAATGAACCAGCAAAAATGAATAATAAATTAGCAAATGCATTGGCAATGATAGCTATCTTTGGCGCAATGGTTAGTTTGTTGTCATCAATATATATATCGTATGAACTTAGTAATCAAGGCTATAAAACCTGCTCTAAAATATCCTGGATGGACCCTAATAAATATGTGAAAAACATTGCTCTTTGCAAGGATTAAGAAATGAAAGGAAAATCTGACAAGGTGCGTTTCTATATCCCGGAGAGATACAGTCGTGGTTAAGGTAAATAGGCCATTAGTTGGCGCATTTGCAGTTTTCCTTTTTTTTCTATCATGCTTTATTAGCTGGTTTTCCTTCAGTGGTTATTTGAATTTTTTACAGAAAAGTGATGTAACTATCTTCTCATGGAAACTTGGGTTAATGGTATTTGGGGCACCTTTATTATTTTATTTTTCATATTTGGCATTTTATTCCACAATAAAAAATGAAATAGCTAAAATGAATAACAAACTAGCTAATGCATTAGCGATTATAGCTATACTTGGTACAGTAATTAGTTTTTTTCATCAATGTATATATCATATAATCTTAGTGAGAGAGGTTATAACGTCTACCCTAAAATATCCTGGATGGATCCCAATAAATATGTAAAAGACATTGCTCTTTGTAAAGAGTAAGAATCATATTTAAATATAATAATTTATACTTTTTAATTTCTGGGAGGTAATTAATCGTGGTTAAGGTAAACAGACCATTAATGGGTGCATTTTCAGTCTTTCTTTTATGTCTTTCATGCTGGGGATGCTGGTTTTCTTTAAGCGGATACATAGATTTCTTTAAATCAAGTGATGTAATTACTTTTTCATGGAAAGTTGGATTTATAATATTTGCAGTACCTTTGTCATTCTATTTTTCATATGTTTGTTTTTATTCTTCCATAAAAAATAAACATGTAAGGATTAATAATAAATTAGGGGAATACTTGGTTAAACTGCTTATCTTTGGCGCAGTAGTTGGTTTGTTTTCATCAATATATATATCATATGAACTTAGTAATCAAGGCTATAAAACCTGTTCTAAAATATCCTGGATGGACCCTAATAAATATGTGAAAAATATTGCTCTTTGCAAGGAATAAGAAATAAAAGGAAAATCTGACAAGGTGCGTTTCTATATCCCGGAGAGATACAGTCGTGGTTAAGGTAAATAGGCCATTAGTTGGCGCATTTGCAGTTTTTATTTTTTTTATCTCATGCTTTACTGGTTGGTTTTCTTTTAATAGTTATTTAGATCTTTTACAGTTAAACGATGTTATTGTCTTTTCATGGAAAGTTGGGTTAATGGTATTTGGTACTCCCTTGTTATTATATTTTTCATTTCTATGTTTTTATTCTGTAATACAGAATAAAGTGGCGAGAATTAATAACAAACTAGGAGAGGTTCTATTTATAATAATGGTCATTGGCGCTATAATTAGTTTGTTTTCATCTTTCTATATATCTTATAATTATAGAAGTTATGGTTATGAAATCTGTCCTAAGATATCCTGGATGGATCCCAATAAGTATGTAAAAAATATCGCCATTTGTGATAAATAGTAAATCACCAGCACACCTAATAGGCATGCTGGTTATCAAACGTAATGAACCTAGAGACTCATTTCCTCCCATATGCTGTAACCAGACGTTCCCGCAGCCTTGTGGTTCCATGCTATGCTTTTATATTTTAACTGGATTTTTTCATACGGCATGATTTCATTGTTATCTATTACGTGCGGATAGACACAGGTAACGTCTACAATGCTCGCATCCGTTAATTTAACTTCATAATAAAGCTCTAACTGTCCAGCAGAATTTACGCGGTAAAAATAAAATGTCACCTCTATCTTTTCATTGTAAGAGATTGCCATGCCTAATAACGGGGATGACTTATCTATTGGTTTAATAAAATGAATAGGATGGTGAGATACATTTTGATCGCGGCTGATGCTGTGGTTCAAGCCTAATACTTGTATCTGATCCTCATGACCTGTTTGGTAGCGATTGCCAATTGAGTCAAGAGTTGAACAACCGGATGATATCAAACCTTGTTTTTGACCGTTAATACTGGCGTAAATCAAATTAGCCATATCAAATCCTTATGAGAAGAGTTATAAATAGACGGAGTAAAAATATTTCTATTATCAGCGCGAAAATAATACGGTTAACACGGCGGAAAAGCAAAGCGTTCGATCATGAAAGGTGAGTTGCGTTGATGACTTAGCTAATAGTGTAATACTGTACTTTGGTGCAACCGCTTAGCGTATTTGTTGGCGAAGCGATTACAACATTTTACCCTACATCCATTTCTCGCCAGTTCAGCCAAATCCGCATATCAAACTCCAATTGGTGATAGTCTGGCTCCATATGGCAGCAGAGTTGGTAGAATGCTTTGTTGTGGTCTTTTTCTTTGAGGTGGGCGAGTTCGTGTATCACGATCATCCGCAGAAAATCTTCAGGCCCGTCCCGAAACAGTGTGGCTATTCTGATTTCGTTATTGGACTTCAATTTTCCGCCCTGTACGCGTGCCACAAACGTATTTGTTCCCAGCGTCCCTTTTATTGGATTCTGTTTATTGTCGTAAAGCACTTTTGATACCGCTGGGGCGTTCTTCAAATATCTCTGCTTGAGTTCCGCAACAAATTGATAGAGCGATTTATCACTTTGGATATGATGGCGGTCAGGATATTTTTTTCCCAGCCAGAGGCCAAGTTTGCCTTCATCAACGAGGGTTTGAACCTGTGCAACAATCGTCGGGGGATAAGCGTTCAGGTAGCGTAGCTGGGTCATGGCTCTTTTCAAGCCACCGAATTAACCCTCCACAAGCGTGGGTCGGTTAAGCCAGTGGCGTTTCATTTTATGGTTTACTGAACGGCGGCGAAAGCGGCGGCAACGCGCTGAACGTTGCTGTGGTTCAGGCCCGCCATGCACATGCGGCCGCTGGCGATCAGATAGACGCCAAACTCTTCCCGCAGACGATCGACTTGTGCCGGGCTGAAGCCGGTATAGCTGAACATGCCGCGTTGGGTCAGCAGGTAATCAAAATTACGATTCGGCAGCGCCTTTTTCAACGCTGCGACCAGCGTCCGGCGCATTTCCAGAATCCGGGTACGCATCTCTTCCACTTCCGCTTGCCACTCGGCATTCAGCTTCGCGTCGTTCAGCACTTTGGCGACCACCTGAGCGCCAAAATTCGGCGGAGATGAGTAGTTGCGGCGTACGGTGGCTTTTAACTGGCCCAGCACGCGCAGTGCGGTTTCCTCATTCTCACACACCACGGAAAGACCGCCGACGCGCTCGCTGTACAGTGAGAATATTTTAGAGAACGAGTTGGCGATGAACGCCGGAATGCCCGAGCCGGCAATGGCGCGAATGGCATAGGCATCCTGCGCGCTGCCGACGCCAAAACCCTGATAGGCGATGTCCATAAACGGAATAAGTTCACGGCTGATCAACACTTCGATGACGCGATCCCACTGTTCATTGGTGAGATCGGAACCGGTCGGGTTATGGCAGCACGGATGCAGCAGCACAATGCTTTGCGCCGGCAGTTGTTGCAGGGCGCTAAGCATGGCGTCAAATTTTACGCCCAGCTTATCGGCATCAAAATAAGGGTAGGTGTGCACGTTAAAACCGGCCCCGGAGAAAATGGCGATGTGGTTTTCCCAGGTTGGATCGCTGACCCACACTTCCGAGTTCGGAAAGTAGCGTTTCAGAAAGTCAGCGCCGACTTTCAGCGCGCCCGAGCCGCCCAGCGTCTGGATGGTGGCAATGCGGTTGGCGGTCACCGCCGGGTGGCGCTCGTCAAACAGCAGGTGCTGAATGGCGGTACGGTAAGCGTGCAAACCTTCCATCGGCAGATAGGACGTTGCCTGCTTGGGTAACTGTTGCAGTTCTTCTTCCGCGGCGCTGACCGAACGGAGTTGGGGAATGATATTCTGTTCGTTGTAGTAAAGACCGATACTCAAATTCACCTTATCCGCGCGTGGGTCCTGTTTGAATTTTTCCATTAGCGACAGGATAGGATCTCCGGCATAGGCATCAACGTTTTGAAACACGGTGTAACTCTCCTAAAAATAGTGTTGAGTATCGGGTAACGCGGCGGTTTGAATCATCATACTGCCTGAATCCGGCGGTCAGACCGCATAGCGGCCGGGACGATGGTTCATGGCGATGATCAGATTCAGCAGGGTTGCGCCCAGTATCGAGGCAACCAACATCGGTATGCTTACCACGAACAGGGAAGTCAGCACAATCACAACATCGATGCCCATCTGGAATTTCCCCGCCCGCAGGCCGTATTTATCCTGAAGATAAAGCGCCAATATATTTACGCCGCCGAGGCTGGCCTTGTGACGGAACAGGACAATAAAGCCGAGTCCCATAATCAGGTTGCCGAACAGCGTGGCGTAGAACGGGTTCAAGCGATCGAAGTGAATAAAAAGCGAGTGAAGATCGGAAAACAGCGACACCAGCGCCACAGCGCAGAATGTCTTTATGGTGAATTTCCACCCCATCCGGCGGATCGCCAGATAGTAGAACGGCAAATTGAGCAGAAAGAAGGCCGTACCGAAGGAGATCTGCGTCAGGTAATGCAGTAAAAAGGCCATGCCTGCGGTACCGCCGGTGAGCGCGCCGGCCTGACGTAACAAAATAACGCCAAAAGAGACCATTAGCGTACCAATCAGGATAGCCAGAACATCTTCCAGCAGGGTATGTGACAATTTTTCAGTGGTGATAACGTTATCCATGGCGGGTGGGCACTCTATACACAGTAGAACACGTATTTATTAAGCAATAATCACACCAGATACCCTATAAGGAAGGCCTTAAACGCCGGGAACAGGAGAGAGATAAGGGCAACTTATTGAAATATAAATGCCAATTTTTTGCGTAACTTGTGCATTAATCGGCTTTTTTATGGTTGATTTACGCGGTTTAATTGATTTTTGTGCGCATTTTAATCGTTCCGTTGCTCCAATAGAGAGCATGCTGCCCCATATCAGGGCAACGATGTCCGTTCAGGCATCATCAACCCATTCTCTTTGAGCCGATTAAGCACCACCGAGGTTTTCAGATGCGCCACGCTTTTGTTCTGCGACAGGATCTGACTGATCAATGTGCTCAATCCCGGCAGATCGGCCACCGCGACCTTGAGCAGATAGTCAGCATCGCCCGTGGTTTTATAGGCATCAATGATAGCGTCGACTTCTCCCAGCATCTGATGGAATCTTTCGACATATTCGGTGGTGTGATTAATCAGTCTGACCTCAATCAGCCCCAGACACTCCAACCCGACCGCGTTGGGCGAAAGACGGGCGTGATAGCCAAGGATCAGTTGCGCCTGTTCCAGCGCGATGCGGCGCCGGGAGCACTGGGAGGCGGAAAGCCCGACCAGCTCGCTCAGTTCCTGATTGGTCAGGCGACCATTCGCCTGCAACAGCGTCAGGATTTTCAGATCAAAATCATCAATATTGTACATAGCTCTCCCTGAACGGCGTCAGGCCGTGGAGATCATAGACTAGCAGCTTTTTGTATGAATAAAATCATGGCCCGATAATGCTTTCACCGGGCCACGGTTATCATCGGCACGCCGGTTTCATTTACTCGTCGATATATTCCAGCCGGGTGCGCTGCGTTAAACGGGTAATTAATTCATAGGCGCTGATGCCGGTGTGTGCCGCGATGTGCTCGACGGGCAATGCCTTGCCCCACAGAATAACCTCATCTCCCGCCTTATCCTGCGCATCCGGCCCCAGGTCGACGGTAATCATATCCATTGAAACCCGTCCGGACAGCGGGACTTCGCGCCCGTTTATCCACACCGGCGTGCCGGCCGGCGCGCTGCGCGGATAGCCGTCGCCGTAGCCGATCGCCACCACGCCCAGTTTGGTATCGCGCTTGCTGGTCCAGATGCTGCCATAGCCCACCGGTTCGCCCGCTTTGTGCTCGCGCACGGCAATCAGGTGCGAGGTCAATGTCATGGCGGGTTGAAAACCAAAATGCGCGGCGTCTTCGGTATCGAGCGGCGACACGCCGTACAGAATGATGCCGGGGCGCACCTGATCGCGGTGCGCCTGCGGCCACAGCAGAATGCCGCCGGAGGCGGCAATGGACTGGGCGCCGGGTTTGCCCTGGGTGAAGGCGTCAAAGCGGGCCAACTGACGTTCGGTGGTATCCGCTTGCGGTTCATCGGCGCGGCAAAAATGGCTCATTACGTTCACCGGCTGCACCACATTGCGGCACTGCGCCAGACGCTGATAGAAAGCTTCGGCGTGTTCCGGCAATATCCCAAGGCGATGCATGCCGGTATCGAGCTTCATCCACACCCGGACGGGCTGCGGCAGGTTTGCCTGTTCCAGCGCGGCGAGCTGTTCGTTACTGTGAACAGCGGTTTCAAGCTGATGCTCGACCACCAGAGAAAGGTCTTCAGCGGAAAAAAAACCTTCCAGCAGCAGGATAGGTTTGGTGATACCCGCTGCGCGGAGTTGCAACGCTTCTGAAAGCCGCGCGACGCCATAGCAGTCAGCGTCGCGGAAAGTGTGGGCGGATTCAATGATACCGTGACCGTAGGCATTTGCTTTTACCACGGCGACCAGACGGCTTTGCGGGGCCAGTTGGCGGATCCGTTGTAAATTGTGACGCAAAGCGCGGCGATTAATGACGGCGGTTGCCGTTTTCATTGTGTGTCCTTAGCGCATAATTCTTATCGTGCGTTATTCATCGTCATATTGTGGCCCGGCGTAATTATCAAAACGCGACCACTGCCCGTTAAAGGTCAAACGAACGGAACCAATGGGGCCGTTACGCTGTTTCCCTAAGATAATTTCAGCAATTCCCTTCATGTCGCTGTTTTCATGATAAACCTCATCACGATAGATAAACATAATCAGGTCGGCATCCTGTTCGATGGAGCCGGATTCGCGCAGGTCGGAGTTAACCGGCCGTTTATCGGCGCGCTGCTCCAGACTACGGTTAAGCTGGGACAGCGCGACCACAGGGACTTGCAATTCTTTTGCCAATGCTTTGAGTGAACGGGATATTTCGGCAATTTCCAGCGTACGGTTATCGGACAGGGACGGTACGCGCATCAATTGCAGGTAGTCGATCATAATCAGGCTCAGGCCGTCATGTTCGCGGAATACCCGACGGGCGCGGGAACGAACTTCGGTTGGCGTCAGGCCGGAGGAGTCATCGATGTACATGTTGCGTTTTTCCAGCAGGATCCCCATGGTGCTGGAAATGCGCGCCCAGTCTTCATCATCCAACTGACCGGTACGAATACGGGTTTGATCCACGCGGGACAACGACGCCAGCATACGCATCATGATCTGTTCGCCGGGCATCTCCAGACTGAAGATCAGCACCGGCTTTTCCTGCGTCATCGCCGCATGTTCGCACAGGTTCATGGCGAAGGTGGTTTTCCCCATGGAAGGGCGCGCCGCCACGATAATCAGGTCGGATTTTTGCAGGCCGGCGGTCTTCTTATTGAGATCCTGATAGCCGGTATCCACGCCGGTCACCCCGTCGTGCGGTTTCTGATACAGCTGTTCGATACGGGAAACGGTATCTTCCAGAATGCGATCGATACTTTTCGGGCCTTCATCTTTGCTGGCGCGATTTTCGGCAATCTGGAAAACGCGGGACTCCGCCAGATCGAGCAGATCTTCACTGCTGCGCCCCTGCGGATCGTACCCGGCATCGGCAATCTCGTTGGCGACGGAAATCATTTCGCGCACCACGGCGCGTTCCCGCACGATATCGGCATAAGCGCCGATGTTGGCTGCGCTCGGCGTATTTTTAGCCAGCTCCGCCAGATAGGCGAAACCTCCCGCCGATTCCAGATCGCCTTTCTGTTCAAGCGATTCAGACAGGGTGATCAGGTCGATCGGCTTGCTCATTTCCAGCAGGCGCTGCATCTCGGTGAAGATCATCCGGTGGGCGCGATTATAGAAGTCATTGGCGACCACGCGCTCGGCAACGTTATCCCAACGTTCATTATCGAGCATCAGGCCACCCAATACCGATTGCTCCGCTTCCAGCGAGTGTGGTGGAAGCTTTAAGCCTTCCATTTGACGGTCACGGGGTTCATTCGATTTTTTGGTTGGTCTTTTTTCTGCCATGAAACGAGTTCTTTACCGGTTGATTTACCCTTGGTTAGTGGAGCATTGTATATCTGAAAGCGGGGAATAACACACTGCTAATCCACACAATGGTAATACAAACGACCGCTCACCATAAGGAGATAACATGGCAAAACGCATCCAGTTCAGCGCCCACGGCGGCCCGGAGGTTCTTAAATATGTCGATTTTACCCCGCGCGATCCCGCAGCGGGCGAGGTGCAGGTGGAAAATCGCGCAATCGGCATTAACTTTATTGATACCTATATCCGCAGCGGGCTGTATGCGCCGCCATCAATGCCGTCAGGGTTGGGCACTGAAGCGGCGGGCGTTGTCGTCAAAGTCGGAGCGGGAGTCAGCACGGTGAAGGTCGGCGACCGAGTGGTGTATGCGCATTCTGCGCTGGGCGCCTACAGCGAGGTGCATAATGTGGCGGAAGACAACGTTGCCCTGCTGCCGGACGCGATAAGCTTTGAGCAAGCGGCGGCTTCGTTCCTGAAAGGGCTGACGGTGTATTATCTGTTTCGTCAGACTTATGAAATCAAGCCAAACGAAACCTTTTTGTTCCATGCCGCCGCCGGCGGGGTGGGGTTGATCGCCTGTCAGTGGGCGAACGCGTTGGGCGCCAAATTGATTGGCACCGTAGGTTCGGCCGAAAAAGCGCAGCGGGCAAAGCAGGCCGGCGCCTGGGCGACGATCGATTACCGTAAGGAAAACATCGCTGAACGGGTCGCGGAATTGACCGGTGGCGAGAAGGTGTCGGTGGTGTACGATTCGGTGGGGAAAGATACCTGGGTAGCCTCGCTGGACAGCCTGCGGCGCCGTGGGCTAATGGTCAGCTTCGGCAATGCCTCCGGGCCGGTCACCGGGGTGAATCTGGGGATCCTGAACCAGAAAGGATCGCTGTATGTCACCCGTCCGTCGCTGTTTGGCTATATTACCAATCGCGTTGAACTGAAGCAGGCCAGCGATGAATTGTTCTCCCTGTTAGCCAGCGGCGCCATCAAAGTGGCGGTGCCCGCCAGCCAGACTTTCGCCCTGGCGGATGCCAGCGCCGCGCACCAGGCGCTGGAAAGCCGCGGCACACAAGGCTCCAGCCTGCTGATCCCGGGTTAATCATCCTCAAGCAAAAGGCCCCCTGTCGGAGGCCTTTGCCGTAACGCCCATTTCATCAAACCGTATGTAGGGTACAGTGGTGTCGTCATGGAGGTGCCACTGTGTGGCTATTGTGTTCCTGACGCTGATGAAAGCTTTTGTCTTACTGCGCTTAACCGCCTGTTTGACGACAGAACAAGATGTCATGTCGTTCAAAGCAGATAATCAATAGTGGCGACATCCTAGCAGCCACCGTCATGAAAAAATATCTGCTGGCGCACAATTTTGCATTGCGCTCTTTATCTTTCATATTCCATCGGCGCTGACTTCCCCAACGTCGCCACGGTTAGCGATAGTAACGCACTGGTTTTTGTTGAAAATGACGCCATAACCAGACCGTCGCCACCGCCAGCAACAGCCACGGCAGCACTTTAATCGCCATCACGAACAGCCCGCCGACCAGCATGAAAATAGCGGCGATAAACAGGGCGGCAATCACCCCCAGCAATGATACGCCGGTGACCATCAGCATGATAAAAAAGCCAATAACGAAGAAAATTTCCAACATAGAGCGCTCCTGTGGCGGTTAAGCATTTTTTGCTTGTTAATCGTGATACATCGCCTGTCGTCGATATCGCAACGAAAGGGCGGCTATAGGGTATTAACAAGAATCGTGCCAAAATGCGCCGCTGATAAGGTATTGATTTATCAGCGACGAATAAGGAAGGGATTATCGAAGGTTAGTCAAAAAGACCAACTGTTGGCGTTATTCAGACGTGGGAGTGATTAACCAACGCCAGCGCGCGTTCAACCACGGACGCATCGGCGCCCGGTTTGTGCGCATTTTCACTCAGATAACGTCGCCACTGCCGTGCGCCGCTCACGCCCTGAAACAGACCCAGCATATGACGAGTGATATGACCGAGCGCCGCGCCGTTCGACAGCTCCCGCTCGATATACGGGTACATCGATTGCACCACCGCGACGATATCCGGGTCGGCAACCGCCGATCCGAATAGTTCCCTATCGATCTGCGCCAGAATGCCGGGGTTCTGGTATGCTTCGCGCCCCATCATCACACCATCCAGGTATTGTAGGTGGGTTTTGGCTTCCGCCAGCGTTTTGACGCCGCCGTTAATGGCGATGGTCAGGGCTGGGAAATCCCGCTTCAACTGATAAACCCGCGGATAATCCAACGGCGGGATCTCACGATTTTCTTTTGGACTGAGGCCGGACAGCCAGGCTTTGCGCGCATGCACGATAAAGGTGTCGCAAGCGCCGCGTTCGGCAACCGTGTGAATAAACTCGCACAGGAAGGCATAGCTGTCCCGATCGTCGATACCGATGCGGGTTTTCACCGTCACCGGGATGGAAACGCGATCTTTCATCGCCTTGATGCAGTCGGCGACCAGTTCGGCTTCCCCCATCAGACAGGCGCCGAAACGCCCGTTCTGCACCCGATCGGACGGGCAGCCGACGTTAAGATTAACCTCATCGTAACCGCGCTGTTCCGCCAACTGCGCACAGTGCGCCAACGCCTGCGGATCGCTGCCGCCCAACTGCAATGCCAGCGGGTGCTCTTCCTCGCTATAGGCCAGATAATCCCCTTTGCCGTGGATAAGGGCGCCGGTGGTGACCATTTCGGTATACAGCAGGGCGTTGCGGGTCAACCGGCGCAGAAAATAGCGGCAGTGGCGATCGGTCCAGTCGAGCATCGGGGCGACGGAGAAGCGTCCCAGAGGGAAAACCGGGTTTTGAAGCTTGGTATGATGGCTGGCGGTTTGGCTATAGTGTGGCATGGATCTTACTTGGTCAGTGGTTCGTCAGCTTCCCCAAAGGGGAAAAATGTCAAGAACGAAAGATAAGGCTCACTATACCACACAATGCTTTTTTCGGGATGAGGCGCGCTGGGTGAGTCCTGTCACGGCCGTAGCACGTGTTGTAAACGCAAGGGTATGCGTTCGGCATACTGTTTAAGCTGTTCGATAAAGGTATCCACCAGCGCGGAGGCCGGACGGTGCAGCGGGCGGATCAGGCTGACGATAAACGGCACATCGATACTGAAAGGGCGCACGACAACGCCGGAGTTGGCATAGTCCAGTGCGGTCAGCGGGTTGACGATGGACAGACCGACACCCGCGCGCACCATGGCGCAAACAGACGCCGCGCTGTGGGTTTCCACTACCATCTGGCGGGGAACGCCTTGTTCCTGAAACAGCTTGTCCAACAGTTGGCGATAGCCGTCGGCGCTGGACAGGCTGATAAAGGGTTCGCCAGCAAAGTCAGACGGCGTCAGCGCCATCTTGTCCGCCAAAGGATGCCGCGCGGGCAGTACGCAGACTTCATTCAACTGCATCAACGTCTGGCGCTCCGTTCCGGCGGGCGTGATGGTGTTTTCCGTTAGCCCCAAATCGTGCCGCTGGGCTGACAGCCACTCTTCCAGCAGCGGCGATTCCTGGGGAATGATATTCAGGTTAAGCGACGGATAGCGAGCCAACAGCGGTTTACAGACGTCGGGCAGCAGCGACTGAGAGAATACCGGCAGACAGGCGATTGAAAGCTGCGCCTGCTGAAAATGGCGAATATCGCCGGCGGCGTTGATGATTCGGTCTAAGCCATAATAGGATCGCTGCACTTCTTCAAATAGCTGTAAACCTTGCGCCGTCGGGTACAGCCGCCCGCGCAGGCGTTCGAACAACGTCATTTGAATCAGTTTTTCAAACCGCGCCAGCTCGCGGCTGACCGTCGGCTGAGAGGTGTTCAGCAGCGCTGCCGCTTCGGTCAGATTACCGGCGGTCATTACCGCGTGAAAAATCTCAATATGTCGTAGTGATACGGCGGCCATAGCGGTTCCTGTTGGGTTAATTAAGATATATCAAAAATGAATAGATTAACCATATATGGATATTTTATTACCAAATTAACCATTGGCATAATGTAAACATTACCAACATGGTCATTTTGCTTCCGGGAAATGTTATGCCGCACGATTTGAATGACGCCGCTTATGCGCTGAATGCGCAGAGCCTGCGCGAACTGCCCGCCCGATTCGGTTGCCCGGTCTGGGCTTATGATGCGCAGACCATCATCGACCGAATCGCTAAACTGCGCCGATTCGATGCCATCCGCTTTGCGCAGAAAGCCTGTTCCAATACGCATATTCTTCGCCTGATGCATCAGCAGGGCGTCAAAGTGGATTCCGTGTCGCTGGGCGAAATTGAACGCGCGCTGGTGGCGGGGTTTGCGCCGGGCACCGACGCGCACGAGATCGTCTTTACCGCCGATCTGCTGGATCGTCCGACATTACAACGCGTGACCGAATTGAAGATCCCGGTTAACGCCGGATCGGTGGATATGCTGGAACAGTTGGGCCGCCAGTCGCCGGGTCATCCGGTGTGGCTGCGGGTTAACCCCGGTTTTGGTCACGGTCACAGTCAGAAAACCAATACCGGCGGGGAAAACAGCAAACACGGGATCTGGTTCGGCGATCTGCCGCGGGCGCTGGCGCAGATCCAACGCTATCAGCTGAAACTGGTGGGGATTCATATGCACATTGGTTCCGGCGTGGACTACGGCCATTTAGAGCAGGTGTGCGAGGCGATGGTGCGGCAGGTGATTACGCTGGGCCACGATATTGAGGCGATCTCGGCCGGCGGCGGTTTATCCATTCCTTACCGCGACGGCGAAGAGTCGATTGATACCGAGCACTATTACGGGCTGTGGAACGCCGCCCGTGAGAAAATTGCCGCTCATCTGGGCCATCCGGTGACGCTGGAAATTGAGCCGGGCCGTTTTCTGGTCGCCGAAGCCGGCGTGCTGGTGGCGGAAGTACGGGCGGTGAAAGAGATGGGCAGCCGCCACTTTGTGCTGGTGGATGCCGGTTTCAACGATCTGATGCGTCCGGCGATGTACGGCAGCTATCACCATATTTCGCTGCTGCCGGGCGACAACCGCGATATCAGCCAGGCGCCGCTGCGCGACAGCGTGATAGCCGGGCCGCTGTGCGAATCCGGCGACGTCTTTACCCAGCATGCCGGCGGCGGCGTGGAAACCATCGCGCTGCCGGACGCGCAGGTGGGCGATTATCTGGTGTTCCATGATACCGGCGCTTATGGCGCCTCCATGTCCTCCAATTACAATAGCCGTCCGTTGCTGCCGGAAGTGCTGTTCGAGCAGGGACAGCCGCGGCTGATCCGCCGTCGTCAGACGTTGGAAGAGCTGCTGGTGCTGGAATTGGTTTAATCGTGTTGTCATTAACGCCGGACTGTTTGACAGTCCTCGTACTATTGGATACCGTGCCGGAATGATTGCCAATCACCCTGAACGAGACAAGATTCGCCTGGAAGATGTGCTCACCGCGCTAGGCAACCCGCTGCGCCTGACCGTGGTGCGGGTGCTGGCCGACGGCGGTGAATACACCTGCGGTTCGGTGCTGCAAGGCATATCGAAGTCCACCCTGACTCACCACTGGCGGGTGCTGCGCAACAGCGGTGTAATCTGGCAGCGCCCATACGGGCGCGAGAACTTATTGTCGTTGCGCCGTGAGGATCTGGACGCGCGTTTTCCCGGTCTGCTTGATGCCTTGCTCGGAGCCATCGAATGCGACGCCGCCACCGCGGCGTCGATAGCGAAAAGCCTGGCGGAATCTTCCTTGCCTCGCCAGTAACCGGTGATTGCCTGGACGGATTAACATTGCCGCAGTTATTACACGACGCGATAAGAATTTTACAGTTGGTTGCACTTAGAGCAGAACTCTTGCGATTCGCTGCTGGTTTCGCGAATGCACTCTGTTTAAAGTATCAAGTCCCAGAGGTATTGATTGGTGATATATCGATGTGCTCTGTACATTGAACCATTTGATTACACCAACCTACGCGGATGCGTAGGTTTTTTTTGCCTGCCGCCCGCACTGCTCTCTATTACTTTCTTCACCCGCAACATAAACCGACTTTCGTCCGCCGTGGTTCGGTTATTCTGGCGATGAGCGGATCGCTATAGTATTTTGATCGCAGCGATCGAACAGCCTGTTTTTCACCGGCTGCACCGTTTATCTGTCTATTAGGAGAAGACATGATCTATACCCTGTTACGTTGGGTGTTCCGGCGTCTGTACCGCATCCGGATTGAGGGCGACAGCAGCAACTTCCAGCAATCAAAATTGCTGATAACCCCCAATCACGTTTCCTTTCTTGATGGCGCGCTTCTGGCGCTATTTTTACCGGTAAAGCCGGTATTCGCAGTTTATTCGGACATTTACGGGCGCTGGTTTATGCGCTGGCTGAAACCCTATATCGATTTCGTGCCGCTGGATCCGACCAAGCCTCTAGCCATCAAGGGACTGATTAAATTGATCGAACGCGGCCAGCCGGTGGTGGTGTTCCCGGAAGGACGCATCACCGTGACGGGGTCGCTGATGAAAATCTACAGCGGCGCGGCGTTCGTGGCGGCGAAATCGGGGGCGACCATTATTCCGGTGCGGCTGGACGGGCCGGAGTTCACGCCGTTCGGGCGTCTGGCGGGGGTATTTAAACGCCGCTGGTTTCCGCCGATCACCATCAGCTATTTGCCGCCCACCACCTTGCCGATGCCGGAGGCGAACAGCGCCCGTGAGCGCCGTATACTGGCGGGGGAACGCCTGCATCAGATTATGATGGCGGCGAGAATGGCGACGCGCCCAAGCCAAACGCTGTATCAGGCTTTTCTGTCGGCGCAAACCCGCTACGGGCGCCGCTCTCGTTGTATTTCAGATATTTCATTCAAGGAAGACAGCTATCAGGGGTTATTGAAAAAGTCTCTCGGCGTATCGCGGATTTTGCAGCGTTTTACCCGGGCGGACGAGCATGTGGGGATGCTGTTGCCCAACGCCACCATTACGGCGGCGGCGATTCTGGGGGCCACGTTACGTAACCGGGTTCCGGCGATGCTGAACTACACGGCGGGGGTGAAAGGGCTGCAAAGCGCCATGAAAGCCGCCACCATTAAAACCATCGTGACGTCGCGTCAGTTTCTGGAAAAGGGCAAACTGACCGACTTGCCAAAACAGGTGACCGAGGCCAACTGGGTCTATCTGGAAGATTTAAAAGATACCGTAACGCTGTCTGATAAGCTGTGGATTCTGTTTCATCTGCTGTTTCCCGCCCGGGCGATGCTGGCGCAGAAACCCGACGATGCGGCGATGATCCTGTTTACTTCCGGTTCCGAAGGCAACCCGAAAGGCGTGGTGCATTCCCATGACAGTCTGTTGGCGAACGTGGAGCAAATTCGTACCGTGGCGGACTTTACGCCCCGCGACCGTTTTATGTCGGCGCTGCCGCTGTTCCATGCGTTTGGACTGACGGTCGGCCTGCTGACGCCATTGATGACCGGCGCTCGGGTCTTTCTGTATCCCAGCCCGCTGCATTATCGCATCGTGCCGGAGCTGGTATACGACCAGAACTGTACCGTGCTGTTTGGCACCTCCACCTTTCTGGGGCATTACGCGCGCTTTGCGCATCCTTATGATTTCGCCCGTTTGCGCTATGTGGTCGCCGGGGCTGAAAAGCTCTCCGAGGTCACCCGTCAGATCTGGCAGGACAAATTCGGTATCCGCATTCTGGAAGGCTACGGTGTGACTGAGTGCGCGCCGGTGGTGGCGATCAACGTGCCGATGGCGGCTAAAATCCATACCGTCGGGCGTTTGCTGCCGGAAATGGCGTCGCGGCTTATCACGGTTCCCGGTATTGAGCGGGGCGGGCGTCTGCAACTGCGCGGGCCAAACATCATGAAAGGCTATCTGCGCGTTGAGCATCCCGGCGTATTGGAAACGCCCGCCGCGGAAAACGCCCAGGGCGAATCAGAGGCGGGCTGGTATGACACCGGCGACATTGTCGAACTGGATGAAAAGGGCTTCTGCACCATCGTCGGCCGGGTGAAGCGTTTTGCCAAACTGGCCGGTGAAATGGTGTCGCTGGAAAGTGTGGAACAACTGGCGTTAAAAGCGTCGCCGGACGCCCAGCATGCCGCCAGCGCCCGTAGCGACAGCAGTAAAGGCGAAGCGCTGGTGCTGTTTACCACCGATAACCAGTTATCCCGCGAGCAACTGTTGGCACAGGCGCGCAGCGGCGGCGTTCCCGAACTGGCGGTGCCGCGCGATATCCGGCATGTGAAAGCGCTACCGTTGCTCGGCAGCGGCAAACCTGATTTTGTCACCCTGCGTCAAATGGCGGAACAACCGGAGCAGGCACAATGAGTCAGATGCCGGAACAGGCCGCTCCGCTGATGTCGCGCAGCATGAGCGCGGTAATTATCGCGCAGTTTTTTTCCGCCTTTGGCGACAATGCCCTGTTGTTCGCCACGCTGGCGCTAATCAAACAACTGGTTTATCCCGACTGGAGCCAGCCATTTTTACAAATGGGTTTTGTGGCCGCCTATATCATTCTGGCCCCGTTTGTCGGGCAGGTGGCGGACAGCTTTGCCAAAGGTCGGGTGATGATGTTTTCCAATACCCTGAAGCTGGCCGGCGCGTTGCTTATTTGCTTCGGCGGTAATCCGTTTCTTGGGTATACGCTGGTGGGCGTCGGTGCGGCGGCCTATTCGCCCGCCAAGTATGGCATCCTGGGCGAAATAACCCGTGGCGACCAGTTGGTGAAGGCCAACGGCCTGATGGAAGCTTCAACCATTGCGGCGATCCTCACCGGGTCGGTGGCCGGGGGCGTGCTGGCGGACTGGAATTTGTACGCCGCGCTGGCGATTTGCGCCGTGGCTTATGGTATTGCGCTGGGGGCGAATATGCTGATCCCCCGGCTGAGCGCGGCGCGCCCGGGATCGTCCTGGCATCCGGCCCAAATGACCAAACGCTTCTTTTCCGCCTGTCGCGTGCTGTGGCGCGATGGCGAAACCCGTTTTTCGCTGGTGGGCACCGGCCTGTTCTGGGGGGCGGGGGTGACGCTGCGTTTTCTGCTGGTGCTGTGGGTGCCGCTGGCGCTCGGTATTACCGATAACGCCACGCCGACCTTGCTGAATGCGATGGTGGCGGTGGGTATTGTGATCGGGGCGGGCGCCGCCGCTAAACTGATTACGCTGAAAACGGTACAACGTTGCTTACCGGCGGGCGTGTTGATTGGCGTGGTGGTGGTGATTTTTACTCTCCAGCAAAGCTTGATCGGCGCCTATGGTTTACTGATTTTGCTTGGTGCGCTGGGGGGCTTTTTCATCGTGCCGCTCAATGCCCTGTTGCAGGAGCGGGGTAAAGCCAGCGTCGGCGCGGGCAACGCCATTGCGGTTCAGAATCTGGGTGAGAATGCGTCGATGCTGTTGATGCTGGGCCTCTACTCGCTGGTGGTTAAATTAGGGGTGTCGGTTATCACCATCGGTATGGGTTTCGGCGTATTATTTGCGCTGGCGATTGCATTATTGTGGGCGTGGCTGATTTACGCGAAGCGGCGGGCCGACAGGCGGAATGCCGCGTAGAACAGACGGGGGGGGATATGAATCTGATATGGCATGACTGGTCTGTCGATGATCTGAATGTGTATTCATTGCATGACATTCTGGCGCTGCGTAATCAGGTTTTTGTGGTGGAGCAAACCTGTCCGTATCAGGATATCGATGGGCGCGATCTGGCGGAAGGCAACCGCCATATCACGGCGTATGACAACGGCAAACCGGCCGCTTATGCACGGCTGCTGGCGCCGCATCCGGGTAATGATGTGGTGACCATCGGACGGGTGATTGTGGCGCCGCCGGCCCGCGGGCAACATCTGGGGCATCAACTGATGGAGCATGTGCTGATTAGCAGTACCCGCCACTGGCCGCAAAAGCATCTTTTCCTGTCTGCTCAGGCGCATTTGCAGCATTTTTATGCCAACTTCGGCTTTGTCGCCATCGGCGAGGTTTACGACGAAGACGGCATCCCCCACATCGATATGCTGTCTGCATTCTGAGAGGATTGGCATCGCTCTGAAACGCAAAACCCGCAGCCTGGCGCCTGCGGGTTTTGTAAAGGGTTTACAACTCGCGTCAACTGGCTGAATTGGAAATTTTGCTGCCCAGTTTTTCCACATCCTGACCGAAGCCGCGCGCGGTGTTGCAACCGCTTAGTACCGTCGCCATCAACAGCGATATCATTATTAATTTTACAATTTTCATCATCGTCACCTGTGGGATAACACATCGCGACACTTTGTCATAATCCGCTGCGAAAATTCAATCGGAAACCACGCGTTTATATTTGGCTCTATCCAACGGATATGGCGTACGGCATCTTGCGATTGGTGAAGTATGCGTATAATGATTGCTGTATCGCATTCGTTCAAAAAGAAAATAACGTGGCTTGAAACCGGTAACGAATGGATACCGCCGCCGATTTCGTGGCGTTCAGTGCCGACGTGATATTAGGCAATGGCGCTAAACGCATTCTCAAGTTTTGATAAATATTTATCAGCGGCCGCTTCATTAAATTTCAGCAGACTATAGAGATAAATATTTTCCATATCTTGCTGAGCTCGTGGGGTGAGTTTAATTTCTCTTTGCTGCCTTGTGCACTTTATCTCTGATTTTTTGCAGAAATTCATCACGATTCCATTCCTGTGGTTCCCCGCTGTTTAATCCGTCCGCAATCAGATTTCGCAGTTTTTGCAGATCGGACTCAGCCTGTTTTTCACGCAGCATTCTCAGAGCCTCCCGAATGACTTCACTTTGCGTACGGTAATCACCGGACTCGACCAATGTCTCTACGTAGTGGCGAAGTTCATCTCCAAGATCAATCGTCATCGTTCTGGCCATAACTACCTCAATAATGGGTGTAAGATTTATTCTTACAAAGAATGCCTGAAGATAAAATCTCAATCCAGTGTAAAGAAAATACTATTTCTGGCTGTCGGGCAAGGGGGATAACGTAGAAATGAAAAGCGGCTCGTAAACCGGAAAGGTCGCCGCTCTAAATGACGGGGGATGTGAAGGCGGTGAACAAGGTGACGCTTTGAGCGGGCGGCGCTGTTCACCCCATCAGCGTCACTCTTCTGTCAGAAACAGCTCCAGCAGCGAATTCAGAAACAGCTTGCCGTGTTCGGTAATCTGCCAGTGGGTGGCGGTCTCAGCCAGATAACCTTGCGCCAGCGCCTGATCCAACTGCGGGCGTATTCCTCTTTCATCCAGACCGGTATAGGCGGTGAAGTCAGCGCGTGGCGCGGCTTCCAGCAGGCGAAAGCGGTTCATAAAGAACTCGAAAGCGCGGTCTTCATTCGCCACTTCATGCTGCTTGTCCAGATAATTGCCCTGCATATAGCCGCGAGGATGGCGGGTTTTCACCGTGCGTAGAATACGCCCGTCGCTGAAGGTCAGCTTGCCGTGCGCCCCACAGCCGATCCCCAGATAATCGCCGAAGCGCCAGTAGTTCAGATTGTGCTGACACTGATAGCCCGGTTTGGCATAGGCGGAGGTTTCGTATTGCTGATAACCCGCCGCGCTCAGCAACCGATGACCTTGTTCATAAATATCCCACAGTGCGTCGTCGTCCGGCAGCGTCGGCGGCCGCGAACTGAACAGCGTATTGGGTTCGATGGTCAGTTGATACCACGACAGGTGCGGCGGGTTGAGGGCGATCGCCTGACGTAAATCGTCCAGCGCCTCCGCCAGCGACTGATCCGGCAGGCCATGCATCAGGTCGAGGTTAAAACTGCGTAACCCCAGTCCGGCGGCCAGACGGGCCGCGCGTTTGGCTTCATCCGGGCCGTGAATGCGCCCCAGCCGGGTCAGTTTCTGTGGATCAAAACTCTGTACGCCGATGGAGATGCGGTTGATGCCGGCGCGCTGATAGCCGCTGAAGCGGTCGGTTTCCACCGTGCCCGGATTGGCTTCCATGGTGATTTCGGCGTCCGGCGCCAACGCCAGCCGCGCCCGCACGCCGTCCAGCAGGCTTTGCATCGCTTGCGCGCTCAGCAGGCTGGGGGTGCCGCCGCCGATAAAAATCGTGTGCAGCGTCCGGCCGGCCGCCAGCGGCAGGTCGGCATCCAGATCGGCCAGCAGATGTTCAACATATTCCTGATGCGGCACCTCGCCTTTCAGCGCGTGGGAATTGAAATCGCAATAGGGGCATTTTTGCACGCACCAGGGAATGTGAATGTACAGGCTGAGCGGAGGCAGCTTAAGCATTACGCAGGGCATCCAGTAACAAACGCAACGCCTGACCGCGGTGAGAGAGGGCGTTTTTTTCTTCACGCGTCAGTTCGGCGGCGGTTTTGCCCAGCGCCGGCACGAAGAAGATCGGGTCATAGCCAAAACCGCCGGTGCCTGCGGCTTCGTGGGTCAGTACGCCTTGCCAGCGGCCGTGACACACCAGCGGCGTGGGATCTTCCGCATGGCGCAGATAAACCAGTACGCAATGGAAGCTGGCTCCGCGCTGTTCGTCAGGCACGTCTTTTAGGGTTTGCAGCAGCTTATCCAGATTTTGCCGGTCGCTGGCGTCGACGCCGGCGTAACGCGCGGAATAAATGCCCGGCGCGCCGCCCAGCGCATCCACCGCCAGGCCGGAGTCATCGGCGATCGCCGGCAGGCCGGTGATCTGCGCGGCGTGGCGCGCTTTCAGAATCGCGTTTTCAATAAATGTCAGACCGGTTTCTTCGGCGGAATCGACCCCCAGTTCGGTTTGTGCCACGATGTGGAGGCCAAAATCCGCCAGCAGACCGGCGAGTTCGCGCACTTTACCGGGATTGCCGGTAGCCAAAACCACTTTTTGCATCTTGTTTTCCTGCGTGTTTATTCGATGAGTTCCGCGACTTCTGCCGGGATGGTTTGCGGATTGATGATTTTAATCTGTTTATGCCGCCCGAGTTCACCTTTTTCGATAATGACCAGACTTTTGGCGACCCGAAATTGCTTGGCGAGGAATTTGGTCAGATGGACGTTGGCCTGCCCGTCGACCGGCGGAGCGGTGATGGCGACTTTCAGCTCGTCGCCATGCAGCCCGACAATCTGGTCGCGACTGGCTTTCGGCTGGATATACAGCCGAATCACCAGATCGTCGTTGTGGCGGGTAACGGCGCTCACAGCAGGAACCACAACCCCGGAAACAGATCCATGCCCAGATAATTGAACAGATACAGGATCAGGATCACCGCCATGGCGGAAAAATCGATGCCGCCCATGACCGGAATAATGCGGCGCAGCGGCGCCATCAGCGGCTCGGTCAACTGGTGCAGCAGATACTCGATTGGGCTGCGGCCCTGACTGATCCAACTCATCAACGAGCGGATAATCACCACCCAGAACACCAGGTAGCCGGCGGATTTGATCAGGGAAAGCAGCCCCACCAGCAGATTCATCGGGCTGAGCGACAGCGCGCCGACCTGAATCAGCAACAGCAGGGGATACTTGATGGTGGTCAGAATAAACGCCAGCAGCAGCGAGGCGCTGTCAATCGGCCCCAGCGACGGCAGGATACGGCGCAGCGGCCCGACAATCGGCTGAGTGATTTTGACCACGAACTGCGACAGCGGGTTATAAAAATCGCTGCGCGACCATTGCATCCAGATGCGCAAAAGCAAGACCATCACGTAGAGGTCAATCAGCGTTTTGACCAGAAAAGTCAGGGTAAGCATAAGTACGTCGGTTCCTTAATTAAATGGGGACATCCCCTTTATCTTTCGCATTGCAGGTATATTGGCTTTCTGCATCTTTGAAATTTATTGAGCCTGTATCTGTATAATGAGGGCGACTAACAATGCTTTCAATTAAAACAGCTTTTCCATTTCCTGAGCGCGCGCCACGGCGGCCTGCATCGCCTCCGCCACCGTCTGCGCGAGCTGCCGTTCATTAAATATCCGTAACGCTTCGGCGGTCGTCCCGCCTTTGGAGGTCACGCTTTCCCGCAGCGTCGACAGCGGCGTGGCGGGGTTGGCCTCTACCAGCGCGGCGGCGCCGGAAGCCGCCTGCTGTACCAGCAAACGTGCGGTATCCTGATCGAATCCCTGACGAACCGCTTCCTGCTGCATGGCTTCCATAAACAGGAAGAAATAGGCGGGCGCGCTGCCTGCGGCGGCGATAACGCCGTTAATGCCTGATTCGTTCTCCACCCAGCATACCTTGCCCACGCTGTTCATCAGTCCGGCGGTGAACGCCCGATCGCTTTCGCTGACGGCGGCGGGCGCATACAGCCCGCTCATGCCTTTTCCCACCAGCGACGGCGTATTGGGCATAATCCGCACGATATTCAGATTTTCGCCCAACAGCGCCTGAAAACGGGCGATGCTGATGCCGGCGGCTATCGACAACACCAGTTTACCGGAGAAATTCACCTGCTGTCGCAAGGGTTCACAAACGGTCGCCATCATCTGCGGTTTTACCGCCAGTACAATAACATCCGCTTCTTGGGCGCAACGCACGTTATCCGCGCTACCGACCACGCCAAATCTGGCCGCCAGCGCGTCACGATGTTTGCCGGAGGGCGCGCATACGCTGATATTGCCGGCGGGGTAGCCGCCGTCGATTAACCCGGCGACAATGGCCTGCGCCATATTCCCGGCGCCAATAAACGCTATTTTACGTTGCTGCATCTAAATTCTCGCTGATTATCGTTGTGGTTGATTATGATGGCGCGACTGACGTCGTTGCAATGGATTGTACCGCCGTTGCCGGCTAGGCCGTCGTCGCGGCATAGTCACGCGCGCCAAAGATAGCCGTGCCAATCCGCACCAGCGTACTGCCTGCGGCGATCGCGGCGCACATATCATCGGTCATTCCCATCGATAAGGTATCAATGTCGGGATAGTGTAATGCCAGTTGTTGAAACAGATCGTCCATTCGTCGAAAAACGGCAAGCTGCCGCTGATAGTCTGTTTCGGGGGCCGGGATCGCCATCAAACCACGCAGGCGCAGATTCGGCAATGCCGCCACGCCGGCCGCCAGCGCGGATAATTCATCAACCCTGATGCCGGATTTGCTCGGCTCATTGCTGATGTTGATTTGCAGCAGCACATTCAGCGGCGGCAGCGCCGCCGGGCGCTGTTCGCTCAGGCGCTGGGCGATGCGCAGACGATCCACGGTGTGAAACCAGTCAAAATTCTCCGCCACCAGTCGGCTTTTGTTCGACTGTAACGGGCCGATAAAGTGCCATTCCAACGACGTATCGGGCTGGTTTTCCCGGAAGTGACGGATCTTGTCCACCCCTTCCTGCACATAGTTTTCGCCAAATGCCCGCTGCCCGGCATTGATCGCTTCTTCGATAGCCGTCACAGGTTTGGTTTTACTGACTGCAAGCAGCTTCACTGCTTCCGGCGCCCGTGCGCACTGTTCTGCGGCGGCTGAGATCTGCTGCCTGATGTGCTGTAGATTCTGCTGGATAGTGGTCATAGTGATTCAGGAGATTAATCTATGCATGTGGATGAATGGGTGACACTTAGTGTAAAGCATAATGCCTCGGATCTGCATCTGTGTAGCGGACATCCGCCGGTGTTGCGTGTTGATGGCCAACTGCGCGCTGAAAATACCTTACCACGTTTGTGTTCAGAGCAACTGGAACAATGGTGCTCCACGTGGCTTGAACCGGGCCAGCGGCAGCAACTGCAAACGTCGGGTCAGGTGGACTGCGCCCTGACTCTGGCTGACGGGCCGCGCCTGCGGGTCAATCTGTTCCGACAGCGGCTGGGACTTTCGGCGGCGCTTAGGATCGTACCCTCAACCCATCCTTCACTGACCGCGCTTCATGCGCCGCCGATTTTGTCTGAACTGCTGGCCAGACCCGATGGGCTGATTTTACTGAGCGGAGCGACCGGCAGTGGTAAATCCACCACGCTGGCGGCGATGATTACGGCGTTGAACGCGCGTAGTCGCCAGCACGTGATCACGCTGGAAGATCCCATTGAATTTATCCATGCCAGCCGGCAGTGTCTGATCCAGCAGCGTGAAATCGGCCGGCACTGCTCTTCATTCGCATCGGGGCTGCGGGCCGCGCTGCGCGAGGATCCCGATGTGATTTTACTGGGGGAGCTGCGCGACGCCGAAACCATCCGCCTGGCGCTGACGGCGGCCGAAACCGGCCATCTGGTGCTCTCCACGTTGCATACCCGCGGCGCGGCACAGGCCGTCGATCGGCTGGTGGATGTGTTTCCCGGCGAAGAAAAAGCCTTTGTTCGCAGCCAGCTCGCCGCCTGCTTACGCGCCGTCGTGGCGCAAAAGCTGTTGCCGATGCCGCAGGGCGGCCGGGTGGCCTTGTTTGAGGTGCTGACGGCAACCTCGGCGGTCAGCAATCTGATCCGCGAAGGGAAAACGCATCAACTATCCAGCCTGATCCAGACCGGGGGCCAGGCCGGCATGCAGACTTTTGAACAAAGCTATCAGCAGCGCCGCCGGGAAGGGTTGCTGGGTGATCCTGTCGAACCGTTGTCGGTTCACCGAGCGTGATGACGTCCGGCATCCGGGGCGTCCGGCATTTAGCCCGGGTAGCTCAGCTGTTCCGGGGTACGGCGCATGATGACGTTGCCGTGCCGGATCGACAGTCTGGCTTTGGCCTGACGGCGCACGGTTTCGTAATCGTTTTCCGCATCCAGCAGCACCAGATTGGCCGGACGACCGACTGCGATGCCGTAACCTTCTCCCAGATGCATCGCTTTGGCGCTGTTATCGGTGACAAAATCCAGGCAGCGTTGCAGATCTTCATACCCCATCATATGGCAGATATGCAGCCCGGCATCCAGCACGCGCAGAATGTTGCCGTTACCGAGGGGATACCACGGATCTTTGATGGAATCCTGTCCGAAACAGACATTCATGCCCGCCCGATCCAACTCGGCCACCCGCGTAACGCCGCGTCGTTTGGGAAAGGTATCGAAGCGTCCCTGAAGATGAATGCTTTCCGTCGGGCAGGAAACAAAGTTGATGCCGGACAGGTTGAGTAAACGGAACAGCTTGGAGCAATAGGCGTTATCATAGGAACCCATCGCCACCGTATGGCTGGCCGTAACCCGGTGCCCCATCTGCCGGACTCTGGCTTCTTCCGCCAGCACTTCCAGAAAACGTGACTGCGCATCGTCGGTTTCATCGCAGTGCACGTCCACCAGACACCCGGTGCGTTCGGCCAGATCCATCAGAAACCTGATCGAACTGACGCCCTGCTCGCGGGTATTTTCGAAATGAGGAATACCGCCGACGACATCGGCGCCCATTTCAATGGCGCGTTCCATCAACCGGCGTCCGTCGGCAAATGATTCGATGCCTTCCTGCGGAAAGGCGACAATTTGCAAATCAATCAGATTGCGCGCCTCCTGCTTCACCTCCAGCATGGCTTGCAGCGCCGCCAGACTGGGATCGGTGACGTCAATGTGCGTTCGTACATGCTGAATACCGTGATCCCGCAGCATACCGATGGCGGTGTGCGCCCGGCGTTTGGTGTCGTCATGGGTGATGGTCGCCTTACGCTGGCTCCAGCGTTCAATGCCTTCAAACAGCGTGCCGCTCATGTTCCATTGCGGATCGCCGGCCGTCAGAACGGCATCCAGATGAATATGCGGCTCGACCAGCGGGGGAATAACCAACTGGCCGCCGGCATCGATCGCATCCTGATGTTCCGCGGCGGGCAATAACGCGGGCTGCGTCTCAATGGCCGCGATCAGGCCGCGATCAAGGGTAATGCTGAAGAGTCCGCTTTGCTGGCGAAGGACGGCATTGATTATTTTCATAAGAACTCCTGCTGTTTTGCCGGGTAAATTAGGCGACTGATGCACTAACAATATGCACATTATCGCGCAATGCGCTAAAAATTGTGAGTGATGTCATTATTTTCACGGGCAAAAGATGAGCTTTAAATCAGTCGGTATTTGACCTTGATGGCCTGTTTGTCGTTAGTGTCTTATAAGCCTGTAAATCCACACCAGGGATCTTATTATGAACGCCAATTTTAAAAACGAAATACAAACATTTGGACGCTCACTATTATTACCCATTGCAGTATTAGCGCCCGTCGGGATGTTAATGGGTATTTGCAGCGCGTTGGGACAGGCCTATATGATCGATAAGCTGCCTTTTTTAGGTAATGCTTATTTCAAGGCTATTCTGTCGTCCGTTGGTTCAATCAGTAGCGTGGTTTTTCAAAATATCCCGCTGCTGTTTGCCATGGGCGTCGCTTATGGCATGTCAAAAAAAGAAAAAGGGATTGCGGTTTTCTCATCGGTAATTGCTTATATGACATTGCTGATATCCATGCATGTCCATTTAAAACTGATGGGGCAATTGGTTGAAGGCAATATGGCTTTTGTCGGGCAGGGGATGGTGCTAGGGATCCAGACGCTGAAAATAGAGGCGTTGGGGGGCATTATCGCCGGCTTGCTGGCGGCGAAAGTCACCGATCGTTATTATCGCTTGCAGTTGCCGCTGGCCTTTGCGTTTTTCAGCGGTAAAAAGTCCGTGGCGATTATATCCATCGCCTTTACGATCCCCGTCGGGCTGCTGATCCCGTTCATCTGGGATGTGTTTACGGCGGGAATGAAAAGTATTTCAACCGTGATGATGGCGCCTCATATTGGTTCGGGGATCTATATGACGCTTAACCGGCTGCTGATCCCGTTTGGTTTGCATCATGTCCTCAGTTCCACCGTACGCTTTACCGAGGCGGGCGGAACCTATTTAATCGACGGGCAAACCTATGTCGGTATTTTGCCGGCGATGAATAAAATTCTTTTTGAGTTAGGCCCCAACCATCCGGCGTGGAATGAATTTATGCCGACGTTGTCGAGTTACCTTGCCTCGTCGCAAATGCTGACCACCTTATTCCGCGTGCCCGCCATTGGTCTGGCGATGTATCACATGGCGTATTTCAAGAATAAGAAATTTGCCAAAGGGATGATATTGACCGTGGTGCTTACCGCTTTCCTCGGCAACATCACCGAACCGCTTGAATTCTCCTTCCTGTTTATTGCGCCGAAACTGTTTATTGTCTATTCGATATTGTGCGGATTATTAACCATACCTCTGCAAATATTAGACGTCTCCATCGGCTATATTCGCGGTACTATTTTTGACTTCGGTATTTTCGGCCTGATGTATGAAAATACCCACTGGGTAAATCTGATCGTGCTCGGCAGTATCAACTTTGTGGTGTTTTATTTCTTCTTCCGCTGGGCAATTGGCAAGTTCGATATCAAAACGCCCGGTCGTGAAAATGAGATGGCGGACAGCACGCTATTAAATAACAAGGAATATGACAAGGTAGCCCAGTTGGTGATTGAGGGATTGGGCGGCAAAAGTAATATCAAACGGGTGGAAAATTGCGTTTCCCGTCTGCGCGTCGATCTCTACGATCAAAAACTGCTACGGATGGAGTCGCTTAAAGAGTCGGGATCGCTGGGGACGTTTATTCCGTCCAGCAACCATATTCACGTTGTTTTCGGGCCGCATGTCGAGTTTGTCCGTAACGCGGTAGACGATGTTCTGGCTGGAAATAACCAAGGTTAAGGGGAATAAACATGCGCGCACTGTATGACTCAAAAAGTAAAACCATTGACGATAAAGGAATGAAAAGTCTGTTTACCCATGAGGCGCGGGTACAGTCATGGCTTGATATTGAAGCCGCGCTGGCGCTGGCGCAGGCCAAAGCGGGGATGATCCCGCAACAGGCGGCGGAGAATATTGCCGCCAACTGTAAGCTGGAACGTATTGATTTGGCGGAGATCGAGCGTCTGTTGCAACAAATCGGCCACGGCTTTGTTCCGGTGATAAAGGTGCTGGTCAATGCCTGCGACGCCGAAAGCGGCAAGTATGTGCACTATGGCGTGACGACGCAGAATATCCAGCAAACGGCGCATTTGTATATCGTTAAGCAGTTCCATGAGCGACTGTTGCAGTTTGTGGACAGCGTGCTGCTCAACCTTGCCCGGCTGGCGAAAACGCATAAAGACACCTTGATGGCGGGGCGCACCCATGGCAAACATGCGTTGCCGATTACCTATGGCTATAAGGTCTCGGTGTGGATTTATGAACTACTGGGCGCGGTAGAGCGTATGCAGGAAGCGGAGAAACGGGTATTTACCGTGATGATGGGCGGCGCGGTCGGCGCTTTCCATGCCACCGGCGAACCCGGTCGTCGGGTACAGGATCTGGTGGCGGAGGCGCTGGGAATGCATGCAATGGCGATCCCGTCGCGTAATGCCCGGGTGTATCGGGCTGAATACATCTCGAATCTGTGTCTGTTGGCCACCACGCTGCATAAAATCGCCGAAGAGGTTTATCAGACCTCCAGCGAAGAGTTCGGCGAGGTTTCCGAAGCCTTTGCCAAAGGGACGGTCGGCAGCAGCACCATGCCGCAAAAGGTTAATCCCAAGCTGGCGAAAGGGATCATTGCCAATGCGCAAAGGCTGTATGCGGTATTGACCTCATCGCTGTATGTCTGCCCGCGTCCGTTCGAAGCGGATAGCTCCGCCTACTTTATTTTTGATGCCAATCTTCAGGAAAGTATTGAGCTGATGGCGGAAATTATCCTGCGGGCCGAAGAGCTGACCCGGACGTTGGTGATCAACAAGGAGCGGATGCGGCAGAATGTGGGGTTGACGCATGGGCTGATCAATAGTGAAAAAATCATGATGAAGCTGGTGGATAAACTGGGTAAGGATCCGGCCCACGAGTTGGTTTATCAGGTGGCGATGCGCAGTACCCATGAAAATATTGCCTACCATGAGGCGCTGGCGAGCAATCCGGTTATCGCGGCGAATTTCACCACGCAGGAGATTGCCGAACTGTTGGATCCGGCGGCCTATACCGGATTATGCGCGGTACTGGCGGAAGAGATGGCCGAACAGGTATTCAAGCGGATAGCGTAAGTCAGCGTGATTTTTTTCCGTAAACGGCATCAGGGGGGCAACGCTAAATAGCTTTGCTCCACTTTAGCCAGACCGTGCTGATTGCCTCAATAAGAGGACTTATTCGCGCACTGTACTTAATACACCAGATTGATGGTACGGGTATCGAGATACGTTCCTGGAACATCCTGAAAAGAGGGAGCCATACTGGCGTAAACCGTATAAGTGCGAGTTTCACTTGTATCGGCGACCAGCGTGTAGCTATCTGTCAGCGTTCCGGTGCTGCTGTCCCAGATTTGCTGGTTATTGCCCGATGTATAGAGCTGATAATGTGTAGTGTGATTTCCATTGGTCATTTGACGCTGGCCGCCCGTTTCGGCGCCATCAATCATTATCTGATAGCTAATGGCGCTGTCTGTGTCAGTGTCTGCCTGACATTTCACCGTGAAAGTAGCCGTACTTTGCAGTGATGTGCCGGTAATCCCTTCTATGGCGCCGAAATTTAATGCTGTCGTGCTGATCGCACAGCTATAGGCCAGCACTTCCACAGGAAGCAAGGTGAGAAGACACAATAATGTGGTTAATCTCATGGTTTTTCTCCGGTAAGGCAGGTCAATGGCCCGATCTCGGGGATCGTGTTGGGTTGAGGGTGATAATCAAAGGCGACGTGACAGGCGGGGTGCTCATTTCGCTGTACGCTAAGCGTGTTATGCGTGGCAAGGTTTTCAAAGAAAATAATGCCGTCATAGCCAATCACCTGTTGCATACCATTTTCATTCAGGATGGCGGTACTGCCCAGCGGCATAGGCTGATGGTTGGAATCAACCAACCTGATAGTGGCGCTGTTACTGCGGTGAACGGGAAATTTGGCCAGTACGCCGGCACGATCGCGGGGGGTGAGGTGGAGCTCGGTGTAACGCAGCGAGACATCCATCGGCACATCGTTGGGATCAATCGACAAATGATTATTTTCATAGGCGTTGAGCGCTTCAATAAACATCACGCCATTACGATCGGTCTTACCCAGAGGCCGATTTTCCTGTAATACGGTGATGCCGGATAATCCATCGGTATCGACTACGCCGAAGCTGTCATGAATAGTATTCGAGGCGAAAAAATGGCCGCCAAGGGTCGAAATTGCCCCTTGAGCGCTGGCGCGCACCGCATTTCCTTCCTTGCTTCGTTCGATCTCGGTACCCATCAAACCCCATGGCGATTTGTAATCTAACGCCATATTTTGTCGCGCTCGGCTTCCACTCTGATTGGCGATTTTCCAGCCGACATCGCCACGTTGTACCGCGGATTGCCGTGCCTGTACGGTTTGATAGTGATTACCGTTGCTTATACTGCTATTGGCGCTGATGGTGGCTCTGCGGCCAAAGGGGATGGAGAAGCCAATAAAAATACCGCTACCTTGTTGATTGTCGAAATCATGCAACACCGTGATATAACCATAAGAATCAAACGGTAATGAAGCAGAGTAGGTCGCTGAAAGCGTTGAAGTGGCAATGCGTTCCGATGTTAAATCATAGTCGTTATAAAAAGTGACCATTCTCTTGGCATAAATCAGGCTAAATGAACCCTTGCCGGGTGACACGGGAAATCCAATGCTGGCGCGTAGCGTGGTGCCAGGCATCGTGTCGTCGTTGGCGGCGGCAATATCATAAAAATGTTTATCAGCCTGTAGGATACTGATGCCATAGCTCATGGCAGGTAGAATATGGGAAAAGCCCAGCCCGTATTGGCTCCCCTGCCGGTTACCGAAATGGCTGGTCGCTAATGAAGATGAGAGGATGCCGTAGCGGCTGATTAACAGATCGGCGCCGATCCCGCCCATAGCCAGTTTTTCAGTACCTTCAAGATGGCTGGACAGCGTCAGCCCGCTGGTTATGCCTCGACGATAGCTCAGTGCAGCCGCGCTCTGCGTATAGTCACTGGAACGAGTGGCATAACGGCGGCGTACCAATCCGGTTTCCACGCCCAATGAGTCCAACCCTTTTTCGAGTAATGAGGCACCGGTATAAAAAGGCAGCGTCTGTTGGATTTGCCGACCGTTGGCGCTTTTAACCACCATAGCGATTTCCCCACCGCCACTTGTCACTGGTAACTGGGTAACTTCAAAGGGACCCGGTTCTACCCGGCTGGACAATTGATGTATACCGTTGACATAGATATCAACGGATGAAGGCACCGCGACCTCACCGGTAATTCCCGGGCGGGGAAACGTCACCAGATCCGGACGCAGGCTAAAATTGGTGGTCATCTGCATACCCGCCATGCGGATAGGGCGGGTCCAGGGTAAACCACTATTGATAAAATCGCCGACATTGTAGGTGCGCAGCTTTTCCACATCAGAAACGCTATATGTGCTATTCAGCCGCACGGTTCGGCGAAGATAAGGATTATTCGTCCGTATTCCGCTGGTTGAAAATACGCCATGATTGCCAAACAACCGTAAATCACCCGTCGTGCTATCACTCAATTGCCCGGCATAGTGGGTCATTTGAGTGTCATAATTCAATACCGCGCCATTATCACTGTGTGGAACTGAACCACTGTCTGGCTTTTGGGGAGCGTTCAACTGTTGCGCCACCAGATTCTGATTGGGGATTTGCAGATGGAGCGTTTGTGTTTCATTGTCTAATTGATAACGCCAGCCCTGAATAGTGCTTAGGTTGATTAATTCATCGTTCGTGGCGTTCTGAGAGGGCGGTAAACTCAGCCCTAACCGGGTGAGTTGCGTAACGGTAACAAACAGCTCTCCGTTATCCTCGACAAAATCATCAATGCCTTCACGCTGTTGTCCGTTTACTACCACGCTGAGCAACAGGTTTTGTCTGGCCGAGGATTCAGCCCAGGCGATGCCATTTAATCCTGGGCAGAACAGGCCGATGATGCTCAACAATAATCCCAACGGGCGAACAACATTCAATCTGTGATACCCACATTCAGCCACTGATCGGCATGACTTGTCGGGCTGGCGTTTTTCAGGTGTAAGCGCCTGCCGGGGGTTAACCGATGCAGACGATCGTCGATCAGCCAGTGGCGCTCGCTGCCGGCAAGAATATAAGGCAGACCCGGTCCCTTAAGTTTAAGCGCGATATTGCCGTCGGTATTCAGCGAAATGTTTGTCAACATGGCGTGCTGTTGACCATGATTGACGGCGATCAATACGGCCTGATCCTGACGTTTCTCAACCCGCCAGCGAATATCCGCAGTGGATAATGCCTGTGGTTGGGAAAACACCGGGATGGTAAAACGTAACGCCAGCTCGACTTTATTTCTATTGTTATCCGGGATTTGGTCAAAGATCACCCGATAAGCTTCTTCTGTTTGGCCCGCGGATTCACGTAATAACAAGCGGATGGTTTGGGATTGACCTGGAGCAATGGTCGCGAAAGGAGGGCTGATCGACAGTCTGGTCGTATCTTGGTAAGTATCACTGTTAACCGTTTGTGTCCAGGCATAACTGCGGATCTGGACCTGGGTGTTTTTATCGGAATGATTGGTTAGCGTGAAGCTGGCGGCCCGTTTATTCGCTGACAGTGTTTGACTGATCGGTACAATGGATAGCGCTTGCGCAAAGGTCTGTAGTGCAATGCACCACAGACCTGCAATCATTAGCGCCCTGAATATTAATCTATTACGGGGCATAATCGCTAACCTTTGTATTAGTAGTTAATGGTAACTGCGATAGTATCCGAGTAGGTGCCAACGGCGGAGGTGAGCTGATTCGCAGCAATCTCGCCGTAAACCGTCAACGTTTGTGTCGCCCCGGAACCTGTTCCGGCCACCGTATCCGTATCAATGGTATTGCCCCAGTTGGTGGTATGCGCAGCTTCCTGATACAACCCGTAGTTCAGTGTTGACCCGGCAACCGAGCCAGTTAAGGCACGCAAGGCTGTGGTGGCCCCGACGGCCGTCCCTGCGCCAAGACCCACCGTATAAGGTGCCGCATTAGAGCAAAGAATCGACAAGGTTGCGGTGGAATCAACGGCGACGCCTGAATAATCAGGGAAGGCGAGAGGCGTGGTTGAGATCGTACAGGCGGCGACCACGGTTGCACTGACCGCCATCGTGTCTGTTGCCGTAGCGGCAAGCGCTTGAGTAGAAAGCGCACCGCTGAGACACAGTGAAGATAATACTGTCATTTTAATCAATAGATTGTTGGACATGAGGATGCCTTGAAAACGCAAAAGAAAACTGAATGGATTTGGCGTAAAAACAAGGAGGCCATTTCTCACGTTTAGTCTAACCGTTATTTAAGAGGACATTGGGACTATACCGCTCCATACCCGGCCTTATGTACTGCAAAAACGGCCAATACCCATGATGCGTAATTAAGGTAATAAAAGATAAACGTTGGAAAAATGGCGTATCGTCTTTTTCCGATTTATTGCTTGCATCAGGAATGCTCAATTGCAGGTTGATATTGTAAATAGAGTAATATCGATAGTTTTTTCTGTTTTTCGGGATTTATGTTGGCTAAAAAAGCACATAGCCATCCAGGTAGATTGACGGCATTAAATAAATCGCTATAGACCGGATTGAGCCCGATAAAGTGTTCTTTATATTTTACCTCCCGATATTGATGAGGGGAGGTGCCGATAAATTTTCTGAATATTCTGGCTAATTGTTGTCCATCCCGCAATCCGCAGCGGCGGGCGATTTTATCGATAGGTAAGTTGCTATTAATCAATGCCTGTCGTGAGAGTTCAAGACGCAATAATAATAAAAATAAAGAGGGAGAATATCCCATTTGTAGTTTGAAGTGACGTCGAAAATTGCGTTCGCTCATGGCTAAATAACAGGCGGATTGGGCCGTATTTAAATCTTCATCAATATGAGTAAGCCACCAAAGTATAATGCGATGAGCGATAGATTGCGTGTGCGTGAAAACAGAATCTAACAGACACGAGGCATTATCCAGATGAGGCGGTTTTAAGGCGCCGGTAGTAAGGCCATCAGTGGTGATTTCCCCTCGATCTGAACGCAATAACAGTTGGGCCATTTCTTTTATATTGACGTGCTCACTGGCGGTATAGAATTTACCATCTTGTTGGAGGTCGGCATTCTGTTTTACGCGCAGCGTCGGATAGCATGCTATCAACCTGGCTATCAGTGATGAGTGGGTCGTGACCGTTCGTTGATTCAATACGCCGGAGGCCGCCAGCCAGAAGATGCCGGTGCCAAGAGCGATGACGCATCGTGATTGAAAGCAGATCTTACGCAACCAGTGGATAATCGAATCTGGCGGCGTTGAGATCGCCTGTTGAGGACCATGAGCGATAATGAGTATATCAATGTCTGCTTGCCGGGAAACTTGCACGGCTTGAGTTTCTACATTCATTAAGGTCGTTGAAGGGGAGGTGATCGAACCGCCGTATAAGGAGTAAATTCGAGTCACATAATGTATTTTTTCCCCGGGTGAATTTGGTTGATTTTTGTTAAGTGTTGTCAGAATTTCCAATAAGTTAATGACGTCCCCTAGAAAACAATCCGTGTAAGCCAGGATCACGATTTTCCTGATATCCACCTCAGCGCTGGATGATAAGCACGGGTTAGTTTTTGCAGGCCATAAAAGCCTACTATTCGCGTTCATGATAGAATGCTATTTTTTATAATATTCATTTTCAACAGAGTCCCAGAGTGTGTTCATGTGACACGGCACTGCCATTTCTGGACAGATAACTACATTTACTGTAGCAGAGTTATGAAATTAAGCGGTGTGACTAGGGGGAAGGGATTGTTGGTTGCCGTAAAGGATACTTATTGTATTTTGCATACGGGTGTGTTCTAAATCTTATCGAAAGAAAAACAGCCGCAACTTATTCGACATTAATAAGAAAAATTTCATATACCAATAATGTTTTTACAACTATCAGGATAGAAAAAATGACCGAAGCGCTAAAAATATTAAATAACATTCGTACACTGCGTGCTCAGGCTCGTGAGCTTGATCTGGCAACACTGGAAGAAATGCTGGAGAAGCTGACCGCTATTGTGGAAGATCGCCGTGAGGAAGAAGCCTCAATTCAAAAAGAACAGGCTGAACGTCAGGCCAAGCTTGAAGTCTTCCGCGCCAAGTTGCTGGAAGAAGGTATTGATCCTGTCGAACTTCTTGAAGTCATATCACAAAAATCGGCAAAATCCGCAAAGGTTAAACGTGAACCTCGTCCTGCCAGATATAAATATATTGATGAAAATGGCGATGAGAAAACCTGGACTGGTCAGGGACGTACTCCCAAGGCTATCAAAGAAGCACTTGATAATGGCAAGGTCTTGGAAGATTTTGAGATCCGATAACAAAAAGTCAGTAATCAGGAACGTTTCTCATCAGGAAACTTCCCTTTTAGTTATGAATAAAAATGTTATCAGATAAAAAAATCGGGGTAGCGCTGTTCCAGCCACAGACGGCGCTGTTGTTGATCCATTTCCTCGGTTTCCTGCAAAAACGCCTCAAGGGGAATTTTCTTTCTCGCCCGGGAAAGCCCTTGCTGGCTCAATAAGGCGATGTCGTCCCGGGTAAGATAAAAATTCACTTTGATATAATCCAGCCGGTAATATTTCAGATAGTTGGATATTTTATTGGTAAAGGTAATGAGTAAATCGCAGGGTAACTGGTTGAGCCGCTGTAGTTCGTTAATATTGACGCAGTCGACAATATCAATATGGAAATGGGATTTAAGCACCTCTTTGAAATAACCCACTTTGCTTTCAGATGAATTGGTTACGATGATAATGCGTTTTTTCGGTTCGCTGTAGAGGCGGTTTTGCAACTCGTATTTTTTCAGGATCAATACCAGCGTGGCCAGATGAATGGGGGAAAACGTCGTCTGGTAGTGCTGTTCGATCGGCGCGGTCGCCTGACAAACGCCGGTATATAACGTGGCATAACGGGTTTGTACGTCGTGCAGCTTTTTATCATCGAAATAGAGGTTGAATTTATTCTGTACGATGGCGGAATAAATAAACTGATACAGTTCGGAAAAGAAGTCATGGGTATTCTGAATTCGCGCCCGTAGTAAATGGGATAGGGTCGAACATAATTGCCGAACATGTTGGATCAGCGTGGGATCGTACACATTGAAAGGACGCCGGGTAAAGGTTAACGATGAAATCAGCAGGTTCAGAAACTGATTTTCATGCTGCTGTTCCAGCAGGGAAAAATCCAGCGACTGAATAAAATCAAGCTGGCGACCGGATGGGATCACATGGCCGCGCCGGATGCGGTGCAACGCAATGCTCATGTAGACCAGAAAGTATTTCTTGCTGTTATAACCCAGTTGCACCACCGGCTTCAGCCGCTGTTGGTAAAGGGCGGCGGCGGTCTCTATTTCAGGGGCGCACTGGGTTAAAAACTGCAAGGCAATGGATTTATTTATCGGTTCATTGGCAGTGTGGGGAACCAGGAGTTGGTTTTCTCCTATTTCCACCGTTTTCAAAATAATCAGGCAGATGGCGATACGCAGCAGGATTTCATCGCCGTCCAGCCGCGAGCCGAGTTTGGGAATACCGGTGATGGTGAGTTTGTTGGCCTGTAAAAAGCCGAGCAGCGCCTGATTGTCGTTTTTCAGCGTGGTGGGGCTGACGTGAAATTTCCGGTAATACTCGCTTTTATTCACCACATCTTGCAGACAGAGCGCCACGCTCAAATCCCGAATACGCTCTTCCGCCGTGGTGATATAACGGTTGAATTTAATGTGGTCGAGAAAATCAATATATTCCCGATAGGACATCGCCGTGGTAATGAACTGATTATCAATGTGCAGATGATAGGCGGGATGAAGTTGCTCATTGATCTCTTTCATCGTCCGTTTCAGCGTGGACAATGTCTTGCCAAATTTGGTTATCACCTCATCAATGGCCAGCGGGCTATATTCCTGCGCATATTTCAGAAAAGCGAGATCAAAGCTGTTCATCGTACTCTCATCGGGGGGATTAATCGGCGATTATCATCGGCGTGGCTTGATATAAAGGATAATTCACCTGGGGTATTTTGCCCTAAAAACGAAAGTAAAAACCATGATGCAGGCCGGATAATCGAATTTGTCCGGGAGCATTCGGGGGGCGGTCCCGAATGCTCCCGCGCCGTTATACCTGAAGCCGTTTATACCTGAAACAGCGCCATTGAACGCATAAGCTGCTGGGATTGCTCTTCCAGCGACTGCGTGGTGGCCGAGGAGGCCTTAACCAACTGGGCATTTTGCTGCGCCACTTTATCGATTTGCGTGAATGCGATATTCACCTGTTCAATACCCCGATGCTGCTCTTGCGTGGCGTTGGAGATATCCTTCATCAGCCGGGTAATGCGCATGATCTCTTCCGTCACCTCATCCATGGTTGCGCCGGCCCGCGAAGCCAGTTCCAGCCCTTCCGACACCCGTTCCTGTGAATCCAGTATCAGCGAGCGGATCTCTTTCGCCGCCTGAGCGCTGTGCTGGGCCAGATTGCGGACTTCCCCGGCGACCACGGCAAAGCCGCGTCCCTGTTCGCCCGCGCGGGCAGACTCTACCGACGCATTGAGCGCCAGAATGTTGGTTTGGAAAGCAATACCGTCAATCACGCCGAGAATGTCATTAATCCGTTTGGCGCTGGTGGCGATTTCCTGCATTTTCTCAATCACATAGCAGACGGATTCATTGCTGAGATCGCAGATGTCCGAGGCGTTGTTGGCGACCTGATGAGCCTGTTCGGCGTGCTCGGCATTCAGCTTCACCGTCGCGCTCAACTGCTCCATGCTGGCGGCCGTCTGCTCCAGCGCCGCAACGGACTCTTCCGTGCGCTGGGAAAGATGGGTGTTTTCCTCAAATAACTCGCGGCTGCCAAGATCGATCTGCGTACTGGCGTCACGAACCTGGCTGACCGAATCCAGCAATGCCCCTTGCATCCGGCCAATCGCGTCGCCGAGGCGACCCAGTTCGTTACTGCCGCCCTGCAACAGACGGCGCGTCAAATCGCCGTTGGCGACGTGCTCCAGTTGTTCAATAGCCTGTTCCAACGGTTTTAACAGCATATGCCGCAGCGCAACCCAGCCAAGCATCGCCAGCGCCACGGATAACAGGCAGGAGATGGCGATGAGCAGCAGCATTATCCGTTCATTGCCTTCGGACTGCGCCAGTCCCTGTTCAGAAAGCTGCTGCGCGTGCAGCCGGAAGTCCTGAATGGATTTATCAAAGGCGGCGCTCAGCGGGCCGAGCTGTTTTTCGAGTACCTCGTAGTATTCGTCGGTGTACTGTTTCTGAAGTGAACTCAGTACCGGCATCATGCCTTGTTCGAGATAAGCCTGATAGGTTTTCGCTACCTCCTGCGCCAGCCCATGCCTTTGGGTATCGGACTCAACCGACGCCATGACGCGATCGATTTCCTTCCGGGACTGGAGTAGAGCTGTTTCCACTTCTTCGGTTTCCTGCGTTCCCGCTTCAAGCTGGCCCATTTCAATTTTTCTCACCGCCAGCGTCGCCGAGGCTCTGGCCCTTAGCGTCTGGTTATATCCATTCATCAGACTGCCAAGCTCGATTCCCTGAGTTTGGTTCAGTACCAGCAGCGATTCCCTGTCTTTTTTAAGCGCCAGAATCCCCATGCCGCTGACGATAAGCAGCAGCAGGGTGGTGGATAACAGTAATGTCAGTAATCCGGCGCGAATGGAGATGTTTTTCAAGCCCATGGTTTCCTTATTCCTTGTGTGTGCAGCGTAAAGTGACAAAAGTCGTAAACTTTATCGCCCCATGGTATGACGCGTTTTTATGAGGCGATGAATAAAACAGAACATCACAGAAAATACGGGATCGGTGTAGTGCGAGCATCGTTGATGACTGTAAAACAAAGATAAAGTTAAAAATATATGTCAGCGCAGAAAATCCGTTAAACCAGCTTTGGTTAAGGGGTAAAGCGCCCGGCTTCATCACAGAATGGGCATCATCACCCTGAACCTTAGCGTTGTGCTCATGCTAAAAATCGGCTTAAAAACGATAATCCTTAGAGCAATGGTGTTGATATTTTTTCCGATTAGCGCTGATTTCTACTACTCTGTCGGGAGACTGACCGTTGGGAGACGGCGAGGCGCCTTCGGCTACCGCTTTTCAGCGGTATATACCGGTATTGTCGCTAAATAATTAGCCGTAGCGTTTGCGGCTGGTTTATTATCTGCGGATAAGATCAGTATTGTGTGTCTGCGGTGCGGTTCGGCGATGGGCCGGCGGCATCCTGACCTGTTTCTTCGGGCGTATTCGCTACGTCGTACAATGATACCCACCGGTATCCGAGGTTTATGTGCAGTTAACAAGTTTCACGGATTATGGCCTGCGGGCGCTGATTTATATGGCGTCTTTACCCGATGGCAAAATGACCAGCATTTCAGAAGTGACGGAAGTGTATGGCGTGTCGCGCAATCACATGGTCAAAATCATCAATCAACTGAGCCGAGGCGGATTTGTCAGGGCCGTGCGCGGCAAAAATGGCGGGATACGATTGGGGAAACCCGCAAGGTCAATCCGGGTTGGCGATGTGGTGCGTGAGCTGGAGCCGCTCTCGTTAGTTAACTGTAGCAGTGAGTTTTGCCACATTACCCCTGCCTGCCGACTCAAACAAGTGCTCCAGCAGGCGGTGCAGAGCTTTCTGCACGAGCTGGATCAATACACGCTGGCCGATATGGTCAAAGAAAACCCACCGCTCTACAAATTATTGTTGGTTGAATGAATTCTGTTCAGCCTCCTGCTGATGACAACGGAGGAACCGCAATGTCACAAGACCCGTTTCTGGAACGAGAAGCAGAAAAATACGAATCCCCCATACCGAGTCGTGAATATATTCTGGCGCATATCGCCAAACGCGATACCCCGATTAACCGGGAAGAACTGGCTGCCGATCTTCAGTTAACCAGCGAAGAGCAACTCGAAGCGTTACGTCGCCGCCTGCGGGCGATGGAACGTGACGGTCAACTGATTTTTACCCGCCGTCAATGTTACGCGCTGCCGGAAAAACTGGATCTGCTGCGCGGCACGGTGATCGGCCATCGCGACGGTTTTGGCTTCCTGCGCGTGGAAGGGCGCAAAGACGATCTGTATTTGTCCGCCGAAGAAATGAAACGCGCCATTCATGGCGATGTGGTGCTGGCCCAGCCGTTGGGCGCAGACCGCAAAGGACGGCGCGAAGGCCGCATCGTGCGCGTGTTGGAGCCGCGTACCGGGCAGATTGTCGGGCGCTACTTTGTCGATGCCGGCGTCGGTTTCGTCGTTCCGGACGACAGCCGCTTAAGCTTTGATATCCTTATTCCGAAAGAAGAGATCAACGGCGCCAGGATGGGGTTTGTGGTGGTGGTGGAACTTACCCAGCGCGCCACGCGACGCACGAAAGCCGTCGGGAAAATCGTCGAGATCCTCGGCGATAACATGGGCACCAGTCTGGCGGTGGACATCGCTTTGCGCACCCACGACATCCCGCATACCTGGCCGCCAAAAGTCGAAGAGCAGGTCAAAGATCTGTCCGAAGAGGTGCCTGAAGAGGCGAAAAAAGGTCGGGTGGATTTGCGTAAGCTGCCGCTGGTGACCATTGACGGCGAAGACGCCCGCGATTTCGATGATGCCGTGTACTGTGAGAAAAAACGCGGCGGCGGCTGGCGACTGTGGGTGGCGATTGCCGACGTCAGCTATTATGTGCGTCCCAATACGCCGCTGGACAACGAAGCGCGCGCGCGCGGCACCTCGGTGTATTTCCCGTCGCAGGTGGTGCCGATGCTGCCGGAAGTGCTGTCGAACGGGCTATGTTCGCTTAACCCGCAGGTTGACCGCCTGTGTATGGTCTGCGAGATGACCGTGTCGGGGCTGGGAAAACTCACCTCGTACAAGTTTTATGAAGCGGTAATGCGTTCGCACGCCCGTCTGACCTACACCAAAGTGTGGAACATTCTGCTGGGCGATCAGGAACTGCGCGCACACTACCAGCCGTTGGTGGGCGGACTGGAAGAGCTGCACAAGATGTTTCGGGTGTTGGAACGGGCGCGTGATATTCGCGGGGGCATCGCGTTTGAAACCGAAGAAGCGAAATTCATTTTCAATGCCGAGCGACGGATTGAACGGGTCGAGGCGGTGGTGCGCAACGATGCGCATAAGCTGATTGAGGAGTGCATGATTCTGGCGAATATCGCGGCGGCGAGATTTGTCGAGAAAAATGAGGAGCCGGCGTTATTCCGCGTCCACGATCGGCCGAGTGAAGATCATGTCCTGGCTTTGCGCAGCGTGTTGGGCGAACTGGGACTGACGTTAAAAGGCGGAATGAAGCCGCAGCCGAAAGATTACGCCGATCTGATGCTGGAGATCGCCGGTCGTCCCGATCGTGAAATGCTGCAAACCATGCTGCTGCGTTCGATGAAGCAGGCGGTGTACGATCCGGAAAACCGCGGGCATTTCGGTCTGGCGTTGACCTCTTACGGTCACTTTACCTCGCCTATTCGCCGTTACCCTGACCTGTCGTTGCACCGCTCAATCAAGTATCTGCTCAGTTCCCGTAAAGAACGCTGGACGCCGACCGGCGGCTGGCACAGCGATATGAACGAGATGCTGCAACTGGGGATGCACTGTTCGATGACCGAGCGCCGTGCCGATGAGGCGACGCGGGATGTGGCCGACTGGCTGAAATGCGACTTTATGCAGGATCACGTCGGCGAGGTGTTCACGGGGATCATCGCCAGCGTGACCGGTTTTGGTTTCTTTGTGCGGCTGAACGATTTGTTTATCGACGGGCTGGTGCATGTCTCCACGCTGGATAACGACTACTATCGTTATGATAATATCGGGCAGCGTTTGATCGGCGAATCACGTGGTCAGGTTTATCGTCTGGGCGATGAAGTGGAAATCCGTGTTGAAGCCGTCCATATGGATGAGCGCAATATCGATTTTGCGCTGGTCTCCAGTACACGTAAGCCGCGTGGCGAAGGCAAGACCGCGCGCGATCGGGCCAAGAAGCCGGATAACCGCGAAGCCAGACCGAGTCGCCGCCGTAGCGCCAAGCCCGCGGCGAACTTCGAACCGGATGCCGCTTTCCGCAAAGAGGGCGATCGTAAGGCTAAGCCGGCTACGGCAAAAGCGAAGCCAAAAAAGAACGCCGAGAAAACGCGTAAGATTGCATCGGCAACCAAAGCCAAACGCGCGAAGAAGAAGTCCGCGGAGTAAGGCAACTATGAGGGCCGTTTATCGCGGCCCGGTATTTACCCTGTTTGAAGAGTATCAATGAGCGAAATTATTTACGGTATTCATGCTGTCAAAGCGTTACTGGAGCGGGATCCTCAGCGCTTTCTGGAAGTTTTCATCCTCAAAGGCCGCGACGATCGCCGCGTGCAGCCGCTGGTGGCTGAATTGGAAACGCAAGGGATTGTGGTTCAGGTGGCTAACCGGCAATGGCTGGACAGCCAGGTCGAGGGGGCGGTGCATCAGGGGATTGTCGCCAGAGTGAAAGAAGGGAGGCAGTACCAAGAAAACGATCTGCCGGCGTTGCTGGATAGCCTGGATAAACCTTTTCTGCTGGTGCTGGATGGCGTCACCGATCCGCATAATCTGGGCGCTTGCCTGCGTAGCGCCGATGCGGCGGGAGTCCATGCGGTGATTGTCCCGCGCGATCGTTCCGCGCAGCTTAATGCCACCGCGAAGAAAGTCGCCTGTGGCGCGGCTGAAAATGTCCCGTTGATCCGCGTGACCAATCTGGCCCGTACTCTGCGGGTGTTGCAGGATCACCGTATCTGGATCGTCGGCACGGCGGGAGAAGCGGACCATACGCTGTACCAAAGCACGCTGAACGGCCCGCTGGCGCTGGTGATGGGGGCGGAAGGCGAAGGTATGCGCCGTTTAACCCGCGAGCATTGCGATGAGTTGATCAGCATCCCGATGGCGGGCAGCGTCTCTTCATTGAACGTTTCCGTCGCCACCGGCGTATGCCTGTTTGAAGCGGTGCGTCAGCGCGGCTGACGGCCGGTCGTGGTCCGTCGCGCCACGTTATCGTTATTCAGAACAACGACAACCCGAAGGAAATTTACCGCATGACAATCGTTACCGCTTTACTTGCTTTTGCTTCTTACTTTTTCATTGGGTTTGTCATGGTGCTGGCATTCCTGTTTATTTATACCCGCGTTACGCCGCATGATGAGTGGACGCTGATTAAAGCCAATAATAGCGCTGCGGCGGTGGGCTTTGCCGGCGCGCTGATCGGCTATGTCATCCCGCTGGCCAGTGCGGCGGTCAATTCTGTCAGCCTGTTGGACTACATCACCTGGGGGATTGTGGCGCTGGTGATCCAACTGCTGATTTATGGCGCCGTGCGCCTGTACCTGCCGGGACTCAGTCAGCATATCCGCGATAATGAAGTGGCCTCGGGCGTGTTTCTCTGCGCTGCGTCATTGAGCGGCGGGATCCTGAATGCGGCATGTATGTCTTATTGAGGCGGTGCCGGTAGGGTATAACAGCGTGAGCGGGGGTGATAACATCATGGTTATTGCCCCCTGTGCTTTATAAGAGAAATATCAGCGATATAACACCGCGCGGGAGAACCAGGTGCCTGGAAGCGTTGTTTTTTCAGATTTCATCACAATGGTGTAGTAACGGGCGCCTTTTTCATCCGCCCGGCGCTGAATCGCCCGATCCGCATCATCCGGGCTACCGCGCACGGTGACGGATACCGTTCCGATTTTTTTCAGTGCGGCGGTTTGTGCGTAGTTAATCAATTGAGCCTGTTCTGTCGGCGGCGGCAACGGCGCGCCGGAAAGCGTGCCGCATGCGGTAACGAACAGCGAGAAAATCATCGCCGGTAAAGCTTTCAGCATTGCACGCCTCTCCGTGACCTCTATCAGTCCGCTGAGTGTAACGCGCTTTATCTGTCGGGGGTAGAAGGGCATTCCGTTAATGGCTGTATTCGCAGGCTTTGCACTACGCCACATTGCAATTTTTGCGCTAAAACCTTGCGAATTTGTGTTTAAAAAGAATGTATTTTTGATGCTATGGTGTTTTTGCTGTGGCAGATGTTCAAAACATGAGATGACGAGTAGAGAAACAGGACATGGTTGAAATTTCACTGGATACCGTTAATGGTATTGATGTTTTGCATGCCGCTCCGGGGGGAAAACACTCGGTTCCCTTGCCGACCATTTTTTTCTTTCACGGCTATCTGTCTTCAAAAGAGGTCTATTCCTATTTTGGCTATGCGCTGGCGGAGGCGGGCTTCAGGGTGATTTTGCCGGATGCCGCCATGCACGGCGCGCGTTTTGATGGCGATGAGGCCCGGCGGCTGCGTCATTTCTGGGATATTCTTCAGTCCAACGTTCATGAACTGCCCGGTTATGTGGATGCCTATCGGCAGCGCGGGTTGATTGCCAACGAACGCATTGGCGTGTGCGGCGCTTCTCTGGGCGGAATGAGCGCGCTGGGGTGTATGGCGCGTTACCCCTGGATCTCCGCCGTCGCGGCCTTTATGGGATCGGGGTATTTTTCAACGCTGTCGCGCGCGTTGTATCCACCGGCGACGGCTGGCGAGAAAGGGACAGAGGAAATATTACAGCAACTGTCGGCGACGCTTGCCGAGTATGATGTTTCCTCTCGTCTGGACGCCCTGGCCGATCGCCCTTTGCTGTTATGGCATGGCGACGCCGACGATGTGGTGCCGGCGCAGGAGAGCGCGCGTTTATATCAGGCGCTGAAAGCAGGCCGCCAGGATCGCAATCTGACTTATCTGACCGAGGCCGGCGTGACGCACCGTATCACGCCGGCGGCGTTACAGGCGGGAGTTGATTTTTTCCGGCGTCATCTGACCGAATAACCGGCGTGTATCACTTATTGAAAGATAAATCTGGCAGCAGACAACTGCCAGAAGACGTTAAAGGTTTCTTTTATTTTCTAAATAATATAAAAATAGACATACAAAAAAAGAGATATAGTTAACGCTTACGTTTGAATTTATAGGAATATCGAGAAGTGTAAAAAAAAGTGCGTTTTTTAAGTCATATCTGAAAGCGATTAGATGATACGAACCAAGTAAAATAAAATAAGTCTGCTTTTGTAAAATAGAGCAAAACAGATTATGGATATGGCTATGTATACATAGACAGGCCAATTATATGAGTGAATTATTATATTATTCATTTTTTTATTTTATATTCATCCTGTATGTAAATATTAGATAACCTTCCAAAAATATTTAAACATTTCTCTTGTGTTCCAGGTAATATAAATATATACCTACTCCCCAAAAAAACAAAGATAGATATCTAACCTCTGTACCATCATAAATGAAAATATCGAGGTAACTGAAGAGAAATGACTCTGTTATTCCATACTTAAAAGTAATTAAGTGAAAAGACGATAACAATACTAAAGCAACTCTGCTTCTGCGAAATAAGATAAAGCAAAGGATGGATATCAGTAGATATACATAAACAGGCCAGGTGGAAGATATGATGATGATACTATTCATTTTTGTATAATATGTAAATATCAGTGAGCGTAACAGAATCTACTGTGAATTCAGTGGGTAAAGATACTGGCCCCATAGTCTTCCAATTCCGAACAAAATCACTATTAATATATCTAAAAAGTCGGAAAGTATCTTCTCTTACAACATTTCTGAATAATCCATAAGCGGAGATCCCTAAATCAACGCTGACATAGGCTAAATCTGCATGGTTTCCGTTTTGGCCTATTGATTGAGCAATAGCGCGATAGGCGTCCCGCGTCCAGCCCGAGCGGTTTTCCCTAAACAACAGGTAATAGCCGTTTTCATACAGATTATTTAAGCCGTGAGAGACATTTAGCGAGCCAAAGCTGGCGCATAGATAACCCATTGAGGCGCCACAGACGGCAATACCGGCCATAACCTGTGTTCCCCCGCCGATAAAGCCAACCTGCTTTAATATGATATTAAAAGCTTGTGCTTTTTTCTCTTTTTCAAAAACATAATACTGCATCATCTTTTGCGTCGATAAACCAAATTTTTGTTTTTGCAGATTTTTTATTTCTTTATCGATAACGCTAATGGCTGCGTCTTCCGTCAGGCAAAAGTTAACCACCTCATAGTCTAATTGACTTGTCAGCGCGGCGATTTCCTTTAGAAACCCCCGGCGGGCCTCAAAGCCGTGGATGTATAGCAGCGCCAGCTCATTAGTCAGCCGGTTCAATTGCGCTATTTTCCTTTCCAGAGCGATGGCTGACATCTTATCGCCAAAAACAATAGGCGCTGGTGCCCGCTTTGCAGTGTTCCCACTCTATACAAGCGTATTTAAATGAGGCGCTTTCCTGCGGCGGCATTTCATTTTGCGTCATTGAATGCGGAGCCGATAGCTTTAATTCGACAATCCGGGCATCCCGCAGTTTTATCACAAAGTACTTCTCCATTCCGCCGGTTTCAGAAATCCGATAGAACGCGAATTCACATTGCAATACTTCATAGTTACTTAGCGCCATCGCTAGCAAGGGGGAGGATTTATCGATCGGTTTTCTTATTTCCAGAGGATGGAGCGAAACGTTGTCATGGTGTTCAAGGGCGCTGATTAAATCATAAATAAAAACTTCATCTTCATGGCCTTGCTGATATTTATTACCGATTGATGGCAGGCTACCGCAGCCGGAAGAAATCAGCCCCTGTTTATTGCCGTTAATTGAAGCGTAAATTAAATTCGCCATGTTAAAGTCCGTTTTAATGAGCGTTTCTAAAAATATCCTTATTCTGAAACCAGGATGTTATCTGCAAAAATATGGCTTGTAAAGAGTCGTTGAGCAGTAAAAATACATTATAAATTAATAATTAAATAGCTAATTAATATGTTTTTATTGGCGCTGGCGTTAAGCGTTACCGATTATTTTAATGAGAATAAATTATGTCTTTTAATTAAGCGAATAACTTATCTTTATTAATAATATTAGCGGGTTCGTCTACTACTGACTGACCCGCTTCGTTTACAACCGCGTTGCTAAGCCAAACGCCGTCTTGCTATTGCCGCGGCGGGGCACTATACTTACGCGTCATTTTTTCAGCCGCACACACATACACGTTCCTTGCTTCCATGGGCCGCGGTTGACCCTGACAGGAGGCTGAATAATCCGTAAGGAGCAATTCGATGCGTCATTACGAAATCGTTTTTATGGTTCATCCTGACCAAAGCGAACAGGTTCCGGGCATGATCGAGCGCTACACCGGTGCTATCACGGGTGCAGAAGGCACGATTCATCGTCTGGAAGACTGGGGCCGCCGTCAACTGGCTTACCCGATCAACAAACTGCACAAAGCGCATTACGTTCTGCTGAACGTTGAAGCGCCGCAGGAAGTGATCGATGAGCTGGAAACAAACTTCCGCTTCAACGACGCCGTTATCCGTAGCATGATTATGCGCGTTAAACACGCGGTAACCGAAGCATCTCCGATGGTTAAAGCGAAAGACGAACGCCGTGAGCGTCGTGAAGATTTCGCCGATGCCGGCGATGATGCGGATGCTGGGGATTCTGAAGAGTAATTGTCGTGGTGACGACCAATCGTCTGGTGTTGTCGGGCACGGTGTGCAAGACCCCCATTCGTAAAGTCAGTCCTTCGGGTATTCCTCACTGCCAGTTTGTGCTTGAGCACCGATCAACGCAGGAGGAAGCCGGATTTAGCCGGCAAGCATGGTGTCGTATGCCCGTGATTGTCAGTGGACCAACGTCACAAGCATTTACCCACAGTATAACGGTCGGCACGCAACTCACGGTGCACGGGTTTATTAGCTGCCATCAAGGGCGCAATGGCCTGAGTAAAGTGGTGTTACATGCCGAGCAGATTGAATTGATAGATTCTGGAGACTAGCCAAATGGCACGTTATTTCCGTCGTCGCAAGTTCTGCCGTTTCACCGCGGAAGGCGTTGTAGAGATCGACTATAAAGACATCGCTACGCTGAAAAACTACATCACTGAAAGCGGCAAGATTGTTCCGAGCCGTATCACCGGTACTCGTGCAAAATACCAGCGTCAGCTGGCTCGCGCTATCAAGCGTGCGCGTTACTTGTCTTTGTTGCCGTACACCGATCGTCATCAGTAATCGGCCGCTGTCTATTAACAAGACTTTGAGAGGATAAGGTAATGCAAGTTATTCTGCTTGATAAAGTAGCAAACCTGGGTAGCCTGGGCGATCAGGTAAACGTTAAAGCGGGTTATGCTCGTAACTTTCTGGTTCCGCAGGGCAAAGCCGTGCCGGCAACCAAGAAAAACGTTGAGTTCTTCGAAGCACGCCGTGCCGAACTGGAAGCCAAACTGGCTGAGGTTCTGGCCGCTGCTGAAGCTCGCGCCGCCAAGATCGCTGAACTGACCAGCGTCACCATCGCGTCTAAAGCAGGCGACGAAGGTAAATTGTTCGGTTCCATCGGTACTCGCGATATCGCTGATGCGGTAACGGCTGCGGGTGTCGAGATCGCGAAGAGCGAAGTTCGTTTACCGAACGGCGTTCTGCGTACTTTGGGTGAGCACGAAGTGAGCTTCCAGGTACACAGCGATGTGTTCGCTACGCTGAATGTCGTTGTCGTTGCTGAAGCGTAATTAACGCTAGTCGTTATTAACACTTTAGTTAACGCGTGAAACGCCGGCCTTGTGCCGGCGTTTTGCATTTCTGCGGCGGCTGAAACGAAACGATAAACATCAGCGGGTGCGGGTAAACGCCCCATCGGCGTTACGGGTGAATCTGACAACCTGATTATCCGTGGTTTCTATTTCCAGCACCGCCACTGCGCCTTGCGTATTCAACTGCAATTTGACTTCCTGACCCACTCGCAGATTGCTGAGCGGTTTATCATCGCCTTCCACCTGGGCCATGGCGAAAACGTCGCCGACCGGTAGATTGTTATCGCGAAACAGCTGCGCCAATGTCTGGCCGGAGGCAACTTCATAGTTGCGCCAGGGAATTTCCGTATTCTGCGGCTCAGGTTGAACTGGAGGCGCGGGCGGGATGGCGGGCGGTTGCTCTGCCGGCGGCCTGTTGTCAATAATTTCCGCCTGCATCGGCGCGGGTTGCTCACTGGCGACAGGCAGCGGTTGCGGGGATTGTACCGGGGGCGGACTGTAAGGCCACAGCAGCGTCAGCAGTAAGACGCCGATAGCCACCAGGATCCAGCGGCGATGGAAGAGAGGAAGCGGCTCCATCCAACGGTAACCGTCAGGCAGATGCCAGACTTTGTTGAACGCGGCTTTAATCCGCTGGCCGGATGATGATGGCAATGGACGATTCTCCCCCTCATCGCCGGATAGCGCTGGGGGCCGATGAACAAAACGCTGGCAGAGGCGTAATAACGCTTGATAACCCCAGGTAACTTTCCGCTTCCTGGGCGCAATTCTGCCCATGGTGACCTCTCTTGCGACGCTATAATAATAGAAATACGCTTTAGTATATCGGTAACAAACGGATCATGACCAGCTAACTCTTTGATGCTTAAGGTAACGGCAGTACAGAATTCTCTGATTTTATAGTATAGGTCAGCCAGCCCGGACTATGCCGCTTATCGAAAGATAAAAGTTCTTGATCCGCACTCAGGATTTTACCCTAATCTCTGGCGCTGTTATGCTGCGCTTTCGGTTTTTTACAGTTTAAAAGGAACATCCATGACAACCCCTTCTTTTGATAGCGTGGAAGCGCAGGCAAGTTACGGCATCGGTTTACAGGTCGGTCAACAATTACAGGAGTCTGGTCTTGAAGGTTTGATCCCTGAAGCGCTGGTTGCCGGTTTGCGCGATGCGCTGGAAGGCAATGCGCCGGCCGTACCTGTGGATGTGGTTCACCGGGCGTTGCGTGATGTTCACGAGCGTGCGGACGCCGTGCGCCGTGAGCGCCAGCAGACATTGGCCGTTGAAGGGCAGCAGTTCCTGGCTGAAAATGCTCAAAAAGAAGGTGTGAGCAGCACAGAGTCAGGTTTGCAGTTCCGAGTACTGACGCAAGGCGAAGGGGCGATTCCCGCCCGTCAGGATCGCGTGCGCGTTCATTACACCGGCCGGCTGATTGACGGCAGCGTGTTTGATAGTTCGGTGGCGCGCGGTCAACCCGCTGAGTTTCCGGTTAATGGCGTGATCCCCGGCTGGATTGAGGCTTTAACCCTGATGCCGGTCGGCTCCAAATGGGAGCTGTATATTCCGCACGATCTGGCTTACGGCGAACGGGGCGCCGGCGCGTCGATCCCGCCGTTCAGCGCCTTGATTTTTGAAGTTGAGCTGTTGGAAATTCTTTAAGCTTAATAAGATAAAAGCAAAGGCGCTGCTGAGCGCCTTTTTGTCATCAAGCAGAAAAAGAACCGCCACGATTAATGCACGCTGTTGCGTTGTTCAAGCGAGCGGGACACGGCCTGTAGCAATTCCGGCATGTCCATTTTAGGCAAAATGACCTCAACCAGCGACAGGCGGGGGGTTTTGTTTATATCATGCAGCGTCTGAGCCAGTTGCGCCGGCGATGTTGTTTGCCGGGAGAGGATGTTATCGTTGCCGCCCAGCGCGGCAGGCAGTAGCGTCCAGTTCCAGGCCGCGATGTCATTATAGCGTTGCTGCGGGCCGTGTACCGCTCGTTCGATGGTATACCCCTGATTATTGAGTACAAAGATCGCCATCTTAAGATCGTTGCGGATGATGGAGCCAAGTTCCTGCGCCGTGAGCTGGAGCGAACCGTCGCCGATCAGCAGCACGACTCGCCGTTCCGGGGCGGCCATTTGCGCGCCGAAAGCGGCGGGTAATGTATAGCCGATAGATCCCCACAATGTCTGCGTGATAAATTGGCAACCTTGCGGCAAAGTCAGCGCGGCGGCGCCGAAGCAGGCGGTTCCCTGTTCGGCGACGATAATATCGCCGGGACGAAGGAACCCCTGAATTTGTTGCCAGAACTCACGTTGTTCGAGTTTATCCTTGTTATCCGAAGCCGGGAGCGCCGGTGGCGTCATCGCCGGATGTCGCCAGCGAGATGAAAACGCCGAGGTTATCTTCATTAAGGCTTCTATCGCGGTCAGCATAGGGATATTGGAAAAGGTTTTATGTCCCACTCGGGCGACAGCCGGCTGAATATCAATACTTTTTTCCGTGGGGATCCGCTGGCTGAATCCGGCGGTAATGGTATCGGTAAAACGCACGCCGACACAGACGATCACATCCGCATCCTCAATCAGCGATCTTATTTTTTCACCGCTGGCGCGACCGGCATAGGTGCCGGTGAAGCAGGGATGCTGTTCGTTCAGGGTGCTTTTACCCATCAGTAAGGTTGAGTGTGGGAAAGTCATACCATCCAGCCAGCGTTGCAACGGTTTTGCGGCGCCGAAACGTTCCGCAAGAAAATCCGCCAGCAGCGAGAGTGAATTGGCCGTGCTGAGCATCTCTGTAGCCGCATTCGTGAAGGCTTGCAGAGATTCGTCGGAACATTCGGGTTCTGGCATCGGCAAGGGATACGGGCGATTTTCGGTTGGCGCGGAAGCCACATCCAGCGGGAGTAATAAGTAAACTGGTCGGTGTTGGCGGAGCGCTTCTCCAACCACCCGGTCGATTTCCGTGGTTGCGTTGGTGAGGGTAAGACTGGCGGATGCGGCGGTGACTTCCTGCGCCATGCGCAGAAAGTGGCCGAACTCGCCATCTCCCAATGTATGGTGTAGCAATTCACCTTTATGCTGCGATAGGAGATCGGGCGCGAAAGCGATATGAATAACCGGTACGTATTCCGCGTAACTGCCGGCAGTGCCATTAATCGCGCTGAGTTCGCCGACGCCAAAGGTGGTCAGCAGGGCCGCGGCGGGTTTGCATCGCGCATATCCGTCGGCGGCATAAGCTGCGTTCAGTTCGTTGGCGCATCCAACCCAGGTGATATGCTTATGGTTAAGAACGCGATCGAGAAATTGCAGATTGTAATCGCCCGGTACGCCGAAAAGATGGTTGATCCCGGCTTGAGCAAGACGATCCAGTAAATAATCACCTATCGTATAGCGGCTGAGCATTGTTTCCCCCGCGTGTAATGACATTCTCCACTTGCAAGTATTAGCGATATGTTAAAAAAAACTAATATTTTTCCTTTATGAAAATGGCAATAAAGCGTTACATCCGGCGAAAACTTACGGGTAAGCGGCATGTCTGATGATTATGTTTAATGAGTCGCCGGTACGCCTCGTCTGAGTTGCCTGGGCGTTACGTTGAATGAGGCGCTCGGCGAGCGCCTCGCAAGATCGCGGATTAGCGGTGGTCAATCAGCATTGGCCGGTAATGATGTACCTGGCGCATTGCCACCAGATCCTTGCGCCTGACCGCATTTGTCGGCGTCGGACTACCGGCTGGCGAAGCGGTATCGATGGTCAGCGTAGCAATGCCCGATTCCTGCCATAGCACCTGTTCGTGCCGGGGAAACGTGAAGGTTTCCGGCCCGAAGACCCCGCTGTATCCGCCATGCCGATGCGCGCTATCCACGCTGTTGGCAAAGGCCAGATACAGGTTGTTTTCACCGGCCCGGGTGCGGAACAAATGCCAATGCAGGGGATCGGCGCCTACCGGAATCGGGTAACTCTGGGGAACCCGGCTACCGGCGTGACCGCTGACGAAACCGTCGCTGAGCGCAGCGGAACAGGCCACGATGTCGCAGCCCAGCAACGCGAGAATACGGGCGGACTCGGGAAACAGCGCATCGTGTCCCAACAGCAGGCCTATCCGGCCTACCGCCGTATCAAATACCCGCCACTGTTCGCCGGGGATCGCCCATGCCTGATGGGCAAGTGGCAGATGCATCTGCCGGTAGTGGCCGATCATGCCTTCCGGCCCCAGCAACACCTGGGTGTTGTAGTATTTCTGTTCCTGCTGTTCAGCCATGCCGACGACCAGATAAACCCGTAGCGTCATCGCTAAGCGGATCAGCGACTGTAGCGCTGGCGCATCCAGCGTTTGGGCGTGCGTTTCCGGTGCGGCGTATCCTGTCAGCGCCATTTCAGGAAAAACCACCAGTTCGCTGTGTTGTTGGCTGACGGCCTCCCGCGCCAGCGCCACGATCCGGGCGAGGTTGTCCTCAAGGCGATCGGTGGGGGCAAACTGACAGACGGTAATACGGCTTGATTTCCCCGCCGGCAAGGGATGGTGGCCGTACAGGCCGAAGAAGTCGGCGGGATTCCACAGAAAGCTGTCGCTAAGCAGCGCATGATAATCCTGCGGTCGGCGCTGAGTGAAAACCGGTTCACCCAAAACCTGACGCTGGCGGCTTAGCCGGATATCAATCTCGCCATAGGCAATGCCGTCGCCGTTATCCACCACGTCAATCAGCGTGCCGTCCGGAGCAATAATGGCGCTGCCGCCGCTGAATTGCACACCGCGTTCCAGTCCCCAGCGGTTGCTTTCCAGCAGATAGCAGCCATTTTCCATGGCGCGGCTGATCCAGTAAGGGGCGGGCGTGCGTTCCGCCAGCCAATTGCTGATGTGACAGATGATATCCGCGCCGTCCAGCGCCAGCAGCCTGGCGGTTTCGGGGAAATGGATGTCCATGCAGATCAGCATGCCGATCTTGCCGAGCGGCGTCTCAAAAACCTGGTGCCCGACGTCCCCCGCCGCCGCCCACTTGGGTTCGGAAATATAGGGATGACTTTTGCGGTGGCGGCCAATCACCCCTTGCGGGCCGATCAGCAGCGCGCTGTTGTAATACAGTTGGGTTTGAGCATCCACCTCCGGCATACCCAGCACGATATAACATTGATAGCGCTGCGCCAGCTCGCTAAAACGCGCCGATGTTTCGCCGGGCACGGTTTCCACCTGGGCGGCAATTTCCTGGCGGTCATACCAGCAATAGCCGGTTGTCGCCATCTCTGGCGTGGTGATCAGTTTGGCCCCCTGACGGGCGGCTTGTTCCACCAGATCCAGCAGACGGGCGATGTTGGCTTGTTTGGCGAACATCACCGGCTCAAACTGGATGGCGGCAGCAAGAAAAGGAGGTGTTGACATGGCGAATCCTCACTAACGGTTAATGGCGCCGCGACGGTGAGCCGGATTGGCGTCGCAGCATAAAAATCAATGCGTAACGAATATCGATCGCTCGGCTTTTTTGTGGCGCGCCATCCCTGGCCGCCACCCGGATGGGCCGTCGCCAGGGGCGGCGTCAAAAACTTATCCCGGAAGTTTTTTGACCGGCGCGGTGAGGGAAAAAATATCATTGGCCTGAATGAGCACGCTGGACATCTCCTCTACCGTGATACGTTTATCCATCGCCTGATGACGCAGTATCTCGTAGGCCCGCTCCTCGCTGATGCCGTGTATGCGCATCAGGATTGCCTTGGCCTCGCTGACCTGCCTGAGTCCCAGCATCTTTTTTTCCAGTCGTTCAATGCGTTCCATCATGCGTTGACGCTGTTGCCGGTGGTGCAGCGCCATAACCATCGAAGAGAGCAAGCCGGAGGCGCGGATCGGGGTGGTAATCGTCGCGCCGGCCCCCATGCTCAGCGCCTGATCGATGAACGTCGGGTTTTCATAGGCGATGATCGAGATCAGCGCGTGCCGGGCGTGATCCAGCCACGGCACATCCGGTTCGGGTTGATCTGACTGGAGGGCAAAGAAAATGAGATCGGTGTCGGCGGGAAGCTGCTCCGGTATCGGCCAAAACGCCTTGACCTTGAATCCCATGCGACGGAGATGTCGGGTCAGCGTTTCACCATCTTCATCATCGGGATGCAGCACCACGCAACGGATCCCCCGGCTGAGGAGCAGGGCGGTGGTGCTGTCGCGGGAGTCATTACGGCGCATTGGGATACTCCACTTTTGTCAGTTTGGTCACCCAGTCTCCCTGAACCTGATTGGTCATATAGGGATCGGGCGCCACGATGCGACGGGATTCTCGTACGATGGTGAATTGCCCCGCGTCGTTGACCTGTCCGATACGGGGATAAAGCCCGGTATGCTGATTTAGCGGATCAATCCTGATTCGCCCCTGCGGCGAATCGAATTCGCTGCCCCGCAGAGCGGATGACAATCGCGGGATCGTGTCGCTGCCGCATTCCCTTACGGCGTTGGCGAACAGGTGCACCTGGCTGTAGGTTGCTTCCCAGTTCATATCGGTTGTCAGATTCGGGCCGAACATCTGGTGAAATTTGTCCAGCGCGGCAAGATTGGCCCGGGTTTGCAGGCTCTGGAAGTAGGGCGAGGACGTGAAATGCCCTACCGCCAGTTCGGCGCCCATCATGGCGATTTCGGTTTCCGAGGTATTCAGACTACCGATCGGCGTCCGCCCGGGATCAAGCCCGACCTCATGATAGGCGCGATAAAGGTAGGGAACGGTCTGGCCGATGACCGTGCTGAAGATAAAATCCGGTTGTTTTTTACGGATCTCTTCCAGTACCGGCAGAAAAGCCTCATAGGGCGCATTGAGGTCAAGATAGCGTTCACCGATAACGGCGCCGTCATCCCGTTGCAACAGTAATTCCTGCATGTTGCGGTTGCATTCGTAAGGAAAAACGTAACGGGAACCGATCATATAGACTCGGGCGCCGAAATGACTGGTGAGATAATCTTCCAACTGGACGCAGTTCTGGTTGGGGGCGGCGCCGCCGTAAAAGATGTTCTCGGAGAATTCAAACCCTTCGTATAGCTGGGAATAAAACAGCAGCCGCTGGTATTTTTCCACGATCGGGGACATGGCTTTGCGGCTGCTGGAAGTATAGCCGCCGAAGATCACATTGACATGGTGTTCGACGATCAACTGCTCCGTCAGCGTCCGAAAGCGCGCATTGTCGGAATGCGGATCAAGATGAATGGCCTGTAACGGGCGACCGTTGATACCGCCGCTCTGATTGATTTCTTCGATTGCCAGGGTTGCCCCGCGCAGTTGCGATTGCTCCTGCGCGGCGGTAACGCCGCTGGACGAGTAGAGTAAACCGATTTTTATTGGTGTGGCCGACCCCATATTGACTCGCTTAATGTTGATAACGGGACTTATCCCGGCGCGTATTCGCCGGAATACCGGAAGTAATTAATGCGCCAGCAGCGTTTTGTTCAGCATCGCGCCTACGGTGTATTTCGGGTCCACCATATTACCCAGCCTGACTTTTCCGCACTGGCTGAGCAGCATATAGGCGTCCCACTGCTCGAAGCCAAAATCTTCAACCAGCCAGTAGATGAGATCCCGATAGGCGATGCGGGTGGCGTCTTCCAAGGGTCTGGCGCTGCCAATACTCATGATGGCGGTGTCGTTTTCCATACGCGGCCAGCTGATCTGCCAGTTCTTGATCAAATCCACCTTGATGGTGGTGACTGACGGATATTCCACCGCGGTTCCGCAGATTTCACCGTCCCCCTGACAGGCATGGGCATCGCCGATGAACAGCCGTCCTCCCGGCGAGCGTACCGGCAGGTAGGTGATGCTGCCGGGGCCGATATCCGGCACATCCATATTGCCGCCGTGATTATCCGGCGTCAGGGAGTTGATGGAGTCGATTTCCGGCGACACGCTCAGGGTGCCGATATGGGGTTTGTAAGGCAGCGTGTGACGCTTGCTCCAGTAGACTTTTTCATTGTCCAGTTTGATCCGGCGGACCTTTTCCGGTAACGGATCGTTGAGCATCGCCGTCAGATCGGTTCCGGTCAGTCCGCCAAAATGCGGGATCATGGCGCAAATGCCGTGCGGATCCTCGCCTCTGGGCTGCATGGATTCGATGTACACGGCCAGCACGTCGCCTTTTTCCGCGCCATTGACCATAATCGGGCCGTTTTGCGGGTTGAGAAACGGCATTTTCAGCAGTTGGCTGGGGATGTCCTGTTCGGACTGAATGGCGCCTTCAAAGGCGTCACGGGTATCGACAATCACCCGATCGCCCGGCTCTATGGTCAACACGGGGGTGGAGTAGGGGCCGATGGTGTAGTGAAATTCCTGCTGCCTCTCTTCGGTCAGATGATGCGTAACCGGTTGACGCTGCGCGCCCACACCGCGTTTGGTCATGATGGAGTCGTCCAGCCATTTTTTCATTGTCTATTCCTCCGCGAAAAATGAGAGCGGCGCCACCAGTGCGGCACCGGTAAAGGTCACAGCGCCAGATAGCGGCGCATCAAGAGATCATCGGATAACTGCTTCTGGTTCAGGGTGTCGATCACCCGCCCTTTATCCATCACGCAGCAACGTTGGGCGGCACGCTGGATCATGGCGATATCCTGCTCGACCAGGATCACCGCGACCCGTAGCTCGCGGGCAATGCGCACCAGCGTATCGGCAATAATATTGACGATGGAGGGCTGTACGCCTTCCGACGGTTCGTCCAGCAGCAGCACTTTCGGCGAGCCGACCAGCGCTCTGGCGATGGCCAACTGTTGCTGTTCGCCGCCGCTCATGGTGCCCGCTTTTTGCTTTAGCCGTTGGCGCAGGATGGGGAAGTAGTCCAGTACCCTTTCCAGCAGATCGCTGGCGAATTCCCGGTGCTCGCGCACGAACTGCATGCCGACCTGCAAGTTCTCCGCCACGGTCAGGCCGGAGAACACTTCACGCCCCTGCGGAACATAGCCGATGCCCAACCGGGCGCGGCGTTGCGGCGTGGCATGGGTGATCTCCGTCTCGCCCAGCAGGATATGGCCTTGATTAACGGGAACCATGCCAATCAGCGAACGCATCAGCGTGGTTTTTCCCACGCCGTTGCGGCCGATCACGCCCAGCACTTCGGCGCTGTATAGCTGAAGCGTGGCGCCGTTCAGCACTAGCCCGCCGCCGTAGCCGCCGGTAATGTCATTCACCTGCATTAATACGTCATTACTCATCCGGCTTTCCCCAAATAGATATCCGTTACGTCATCCCGGGCCAGTACCGCGTCGGCCGCGCCGTCGGCAAAGACCTGTCCCCCGTGTAGTACCGTCACTCTGGATGCAATCTGCCGAACAAAGGTCATATCGTGTTCCACCACCATCAGCGTCAGGCCGTCCTGGCGCATCTGTTTAATCAATTCGCCGGTCAGATAGGTTTCTTCCACCGACAATCCGGCGACGGGTTCATCCAGCATCAGCAACTCGGGTTGCAGCGAAACGGCCATGGCGATTTCAAGCCACTGTTTTTTCCCATGCGACAGGTTGCCGGCCCGTTGGCGATACTCGTCGGTCAGATTGAAACGGTGCAGCAATTCATCCATGCTCGCCGGCTGGTGGCGCGCTTCCGGCCGCAGGTGACGCAGGGACAATCGCAGATGCTGCTCTACGCTCAGATCGGGAAAGATGCCCGGGATCTGAAACTTGATGCTCATGCCCATGCGAATACGCTGAAACGGCGGCAGGGCGTTAAGACGCTGGCCGAAAAAGCGGATTTCTCCGCTGCTCGGCGCGTGCTCGCCGGTCAGCAGTTTGAAAAAGGTGCTTTTGCCTGCCCCGTTGGGGCCGATGACGCAGCGGATTTCTCCCCGACGGATCTGCATATCAACCTGATTGATGACCTGCGCGCCGCCGAAGCGCTTACCCAGCCCCTGAGTTTCCAGAATGATGTCCTGTGTCATCAGGAGCCCTCCGTGTTGCGTTCGGACGGAATGATCCGGCGTATTCTGTCGCCCAGCCAGGGCAGGATGCCGTTGGGAGCGGCCAGAACGACAAACAGCAGAATGGCGCCCAGCAGGATCATGGCGTACTCGCTGCCGTAAACGGCCAGCCATTGGGATAGCCAGACCAGCAGGGCGGTGATGACGATAGTGCCGAAGATATTTTTACGTCCGGCGGTGGCGACCCAGATAACCGGCATGGCGGCGGCGGTCAGCCCCATGGAAGACGGGGTGATATAAGATCCCCACAGGGTATACAGCACGCCGGACAGCCCCGACAACATGCCGCCCAGCACGAAAATCAGTAGCTGATAGCGGCGGATATCAATGCCCAGCATCTCTGCCCGGCGGGGATTTTCGCGGATAGAGGCCAGCGTCAGGCCGAAGCCGGAGCGTAATAACCGCCGTACGCCCCAGTAGGCTAGCGCCAGCAGCACGATAATCAGGTAATAAAACGCATTGCCTTCCAGAATCAGCCGTTCGCCGTCAAAGCCCGGCAACGAAAGCGGCGGCATGCCGGACATACCGTTAAATCCGTTCAGCCGGGCGCTGCCGATAGTCCACTGCGGGCCGGCGGTCTGTGACATAAAGGTTTCCAGCACCAGCGTAAAAGAGAGGGTGACAATGCCGATGAAAATGCCGGTCACGCCGCCATAAAACATCATGTAACCGAGCGCGGCGGCGACGGCTGCCGCCAGCAGCAGCGCCAGTAGAAATCCCGACCAGGTGGACAGCACGCCATCGCCGAAATTCAGCGTGAATACGCCGTAGGCATAACCCGCCAGGCCGAAAAAGGCCGTCTGACCGAAGGACAGGATCCCGCCGTGGCCCCACATGGCGGCCAACCCGATGGCGCAGAACGTCCACAGCAGGAAGTAAGCGAAATCGCCGATCGTGCCGCTGTCGACGCCCAGCGGCAATAACAGGGCCAACAGCAGGACAAGCCCCGCCGTCCAGGGGACGATTTGACGCTTCCTGGACGGGGCAATCGATACATGGATGGATGATGAGGTCACGGTCGGCTCCTAGCGGTTACGGGTAAACAAGCTGCCAACCCCGTTAGGCAGCAGGCGAATGACCAACATGGCGGTAACCAGCAGACCGATTTGTCCGGCCAGTTGCCCATACCAGGCGTTCAGCCCGGTCTGGATAGCCCCCAGGGTCATGGCGGCGGGAATGGTGCCGACCAGCACATTGGCGCCGCCAACTACCACGGAAACAAAAGCCTGCACGATAAAGCTGCTGCCCATGGTGGGGACGGCGGTGAGCGTCGGGGCGTATATGGCGCCCGCCAGCCCGGCCAATCCGGCGCCCAGCGCGAATGTCTGGGTATAGAGGCGGTCGGTTTCCAGCCCCAGACAAGCCGCCATGCGGGCATTCTGGATAGTTGCACGGGCGCAGACGCCATAATTGGTATGAAAAAACAGCCAGTACAACAGCAGCAGAATGGCGATGGCGAAAAGCGGCAACAGCGCCCGATAAGTGGCGAAAGAGTATCCTCCCAGCATAAAGGATCCAAAAGGCGTGGACAGCCCTTCCAAAGACGGCCCAGCCAGCAGCAGCATACTTTGCTGCACGATCAGACTGATCGCCCAGGTCGCCACCACCGAGTCATACAGCCGGTGATAAAGGTGGCGCACCACCAGCCGCTCGATGACCCCGCCGGCGAAAGCGGCGGCCAATGAACCGGCCAGCATCGCAAGCGGCAGCGGCAGGCCGGATTTGTTCAGTGAAATCGTGACGTAGGCGCCGCACATGATGAATTCGCCATGCGCCAGATTAATCACCCCCATCATGCCGAAGATCACCGCCAGACCCAGCGCGGCGAGCACCAGATAGGCAAAGTTGTCTCCGAACTGATAAATCACCGAATAAAGAAAGGAGAGCATCTGCTGAAAATCCTTAGTGCCCTGCGCGACACCGTCAGAAAGGGATAACATCAGGGAGGCGCCGTTTGGCTGGCGCTTCCCCGACCGTAAGCCGCCAGGTTATGCTTTGGGCGGATTAGACGGCGTATACTGGCTGGTGTCCGGTTTCACCGGCAGATTACAGCCCGCCTCGCCCAGCCAGTAAGGTTTGATGTCAGGCCAGACTTTGGGGATCTCGACGGAGTGATCTTCTTTGACATGGGCCAGATAGATGGTGTGGCTCAGATGATGGCTTTTAGGATCGATACAGACCTTGCCGGACGGGCCGTCGGTACAGATATCCCCGCTTTCCAGCGCCTGACGCACCGCGACCTGATCGGCGCTGTTGGCGCGCTCGACCGCGAGTTTGTACAGGTAAACGGCGTCATAAGCGTTGGCGGCTTCCTGATTGATGTAAGGTTCGTTCGGGAATTTGGCGCGGAAACGCTGCTTAAAGTCATTACTCGCCGGCGTATCCACTTCTTCCATATAATTCGCGGTAATGTACATATCTTTCAAGGCGGGCGCCTTAAAGCGTTTATGCTCGTAGGCCTGAGCCACATTGACGGAGCTGGCCATCGGCAGATTGAGTTTTGCCGCCGCCTGCTGCTCGTAATAGGAAGACTGATTGGTGCCCACCAGTAGCGTCATGACAAAGTCGGGTTTGGCCTGTTGGATATTCTGAATGGTTTGCCCGAACTGGGATACGCTGAGCGGAATAAACTCTTCACCGACCATGGTGCCGCCGTTCTCTTCAACAATCTTCCGCACCCATTCCGCTGAAATCTGGCCGAAATTATAGTCGGCGGCGATGGTGTAAACCTTTTTGCCGTATTTTTCCATCATCCAGGGAATTAGCGTGGAAAATTGCTGTTCAGGCACGGCGCCGGTAACGAAAACGTTGGTATCGCAAACCCCGCCTTCATACTGGTTGTTATACCAGTAGAGTTGTTTTTCCCGATCCATGATTGGGCGGATGGCTTCACGCGACGCGCTGGAGAACGCGCCGAAAATAACATCGACTTTATCTGTTCTGATTAAACGGCGGGCCATTTGCTGGAAGCGGGTATTATCGGATTGCGTATCATATTTTATCAATTCAACCGGGCGTCCGAGAATACCGCCCTGGGCATTGATTTCTTCGATAGCTAATTCGGTGGCATGGATCTTGGGAATAACCGGAAGAGCAAAATTACCGGAAGCATCTTCCAATAAGCCAATCTTTATCGGTTCATCTGCTGCGGACGCCACACCTGAAAAGGTCACTGCAAATGCGGAAGCGATCGCAAGTGTCAGAGCGGCGTAATTACCTTTTATTCTGGACATAAATACCCCTGGTGTTGGTCTGGAAAGAAGCAAAAAAAAAGAGCCCTGCATAGTCTGAAGACCTTGCATGGGCTCTATTGCCTTCACCACAAACCGACATCATTGGCGGTCTTGCGGAGAGTGAAATCTACTATAAAAAGTAAATCAAAGTGTTGTCAATGGTTAATTTTCCAATATAAATCATAGAGTAAAAACATATTCCGTCGCACTGTTACTGAACAGGCCTGCACGAATTTTGTGCAGATGAATAAGCAAAAAAGACATACTGCTAAGGTCTGATTATTTATAAAATATCACTATTATTTTATTGGCGTCGGCAACGTTAATAGCGATAAGAAATCATTATTGTTAATGGAATGCACTGGATAAGGGATAAAGAAATTTTTCACTTCAACATTCAATAACGGGTTTATTTTGTCAGTATCCGGCTGCGGTTTCATTATTTAGTACGCTTAAACGCGGTGAGTCCATTATTCGGCGCTGTCTTGGCAAATACGATACGCCAAGGCAGTGTGTTAACCCTGTTTGTCGACGGTGTGTCAGTAAATCGTTAAGAAGCGTAAAGCAAGGAAAATGGGCGGTTGTCTGATAGTGGATGCGCATCATTCCCCGTATATCTTCGCCTATCCGCAGTAGCGGCTAAGGAAGGAGTAACCCTATGTTTAAGCCACTGTTAGTCAGTACCCTGTTGGTTGGGATGTTCGCCATGACGCCCGCGGCGCAAGCCGACAGCATCAGTATCGATATACTGCCTGGCGTGACGCTGAATATCGGCGATCGCGATCGCCGCGGTTATTACTGGGATGGCTATGACTGGCGAAGCGAACGCTGGTGGCGTGAACACCGTGGCGCTTATCGTGGCGAACGTAATCGGCATGGTCACTATTGGGATGGCTGGCGCTGGCGTGATGTAGGCTGGTGGCGCGAACATCAACGCGGCCCGCGGCACTTCGACGATCGCCGCGCGTATCGTGAGCATTACCGGGACGATCGCGGCCCCCGATGGCATAAAAAGCGTGACCGGGATGATTGGGACGATGACTGGGATGATGATTAAAATGCGCCCGGAGCCGTTATTTGATCACCGATAACCCACCAATAACAACCACGTCCCGCAATGGGCGTGGTTGAGGCTGCCGATAAAATCATGGGTTGTCACCGCTCCCGACTCTCTTTTTAACCGGGCGGGGAGCAAGCCGGTATCACGGCTTGTTTTGCAGATCGAGACGATAAACGGCAAACCCGGCGTCGTCATTGCCGAGGGCCGTCATCGGGTATTGGGCTTTTTGGTTAATAAACGCCGCCGCCTTAGCGGATGGCGAGGTTTCAAAGCGGATATCCAGCGGCGTATCGCTGCTGATAGGCGCCAGTCGCCAGTTATTGTCCGCCTGTGGGTTGACCGCCCCCGACTTTTTGGTTTCCGCGCTGATATAAGCCGTCAGTACGGCGCGGTTTTCATCCGGCGAGGCAAAGGCGACGTATTTTTCCCCGGTGCCGGCGAACTTCTCGCCATAAGCGCGATAGTTGTTGGTGGCAATGAGGAACGTGTCATCGGGATCGATGGCTTTACCGCCAAACGTCAAGTTTTTGATGCGCTGCGCCTTGTCGTTGATTAAGGCGCATTCGCCGTCATAACGTGCGGGCTGGGTGACATCAATCTGATAATCCACGCCGTCGATAACATCAAAATTATAGGTACGGAAACCTTCCCAGTTGAGTAATTGCTGGGGTTGGTTATTGCGGATATCGATCTGGTTAAACTGTCCCGCCGAGCATTCCAGCCACTCCCGAACCGCTTTACCGCTGACTTTAACCACCACCAGCGTGTTGGGATAAAGGTAAAGATCGGCGGCATTACGGAAGGTTAACCGGCCTTTTTCCACTTCCACGTAACTGGCCGGGTCGTTTTTACGTCCGCCGGCTTTAAACGGCGCGGCGGCGGAAAGCACCGGCAAATCGGCCAGATCGGGATCGCCCTCAATAAAGTGTTCAACATAAGCGCGCTGGGCATTGTTGACGATCTGCACCGTCGGATCGTCCTGGATCAGCGAAAGATAGCTGTACATATTATCGGCTGATTGACCAATCGGTTTGCCGACGAACTCGCGGGTATCCCGGTGGGCGTCAGACAACACATCGACCAGCTTCCGATCTTCCGCGGCCAGCGATTTTTTTTGCGCCTTGTCGTAAATTGGTCTGGCTTCCGCTTTCGCCTGCTCGACGCGCCATACGCCGCTGTGGTTATTTAATACCAGATCCACCACGCCGAGATGATCGCCCCATTGGCCCGGCATCACCGCGGGAATGCCGTTGAGCGTGCCTTGCGTGATGTCCGCGCCTTTAATCGCCGCAAAGTCTTTACTGGGGAAAACGGCATGAGCGTGGCCGAACATGATGGCATCAATGCCTGGAATTTGGCTGAGATAGTAGACGGAGTTTTCCGCCATGGCTTTGTAAGGTTCCGCGGAGAGGCCGGAGTGAGGAATGGCGATCACCAGATCGGCGCCCTGTTTGCGCATTTCCGGCACCCATTTTTTGGCGCTTTCGGTGATATCCTCAACCGTGACATGACCGGCCAGATTCGCCTTGTCCCACACCAGGATCTGCGGTGGAACGAAACCAATGTAGCCGATGCGTAAGATATGGGATTTACCCTGGCGATCGATGACCGGCTTCTCTTCTATCCGATAAGGCGTGAACAGCGGTTTGCCGGTTTTGGCGTCCAGCACGTTGGCGTTCACATAGGGGAATTTTGCCCCTGCCAGCGCCCGATGCAGGTAATCCAGGCCATAGTTGAACTCGTGATTGCCAATGTTGCCCACGGAGTAATCAAGCGTATTGAGAGCCTGATAGACCGGGTGGATTTCACCGGCGGTCAACCCCTTGTCCGCCATGTAATCCCCTAAGGGACTTCCCTGGATAAGATCGCCGTTATCCACCAGTACACTGTTCGTCGCCTGTTGGCGGGCGGCATGAATCAGGCTGGCGGTACGCACCAGACCAAATTTATCGGTTGGCGTATCTTTGTAGTAATCGAAATCCATCATATTACTGTGCAGATCGGTGGTTTCCATCACCCGCAAATCCACGATAGCGGCGTGGGCTGTGGTGGCGATCAGCGTAGCAAGCAGGCTTAATGCCAGCGAAGGCTTCATGACTCAGCTCCTTGGAGAAAATATATTGTGCGGGCTATATCTCATATAATGATGAATTCAGGGTGAATTATCATCACAAAATGTGATGCTGGCCTAGAATGACGGCAATAATGGTCGATTGTTGCATCGTTGTATAATGATAAGGATGAAGCAGGTGTGACGCGATGGTTATCCGTTCCACTACATAACCGGTAACGACGAGGTAGAAAATGCTAGAACACATTTGCCAATTGGCCCGCGATGCTGGTGCCGCCATTATGCAGGTCTATGAGGGGCGCCAGCCCATTGAGGTCGCCCATAAGAAAGATGATTCGCCGGTGACGGCCGCCGATCTGGCGGCACATCAGGTGATCAAGGCAGGACTGGCGGCGACGTTTCCAGATATTCCGTTGCTGTCCGAAGAGGCTCCTCCGCCGTGGTCGGAACGCCGGCACTGGCAACGCTATTGGTTGGTCGATCCGCTGGACGGCACCAAAGAGTTCCTCGGCCGTAATGGGGAGTTTACGGTGAATATCGCGCTGATTGAAAACGGTCAGGCGGTGCTGGGCGTGGTGTATGTTCCGGTGACCGGCGTGATGTATGCCGCCGCCGGGGGGAAAGCATGGAAAGAAGAGAACGGGGAACGCCGGCAGATCAATGTGCATGATGCGCGTCCGCCGCTGGTGGTGGTGAGCCGTTCGCACGCGGATCAAGAACTGAAAGACTATCTCAGTCAGTTGGGGGAACATCAAACGGTCGCTATCGGGTCGTCGCTGAAATTTTGTCTGGTAGCGGAAGGCAAGGCCCAGCTTTATCCTCGTTTTGGGCCAACCAACGTGTGGGATACGGCGGCCGGACATGCGGTTGCGGCGGCGGCCGGCGCACAGGTTCATGACTGGCAGGGGAAACCGCTGTCTTACACGCCGCGGGAGTCGTTCCTGAATCCCGGTTTTCGCGTATCGCTATTCTGAGCTTCCCTTTCTTTCTCTTTCAGTAACCGATGCAGCAGGCAGACAGCCTGCTGCACGTCCTACGCCGCGTCTATTCGTCGGCTGCCCGGCTAGTCCGTCATGCGATGGGGGGCAGCGCGCAAATACCTACTTTTTGAATGTTTATACTAATGGAAGGCAGATTGCATAAACACTCATCTGTAAAAGAGTGTAAAAGCAGTGAAGAATCCTGCCGAATAGGGAACTAAATATCGTTTTATTGTACTAATCTATCAGTATCCGTTATCTCATTAGCGCGTTGACTCTCTGGCCGCGTTGGTCATGGAAAGCGCGTAGAAAAATAAAACGGGAGGAGAGTAAAACGATGAGGATCTTCGAACGTTACAACCCGATGAAGGTCGCCAAGTATGTGAAAACGCTGTTTCGTGGGCGATTGTATATTAAAGGCGTTGGGACTTTTGAGTTCGATTACGGCAAAATTGTATTGCCAAAGACGCAAGACAGACAGCATCTGCTGGTGATGTCTGAAGTTAATCGTCAGGTTATCAGGCTACAGGCCGAAATGGGCTGACAGCGCAAGCGGATATGCCGAACCGATGTTTTACGGCATTCATCATCGATAGAAGAGGATGTTGGGTTGGATAGTATTCCGACTCAACTTGCCAGCGCCATACCGAGGTATGGCGCTGGCTTATTTTCGCCTAAAATTATTTTTTCTCATCTTTTTTGGCAATGCCGGCGACGGATTTGTCTTCCAGACGGGTCACCAGCAACTGGTCGATCTTATAGCTGTCGATATCCACCACTTCAAATTTGAATCCGGAAAAGCGCACAAAATCGGTGCGTTTCGGGATCTTGCGCAGGGTGTACATCATAAAGCCGCCGATGGTTTCATAGTTTCCGGAATGAGGGAAATCGTCGATACACAACGCCCGCATCACATCCTCTATCGGCGTACCGCCCTCGATTAACCAGGAATTTTCATCACGGGCGACGATCTGTTCTTCCTGCCCCTGACCGACTAAATCACCCATCAAGGTGGTCATGACATCGTTAAGGGTAATAATACCGACCACCAGCGCATATTCGTTTAGAATAACCGCAAAGTCCTCTCCGGCGGTTTTAAAACTTTCCAGTGCTTCAGACAGCGTCAGCGTATCGGGCACGATCAGCGCAGGGCGGATTTGCACGCCGCTGTGCAACTCAAGGCTTTGGTTTCCCAACACCCGGATCAGCAGATCTTTTGAGTCGACATAGCCGATAATCTGATCGATGTGACCATCGCAAACCAGGAATTTGGAGTGCGGCTGCTGGGCGATTTTCTCTTTGATTTGCGCTTCCTGTTCATGCAGATCAAAAAAAACCACGCTTTCACGCGATGTCATGGAGGAGGGAACTGTGCGCGACTCCAGCTCGAATACGTTTTCGATCAGCTCATGCTCCTGCTTACGCAACACCCCCGCCAGCGCGCCCGCTTCCACCACGGCGTAAATATCGTCAGAGGTGATGTCATCCTTGCGCACCATCGGCAACTTAAGCAGCCGGAAAATCACGTTCGCCAGACCGTTAAACACCCACACCAGCGGGCGAAAAACAAAAAGACAGAAGCGCATGGGGTTGATAATGCGGATAGCGACGGCCTCCGGCGCGATCATCCCAATGCGTTTCGGCGTGAGATCGCCAAATAGAATAAACAGGCTGGTCACCAGCACGAAAGAGCAGATGAAGCTGACTTTGTCGGCCGATTCCGGCGACATGAACTGTTCAAACACCAGGGCGAAGGTGGGAGAAAAGGCGGCATCGCCGATAATCCCTGCCAGAATGGCGACCGCATTGACGCCAATCTGAATGACGGTAAAGAAAATCCCCGGCGTTTCCTGGAATTTTAATACCATATCGGCATTGAGGTTTCCCTCGTCGGCCATCAGCTTAAGTTTTATTTTACGGGACGCGGCCAGTGATATTTCGGAAAGTGCAAAAAATGCGCTGATGGCAATAAGGGCAATAATAAGTAGTAGACTGTTTAACATAGTATTCTCGCTTTGGCCCGCAATGGGGGAAGGCGATCCTCAGAAAGGCAAATCATCTCAGATAACGCACAACAAGCCGTTAACAGGGCCAGGCGTTGGCCCAAATTATTTTTAATATACCCGTCATCTTTCAAGTCGCGGATGCGTTGGCCGGACAAATTCGTCGCCGACGAATTTGTCACTCGGCTGCCGCCTTTCCGCGCGTTGAAATTTATTGGATATAGCGGGGCATTATAACAGGAGCGGTGAAATTACCGCCAGATCTTAACGCAGGGGAGGGAGGCAGACGCCAATGCCGCCTAAGCCACAGTAGCCGCCCGGATTTTTATGCAGGTATTGCTGGTGTTCATCCTCGGCGAAATAGAACGGGCCGGCAGGGACGATTTCGGTGCTGATTGTCCGGTTATCGCCGCTGTCGATCATCGCCTGCTGGAAGCGCCGGTAGCTATCTTGTGCTTCTTGCTCCTGCTGCGGCGTGAGGGGATAAATACCAGAGCGATACTGGGTGCCGATATCGCCGCCCTGACGCATCCCCTGGGCGGGATCGTGATTTTCCCAAAAAAGCCGCAACAGTTGGGCGTAATCGATCGTCTGGGGATCAAAAACGACGCGTACCGCTTCGGCATGGCCGGTTTTCCCGCTGCACACCTCACGGTAAGTGGGGTTGGGCGTATAGCCGCCGGTATAGCCTGCGGCGGTGCTGTAGACGCCGGGTTGCTGCCAGAAAAGACGTTCTGCCCCCCAGAAACATCCCATCGCAAAGAGCGCCACCTCCATGTTGTCCGGCACATGCGTCATGGAGTGTTCGCTAACGGCATGCAGTCTGGCGACCGGCATCGGCGTGATGCGCCCGACCAAGGCGTCGGACTGTTTGATCCGCTGCGTTTTATCAACATTGTGTACCAATTTGTCTACTCCCGGGAATGACGGTGAAAGTCAGGTGATTGGCGAATGATTGAATGTAGAGCATAACCGAGAAGTTTCAGCCTGTCTTGATAACTCACTCTTGTTTAATGTTAAGGTTATGTGTATCCGCGACGCGGCATTTTAGAATTTACAGGTTAAAATCTATATTTAAAGGAAAATAGTAATATTTCCCGCTGGTTTGGAACCCCGGTTGTATGAGGCGCGGTTATATAACGATGGGGATATAAAAGCAACGCGATGGATTTAATATGACAGAACGAGGTTATCAGGGAGCTAAGTGACTATTTTTACAGGACAAAAAAACAGCCTTTCAGGCTTTTGTGCGCCACGTTGCCGTGCCTTGGGATTATTGTGCGTACTGCTATTTCCGGTTGAGAGTTTTGCCGCCAATGTGCGTTTACAGGTCGTTGGATTGGAAGGCGCACTGCAAAAGAATGTGCGGGCGCGTTTATCCACCATTGCCGTCGATGAAGTCAATGCCGATGGCCGCTTCCGATCGCGCGTAGACGATGCGATTCGTCAGGGATTACGCGCGCTGGGCTATTATGACCCGCAGATTGCCTTTGAATTCCGTCCGGCGGTAAACGGCGGACGCCCGGTTCTGATTGCCAGCGTGACGCCCGGCGAACCGGTGAAAATCGCCGATGTGAACGTGGTTCTGCGCGGCGGCGCCCGCGAAGACGCGGATTTTCAGCAACGGGTGCGGGATGATAGCCCGCGGATCGGTACGGTGCTGAACCACGGTGATTACGACAGTTTTAAAAATTCGCTGAATAGTCTGTCGCTGCGTAAAGGCTATTTCGACGCCCATTTTTTGCAGAGCCGGTTAGGCGTCATGCAGGAAGCGCGTCAGGCATTTTGGGACATCGATTTCGACAGCGGCGAACGCTACCGTTTTGGCGAGGTTAAATTCCAGGGCGCGCAAATCCGTGATGATTACCTGCAAAATCTGGTGCCCTTTCATAGCGGCGATCCCTACAGCAGTGAAAATCTCGGCGAGTTAAACCGCCGTCTGTCGGCCACGGGCTGGTTCAACTCAGTGGTGGTCTCGCCGGATTTCAGCCAGTCGAAGGAAAACAAGATCCTGCCGCTGGATGCGGTGGTAACGCCCCGAACCCGCAACAGAATAGAAACCGGGGTTGGTTACGCCACTGACGTCGGGCCGCGTTTTAAAACGACCTGGAATAAACCCTGGCTGAATTCTCGCGGACACAGTCTGGAAAGCAGCCTCAGCGTGTCCGCACCGGAGCAGTCGCTCGATCTGAGTTACAAAATCCCATTGCTGAAGAACCCGTTAGAGCAGTATTACCTGTTGCAGGGGGGATTCAAGCGCGAAGACCTCAATGATACCCAATCCGACTCCACCACGCTGAACGTGGCGCGCTACTGGGATTTGTCCAGCGGTTGGCAGCGGGCCATCAACCTGCGTTGGAGTCTCGATCACTTTACTCAAGGCAGCGTGACGGACACCACCATGTTGCTCTATCCCGGCGTAAGTATTAACCGCACCCGCCAGCGCGGCGGGCTGATGCCGGTATGGGGCGACAGCCAGCGCTACTCGATTGATGTTTCCGATACCCTGTGGGGGTCGGATATTGATTTTGCGGTTTTCCAGGCGCAAAACATCTGGATCCGCACGCTTGAGGAGAAGCACCGGTTTGTCGCCCGCGGCAATCTGGGATGGATTGAAACCAACAGTTTCTCACGCGTTCCTCCTTCCTTGCGTTTCTTCGCCGGGGGCGATCGCAGCATCCGCGGTTACAAGTACAAATCGATATCGCCGCGCGACAGCGAAGGGAAATTGACCGGGGCGTCTAAACTGGTCACCGGATCGCTGGAATATCAGTACAACGTGAGCGGAAAATGGTGGGGGGCCGTGTTCGTGGATTCGGGTGAGGCGGTCAACGATATCAAACAGGATGACTTTAAAACCGGGGCGGGGGTGGGCGTTCGCTGGGCATCCCCGATTGGCCCGGTGAAGTTTGATCTTGCTATGCCGATTGGCGATGCAGAAAAAAATAACGTGCAATTCTATATCGCGTTGGGGCCGGAACTATGATGTTGTTGAAAAACGCGAACTTGATGAAAAAAATCGGCATTGGCGCGATCGCTTTCCTGTTGTTATTACTGACGGCGGTGGTGCTGCTGGTGGGAACCACGCCGGGGTTGCACCTGCTGCTGAACGGCGCGACACGCGTGGTGCCGGGGCTGGATATCGCCAGCGTCAGCGGCGGCTGGCGTGATCTGACGCTGAGGAACGTCAGCTATCAGATGCCGGGGGTAACGGTTAAGGCGGGCGAGTTTCACCTGTCGCTGGCGCCTGGCTGTTTGCGACGCAGCCAGCTTTGCATCAACGATTTGTCGGCGCGAAATGTTGATGTGGCGGTGGACACCGCATCACTGCCGGCGGCGGACGAAGCGCCGCCGTCCAGCGAGCCGCTGACCGAGTTGTCCGCGCCGTTTCCGATCGCTTTGCGTCAACTGACCCTGAATAACCTGCGGGTCACCGTAGATGACACGGCAATTTCCCTGGCTGAATTCCGTACCGGCATGCAATGGGAAGGGCGGAAGCTGACGCTGCTGCCGACTAAAATCAGCGCGTTACTGGTGGCATTGCCGAAAACGCCCGTCGACGTGCTTGAAGATGGAAAAGTTACGGCGGCGGAAGTCGCGGCGGTGGTGAAAGAGACGGCGGCCGACGTTCGTCAATCGGTTGAAAACGGCGCGTCGCAAACGATTCAGATTGATAAGACCTTATCAGTTCCTAAACCGCGTTCGGAAACGCCGGCCGATCGGTCCGCCGCGGAAACCCTGGCCGGCTCCGCTCAGCAGGACGACGCGTTGCCTGAACAACCGCTCGGCGAGCGGTTGGCGGCGCTGTTCGCCAAACCGTTATTACCCGATTTGCCGCAGTTCACGTTGCCGCTGGATCTGAATATTACCGAAATTCACGGTGAACAACTGCGGCTGACGGGCGATCAGGACATCCTGATTTCCGATCTGCGGATTCAGGCGTCAACACAAAATCAGCGCCTGCGTCTGAGCCAATTTGTCGTGCAATCGCCACAGGGTGGGCTGAACGTTCGCGGCGAGGCGACGCTCAGCGATAGCTGGCCGGTCTCCCTGACGGCAAATGGCGTGCTGAATGTTGATCCGCTGAAAGGCGAAACGTTGAAGCTGACCGTTGACGGCGGTCTGCGCGAGCAATTGAATGTGGCGCTTAATTTGTCCGGCCCGCAGCGGGCGCAGTTAAATGTGCAGACTGAACTGGCGCAGGCGGGGCTGCCGCTGGAACTGACGCTGCAAACCGAGCAGGTGCGCTGGCCGTTGACGGGGGAAGCGCAATATCAGGCAAACGATCTGCGCTTGCGGGTGAGCGGTAAGGCGACGGATTACGCCGTCTCGCTGCGCAGCGATATTCGTGGCGCGGACTTGCCGCCGGCGACGCTGTTGCTGGACGGCAAAGGCAACGAGCAGCAATTTAATCTGGCCCGACTGCGTTTATCCGTCCTGCAAGGCAATGCGGATCTGAGCGCCGTGGTGGACTGGAGTAAGGCCATCAGTTGGCGCAGCGAACTGATATTGAGCGGCATCAATACGGCGAGGCAGTGGCCCGACTGGCCGGCGAAAGTGGACGGCAAGGTGACGACGCGCGGCAGCGTGTACGGCGGCAGTTGGCAGCTACAGGTGCCGGAACTGCGTCTGGACGGCAACGTGAAGCAGAATAAGCTGACCGCCCGCGGCGAACTGCGGGGAAATGCGGCCGGTCAGTGGCAAATCCCCGGGCTTAATCTGGCGCTCGGGCCTAATCAACTGAATGTTAAAGGCGAGTTGAGCGATAAGTGGCAATTGGATGCCGATATCAATGCGCCGTCGCTTACCGGCATGTTGCCCGGTCTGGCGGGGCGCGCGAACGGTACGCTGAAATTGCGCGGCAACCTGCGCGAACCGCAAATTCTGGCGGATATCACGGCATCGGGACTGCGCTGGCAGGCCATGTCAATCAGCCGCATCAACGTTGAGGCGGACGTACGCTCTGAGCAACAGATTCAGGGGCAGCTTCGGGTGCGGCTTGAGCAACTGCGTCAGGAGAGTCTGAATATCGCTTTACTGACGCTGAATGCCGACGGCAATGAGAAGCAGCATCAGCTGCGTTTGACGATTGAAGGCGAGCCGGTATCCGGGCAACTGGCGCTGTCCGGCAGCTTCGATCGTCAGGAACAGCGCTGGCGCGGTACGCTGAACAATACCCGCTTTGACACGCCGGTCGGCGAGTGGCGTTTGACGCAGGCCGTGGCGCTGGATTACCTGAATGCTCAGCAAAAAATCACTATCGGCACGCATTGCTGGCGCAATCCTCATGCCGAGCTTTGCGTCCCTCAACCGATTGAAGCCGGGCCGAGCGGTCAGGCGAGTATCCGGTTAAATCGCTTTGACTTAGCCATGCTCAAACCCTTCCTGAGTGAGGATACGGCGCTGGCGGGAACCTTCACCGGCGGCGCTGACGTTAGCTGGCAGGCCGGGCAAAGTTTACCGCAGGCGAAAGTGACGCTGGTGGGCGACGGCGTCAATGTCCGGCAAAATGTCCAGGGTAAAACGCTGCCCGTGGCGTTCGACACTTTAACCCTGAACGCCGGGATCGACCGCGGCCGCGCCCAGCTTGGCTGGCTCATCGCCATTCAGGATAACGGCCGTTTCAGCGGCGATGTGCAGATTACCGATCCGCAGGTCAGACGTAATCTCAGCGGCAATATTGCCATCAGTAATCTCTCTCTGGCGTTTCTCAACCCGGTGTTGCAGAAAGGGGAGAAAGTGGCCGGGATACTGAACGCCAATTTGCGTTTGGCGGGGAATGCGCAACGGCCGCAGATCTTCGGCCAAATGGTGCTGGATCGATTGGATGTCGACGGCAGTTGGATGCCGATCGATCTGACCACCGGGCGGCTGGCCGTGAGTTTCAACGGCATGTCCTCAACCTTGCAGGGTTTCCTGCGAACGGATAACGGGCAGTTGACGTTGGGCGGGAATGCGGACTGGGCGCAACCTGATGCCTGGCGGGCGCGTATTGCCGCCAAAGGGCAGCGGATCCGGGTGACGGTGCCGCCGATGGCGCGTCTGGACGTTTCGCCCGACATTGTGTTCGAGGCCACGCCGCAGTTGTTCGCGTTGAATGGCTCGGTCAGTATTCCCTGGGCGCGGATTGTGGTTAATGAACTGCCTGAAAGCGCGGTGGCGGTTTCGTCGGACGAGGTGATGTTGGATGAACAGCGTCAGCCGCTGGAGCAGGCTTCCGCCTCAATACCGATCAATAGCAATCTGACCATCCGTATCGGCAATGATGTGCGGCTGGATGCCTATGGACTCAAGGCGCGTTTGCAGGGCGACCTGAAAATGGTGCAGGATGAACGCGGGCTGGGGTTGAATGGGCAGATCGATATTCCTTCCGGCCGTTTCAAGGCTTACGGACAGGATCTTATCGTCCAGAAAGGGCAGTTGCTGTTCTCTGGCCCGCCGGAGCAGCCTCTGCTCAATATTGAGGCGGTGCGTAATCCCGATAATACGGCGGATGACGTGACCGCTGGCGTTCGCGTCACCGGGATGGCGAGCGCGCCTAAGCTTGAGGTTTTCTCCGACCCGTCCATGTCGCAGCAGGAAGCCCTGTCATATCTGCTCAGGGGCGAAGGGCTTGAGAGCAGCGGCGCCGATAGTGCGGCGATGACGTCGATGCTTATTGGTTTAGGGGTTGCACAAAGTGGTCAAGTTGTGGGTAAAATCGGCGAGGCGTTTGGCGTAAGTAATTTAGCTCTGGATACACAGGGCGCTGGCGACGATTCTCAGGTGGTTGTCAGCGGTTATGTCCTTCCTGGCCTGCAAGTTAAATACGGTGTTGGCATATTTGATTCTTTGGCGACGTTGACGTTGCGTTACCGTTTAATGCCGAAACTATACTTGGAAGCGGTGTCTGGTATCGATCAGGCATTAGATTTGCTCTATCAGTTTGAGTTTTAGCGATGCGAATTATTGTCTACGGAAGTTTACGGCGCAAACAGGGGAATAGTCACTGGATGACCAATGCTCAATGGTTGGGGGATTGTCAGCTCAAGGGCTTTGAGTTGTACGATCTCGGCCATTATCCGGCGGTGGTGCCCGGTGACGGGGAAATTTATTGCGAGGTGTACCGCATCAGCTCGTCGATACTGACGGAGTTGGATGCGCTCAAGCGGGACGGTCACGAATACCAGCGTGAGCTGATCGCCACCCCTCTGGGGAACGCCTGGATCTATCTTTACAATCACTCGGTGGAAAGGTTGCCGCGTATCACCAGCGGGGATTGGCTAAAACGTAATGAAGAGGCATAACCGGTCGGCGCGCTTTTTTATGTGATCCATGAAAAAACACCGCTTTACGCGGTGTTGAGGTTGCTGACAAAGTCTGGTGAGCGGCGATAATGGATGGATCGTAAAGACGCTGCAAGTACGTCCCTGTAAGCTCGAACCGCGCCATCCCTGGCGCGGACGCTTTACTCTTCCATTCCATTATCACCGTTCGATAAAGGGTGATAGGTTTGTCAACGGTCTGAACACCGCTTTACGCGGTGTTTTTCATGTGTCTGCGTGTCTTATTTCTTGGCGCGTTCGAAAGAGGCGACGATTTCCGCTTTTGCGGCTTCGGCGTTATCCCAGCCTTCCACTTTAACCCATTTGCCTTTTTCCAGATCTTTGTAATGTTCAAAGAAATGGCCGATTTGCGCGCGCAGCAGTTCCGGCAGATCGTCGACGTCTTTAATGTGGTCGTATTCTTTTGTCAGCTTGCTGTGCGGTACGGCAACCAGTTTCGCATCCTCACCGGCTTCATCGGTCATTTTCAGGACGCCGACCGGACGGCAACGAATGACGGAGCCCGGCTGTAACGGATAAGGGGTTGGCACTAAAACGTCGACCGGATCGCCGTCCAGCGACAGCGTATGGTTGATGTAGCCATAGTTGCATGGGTAGAACATGGCGGTAGACATGAAACGGTCTACAAACAGCTCGCCCGTATCCTTATCAATCTCGTATTTGATCGGATCGGCGTTAGCGGGGATTTCAATTACTACGTAGATATCTTCCGGGAGATCTTTACCAGCCGGGACATTGTTCAGACTCATGTCGGTTTCCTTCTCTTCTCAAACCTGAAATAGCGTGGCGGTCATTATAGCCAACTCACAGAGAAAGTCGCCGATTTTTAGGGGAGCGGGTAGGGCCGCAAGCGCGTTGTCAGACTTGTCCGACGCATTCTGATACCGCGTCGTCGGGCATCAGTCTCTACTCGCGGTGGTATCTTTTTTCTTGCGCAGTTTATTCCAGATTTTGTCTTCCTGCCCGCGCCACAGACGCTGAATGTTGTCGTGATGGCGCACCAGTATCAGGCAGGACAGCATGGCGACCGGGAAAGTAAACTGCGGTTTAAACCACCAGACATAGAACGGCGCGATAAGCGCGCTGATGATGGCGCCCAGCGACGAGTAACCGCTCAGCAGCACGGTAAGTAGCCAGGTGCCGGTCATCAAACCGGTAAGGTCCCAGCCGATTGGCGCAATGGCCCCGAGGGCGGTGGCGACGCCTTTGCCGCCGCGAAAATGAAAAAAAACCGGGTAGATATGACCGAGGCAGGCGGCAATGGCGGTCAGACCGAGGTACAGCGGGGGAATGCCCAGCGCGTAAGCCGCCCAGACAGGCAGCATTCCTTTCAGGACATCGAAGACCAATACCGTGGCGGCGGCGGATTTCCCGCCGATACGCAGTACGTTGGTGGCGCCAGGATTTCCTGAACCATGTTCGCGAGGGTCTGGCAGCCTGGCGATCCGGCAGACCAGAATCGCACTGGAAATCGAGCCACACAGATACGCGATTATTATCATACCAAGCGCGGTTGCACTCATAACGCGGTTCCGTTTAATAAGGGTCGTTTTACTGTTCGCATCTGTGGATAATACGCATATTCCGTCGGAAGTGGTATCCGACAACGACAAAAACAGAGAACGGCGTGATGGATATCGTATTTATTGAGGAACTTAGCGTAATTACCACCATTGGTGTTTACGATTGGGAACAGACCATCGGGCAGAAGCTGGTGTTCGATATCGAAATGGGCTGGGATAACCGTCAGGCTGCGGCCAGCGATGATGTTAACGACTGTTTAAGCTATGCCGATGTCAGCGAAGCGGTGATTACGCTGGTGGCCGGGCAGCGTTTTGCTCTGGTTGAACGGGTCGCGGAAGACGTGGCGCAGATGCTTATGCAGCGTTTTCCCATCCCCTGGTTACGCATAAAGGTCAGTAAGCCGGGCGCGGTGGCGCAGGCGCGTCAGGTCGGCGTGGTGATTGAGCGCGGGACGCGATAAATCTGATTTAACGGCGTGAATACTGATTTACCGGCGACTAAACAGTAAGCTAGGGCGTTGATAAGACGTGTAGGGCGGCTCGCTAAGCGGCGCAGCCGCTTTTTTATGGCGGGCTATCCCTGCCCGCCACCCTTACGGGCCGTCGCTTCGCGACGTTGAAAAACGCTCCCGGCGTTTTTTTATGGCGGGCTGTTGCGGATCCTGCTGTATGAAGCTTTTTATGGTCTAGGCTTTTTATTTTTAATAACAAGAGGCAAAGGATTTTAGATGACGGACCTGCATTCATTGTTCATCGCATTTATTCTGGGTGTGGTTGAGGGGTTGACCGAGTTTTTACCCGTTTCCTCTACCGGTCACATGATTATTGTCGGTCACTGGCTGGGGTTTGCGGATGAAAAAGCCAAGACGTTTGAGGTCATTATTCAGCTAGGCTCTATTCTGGCGGTGGTGGTGATGTTCTGGCGTCGTCTGTTTGGACTTATCGGTATTCATTTTGGTCAGGTTCCGCATGAAGGGGTTGGCGCCGGACGCTTAAAACTAAGCCACATTCTGTTGGCGATGATTCCGGCGGTGGTGCTCGGTCTGGTTTTTCACGATGTCATCAAATCGTTGTTTGAACCCAAAAATGTGATGTATGCGTTGGTGGTCGGCGGTTTCCTGCTGCTGGCGGCGGAATGGTTGAAGCCAAAACAGCCGCGAGCGGTCGGGCTGGATGATATTAGCCATCGTCAGGCGTTTATGATCGGTTGCTTCCAATGTTTGGCGCTGTGGCCGGGGTTTTCCCGCTCGGGCGCGACGATTTCCGGCGGGATGCTGATGGGCGTCAGCCGTTATGCCGCCTCGGAGTTCTCCTTTATTCTGGCGGTTCCCATGATGATGGGCGCCACGGTGCTGGATCTCTATAAGAGCTGGCATTTTCTGTCGCTGGCCGATCTGCCGATGTTCTCCGTCGGTTTTGTAACGGCCTTTGTGGTGGCGCTGATCGCCATTAAAACCTTTTTGCAGGTCATCAAACGTATTTCTTTCGTTCCTTTCGCGATTTACCGCTTCATCGTCGCGGCGGTGGTTTATATGGTGTTTCTGTAAATCTGACCTGACGGTATAAAAGAAAAAGCCACGCGGCGGCGTGGCTTTTTGCTTTTCGGCTTATAGCGCCGGCGGAGAATTGCCCGGCTGTTGCGCTTTCCACTGTTCCAGCGCCTTGCTACGGCGGCGGCTGAGTTCGTTGCGGATCTCGATGCCCTGATAGCCGTCGGCGACGACGGCGGCGCTGGTGATGCCGCTGGCCACGCGAAATGCTTCGCGCAGGTAGTCTCCTTGTGGATACGCGGTTTCTTCAAAGCCGGTGCGCCCGCGGGCGTCGGCTTCACTGGTGATGGCCAACTGCTCCAGCCGCTGTGGTTTGCGCCAGACGTCAAGGGCGTCAAACAGCTTCAGCAAGGTTTTGGGCTGTAATAGCTGCACCGTATGCACCAGATCGTGATATTCCGCGACCAGTTTCGCCAGATCCCTGATGTGATTGGGCACGCGCAAACGCTGACACAACGCCTCCACCAGCTTCACGCCCGCCGGACCATGACCGTGATGGCGGGGCCACAATTCCGGCGGCGTCAGCCCTTTGCCAAGATCGTGGCACAGGGTGGCGAAACGCACGTCGATATCCGGGCTGAGGCGGGCGGCAATCGCCAGCGTCATCAATGTATGGATGCCGGTATCAATTTCCGGATGCCATTTTGCCGGCGCAGGCACGCCGTAAAGTTTGTCGATTTCAGGAAACAATACCGCCAGCGCGCCGCAGTCTCTGAGCACCTGGAAATAGACCTGGGGATCGCGGGTAGCCAGCGCCTTCTCGGTTTCTTTCCACACACGTTCCGGCGTCAGATAAGCCAGTTCTCCCTCGCCGGTCATTTTTTGCATCAGCGCCAGGGTTTCTTCCGCAATCTGGAAACCCAGATAGGCGAAACGGGCTGCGAAACGCGCCACGCGCAGTACTCTAAGCGGATCTTCACTGAAAGCGGCGGAAACATGGCGCAGAAGGCGATTTTCCAGATCGCGGCGTCCGTGATAGGGATCGATCAACTCGCCCTGCTCGGTACGGGCGATAGCGTTAATGGTCAGATCCCGGCGGAGTAAATCCTGCTCCAGCGTCACGTCGGGTTCCGCATGACAGACAAAACCGGTATAACCATTACCTGACTTTCGTTCGGTGCGCGCCAGCGCATACTCATCGCGGCTGACCGGATGCAAAAAGACCGGAAAGTCTTTGCCTACCTGCTGATAGCCCAGCGCCAGCATTTGTTGCGGCGTGGCGCCGACAACCACCCAGTCCTTCTCGGTGACGGGCAAATCAAGCAGGCTGTCCCGTATAGCACCGCCGACAAGGTAAATATTCAACGTCAGGACTCCCGAATAGGCATAAGTGATATTTATTACATCTTAACATCTTTGGTTCACATTATGACCCGGGTATAAAAATGCCTGCGATAGGCAGGCATCGGTTTTAACCCATCCAACGGTCATTTTTCTTTCTACGCGGGATAAGATGCGGCAGCAACAGGCCCAGCAATAGCCCGACGCCGGCAACCCCGCCGCCGTACATAAACCATTGCAGAATGATGGTGCGCTGTTTGTCGTCAAGCTGGACGTTGGCGGCGCTGACTTTCTTCTGCGCCACGATAAGCTGATTCTTTAATTCCTGATTTTCGTTGCGTAAGCCGTTGATAATCTCATCGCTGGCGGCGACTTTCTGCTGCATGTCCGCCGTACGCTGGTTCCAGGTTTGATCGATGTTGTTCAGTTTTGCCGTCAGATCACTCACCTGACTTTCCAATTCGGGAACGCGGGTGCGCAGGCTTGGCGTCTCGCTGAGCTGATCGAGCGGGATCCAACTGGTGCGGTTTTTGTCATCGCGGATTTGCGCATAGCCCGCGCCCTGATTAATGCTGAGCACCGTCACTTGATCGCCGGCGTTCAGCGTGCCGACGATACGGTATTGATTACCTGGTCCGCTATGGATATAGGTCAGTAACTCATCGGAAACGTAGCGTTTTTCTTCGGCGTGAACCGTCGCGCTTAAAATGAAGGTCATTAAGGTAAAAAAAATCAGGCATAATTTCTGCATAAGATCATCGTGTTGCGTGAGTTATGGGATGATAGTAGAGGCTTAAGTCTGACGAGGCAACGATTAAACCTGAATGAGAACTATCTTACTCTTGGCCTGACGGCCGATTTCCCGGTCTGGTTGCGGGTGTTTGTTGACCGCGATAGTTTTGCCGATCTGACTTTAGACCCTGGCGCGAGGCCGGTCGGATAACGGCGCGGGCGCTGACCGCCTGGACATGGCGCGTGCCGCAAAAGTGGCAAGGTGAAGTAAAATGTTATTTACTGGCGTGATAGGCGCTTAACCCAGGTAATAAATGTTATGAGTGAAGAAATTGAACTGAAATTTATTGTTCATCCTGGCGGTGTTGATTCGCTGCTCAAACAGTTAACGGACTGGCAGAGCGAGTACAGCTACTCCGAACATCTGCGTGCGCAGCGGCTGACCAGTATCTACTATGAGACGGCGGATAACTTTCTGCGTCGAAATGGCATCGGTCTGCGGATCCGCGGTGAGAATGAGCGCTATGAAATGACGGCGAAAACCGCCGGTAAAGTGGTCGGCGGGCTGCATCAGCATCCGGAATATAATCTGGCGCTGGAAAAAGCGGAGTTGGATCTGGGGTTGTTACCCGCGGATATCTGGCCTGAAAACTGCGATGTCGCCGCGCTCCAGCGGTCGCTCAAGCCGCTGTTCAGCACGGATTTTACCCGTGAAAAGTGGGTGGTCACTTATCATCAAAGCGTGATTGAAGTTGCCCTCGATCGTGGTGAAATCCGCGCCGGCGATCTCAATGAGCCGCTGTGTGAGCTGGAGATGGAGCTTAAGCTGGGACATCCTTCGGATCTGCTGGAGCTGGCGCGGGAGATTGCCGGATTTGGGGGCCTGCGCCAGGGTAGCCTCAGCAAAGCCGCCCGCGGATATCATCTGGTGAAAGGCAACCCGCCGCGCGAATGTCGGCCTGTCGGCATCCTGAGGCTGGAGCCTAAAACCAATATCGATCAGGCGATAGGCGCCGCGCTGGAGTTCGCGCTGAGTCATTGGCAATACCATGAAGAGCTTTGGGTGGGCGGCAATGCCGATGCTCGCAACGCGCTGCCCCAGGCTGGCGCGTTGATGCGCGAGATGTTGGTTTTGGTCGGCGGCGTGGTGTCGCGTAAGGTGACCACGATTTTCCGCGCCGCGCTCGCCAATCTGGAGGCCATGGTTGAAGGGCCGGGGGAGGCGGAAACCCTTTGCTACCGCGTGGAGTATCTGCAAAGTAAGCTGGTGCTTACTTCCTGGTTGATTGAAGCGGGATGGCGTGACTATATGGATAATAAAGATCGCATCAAGTTACAAGGTTCTTATAAACGCTTTGCCGATATCATGCTGGGCCGCAGTTCCGCCGATCTGAGAAGCACATTCAACAATACCCTGAGCGAAGTGCAATACACGCAGCAACTGCCCCGTTTACAGCGCAATATTTGCGCCTTTCAGCTGTTATCCGGCGCTTATCCGACCGAACAGGTAGACGCGTATATCGGACGCTGGCGGGCGCTAATTCAGGCTATTGAGCAATTGGCCGTCGATCACACGCCGTCCCCCTATCTGGAAAGTTGCCGTAAACAGGCGTTGGCCCAGCCGCCGTTCTGGTTGCACAGCGCCGGGAATTAATCGTTAACCGCGTTCACCCGCCGTTGACGGCGGGTGGCAGATCAAGGATCCCCATGTCGATACGTCCTTTGCCGTCTTTACCTCCTTTATTGGCGGAGCAGTCTCAGCAGGTTTTATTGCGTATGCGGGAAACCATCGCCGACGTCGATCCCGTAGCCGAGAGCGATGTTGCCGTATTGGCGTTAAGCGATTTTGTCAGTGATGCGCTGACGCGTTATCCCGACTGGCGGCGGGAGCTTCACCGGCAACCGCCGCAGCCGGAAGAGTGGCGACATTATCCCGACTGGCTGAACACGGCGTTGATTGGGATTGAGGACGAAACGGCGCTAATGAAAGCGCTGCGGCAATTTCGCCGTCGGCTATTGGTGAGGATCGCCTGGTCGCAGACATTGCGGACCAGCACCACGGAACAGACGTTGCGACAGCTGAGCGAACTGGCGGAAACGTTGATTATCGCCGCGCGCGACTGGTTGTATCAGGCTTGCTGCCGGGAGTGGGGCACGCCGGTCAATGCGCAGGGAACAGCCCAACCGCTGTTGATTCTGGGAATGGGGAAGCTGGGCGGCGGCGAACTGAATTTTTCCTCTGATATTGACCTGATTTTCGTCTACCCGGAGAGCGGTCAGACGCAGGGCGGGCGGCGCGAGCTGGATAATGCGCAGTTTTTTACCCGTTTGGGCCAGCGGCTGATTAAAGTGCTGGATCAGCCCACGGTCGATGGCTTTGTGTATCGCGTCGATATGCGTTTGCGCCCGTTTGGCGACAGCGGCCCGCTGGTGCTGAGCTTCGCCGCCATGGAGGATTATTATCAGGAGCAGGGAAGGGACTGGGAACGCTATGCGATGGTAAAAGCCCGCCTGCTGGGGGGGATGGACGATAGCTACAGCCAGGAACTGCGCAGGACTCTGCGGCCCTTTGTTTTCCGCCGCTATATTGATTTCAGCGTGATTCAGTCGCTGCGCAACATGAAGGGCATGATTGCCCGGGAAGTCCGGCGGCGGGATTTACGCAACAATATCAAGCTGGGCGCCGGCGGCATTCGTGAAATCGAATTTATCACCCAGGTTTTCCAACTTATACGCGGCGGCCGCGAGCCGGGACTACAAGAGAGATCGCTGCTGCCTGCGCTGCATCATATCGGGGCGCTGGGATTACTGGCGCCGCCCCAGGTTATCGAACTTGCTGAGGCATACCGCTTTCTGCGCCGCCTGGAAAATCTTTTACAGGCGATTGCCGATGAGCAAACGCAAACCTTGCCCGACGATGAACTGAACCAGCAGCGGTTGGCCTGGGGCATGGGATTTGACGACTGGGCAAGATTGCAACAGGCGCTATTGCAACACACGTTGTCGGTACGCCGCGTGTTTGATGATTTGATCGGCGATGATGCGCCGGACGGCGACGATATTCCCGAACACGGCAGCTACTGTAGTCTGTGGCATGACCGGCTGGATGAGGCCGATCTGGCGTTGTTGACGCCGCATCTGACGGAAGCCGTGCGGGAGAAGTTGCTGCGTACGGTCGTTGACTTTCATCAGGATGTGGCGAAACGCACTATCGGTCCGCGGGGGCGTGACGTGCTCGATCAATTGATGCCTAATCTACTGGCGGAGGTGTGCGCCCGACAGGACGCCGATACCCTTTTATCGCGCCTGACGCCGCTGCTGTTGGGTATTGTGACCCGCACCACCTACCTGGAACTGCTGCTGGAATCGCGGCCGGCGCTGGCGCAACTGGTTCGGCTGTGTGCGGCTTCGCCGATGGTGGCCGGTCAGCTGGCGCGTTATCCGTTGCTGCTTGACGAACTGCTCGACTCCTCCACTTTGTATCAGCCGACCGCGCCGGAAGCCTATGCCGATGAACTGCGTCAGTACCTGATGCGGGTGCCGGAAGAGGATGAGGAGCAGCAACTGGAAGCGGTGCGCCAGTTCAAGCAGGCGCAACTGTTGCGTATCGCCGCCGGGGACATCGCCGGCGTCTTGCCGGTAATGAAAGTGAGCGATCACTTAACCTATCTGGCCGAAGCGATTATTGCGGCGGTGGTGCAGCAGGCCTGGGGGTTGATGGTCGCCCGTTACGGTCAGCCGGCGCATTTGCAGCAGCGCGAGGGCCGTGGTTTTGCGGTCATCGCCTACGGCAAGCTGGGCGGTTGGGAGTTGGGCTACGGCTCCGATCTGGATCTGGTTTTCCTGCTGGATTGTCCGCCCGATGTGATGACGGACGGCGAGCGCAGCATCGACGGCCGCCAGTTTTACCTGCGGCTGGCCCAGCGGGTGATGCATCTGTTCAGCACCCGCACCTCATCGGGCATTTTGTATGAGGTGGATGCGCGCTTACGCCCGTCGGGGGCGGCAGGGATGCTGGTCAGCACCGTGGAGGCCTTTGACGACTATCAGCGTAACGAAGCCTGGACCTGGGAACATCAGGCGCTGGTGCGGGCGCGCATGGTGTACGGCGAGAGCGGGGTACAGCGGCAGTTTGAGGCCATTCGCCGCGCCATTCTCTGCCGCGAACGCGATGCGGAGCAGTTGAAAACCGAAGTGCGCGAAATGCGTGAGAAAATGCGGCAGCATTTGGCGAACAAAGACAAAGCGCTGTTCGATCTGAAAACCGACGCCGGCGGGATCACCGATATTGAGTTTATCGTCCAGTATCTGGTGCTGCGCTATGCTTCACAAGAAGCGCGCCTGACTCGCTGGTCGGATAACGTGCGGATACTGGAGATGATGGCGCAGTACGGCGTGATGGAGGAAAGCGAGGCCGACGCTCTCAAGCTGGCTTACGTCACGCTGCGCAATGAGCTGCATCATCTGGCGTTGCAGGAGATATCCGGCCGGGTGAGTCAGGACAAGTTTACCGCTGAACGTCAGCAGGTTCTGCTGAGCTGGAACCGGTGGTTGGGTTGAGAGAAGCCTCGCATTCCGTTCAACTGGAATGCGCTTTTTAATAGCAATAATCCGGCCTGTGATATTATTGCGCGCATTATGCGAAATAAGCCTGGAGTATGGAATGAAAGTTACGCTGCCTGATTTCCGCCGTGCGGGGGTGTTAGTGGTTGGGGATGTCATGCTGGATCGTTACTGGTATGGGCCAACCAGCCGTATTTCACCGGAGGCGCCGGTGCCGGTGGTCAAGGTGGACACGATTGAGGAACGCCCGGGCGGTGCGGCGAACGTGGCGATGAATATCGCCTCTCTGGGGGCGGGTTCGCGGCTGGTCGGCCTGACCGGGATCGATGACGCCGCCCGCGCCCTGAGCGCCAAACTTAACGAAGTCAATGTGAAGTGCGATTTCGTTTCGGTGCCGACGCACCCGACGATTACTAAGTTGCGGGTGTTATCCCGTAACCAGCAACTGATCCGGCTGGATTTTGAAGAGGGCTTTGAAGGCGTCGATCCACAGCCGATGGTCGAGCGTATCCAGCAGGCGTTGCCGAATATTGGCGCGTTGGTACTGTCCGATTACGCGAAAGGGGCGCTTACCCACGTACAAACCATGATCCAGACGGCGAAAGCGGCGGGCGTGCCGGTATTGATCGATCCCAAAGGGACGGATTTTTCCCGCTATCACGGCGCGACCCTGCTGACGCCCAACCTGTCGGAGTTTGAGGCCGTCGCCGGGCGCTGCAAAAATGAAGATGAGCTGGTGTCCCGCGGTATGCAACTGGTGGCCGATTATGCGCTATCCGCCCTGTTGATTACCCGTTCCGAGCAGGGAATGACGCTGTTGCAACCGGGTAAGGCGCCGTTGAATTTACCGACGCAGGCGCAGGAAGTGTATGACGTGACCGGGGCCGGCGATACGGTTATCGGCGTGCTGGCCGCGGCGCTGGCTGCCGGCAATTCGCTGGAAGAAGCCTGTTTTCTGGCCAACGCCGCCGCTGGCGTGGTGGTGGGCAAGCTGGGGACATCGACGGTAACGCCGATCGAACTGGAAAACGCCATTCGCGGCCGCTCTGACACCGGGTTTGGCGTGATGAGCGAAGCGCAGTTGAAAGAAGCGGTGGCGCTGGCGCGCCAGCGCGGCGAAAAAATCGTTATGACCAACGGCTGTTTCGATATTCTGCATGCCGGGCATGTTTCCTATCTTTCGAATGCCCGTAAGCTTGGCGATCGCCTGATTGTGGCGGTGAACAGCGATGCTTCAACCAAGCGCCTGAAAGGGCCGACCCGGCCGGTTAATCCGTTAGCGCAGCGCATGATTGTGCTGGGGGCGCTGGAAGCCGTCGACTGGGTGGTGCCGTTTGAAGAAGATACGCCGCAGCGCCTGATTGCCGAGGTGTTGCCGGATATTCTGGTAAAAGGCGGCGATTATCAGCCGCATGAAATCGCCGGCAGCGAAGAAGTGTGGGCCAACGGCGGCGAAGTCAAAGTGCTGAATTTTGAAGACGGCTGCTCCACAACCAATATTATTAATACGATTAAGGCCGGGCAGGCTGAATAAACGACTGAAACAGGTATGAATCCATTGAATCAAGAGCCAACCGAAGTACGTGAGGCAACCTCACGGGTGGCGGAACTGCGCACCTTATTGCGTCATCATGAATACCAGTATCACGTGGAGGACGCGCCGGAAATTCCGGATGTTGAATACGATCGGCTGATGCGTGAGCTGAAAAGTCTGGAAGAGACCTATCCCCAACTGGTGACGGCGGATTCCCCGACGCAACGCGTCGGGGCGGCGCCGCTGGCGGCGTTCGAACAGGTGCGTCATGAAGTGCCGATGCTGTCGCTGGATAACGTATTTGATGAAGACAGCTATCTGGCGTTTAATAAACGCATCGGCGATCGGCTAAAAAATGCGCAAGATCTGACTTTTTGCTGTGAGCTGAAGCTGGACGGTCTGGCCGTCAGCCTGCTGTACGAAGAGGGCGTGCTGGTGCGCGCGGCGACGCGCGGCGACGGCGCCACCGGCGAGAACATTACCAGCAATATCCGCACCATCGGCGCGATCCCGTTGAGTCTTAAGGGAGAGAACATTCCGCGCCGTCTGGAAGTCCGTGGCGAAGTGTTTATGAAACATGACGGTTTCGAAAAACTGAACGACGAAGCGCGACGCACCGGCGGTAAAGTTTTCGCCAATCCGCGCAATGCGGCGGCAGGTTCGCTGCGACAGCTCGATCCCCGTATCACCGCTAAACGCCCGCTGACCTTTTTTTGCTATGGCGTCGGCCTACTGGAGGGCGGCTCGCTGCCAGATAGTCACTGGCAGCGACTGATGCGGTTCAGACAGTGGGGATTACCGGTCAGCGATCGCATCAAACTCTGCACCGGCAGCCATGAAGTGCTCGATTTTTACCGCCGTATCGAACAGGAGCGCGGCTCGCTGGGTTTTGATATTGATGGCGTGGTCATCAAGGTGGATGATTTGGCTTTGCAGGAGCGTCTGGGGTTTGTCGCCCGCGCGCCGCGCTGGGCGGTGGCGTTTAAATTTCCGGCGCAGGAGCAGCTAACCTGGGTTCGCGACGTTGAGTTTCAGGTCGGTCGTACCGGAGCGATTACGCCGGTGGCGCGTTTGGAACCGGTGGCGGTGGCGGGGGTGATGGTCAGCAATGCGACGCTGCATAACGCGGATGAAATTGAACGTCTTGGCTTACAGATTGGCGATCGGGTGATTGTCCGCCGCGCCGGCGATGTGATTCCGCAGATTGTCGGCGTGGTGGAATCGGAGCGGCCGGAAAACACCCGGCCGATTGTGTTCCCAGTGGTCTGCCCGGTGTGCGGGGCTGATGTGGAGCGCGTTGAAGGTGAGGTCGTTACGCGCTGCACCGGCGGCCTGATTTGCGGGGCGCAGCGCAAAGAAGCGCTAAAGCACTTTGTTTCCCGCCGGGCGCTGGATGTGGATGGCATGGGCGACAAAATCATCGACCAGCTGGTGGAAAAAGAGTACGTCGAAACCCCCGCCGACCTTTTCCGGCTGAGCGCCGGTATATTGACCGGCCTCGATCGAATGGGGCCGAAATCGGCGCAGAATCTGGTTGGCGCCCTGGAGAAGGCCAAAAGCACCACGCTGGCGCGATTCCTGTATGCATTGGGGATCCGGGATGTCGGGGAAGCGACCGCCTCCAACCTTGCCGCGCATTTCGGCTCGCTTGAGGCGCTATTCGCCGCGGACGAAGCGTCGCTGCTGGAGGTGCCTGACGTGGGCAAGGTGGTCGCCGCCCATGTGCGTCACTTTCTTGAGGAAGAGCATAACCGGAAGGTGATCCGCGAGTTGACCGCGCCTGACGGCATCAATATTCACTGGCCTGAACCGCGGGTGGTGAAAGCGGAAGAGATCGACAGTCCGTTTGCCGGCAAGACGCTGGTGCTGACCGGGTCACTGAGTATTCTCTCCCGCGATGAAGCCAAAGATCGGCTGACGGCGTTGGGTGCGAAGGTCAGCGGCAGCGTATCGAAAAAAACGGATATGGTGATTGTCGGCGAAGCGGCAGGCTCCAAGCTGGCAAAAGCGCGGGAACTGGGCATTCCGGTTATCGATGAAGCTGAAATGATACGTTTGCTGGGAGAGTAAACCGGTGGAAAAAGAAGATCTGATTGAGATCGCCAATATGCCGATGCCGTTTGGCAAATATCAGGGGCGTGCGCTGATCGATTTGCCGGAAGAGTATCTGCTGTGGTTTGCCCGTAAAGGGGAGTTTCCCAACGGGCGACTGGGGGAACTGATGCAAATGACGTTGGCGATCAAGATAGAAGGTCTGCAAGGGCTGGTTAAGCCGTTGAAAAAAAATAATAAGGCATGATTGTTACCTCATGCCTTGTTTATCGTTCGAATTTAGATGTAAACATTAATCTGGTTTTCTTCCGTCGGGCGATTAACGCCGTCGGCTTTAATGCCAGTACTGGTGCTTGTGGTATTTGTTTCATCTACGGTTTGCTGTGCTTGTACGTCTTGTTGGGCTTGAGCAGCCTCAAGCTGGGCTATCTGCGCCTGAATGGCTTCAATTTGTGCCTGTAGCATTTGACTCTCTGTTTCAATCTCTTCTGCGCTACCGGAAGAGTTTAATACATTTGTCAATTTCTCTGTCAGTTTTTCAAGTTGTTGAGTTAATTTATTTATTTTTTGCGTGTAGTTTTCACTGCTGGTCGATGAACTACTCACCGATGAAATTGCGCTTATACCTGACATTTTTCCTCCTGATAAATGTGCACAAACAAAGTTGTGCTCATTTATTATCGTCCTGTTATTCTTTTTCCTTGAAAGAATTTTGATATTAAAAGCCAACTATACTGTTAAGTTAGTTATGTCATATGTAACTAAATGTGTCTTCTGCGGATTAACTTCCATAAACATTAATGGCGCTATTTAGGCGCATAGCCTGATGATTCAGCCTTTCCGCCGCTTCCGTTGACTGTGCGACCATATCCGTATTTCGTTGCGTCATTTCTTCAATCTGCGCAATGGAGGTGTTGATTAAGCCCAGCGCGGAGGTTTGTTCGCGGGTGGCATGGCTGATCTCTTTGATCATGGCGGAAACGTGCTGCACTTCATGCACAATATCGCTGATATGTTTGCCTGCATTTTCCACCATATGGCCGCCTGATTTGACGCTTGCCACGTTGGCGTCAATCAGCGTTTTGATCTCTTTCGCGGCAGAAGCGGAATGCTGCGCCAGATTGCGGACTTCGGCCGCCACGACGGCAAATCCTTTGCCCTGAACGCCGGCGCGGGCCGCTTCAACGGCGGCATTCAAGGCGAGTATGTTGGTCTGGAAGGCAATGCTGTCGATTACGCCGATAATATCGACAATTTTATTACTGGCTTCGGAAATGGAATCCATCATGTCGATGGTTTCCTTCATGATCTCCCCGCCTTGTACGGCGGTGCGGCTGGCGGTTTCCGCCAGTTGCGTTGCCTGGCCGGCGGTTTCCGCGCTTTGCTGAACCGCGGCGGTAATTTGCTCGATGGCCGCGGCGGTCTGCTGTAGGTTGGCGGAAGTTTCCTCGGTGCGGGTATTCAGCGCGAGATTGTTGTCGGCCAGCCTGTGACTGACGTCGGTCATGCCCTGAACCTGCGTACCGACATCATCGACCAGAGAATGCAGGTTGAGTCCGAACTGGTTGATGGCCCGCAGCAGCAGGCCGATTTCATCAACCCGGTTCAGGTGTACCGACTTTCCTTTCCGACCGGAAACGATATGTTGCGCCTGTTTTAGGATCATGTTCAGCGGCTGGGCAATCTGCCGTTGTAGAAAGCGATCAAGCAGAAAGATTAAGGGGAGCGTAAGGATAAGCAGCCAAAGCGGGCTGACGCCGCCGAGAGAAAGTAATAGGGGAACAATTCCCGCCATCAGGATTGCCAGGCGCAAGCGCCAGCGAATAGGCAGTTTCTGTAATATCGACAGCGGGGAAAATAGACCGGTTCGAATCACCAATCCTTTGTAAAACCGCCGGCTCCCGGCCTGCTTTTTCCTCACTGCTTCATACAGCGGCTTCGCGGCTTTAATTTCATCGGCGCTTGGCGTATTACGCACGGAAATATAACCGGTGAGTTGATTTTGATGGTACACCGGCGTGACGTTGGCGCGCACCCAGTAATGATCGCCGTTGTTACGTCTGTTTTTTACCAGTCCGGTCCAACTGTCGCCTTGTTGTAAGGTAAACCACATATCGGCAAAGGCTTCAACGGGCATATCCGGGTGGCGTACAATATTGTGCGGTTGATGAATTAATTCATCCTCGGAAAAACCGCTGACGTTGATGAATGCGGAGTTGGCATAAGTGATATGGCTGTGAACATCTGTTGTGGACATTAATGTCGTGTCCATGTCTAACAGATACTCCTGCTGTGTGACAGGTGTATTTAATCTCATCAGAAACCCCGGTAACTTTTATTGCTGTTAATGTATTCAATTAGATACGCTGATTTTTTTGGGGGCCATATGCTATTGGCTTTTATTGGATAAGTAATAATAAACGATAAGCTTTTCTTTTTGAGAATCATTTACCGAATACAATTACCCGGTTATCAGCTTGTATGAATTTATGATGATGAGGTTCCCGCTGTCAATTGATTCATTTTATTATAAATAAATCATTGGTGGGGGATGATTATTCAAGGCGGTGGTTTTAAATGATAAATCTATTCAACAAAACGGTAAATAATGATATTTACCCGGATAGTCAAATACATTGGTTTTGTTAAATTTTATTGGGTGGTTATTTAAGTTTCTGGTATGGAATGTTGCTGATTGTGGTTTCTTTCTACTTTTCGGCCCGTGTTTTTAAAGGGAGGTATTTATTAAATTGATCTCCAGTCAAAAACCAGTTTTTTACTTAATAAATAAAATGGCCAGAATCGATTCTGGCCATAGGAACAGTAAGACGTCAATCAGGTTACCGGCGCCGGGTTAAAGACGGCCAATTGGTTGTGAAGCCCCCATTGGTCGGACCAGGTTTTCTTCCTGCCGCTGGCGATGTCCAGAATGAAGTGGAAAAGTTGCCAGCCAACGTCTTCAATCGTCGCATCGCCTGTCGCGATGGTTCCGGCGTCAATATCCATAAGATCGTACCAGCGATTTGCCAGCACCGTGCGGGTCGCCATTTTGATGACGGGAACGGCCAGTAAGCCATAGGGTGTGCCGCGACCGGTGGTAAATACCTGTACGGTGATGCCGGAAGCCAGTTGCTGCGTACCGCAAACAAAGTCGCTGGCCGGCGTTGCCGCATAAATCAGGCCGCGTCTGGTGGGGCGCTGCCCCGGCGACAGCACTTCGACAATGGCGCTGGTGCCTGATTTTGCAATAGAGCCCAGCGCTTTTTCCACCACGTTGGCCAGGCCGCCCTTTTTGTTGCCGGGCGAGGGATTGGCGCTGCGGTCAGTCTGGCCGTTATCAAGGTAGCTGTCGTACCAGGCCATCTCTTCCAGCAGCCGTTTGCCGACCTCTTGGTTAATGGCCCGCGGCGTCAGCAAATGAATGGCGTCACGCACTTCGGTCACTTCTGAAAACATCACGGTGGCGCCGCAACGTACCAGCAGATCGGATGCATAGCCGACCGCCGGGTTCGCCGTCACGCCGGAAAAGGCGTCGCTGCCGCCGCATTGCATACCAACCACCAGCTCGGAGGCGGGACAGGTTTCACGCCGACGTTTGTTCAACTGTTGCAGATGCCGATCGGCCATGGTCAGAATATCATCCACCATTGACTTAAAGCCGACGTGATGCTCATCCTGCAAACGTACAATGCTGCTGTCATCCAGCGAGATAGCTTGTACATCCGGCGTGCCTTCCAACAGGCGTTCCGGCTGTAATTTTTCACAACCCAGGCCGACAACCAGCACTTCGCCGCCAAAGTTGGGATTTCGCGCCAGATTATGGATGGTGCGTATCGGCACTACCGCCGCCGGGGCATTGATGGCGACGCCGCAGCCATAGAGATGATTAAGCGCTACGACGCCGTCGACGTTCGGATAGCGAGGCAGTAAATCCCGTTCGATGATTTTAACCACATAGTCAACCACACCGGCGACGCAATGTACGCTGGTGGTAATGCCGAGCAGGTTTTTCGTGCCAACGCTGCCGTCCGCATTGCGATAACCCTCAAACGTATACCCCTCCAGCGGGGGGAGATCGGCCGGGACTTTGGTGGCCAACGGCAAGGTTTCCAGCGCCGGGGCTTGGGGTAATTCCACCAGCGATTCATCAATCCAACTGCCCTGAGGGATATCCCTTAAGGCATAACCGATGATTTCGCCATAGCGAATAATGGGGCCGGATTTGGCAATATTGACCAGGGCGACTTTGTGCCCCTGAGGGATATGCTCAATTAATGTTAATCCAGTATCAAATTGGGTGCCGGCGCGTAAGCCATTGTCATTAACAATGATTGCAACATTATCGTCATCATGGACTTTAATGTAAAAGGCCTGCACGGAATTCTGTTTGTTCTGTGACATAATGTCTCCAGTTAATATTTATTCAGAAAACCAAGAAATTCTCGTCTTTTTAGTATGGGTAATCCACGTTTTACCAACATGATATCTGATTATTGTATCGCGCCGCATTGTGCAATTGAATAATCTTCGCCGGTTATAATATGGAATAATCAGGCGAATTGCCTACTCTCTGTGATCTCACTCACTTTTTATATGCCGCCACTATGGATGGAAAAGAATAGTGTGATATTAATCGCAACTTCATGTGCATAACGCAAGAAATACCGCTAATTTCTCATGAATTATTGTGCATTTTAACAATGCTATTCTGTGGCGTCATTTTTATACTGATTGCGAATTGTCATGCTCGTGGCGAAATCTGCTAATGAATGTTTTTATTTAACATGATTTGCGTCTGAAAATTAAAATAACTCAAATTATCAATGAAAAATATCACTTTAGCGTGTTTGAGTTAACATACTAATAACGATAGAGAAGGGGTGTTTATGAATTCCGATGCCGTCCTTATAAATAAAAAGAAAACCTATGTCCGTTACATCATATTGTTAATTATATTTACCGTTACCGCCATAAACTATGCGGATCGTGCAACATTATCGATAGCCGGTTCGGCCGTAGCGGCGGAATTACAGTTGGATGCGGTGCATATGGGGTATATTTTTTCCGCATTTGGCTGGTCATACCTGGTGATGCAAATCCCCGGGGGTTGGTTGCTGGATCGCTTTGGTTCAAAAAAAGTTTACGCCTACAGTATCTTTTTCTGGTCATTGTTCACTTTCCTGCAAGGATTCGTCGATTGGGTTCCCTTAATCTGGGCCCCCATTACGCTGTTTGCGCTGCGTTTCATGTTAGGTTTTTCTGAAGCGCCGTCCTTCCCTGCGAATGCCCGCATCACGGCCGCCTGGTTTCCCACCAAAGAACGCGGCACCGCATCGGCTATTTTCAATTCCGCGCAGTATTTCTCTCTGGCGATTTTCTCTCCCATCCTGGGTTGGTTAACTTACCAATGGGGTTGGGAACACGTCTTTTTGGTCATGGGGGGATTGGGATTCGTTTTAACCATTGTATGGGTGAAATTTATCCATAATCCAACCGATCACCCTGGCATCAGCCCGCAGGAATTTGAATATATTTCTAAAGGCGGCGCTGTTGTTGATATGGATCACAAGAAAGGCGACAGTAAAAATAGCGATGGCCCTAAATGGGACTATATAAAACAGCTTCTCTCCAATCGTATGATGCTGGGGGTATTTCTCGGACAATACTTTATTAATAGTATTACCTGGTTCTTCCTGACCTGGTTCCCTATTTATCTGGTGCAGGAAAAGGGAATGTCTATTTTGAAAGTCGGTCTGATCGCCGCCATTCCGGCGCTGTGCGGTTTTATCGGCGGGGTATTGGGCGGCGTGGTATCCGATGCGTTGTTAAAACGAGGTTTTTCGTTAACCGCGGCGCGTAAAATTCCCATCGTATTAGGTATGTTGCTGGCATCCAGCATTATTCTTTGTAATTACACCGACAGTAATGTGCTGGTTGTGTCATTGATGGCGCTGGCTTTCTTTGGTAAAGGATTCGGCGCGTTAGGCTGGCCGGTGATTTCCGATACCGCGCCTAAAGAAATTGTCGGCCTGTGCGGCGGCGTATTTAATGTGTTTGGCAATGTAGCATCTATTGTTACGCCACTGGTTATTGGTTATTTAGTCAAAGAATTACACTCTTTTAACAGTGCTCTGCTTTTTGTCGGTATCTCCGCAATAATGGCAATGCTGTGCTATTTGCTGGTTGTGGGTGAAATCAAACGTATGGAATTAAAGAAAAGCTGATAACTGATGATTGTTTCCGTCATTTATTGGCTGTCGCAATACGAATTAAACAGAAGGTTATTATGAGTAATACGCTATTACCTAACCGTTTTCGTCAGGATTTACGTCAGGGGAAAACCGTGATTGGTTGCTGGTGCGCGCTGGGCAACCCGATTTCAACCGAAGTGCTGGGGCTGGCCGGATTTGACTGGCTGGTTCTGGATGGCGAACACGCGCCCAACGATATCACCACGTTTATTCCGCAGTTGATGGCATTGAAAGGCAGCAACAGCGCGCCGGTTGTCCGTCCGCCATGCAATGAGCCGGTGATCATCAAACGTTTGCTGGATATCGGTTTCAATAATTTCCTGATCCCGTTTGTGGAAACGGAAGAAGAGGCGGTCAGGGCCGTCGCGTCTACGCGTTATCCGCCCGCCGGTATCCGCGGCGTCTCTGTTGCCCATCGCAGTAATAGGTATGGAACAGAGCCTGATTACTTCGCCACCATTAACGACAACATTACCGTCATGGTGCAGATAGAGAGCCAGCAAGGGGTCGACAATCTGGATGCCATCGCGGTGGTTGACGGGGTGGACGGTATTTTCGTCGGGCCAGGCGATCTCTCCGCCGCGCTGGGGTATTTGGGGCAACCCAACCACCCGGAGGTTCAGCGCGTCATTCGTCATATCTTCGACCGTGCCGCCGCACACGGCAAACCCAGCGGTATCCTGGCGCCGGCTGAGGCCGATGCCCGGCGATACATGGAGTGGGGGGCGACTTTCGTTGCCGTCGGCAGCGATTTGGGCGTTTTCCGCGGCGCCACGCAGGCGTTGTGCGACAAGTTTAAACCGTGATCCCACGGTTAATCGCGAGTGTTAATTACATCAGACAATGAGGTTACAACGATGAAAATTGGTTTTATTGGACTCGGCATCATGGGAAAACCGATGAGTAAAAATCTGCTGAAAGCGGGTTACTCATTAGTCGTGATGGACAGAAATCTGGAAGCGGTGGCCGAAGTGGTTGCTGCCGGCGCGACGGCGGCGGAAACGCCGAAATCAGTGGCGGCGCAATGCGACATCATTATTACCATGTTGCCCAACTCTCCGCATGTAAAAGAGGTGGTGCTGGGCGAAAACGGCGTTATTGAAGGCGCGCGCGCCGGCAGCATCGTGGTGGATATGAGTTCGATCGCGCCGCTGGCCAGCCGCGAAATTGCGGCGGCGTTGGCGGAAAAAGAGATCGCCATGCTGGATGCCCCGGTCAGCGGCGGCGAGCCGAAAGCGATCGATGGCACGCTGTCGGTTATGGTCGGCGGCGACAAATCGCTGTTCGATCGCTGTTTTGAGATCCTCAAGGCGATGGCCGGTTCTGTCGTGCATACCGGTGATATCGGCGCCGGTAACGTCACTAAGCTGGCGAACCAGGTGATTGTGGCGCTGAACATCGCGGCGATGTCGGAAGCACTGGTATTGGCGACGAAAGCCGGCGTTAATCCTGATTTAGTGTTTCAGGCGATTCGCGGCGGCCTGGCGGGAAGCACCGTGCTGGAAGCCAAAGCGCCGATGGTTCTGGATCGCAACTTTAAACCGGGTTTCCGCATTGATTTGCATATTAAAGATTTGGCGAACGCACTGGATACATCGCACGGCGTGGGCGCGCAGTTGCCGCTGACCGCCGCGGTGATGGAAATGATGCAGGCGCTGAAAGCGGACGATCTGGGATCGGCCGATCACAGCGCATTGGCCTGCTATTACGAGAAACTGGCTAAGATTGAAGTTACGCGATAAGGCCTATGTGAGCGTTGTCGGATCGGCATACACGGTTGTATGCCGGTCTGGATATCGGGGTAATCATGCTGATAAACGCCGATTCAACTGCGCGGATTATTGATGAAATCGGAACGTTTATGAAATCGGATCGCTTATGAAAATAGTTATCGCACCGGATTCTTATAAAGAAAGCCTATCTGCACAAGAAGTTGCTGCGCAAATTGAAGCAGGGTTTCGTGAGATCTTTCCTGATGCCTGCTATGTCAAATTGCCGGTTGCGGATGGCGGCGAAGGCACCGTTGAAGCCATGGTGGCGGCAACGCACGGAGAGATTGTCAAGGTTAAGGTTACCGATCCGTTAGGCGATAGTGTCGAGGCATTTTTTGGTCTGTCTGGCGATGAAAAAACGGCGTTCATCGAGATGGCCGCCGCCAGTGGATTAGAACGGGTTCCCGCGCAACAGCGTAACCCGCTACTGACCACCAGCTATGGTACGGGCGAGTTGATTCGCTGCGCGTTGGATCATGGCGTGAAACATTGCATCATCGGCATTGGCGGCAGCGCGACCAATGACGGCGGCGCGGGCATGGTTCAGGCGCTGGGGGCGAAGCTGCTTGACGCATCCGGCGAACAGATCGGGTATGGCGGCGGACAGCTCGACAAGCTGGCGAGTATTGATATCGGCGAGTTGGATCCGCGTATTAAAGACTGTCGTTTTGAAGTGGCCTGCGACGTCACCAATCCACTGACCGGCAAACAGGGCGCGTCCGCGGTTTTTGGCCCGCAAAAAGGGGCGACAGACGCGATGATCGAACAGTTGGACAATGCGCTGAAGCATTACGCCGCTGTCATCCGTAACGATTTGGATATGGATGTCGAGCATGTTCCCGGCGCAGGCGCCGCCGGCGGAATGGGCGCCGCGCTACAGGCTTTTTGCGGCGCTGAATTGCGGCAGGGGATTGAGATCGTCACCGAAGCGCTGGGGCTGGATGAACTGGTTCGGGATGCGTCTCTGGTGATTACCGGCGAAGGCCGTATTGATAGCCAGACGATCCATGGCAAGGTGCCGATTGGCGTTGCCCGGGTAGCCAAACGCCACCATAAACCGGTGATCGGTATCGCCGGCAGCCTGACCGCTGATGTCGGGATTGTGCATGAGCATGGTCTGGATGCCGTGTTCAGCGTCCTTTACAACATCTGTTCATTGGAAGAAGCCCTGGATAATGCCGCAGAGAATGTGCGTATGACGGCGCGTAATATTGCGGCGACGATTAAGCTGTCGAAAGATTTATCGTAACGATTTATTCCGCGCCGCGATGCGTGTTCAATGGCGGCGGAATGCGTCTGCTCCGGCGTTCATCCTGAGGGGGCGCTTGTTAGCTGCGACCGCGCCGCCTCGTTGACGTTGTCGATTTCGTCCAGCAGTTCCAGCCACTCCGGTTCCAGCGCCTTGGCATCGACCCCTTGGCGCAGCTGTTGTTCCAGATAACAGCAGATTTGTTTCAATCGCGGTACGCCGCTGTAGCTGCAACTGCCATGCAGCTTGTGGATCAGCGCGACGATGTCGTCGTTGGGCTGGCCTTTCAGCAGGTCTGCAACCTGTTGACGTACCTCTGGCAGAAAGTCCAACAGCATCTGCAACAGTTCCCGGGCCAGCTCCGGTTTATTGGCCGCCTGCCGCTGCGCCAGCGTCCAGTCCAGAGACGGTTGGCTATCGTCGCGTTTATCCGGCGGGGCAATGACGCCTTTGGCGGGAGAATACCGGAACAGCACTTTTTTCAGCATCTGCTCGTCAATCGGTTTTGCCAGATAATCATCCATACCGGCCTGTAATAGCTGCTCGCGTTCATTGCTCAGGCTATGGGCGGTAACGGCAATAATCGGCGTTTGGGCATGATGGGGGAGTTGGCGGATTAATTCGCTGGCGCGAATGCCGTCCATCTCCGGCATCTGAATATCCATGAGCACGATATCGATATCGTGCTCTCTGGCCTGAGCAATGGCGTCCATGCCGTTTTCGCACAGAATGATGTTTTCCACCTGTTCTTCCAGCAGGGTGCCGATCAGTTTCAGATTGGCCGGATTGTCATCCACGGCCATCACCCTTAGCGGCAGGCGTGCCGGGGCGGGTGACGGCGGCTGAAGCGCCATGATATTTTCCGGCAGAAACGACAACGGGAAAAGCGAACTGTTTTGCAGTAGCGGCAACAGACGGGGCGCGGAGATCGGCTTGCTCAGGCAGGCGTGAACGCCGAACATTTTCAGCTGTTCCGCATCCATTTGAGCAAGACTGGGCAGCGCCAGGATCACGCAGGGCGCGCGCCGACAGACGTCGCGTAATCTGGGCGTATAGTCGAACAAGGTGTTGCGGTAATGCACGGGAATGCCTAACAGCAGGATATCGAAAGATCCTTCAGGGAGCTGTTCCAACGTCGGGCTGTAGCTTACGGTAAATAGCGTCTGACTGAGGATATCCAGCGTGGCCTGCGCCGCCGCCGGATTGGATTCGATATACGCCAGATGCTTGCCGTCCTGCATTCTGTCTGTGTTATTGGCGGGCGCGGCATGGGGGTTCAACGACAGGTTGATATGCAGCCAGAACGTCGATCCCTTATTTAACTGACTATGGAAGCTGATATCGCCGCCCATTTCTTTGACCAGTCGCTGAGTGATAACCAACCCCAGTCCGGTTCCGCCATGACGTCGCGAAATACTGGTGTCGGCCTGACGGAATGCCTGAAACAGCTGCGACTGCTGGCGTTCGGCAATGCCGATGCCGGTATCGCGAATCTGGATTTCCAACTGAACCTGATGGTTTTCCCGGCGGCGTTTTTCCACCCGTATATCAATATTGCCCTGTTCGGTAAACTTAATGGCATTACCCAACAGATTGGTGATGATTTGCTGAATACGCAGCGGATCGCCGATAAATTGCTCCGGGACGTCATGCTGAATATCGAGCGTGAGCTCCAGCCCTTTTTCATGCGCGGTATGGGCCAGCAGCATCACCACTTCGTCCAGCGTGTTATGTAATGAGAAGGGAATGTTTTCCAATACCAGCTTGCCCGCCTCCAGTTTAGAGAAGTCCAGCACATCATTAATGATGTTCAGCAGGTTATTGGCGGAGCGCTCTATGGTCAGCAGATAATCGGTCTGGGTCGGATTCAGCGAGGTTTTCAGGGTCTGGCGGGTAAAGCCTATGACGCCGTTCAGCGGCGTTCTTAACTCGTGCGATATATTAGCCAAAAACTCGGATTTGATCCGCGCGGCTTCCTGCGCCCGTTTTTTGGCAAGATCCAGTTCGACGTTCTGGATCTCCATTTGTTCCAGCGTTTCCCGCAGATCGTAGGTCGCCTGATCGATATTTTGCTGCATCTCCTCGTGGTAGGCGGTCAACGACATCGCCATCGAGTTAATGCCGTTTTTCAGCATATTCAGCTCACCCAGCATATAACCTTCAACCCGGCTATCCAGTTGTCCGCGCCGGATTCGATCGACCGTTTCGACCATATTGCGAATCGGCGCGGTGACGTCCCGCATCAGACGATAGGCGAACAGAATGGAAACGCCCATACACAGCAGCAACAGTAAGCCGGCGATAAAAATTTCCTGATATTGCTGGAGTTTGATGGCGTTGGTATCCAACTCAACGGCAAGATAGCCAACCGACGCCATAGCGCCCGGCAGCGGCGGCGTTAAGTCGTCATCAATAAGCTCGTTGTCAGCCAAAATCGGCATATACAGGATCAGCGAGTTCTCGGTATGGTGCAGAGACAACCTGTTGTTAGCGGTCGCCTCGCGGGTCAGGTGTTGCAATAACGTGTTCTGACGATTATTGGTCGTCACGGTCAGCTGATTTTTATTATCAAAAACGCTGATGGTTCTGACGATATTGGAATGTTGGCGGTGAAGCGTATTGATCAGCGTTTGAATCGTGTCCTGCTGGTGTTTGGCAATGGCGTAAGCGCTATTGATCGCCAGTGGTTCAATAATACTGGTCCCTGCGTCAACCAATTGCGCCTGCAATTGGTTATAGCGGTGAATGACAAAAAAGGTACTGATCAGCAGACCGATCATCAACGTCGGCGCCAAAATCAGTATCAACATGCGCGCACGCAGACTGTGTTTGGTCATAAGGGTCCAATGTGGGAGAATTAAGCTTAAAAATTATTGTATTGATAAAACGATCGTAAATTATGGCGCAATTCTACTCTCCAAACCGGCGCGTGGCGACCCGGCGAATGCTAACCGTGACGGCGGACAGCCTTGACCCTTTCGGTCAGGGCGTGGCGCGTCATCAGGGCAAGACGATTTTTGTCGGCGGCGTGCTGCCGGGTGAACGAGCCGACGTTCAGTTGACGGAAGAAAAGCGTCAGTTTGCTCATGCTAAACTTATACGTTTACTGACGCGCAGCCCGCAGCGGGTTGAACCACGATGTCCGCATTTCAATGTGTGCGGCGGGTGCCAACAACAGCATGCCGATAGCGCGCTGCAACAGCAGAGTAAGGCATCGGCGCTGGTACGCCTGATGGCGCGGGAAACCGGGGCGGCGTCATCGCCTGTCGCGCCGATTGCCGGGCCGTCTTATGCCTACCGGCGGCGGGCGCGGCTTGCGTTATACTATCAGGCGAAACAGCAACGCCTGTTGATGGGGTATCGTCAGGCGGGTTCGCACGATCTGGTCGATGTCCGGGCCTGTCCGATATTGCGGCCGGAACTGGAAAAACTGCTGACGCCGTTGCGTGACTGCCTGAGCCGCTTGCAGGCGGTAAAACGATTAGGGCATGTGGAACTGGTGCAGGCGGATAACGGCCCGCTGCTGGTCCTGCGCCATCTGGATCCGTTGAGTCAGAGCGACTGTCAGGCGTTAGGTGATTTTGCGCAGCGACAGGGAGTGTCGGTTTATCTGGCGCCCGAGGCGGGAGCCCTGACCTGCCTGTCCGGCGAAGAGCCGGTATACCATGTTGCCGGGCTAACGCTGGCATTCAGTCCGCGGGATTTTATTCAGGTCAATGATGCGGTTAATCAGCAAATGGTCAGCCAGGCGCTGATCTGGCTGGATGTTCAGCCACAGGACCGAATCCTGGATCTGTTCTGCGGGATGGGCAATTTTACCCTCCCGCTGGCACAGCGGGCGGCGAGCGTGGTTGGCGTCGAAGGTGTGATGGCGTTGGTGGAAAAAGGGCGAGAGAACGCCCGGCGCAATTCACTCGCCAATGTCACATTTTTTCACCAAAATCTTGAAGATGATGTCGCCGCGCAGCCGTGGGCCGCCCAAGGTTTTGATAAGATATTGTTGGATCCGGCACGCGCTGGCGCCGCAGGGGTGATGACGCAGATTGTCAAACTGGCCCCGCAGCGGGTGGTTTATGTTTCCTGTAACCCCGCCACGCTGGCGCGCGACAGTAAAATCCTGCTCGCCGCCGGTTATCGGCTGGCGAATGTTACTATGCTGGATATGTTTCCACATACCGGCCATCTGGAGTCGATGGCGCTGTTTTTGCGCGATTCCGATGGGGCGGTAAGGTAGGGAGAAATTATGGTTGCGGTAAGAAGTGCGCATTTGAATACGGCTGGCGAGTTTGTACCCGATGCGTGGATTGCTTCGCTTGGCATAACCAGTCAGCAGTCATGTGAACGTTTAGCCGAAACCTGGCGTTACTGTGAACGGCAGACACAAGATCATCCCGACGCCATGTTGCTGTTGTGGCGCGGTATCGAAATGGTGGAAATCCTGTCCACGCTGAGCATGGACAACGACAGCATGCGCGCGGCGCTGCTGTTTCCATTAGCCAATGCCGATGTGGTGGATGAAACCACATTGGCGGAAACCTTCGGCAAAAGCATCGCTGAACTGGTGCACGGCGTGCGCGACATGGATGCGATTCGTCAGCTAAAGGCCACGCAGAATGATTCCGTCGCCTCTGAGCAGGTCGATAACATCCGTCGTATGCTGCTGGCCATGGTGGAAGATTTCCGCTGCGTGGTTATCAAGCTGGCGGAGCGCATCGCTCATCTGCGGGAAGTGAAAGACGCCCCGGAAGAAGAGCGGGTGCTGGCGGCGAAAGAATGTACCAATATTTATGCGCCGTTAGCCAATCGGCTGGGTATCGGGCAGCTCAAATGGGAACTGGAAGACTTTTGCTTCCGCTACCTGCACCCTGAAGAGTACAAGCGTATTGCAACGCTGCTGCATGAGCGCCGTATCGATCGCGAACAGTATATCGATGACTTTGTCAAAACGCTGCGCGTCGCAATGAAAGAAGAGGGTGTGCAGGCGGAAATTTACGGCCGTCCTAAGCATATCTACAGTATCTGGCGCAAGATGCAGAAAAAATCGCTGTCGTTCGATGAACTGTTTGACGTGCGCGCGGTGCGGATTGTGGTGGAGCGTTTGCAGGATTGCTACGGCGCGCTGGGTATCGTGCATACCCATTATCGTCATCTGCCGGACGAGTTCGATGACTATGTCGCCAATCCGAAACCGAACGGCTACCAGTCCATTCATACGGTAGTGCTGGGGCCAAGAGGCAAAACGCTTGAAATTCAGATCCGTACCCGGCAGATGCATGAAGATGCCGAACTGGGCGTGGCGGCGCACTGGAAATATAAAGAAGGCACGGTCGCCGGCGGCCGTACCGGCTATGAGGGGCGGATTGCCTGGCTGCGTAAGCTGATCGCCTGGCAGGAAGAAATGGCGGATTCGGACGATGTGCTGGATGAAGTTCGCAGCCAGGTATTTGACGATCGCGTGTACGTGTTTACGCCGAAAGGGGATGTGATCGATCTGCCCGCTGGCTCGACGCCGCTGGATTTCGCCTACCACATTCACAGCGATATCGGTCACCGTTGCATCGGCGCGAAAATCGGCGGGCGGATTGTCCCGTTCACCTATCAGTTGCAGATGGGCGATCAGATCGAAGTGATCACCCAGAAGCAGCCCAACCCGAGCCGTGACTGGCTGAACCCTAACCTGGGTTACATCACCACCAGCCGCGGGCGTTCAAAAATTCACAACTGGTTCCGTAAGCAGGATCGCGACAAGAACATTCTGGCCGGCCGTCAGATTCTGGACGATGAGCTGGAGCATTTGGGGATCGGCCTGAAAGCCGCCGAGAAACTGTTGCTGCCGCGTTATAACGTGAATTCGCTGGATGAGTTGCTGGCGGCGATCGGCGGCGGGGATATTCGCCTCAATCAGATGGTGAATTTCCTGCAATCGCAGCTTAAGCAGCCCAGCGCCGAGGAGCAGGATCGCGAAGCGTTGCGTCAACTGACGCAGAAATCCCAGCCGCCGGCTACGCGTAGCAAAGATAACGGCCGGGTTGTGGTTGAAGGCGTCGGCAACCTGATGCATCACATCGCCCGTTGCTGCCAACCGATCCCGGGGGATGAAATCACCGGATTTATTACCCGCGGCCGCGGAATATCCATTCACCGGGCTGACTGCGAGCAACTGGACGATCTGCGCAGTAATGCGCCGGAGCGTATCGTCGAGGCGGTGTGGGGAGAAAGCTACTCCAGCGGCTATTCGCTGGTGGTGAGGGTCATCGCTAACGATCGTAGTGGGTTACTGCGGGATATCACCACCATTTTGGCGAATGAAAAAGTCAACGTGCTGGGCGTCTCCAGCCGCAGCGACACTAAACAGCAACTGGCCACCATCGATATGGAAATGGAGATCTACAACTTGCAGGTGCTGGGCCGGGTGTTAGCCAAGCTCAATCAACTGCCGGATGTGATTGATGCCCGCCGCCAGCAGGGGGGATGACTAGAGTCTTCGGCTTTTCAAACCGTAGGTTATAAAATCTTGTTTATGTTGTTGCGGTGGAAGGTTTCGTGCGTGTTGAGTGACGTCGTTTTTTGTGGCGCCACCACCACGCCCGACTGAGGGATGCTCAATTGCCGCATCCCTCAGAACCCAGGCTTTGGGCGGGAATTGTGCCGCTGCGCGGTTCCTTCGGCGCCCATGTCCGCTTATCGAGCCGCCAGTGACGCGTTCCCGACGCGGCACTGGCTTTCGCCGCGTCCATGCGGCTCACTCGGCGGTCATGTTCACCTCAGCACAATTTTTACGCCCGGAAGAACAAAACGGTGAAATATTCTGGTTCCATTGCCGTTGTTATTAACTTAGTTCGGGCATAGCCCTCATTATCAGGAATACTATGACTTCACCCGCTATTGAGCGCCTGCTCGCCATTATGAAAACCCTACGCGATCCGCAAAACGGCTGCCCGTGGGATCGTAAACAGACATTCGACACCATCGCGCCTTACACGCTGGAAGAAACCTACGAAGTGCTGGATGCCATCAGCCGCAAAGATTTTGATGATTTGCGCGGCGAGTTGGGCGATCTGCTTTTTCAGGTGGTGTTCTATGCGCAGATGGCGCAGGAGCAAGGGCTGTTTGATTTTTCCGACGTCTGTAACGCCATCAGCGACAAGCTGGAGCGCCGTCATCCGCATATTTTCGCCGATGCTCAGCTTGCCGACAGCGAGGCGGTGCTGGCGAACTGGGAACAGACAAAAGCGCAGGAGCGGGCGCAAAAAGATCGTCATTCGCCGCTGGATGATATTCCCGAAGCCTTGCCCGCGTTGATGAAGGCCCAAAAAATTCAGCAGCGCTGCGCGTCTGTCGGTTTTGATTGGGACAGCCTGGGGCCGGTTGTCGACAAGGTGTACGAAGAGATTGATGAAGTGATGCATGAAGCCCGGCAGGCCGTGGTTGATGAACAAAAACTGGGTGAAGAAATCGGTGATTTATTATTTGCCACGGTCAATCTTTCACGTCACCTGGGGCACAAGGCGGAGCGTGCGTTGCAGGAAGCCAACCGCAAGTTCAGCCGCCGTTTTCGCCAGGTAGAACAGATCGTTACATCGTCTGGCAAAACGCTGGAACAGGCAACGCTGGAAGAGATGGAAGCCGCGTGGCAGCAGGTTAAACAGCAGGAAAAAAGCCATTAAAGACCCTTTGTCTTTCATGTCGCCACGATGAGTAAAACGAACATTTGTGGCGCTCATCAGGTTCCGGTATACTACTTTCCCGTCTTGGTCTTCCATCGTCTTTAAACCTAAACTCTCAGGTTCAGCATGACAACTAATTATATTTTTGTGACCGGCGGGGTCGTTTCCTCTCTGGGTAAAGGCATTGCCGCAGCCTCTCTGGCGGCTATTCTTGAAGCCCGTGGCCTCAACGTTACCATCATGAAACTGGACCCGTATATCAACGTGGATCCGGGCACGATGAGCCCGACACAGCACGGCGAAGTGTTCGTCACCGAGGACGGCGCGGAAACCGATCTGGATTTGGGTCACTACGAGCGCTTTATCCGCACCAAGATGTCGCGCCGTAATAACTTCACCACCGGCCGAATCTACTCTGATGTACTGCGCAAAGAGCGCCGTGGCGACTACCTGGGCGCCACGATTCAGGTTATCCCCCATATTACCAACGCGATTAAAGAGCGCATCCTTGAAGGCGGCGAAGGGCATGATGTGGTGCTGGTTGAAATCGGCGGCACGGTAGGGGATATCGAATCTCTGCCCTTCCTTGAGGCGATTCGCCAAATGGCGGTTGAAGTGGGCCGCGAGCATACGCTGTTTATGCACCTGACGCTGGTTCCTTATCTGGCGGCGGCCGGTGAAGTGAAAACCAAGCCGACTCAGCACTCGGTCAAGGAGCTGCTTTCCATCGGTATTCAGCCGGATGTGCTGATTTGCCGTTCTGACCGTACCGTGCCTGCCAACGAGCGTGCAAAGATTGCTTTATTCTGTAATGTGCCGGAAAAAGCAGTAATATCCCTTAAAGACATTGATTCCATTTATAAAATCCCGGCGCTATTGAAATCACAGGGCCTGGACGATTATATTTGTAAACGATTCAGCCTTGATTGCCCGGAAGCGAACCTGTCCGAATGGGAACAGGTCGTGTACGAAGAGGCGAATCCGGGCGGCGAAGTGACCATCGGCATGATTGGCAAATACGTCGCGCTGCCGGACGCTTATAAATCCGTCATTGAAGCGCTTAAGCACGGCGGGTTGAAAAACCGTCTGACGGTGAATATCAAGCTTATCGACTCGCAGGATGTTGAAACCCGCGGCGTCGAGATGCTGAAAGATTTGGATGCTATTCTGATCCCGGGCGGGTTCGGCTACCGCGGCGTTGAAGGCAAAGTGATGGCGGCGCGTTATGCCCGCGAAAATAATGTGCCTTATCTGGGCATTTGCCTGGGAATGCAGGTTGCATTAATGGAGTTTGCCCGTAACGTTGCCGGTATGAATGAGGCAAACTCGACCGAGTTTGTGCCAGACTGTAAGTACCCGGTGATTGCGTTAATCACGGAATGGCGCGATGAAGATGGCAATATTGAAGTACGTGATGAAGCGAGCGATCTGGGCGGCACCATGCGCGTCGGCGGGCAGCAATGCCATTTGACCGAAGGCAGCCTGGTGCGCCAGCTTTACGGTGAACAGACGATTGTTGAACGTCACCGCCATCGTTATGAAGTCAACAACATGTTGTTGAAGCAGATTGAAGCGGCGGGATTACGTGTTGCTGGTCTTTCCGCCGACCGCAAACTGGTGGAGATCATCGAATTGCCCGATCATCCATGGTTCGTGGCTTGTCAGTTCCACCCGGAATTTACATCGACGCCGCGTGATGGACACCCACTGTTTGCCGGATTTGTCAAAGCCGCCGGCGCGTACCAAAAGCGTCAGGTGAAGTAAGGGTTTTGTCAGCAACGCGCGATCTGAAGATCGCGCGTTGTTCGTCTGAGGTTTTAGTTTAACTTGTACTGAGGAAAATCTAATGTCCAAAATTGTTAAAGTCATCGGTCGTGAAATCATCGACTCCCGCGGAAATCCAACTGTTGAAGCTGAAGTGCATCTGGAAGGCGGTTTTGTCGGTCTGGCTGCCGCGCCATCAGGGGCTTCCACAGGTTCGCGTGAAGCGCTGGAACTGCGCGACGGTGACAAATCCCGTTTCCTGGGCAAAGGCGTAACCAAAGCCGTTGCTGCGGTAAACGGTCCGCTTGCTCAGGCTATTCTGGGTAAAGACGCGAAAGATCAGGCGAACATCGATAAAATCATGATCGACCTGGACGGTACTGAAAACAAATCCAAATTCGGCGCCAACGCGATTCTGGCTGTTTCTCTGGCCAGCGCCAAAGCCGCCGCGGCATCCAAAGGCCAACCGCTGTACGAACACATTGCTGAACTGAACGGCACGCCGGGCAAATTCTCTATGCCTCTGCCGATGATGAACATCATCAATGGCGGCGAGCACGCGGACAACAACGTTGATATTCAGGAATTCATGATTCAACCTGTTGGCGCGAAAACCGTTAAGGAAGCGATTCGTATCGGTTCTGAAGTGTTCCACACGCTGGCAAAAGTGCTGAAAGCCAAAGGCATGAACACTGCCGTCGGCGACGAAGGCGGCTATGCGCCGAACCTGGAATCCAACGCTGCGGCACTGGCCGCCATCAAAGAAGCGGTAGAAAAAGCCGGTTATGTACTGGGTAAAGACGTGACTCTGGCGATGGACTGCGCGGCTTCTGAGTTCTACAACAAAGAAACCGGTAACTACGAACTGAAAGGCGAAGGCAAAACCTTCACTTCTCAGGAGTTCACCCACTATCTGGAAGGTCTGACCAAAGAATATCCGATCGTCTCTATTGAAGATGGTCTGAATGAGTCTGATTGGGACGGTTTTGCTTATCAGACCAAAGTTCTGGGCGACAAAATCCAGCTGGTTGGTGACGACTTGTTCGTAACCAACACCAAGATCCTGAAAGAAGGCATCGACAAAGGCATCGCCAACTCCATCCTGATCAAATTCAACCAGATCGGTTCTCTGACCGAAACTCTGGCGGCGATCAAGATGGCGAAAGATGCCGGCTACACGGCGGTTATCTCTCACCGTTCTGGCGAAACTGAAGACGCCACCATCGCCGATCTGGCGGTAGGTACTGCGGCCGGCCAGATCAAAACCGGTTCCATGAGCCGTTCTGACCGTGTTGCCAAGTACAACCAACTGATCCGTATCGAAGAAGCGCTGGGTAACCGTGCGCCGTTCAACGGTCTGAAAGAAGTAAAAGGCCAGTAATCTCGGCTTGCCGCGTACGCGGAGGCTAGGCTGACCGCTAACCTGGCAAACGTATAGCGCGGTTAATCGTAAATCCGGAAGCGTTAGTTCGCTTCCGGATTTTTTTATGTCTTATGCCGGGTCGGTTCTGAAGGTATCCTGCCGTCTGAAGGCTTTCCGGATTGGAAAATGACGCTAAAAACGGTTCACGGCTTCTCTATGAAAGAACCCGCGACGCTGATGTGCTACGCGCGGGAGGATGGGCTGAAGCTGTCATGGGAAATCTGAAACTGCATATTACATTAGAAAAATTTGTATTTAAGACGCGGTGCGGGACGGCAAACGATCAACCTCGCAGGCCTGCCATGACCATGAGGAAGGAATCCCCGGGTAATTTTTTTCCTGCCATAAGGCGTGTTCAAAATACTCATCGGTGATGAGATCGATTAAAAAATATTTTTCCTTATCGCTTATATTATCAAGAGCATGAAAGTTAAGACCTTTGTCTCTGCCGTACTGGATTATCACACGATAACCATCGATATCCTCCAACGGTTGAACGGTTTTATAGGTATCAAAGAAAAGGCTGGTTTCTTTTAGTATGGATGGCCTGCCATTATCTGGAAAGAACATACTGTAAACTCTTTTTTTGGCTTTTTCGTGGAATTGGTCGCTAGGCGGCGTTTGGAATATTTTTATGCGCCAGGAAAAATTCGACCAGTAATTATCACTCATTATTTTTACTAATAAGGAGACCGAACCTCCCTCAATAATAATGCCGGGACGTTGTGTAGATAAAAATGATATTTTCTCTTTCAAACGGGTATTGGCTTCTTCCGCTGAAATAATACCTTCATTCAGGGAGTTTTCAGACAGATATATTCTGTCTGTGCCTTGTAACTCATTCATCGTTGGCGCGCCGCTGCCGGTCATTATCTCCGGATAACCCTGAAAGCGATCCAAAGCGATGACAGGATAACCCATTGTTTTTGCTATGCTGACCGAATAAGATGTTTTCCCTGTGGATGTCGGTCCCCATATCAGGTAAAGTGTTTTTTTCATGCGTTCCTCACTTTATAATGCTCATTGTTTCTTGTGTATAAAAAACCTTTCATTACACGATATAAATTCTCAGACGACCCTTCTCTCCAGTTGCCATAAGTTTCTATTTTGCTGTTATAACATTGGCCTTCCAGAAAAAAACACCATTCCTTATCTTGCTTATTATAAAATATCCTCTTTGTACAGGGTAAGCGCCGTACTACAATGACTTTTTCATTCTCATTGCCTGGAGGAGGAATAAAATAAGGGGAGAAAATACAAAGTATATCCGTTTGTGTGTGGAGGATTTTTGTATCCGTCGCTGTCGCTAAGGTTAATTTCTTTTCTCTACATGAGAAATCAATGCTTTCATTCTCTGACAGGACAATATCGGTATTAAGCAGAATATGACTAAAGGGTAAAAAATATAGATTCTCATAGGAAACCAGCTCGGATATTGCGACAAGCTCAAAAAAATCAGGTTTGAACCGGAAATCCTTGTTGTGTTTTGAATTCATAACGAATCTCAGCGCTCCATGGCACATTACAACATTTAATTAATTAATTATTTTTAATTAATTAAACTCCATTGACTCCATAATGCAACTTATGCATTCGTGGTAAATAAGAAAATTCCTATAAAATTTCAGGTGATTGTCGACGCTGACATGATTGCCGTCCGGCGTGCCGCCTGATTCCCTCCCTTACGTTCTGTATTTTTCGCTTTATTTCCTGTGATCGGAGTAGATGAACCATTGGTTCTTATAATGTAAAATGGCTTTTTATAAAATGTTTGAAGCCGATCGGGTCATTCTTCCTTGTGGTGCCAATGCGTGTCGCCCAGTGGCAAAAGCGCAAAGGTTTTCACGCTTGCCGGGCGTTAAGTTAACGCCGTGGCGGCAGTAGATGTTTTGACCAGCCATGACACCTTCATAAATAAAATGATTGGGGAAGGATGGGAATGAAAACACGTAAAATCGGGTTAGCTAATTATTTAGCCTATGGCTCGGGTGATTTCCTTGGAGCAGGCACTACTGCGCTGACGGCTGCCTGGCTACTTTATTTTTACACCACATTTTGTGGACTGACGCCAATTGAGGCGACCTTTATTTTTGCGATGGCGCGCGTGCTGGATGCGGTTGTCAGTCCGTTAATGGGGTTTCTGACCGATAACTTTGGTTCAACCTGGCTGGGCAAACGCTTCGGCCGCCGGAAATTTTTTATTCTGCTCGGTATCCCTTGCGTGTTCAGCTACAGCTTTATGTGGGTAGGGGATATGGGGTACTGGTATTACCTGCTGACCTATCTGCTGTTTGATGTGATTTATACCATGGTGCTGGTGCCGTATGAAACGCTGGTGCCGGAAATGACCGACGATTTCAAACAGAAAACCAAATTCTCCGGCGCGCGTATCGCGCTGGCCCAGCTTTCCGCCATTCTGGCCGCCTTCCTGCCCGGTATTCTGCTGGGGTACTTCGGTAAGGACAATGCGGTTTCGTTCTTCTATTCCAGTCTGGTGTTCTCCGTTATCTGCGCCGTGGTGCTGACGCTGGTGTACCTATTTACCTGGGAACGGCCGCGCGATCAGATGTCGGAAGCGTCGCTGCGGGCGGAAAAAGAGCGTCAGTCCCTCTCGCTGGTCGACAGCCTGAAGCGTTTGAACGTCGAACTGTTATCGACCCTGCGTATCCGCATTTTTCGTCAGCATCTGGGTATGTATCTTGGCGGCTATATCGCGCAGGACGTCTTCAACGCGGTGTTTACCTACTATGTGGTCTTTGTTCTGATGCAGAGCCCGACCATGGCTTCCAACCTGATGGGCACCATGGCGATCCTGCAATTTATTGCCGTCATCGGCATGATCCCGCTGTGTATTCGTTTCGGCCCCGCGCCGTCTTACCGTCTGGTGGTGTGCCTGTTCGGGCTGAGCGCCATCTCTTATAGCATCCTGTGGTACAGCGAACTGCATGACGCTTTTTCGCTGCTGCTGCTGATTTCTGCGGTGGCCGGATTAGGACGCGGCGGGATCAACTACGTGCCGTGGAACACCTACACCTATATTGTATATTGCCGATGTGGATGAAGTGATTACCGCACAGCGCCGCGAAGGTATTTTCGCCGGGATTATGACCCTTACCCGCAAGGCTTCCCAGGCCGGCGCGGTAATGCTGGTGGGGATTGTATTGCAGCTCTCCGGCTTTGTCTCCGGACAGGGCGTACAGGCGCCGGGGGTTAGCCACACTATCCTGATGATCCTGAGTTTCGGCACCGTGGGGGTCCTGGTGCTGGGCTTTTTGGTTTCCCTGCGCTTCAAACTCAATCTTGAGACGCATAGCGTACTGCGGGAAGAGACGCAGAAAATGCGCGAGGCGGGGCGTCCTGTTCCCGAGCAGATCACGCCGCAGGCGCGGGCGATCGTCGAAATGCTGGCGGGTCGGCCTTATGAGTCGCTATGGGGCAACAACAATATCGGCTACCTGAATCGCCATAAGGTCGACAAGCCCGCGGCGCAGGTTACGCAACCCTAACTGTTTTGATGTGTTGAATGTTCACTAAATTGGATGAATGACGATGACCGTATTCAGTGTAAAACATAGCCCGCTTCTACGTCAGCCAGAGCACTTCATTTCCCGTGAAGCGTTGAAAGCGCTGATTTGCCGAATCACCGACAATCTGGTGCATATTGAAGATAAAACCGGGGAGTTTCTGTTACGGCTGGACGACGGCCGGGTGATTGACACCAAAGGTTGGGCCGGTTGGGAATGGACGCACGGCATCGGTTTGTACGGTATTTATCAGTTTTACCAGCAAACGGGCGACGAACAGATGCGGGCCATCATCGACGACTGGTTCACCGCTCGTCTGGCGGAAGGGACGCCGACCAAGAACGTCAACACGGTTTGCCCTTTCCTGACGCTGGCCTATCGCTATGAAGAAACGCGTGACGCCAGTTGGGTGCCGTATCTGGAGCGCTGGGCCGAGTGGGTGATGTATGAGATGCCGCGCACGCAAAAGCAGGGGCTACAGCATATTGTTTATAACAATGAAAATACCGAACAACTGTGGGACGACACGTTGATGATGAGCGTGTTGCCGCTGGCAAAAATCGGCAAGCTGTTGAACCGCCCTGAATTCGTGGAAGAGGCCACCTATCAGTTCCTGCTGCACGTTCAGTATCTGATGGATCGCCAGAGCGGTCTGTGGTTCCACGGCTGGACGTTTGAGGGCCGGCATAACTTTGCCAAAGCTCGCTGGGCGCGGGGCAACAGTTGGCTGACCGTGGCGATCCCCGAGTTTATCGAACTGCTGGAACTGCCGGAAGGGAATGCGACGCGTCGTTTCCTGTTGCAGGTGCTGGAAAGCCAGATTGACGCGCTGGCGAAATATCAGGATGACAGCGGCCTGTGGCATACGCTGCTCGACGATCCGCAATCGTATCTGGAAAGCTCGGCGACGGCCGGCTTTGCCTATGGCATCTTAAAGGCGGTACGCAAGCGCTATGTGGATAAACGCTATGCGCCGGTGGCGGAGAAAGCGATCCGCGGCGTGATTGGCAATGTGAACGCCGAGGGGGAACTGGTTCAGGTGTCGTTCGGCACCGCGATGGGGCAGGATCTGGATTACTACCGCCAGATCCCGCTCACTTCTATGCCCTACGGACAGGCGATGGCGATCCTCTGCCTGTCGGAATACCTGCGCGTTTATCTGTAAACACGGTAAATCAATAACCCTATCCGGCGGCGGGCCTCCGATCGGAAGCCCGCCGTAGGGTAATTAATTCAGTCCCGACAGGCTATAGTTCGCGGCCACCCAGCGGTAAGCGTTCGCGTTGCCCTCATGAGCGGGGGCGGTTTTGACGTGGCCGATCCCCGGGAAGGGCAGATGCGCGCCAGCGATCCAATATCCCTGAGCGGCGGCCTCAGCCAGTATTTTATCGCGGGATTGGGTCGCTTTATCCATATCGGTATCAAAGCTTATCGTCGTGGCGGGTAAGGTCATCTGTACGGCTTCCGCGTGAATGATGTCTCCCCATGCCAACAGTTTGTGGCCTTCGCTTTCAATCAGAAAAGCCGTGTGTCCTGGCGTATGTCCCGGCGTGGGGATGGCGGTGACGCCGGGCAATAATACCGCTTGCTGCGCGGAAAATGTTTTCAGCTTGCGATCGTTGCTGATGAGATTAAACGCATTTTGTACGCGCTGGAACGTGGCTTTTCTGCTCTCTTCCGCCTGCTTCAGGTTGTCCGGATTGAGCCAGAAATCCGCCTCTGGCTGGCTGACGTAAACCGTGGCGTTCGGGTAGGTCAGTTTATCATCCTGTACCAGACCACCGAAATGGTCGCCGTGCAGATGGGTCATCAGCACCGTATCCACCTGCTCGGGTTTATAACCCGCCGCAATCAGGTTCGGCTGCACTTTCCCGACGCTTGGGTTGCTTTGTTTGCCATTGCCTGTATCCACCAGAATCAGGTTTTTTCCGGTATTGATCAAATACGCGTTAATCGACGTTTCCACCGGCGAGGTCAGCGACTTTTCCGCCAGCAGTTGGTTTATTTTTTCCGGCGAGGTACGGGCCAGCAATTTATCCATCGGCATGGTATTGGTGCCGTCGGACAGGGCGGTAATCTCAAACTCGCCCAGCATCATCCGATAATAGCCTGGTTGGGTTTTAACCTGAGGCGGCAGTTGCGCCGTGGCGATAACGGGGACGAAAACGAACGCCAACAACACTAAAGAGAGAGATCTCAATCGATTCATATTTTTCGTTCCTGGTTAATGAGTTAGCATTGAAATGGTTGATGAAGTATACATCTTGCCTGTTGATTATTAACCGGGGTGCAACATTACTCAAATTAAACCTTGGCATTATCGGTTAAACGGTAGCCGCTGCGGCGGGTTTGGCGTGTCGCCGGCTATCTGCGATAATGCGTTTTTAAGTAACAGGTATAGTGAAAACCATGCAGTACCCGATTAATGAAATGTTCCAGACGTTGCAGGGCGAAGGCTATTTTACCGGCGTGCCGGCGGTATTTGTGCGCCTGCAAGGGTGTCCGGTCGGCTGTAGCTGGTGCGATACCAAACATACCTGGGACAAACTGGCCGAGCGGGAGATCCCGCTGGATCAGGTACTGGTGAAAACGCGGGAAAGCGATGGCTGGGGCGCCGCCAGCGCCGGGGATGTGGTAGCGATGATTGAACGCGAAGGCTATACCGCGCGGCATATTGTGATCACCGGAGGCGAACCCTGTATCCACGATCTGGCTCCGCTGACGCTGTTGCTGGAAAAACAGGGATTTAGCTGTCAGATAGAAACCAGCGGCACCCATGAGGTGCGCTGTTCGCCAAAAACCTGGGTGACGGTCTCCCCCAAGGTGAATATGCGCGGCGGCATGGCGGTTATCGATCAGGCTTTGCAGCGGGCGGATGAGATTAAACACCCGGTTGCCCGGGAACGTGACATCGACGCGCTGGATGAATTGCTGGCCCGGCTCACGGATGATAAACCGCGTATTGTGGCGCTACAGCCGATCAGCCAGAAAGAAGACGCGACCAAATTGTGCATTGCCGTCTGTATTGCCCGTAACTGGCGGCTTTCCATGCAAACGCATAAATATTTGAATATTGCCTGACGGCGAACGGCGCGAAGAGGAAACCGTTCGCGCCGTCTGAAGAGAAGATGTCGTTGGACGGCGCTTACTCGCCTTTATAGATACAGCCCGCGGTGCAGGTCTCTTTTACCATTACCGCGCTCAGTTCGGGCAATGACGGTTTCACCTGTTGCCAGATCCAGTGGGCCAGCACTTCGCTGGTCGGATTCTCCAGACCGGGAATATCATTCAGATAGTGGTGATCCAGCCTTTCCCAGGTCGGTTTAAACGCCGCTTTTAATTCGGCAAAATCCATCACCCAACCGGTATGGGGATCAACATCGCCGGTAATTTCCAGCCGAACCATAAAGGAATGCCCATGCAGGCGTCCGCATTTATGCCCTGCCGGAACGTGGGGCAGACGGTGAGCGGCTTCAAACTGAAAATCTTTAAATAGTGTGGTTGCCATGTCGGGCTCTCATTTCTTTGCAATAAATAGCTTTCAACAAACCGCTATTCAAAAATAGTTTTCAAAAAAACGGTTTTCAAAAATAGTATTCAAAAAACCGTCGCATACTACCGGAAAGTGCATCGGTAAGCTATGTATCGCCGGCAGAGACGCTCCGCGAAGCGGGTTCGTCGTCACTGCGAATATCCATCCGTATTATTCTATTTATAATTCAATAAGTTATTTAATTATCTCTAGCTATAACACTTTAATCAATAAGGATTATCAGAAAAACCACTTAGTCATTTTGGTTATTTAATATTTCCATCGTTTCTTTAATTGTTAAGATGCAGGTGGTTACCCTTATGTTCCATTCATCTTTTTACTGCATGAATTTGTATTAGCCCGGTCACAAGCACAAGGAAATAGAGATCACCATGACAACTCCGGTTTCTCCGACTTCGTTGCTCCCGTTGAGTGCGGAGCAATTAACGCGTTTACAGGCGGCAACCGGTGATTTTTCACCCACGCAGCTTGCCTGGTTGTCCGGTTATTTTTGGGGGCTGTTGCAACAGCCCGGCGGGCAATCGGGCATCGTGGCAGGCGCCGCCGGCGTCGCGTCATCGTCGGCGGTTCCGGCGTCAGTACCCGGCATCACCCTGATTTCCGCCTCTCAAACCGGCAATGCCCGTCGGGTTGCCGAGCAACTGCGGGACGACCTGTTGAACGCCAAACTGACGGTCAGTCTGGTGAATGCCGGCGATTATAAATTCAAACAAATCGGTCAGGAAAAACTGCTGTTGATTGTGACCTCGACGCAGGGTGAAGGCGAACCGCCGGAAGAAGCCGTGGCATTGCATAAATTCCTGCTCTCCAAAAAAGCGCCATCGTTGAAAGAGACCGCGTTCGCCGTATTGGGTCTGGGCGATACCTCATACGAGTTTTTCAGCAAGGCGGGCAAGGATTTTGATAACCGCCTTGCCGAGCTGGGTGCGGAACGGCTGCTGGATCGCGTTGATGCCGACGTGGATTATCAGGCGGCTGCGGAGCAGTGGCGGCGTCAGATCGTGGATATTTTGCAGGCGCGTCTGCCGGCACAGAGTGAGGCGGCGGTACAGGCCAGCACCCGTGGCGCGCTGGACGAGATTACCAGCAGTCCTTACAGCAAGGAATCGCCGTTATCGGCGCTGTTTTCCGTCAATCAGAAAATCACCGGCCGTAATTCGGAAAAAGATGTGCGTCATATTGAAATCGATCTCGGCGATTCCGGTCTGCGCTACCAGCCGGGCGATGCGCTTGGCGTGTGGTTTGACAACGATCCCGCCCTGGTTGCGGAATTGCTTGAACTGCTGTGGCTGAAAGGCGATGAGCCGGTGACGGTAGATGGAAAAACCCTGCCGCTGTCGCAGGCGCTGAAAAGCCACTTTGAACTGACCCAGAACACGGCGCCGATTGTTGAAAAATATGCCGCTCTGTCGCGGGATGAAACCCTGCTGGCGCTGGTGAGCGATAAGCCGGCGTTGCAGCAGTTCGCCCAGCGTACACCGCTGGTGGATATGGTGCGGCAGGCGCCCGTCGAACTGACGGCTGAGCAGTTGACGGATCTGCTGCGCCCGCTGACGCCCCGTTTATATTCCATTGCCTCTTCTCAGGCGGAAGTGGAAAGCGAAGTGCATATCACCGTCGGCGTGGTGCGCTATGACATTGACGGACGGGCCCGCAGCGGCGGCGCCTCCGGCTACCTGGCCGACCGCCTGAATGAAGATGATGAAATCCGGGTATTTATCGAACATAACGATAATTTCCGGCTGCCCCCCGACCCGGAAACGCCGGTCATCATGATCGGGCCGGGCACCGGTATCGCGCCATTTCGCGCTTTTATGCAACAGCGGGAGGCGGAGGGCGCCGGCGGCAAGAACTGGTTGTTCTTCGGCAATCCGCACTTTACCGAAGATTTTCTCTATCAGGTTGAATGGCAGCGCTATGTTAAGGATGGCTTGTTGACCCATATCGATCTGGCCTGGTCGCGCGATCAGGCGCACAAAATTTACGTACAGGACAAACTGCGTGAAAAAGGCGCGGAAGTCTGGCGCTGGCTTCAGGATGGCGCGCATCTTTATGTTTGCGGCGATGCCAACCGCATGGCGAAAGATGTCGAGCAGGCGTTGCTGGACGTGGTGGCCGAGCACGGTGACATGGATACCGAGCAGGCCGACGAATTTTTAAGTGATCTGCGCCTTGAGCGCCGTTATCAGCGAGATGTGTATTAATGAGCGAAAAGCTATTTTTAGATAAAAAACAGGCTGTAGGTGAAAAGCATCCCGGCCCGTTGGTGGTGGAAGGGAAACTCGCTGATGCCGAACGTCTTAAGCAGGAAAGCAACTTTCTGCGCGGCACCATCGCCGAGGATTTGCAGGACGGCCTGACCGGCGGTTTCAATGGCGATAACTTTTTGCTGATCCGTTTTCATGGCATGTATCAGCAGGACGATCGCGATATCCGCGCCGAACGCGCCGAACAGAAACTGGAGCCGCGCCATGCCATGATGCTGCGCTGCCGCTTGCCGGGCGGCGTCATCACGCCCGCGCAATGGCTGGGTATCGATAGGTTTGCCGCCGAAAGCACGCTGTACGGCAGCATCCGCCTGACCAACCGTCAGACGTTCCAGTTTCACGGCATTCTTAAACCCAATGTAAAACCCGCGCACCAGTTGCTGAATAGTCTGGGTCTGGATTCGCTGGCGACGGCCAACGACGTTAACCGTAACGTGATGTGTACGTCGAATCCGATCGAATCCGAGTTGCATCAGCAGGCGTATGACTGGGCGAAAAAGATTTCCGAACATCTGCTGCCGCGTACGCGCGCCTATGCCGAAATCTGGCTGGATCAGGAGAAAGTCGCCACCACGGATGAAGAACCGATTCTGGGCGCCACCTATCTGCCGCGTAAGTTTAAAACCACCGTGGTGATCCCGCCGCAGAACGATGTTGATCTGCATGCCAACGATCTCAACTTTGTCGCCATCGCCGACAACGGCCGGCTGGTGGGATTCAATGTGCTGGTGGGCGGCGGGCTGTCGATCGCCCACGGCGATAAAGCGACCTATGCGCGCACCGCCAGCGAACTGGGCTATATTCCGGTGGAACAGACGCTGGCGATTGCCGAAGCGGTGGTGACGACACAGCGTGACTGGGGCAATCGCACCAACCGCAAGAACGCGAAAACCAAGTACACGCTGGAGCGGGTGGGCGTCGAGACGTTCAAGCAGGAAGTGGAAAGACGCGCCGGCGTGAAGTTTGAAGCCGTGCGTCCCTATGAATTCACCGGGCGTGGCGATCGCATCGGCTGGGTAAAAGGCATCGACAATAAATGGCATCTGACGCTGTTTATCGAAAACGGCCGTATTCTGGACTATCCCGGTCGGCCGTTGAAAACCGGTCTGGCGGAAATTGCTAAAATACATAAGGGCGATTTCCGGCTGACGGCGAACCAGAATCTGATTATCGCCGGCGTGCCTGCGCGCAGTAAGGCGAAGATCGAGGCGCTGGCGCGGGAGCATGGGCTGATTGACGACGGGGTGACGGAACAGCGCAAAAATTCCATGGCCTGCGTGTCCTACCCGACCTGTCCGCTGGCGATGGCGGAAGCGGAACGTTTCCTGCCGGAGTTCGTGACCAGGGTTGAAGATATCATGCAGCGGCACGGCGTGGGCGACGAGCACATTATTCTGCGCGTCACCGGGTGCCCCAATGGCTGCGGCCGGGCGCTGCTGGCGGAAATCGGGCTGGTGGGGAAAGCCATCGGGCGTTACAACCTGCATCTGGGCGGCAACCGCGCGGGTACGCGGATCCCGCGTATGTACCGCGAGAATATCACCGAGGCGGAAATCCTCAGTGAAATCGACCAGCTTGTCGGGCGCTGGGCAAAAGAGCGCAACGAGAATGAAGGCTTTGGCGATTTCACCATTCGCGCCAACATCATTAAACCGGTGCTGGATCCCGCCCGTGATTTCTATGACTGACAGGAGACCCTGATGTCTGAGCTTAATCTTGAGGCGCTCAACGCCTTACCGAAAGCGGAGCAGGCGGCCGAACTGGCGGCGGTTAACCAGCGGCTGGAAGCGCTGTCGGCGCAGGAGCGAGTCGTCTGGGCGCTGGAAAATCTGCCGGGGGAATATGTACTGTCTTCCAGTTTCGGCATTCAGGCCGCCGTCTCTTTGCATCTGGTGACGCAGCAGCGGCCGGATATTCCGGTGATCCTGACGGATACCGGCTATCTCTTCCCGGAAACCTATCAGTTTATTGACGCCTTGACCGATCGGCTGAAGCTGAACCTTAAGGTTTACCGCGCCTTATTGTCGCCAGCCTGGCAGGAAGCGCGCTACGGCAAACTGTGGGAACAGGGCGTTGAAGGCATCGAACAGTACAACCAGATGAACAAGGTCGAGCCGATGAACCGGGCCTTAAGCGAACTCAAGGCGCAAACCTGGTTTGCCGGTCTGCGGCGCGAGCAGTCCGGCAGCCGCGGTCATCTGCCGGTGCTCGCGGTACAGCGCGGCGTATTCAAGCTTCTGCCGATTATCGACTGGGATAACCGGCAGGTATACCAGTACCTGAAACAAAACGATCTGAGCTACCACCCGCTGTGGGATCAGGGCTATTTGTCGGTGGGCGACACGCATACCACCCGTAAGTGGGAACCCGGCATGAGCGAAGAAGAAACCCGCTTTTTCGGTCTGAAGCGCGAATGCGGCCTGCACGAAGGGTGAACGGTGAAACCGGGCGGTTGCCCGGTTTTTTCTGGTGTTATTCCATTACGGAACTTGTCATTCCAATTTGGCATTTCATAAGTGTTCCTTGCTCACCGTATAGTCGCTTTATCACTTTTTGATATTTGTTAAGGCATTTGTGAACTATCTACCTTTATTCGCCGACCTTCGACATCGTCCGGTGCTGGTGGTTGGCGGTGGCGATGTCGCCACCCGCAAAATCGATCTGCTGCAACGTGCGGGTGCCGAGGTAAAGGTGGTCGCACAGTCGCTGTCGGAGCATTTGGCCGAGCGGCATCAGGCCGGCCAGATCCACTGGCTGGCGCAGCGTTTTACGCCTGAGTTGCTGTCGGGCGTGTTTCTGGTTATCGCGGCGACGGATGACGCCGAGCTGAATGCCGCCGTCTCCGAGGCCGCTAATCAGCGGCATTTGCTGGTGAACGTGGTTGACGACCAGCCGAAGTGCTCGTTTATTTTCCCCTCAATTGTCGACCGTTCCCCGCTGATGGTGGCGATCTCTTCCAGCGGCCAGGCGCCGGTGCTGGCGCGGTTGCTGCGTGAAAAACTGGAAGCTCTGCTGCCGGCCAGCCTGGGGACGATGGCTCAACTGGCCGGCGGCTGGCGCGAGCGTATCAAGCAACATGTGCATACGATGAGCGGTCGCCGCCGGTTCTGGGAGCGCCTTTTTTCCGGGCGTTTCGCCAGTCTGGTGGCCGCCGGGCAAGTATCGCAGGCGGAAACGGAACTGCAACGGCAGCTTGAACAACAACAGCATGAGCAACAGCAGCCGCTGGCGGAGCGGGGCGAGGTGACGCTGGTCGGCGCCGGGCCCGGCGATGCCGGCTTGCTGACGCTGCGCGGTTTACAGGTTATTCAGCAGGCGGATGTGGTGTTGTATGACCATCTGGTCAGCGACGAGGTGCTGGAACTGGTGCGCCGGGATGCCGAACGCATTTGCGTCGGCAAACGCGCGGGCGCGCATTCCGTGCCGCAGGAAGAGACCAACCGCATGCTGATCGCCCTGGCGCGGCAAGGTAAACGGGTGGTGCGCCTGAAAGGGGGCGATCCGTTTATTTTTGGCCGTGGCGGCGAGGAATTGCAGCAGGTGGCGCAGGCCGGTATCGCCTTTCAGGTGGTGCCGGGGATTACCGCCGCCGCCGGCGCCACGGCTTACGCCGGCATACCGTTGACGCACCGGGATTACGCCCAGAGCGCGGTGTTTATCACCGGTCATTGCCGGCCCGACGGTCAGGCGCTGGAGTGGGCGACGCTGGCGCGCGGCCGTCAGACGCTGGCGATTTATATGGGAACGGTAAAAGCGGCCGATATCGCTCAACAATTGATCGCCCACGGTCGCGCGGCCGAAACGCCGGTGGCGGTGATCGGCCGGGGAACCCGGCACGATCAGCAGGTACTGATCGGCACGCTGCAACAGTTGGAACAATTGGCCCATCAGGCGCCGACACCGGCCTTGCTGGTGATTGGCGAAGTGGTGAATTTACACCACCAAATCGCCTGGTTTGGTCGGCAAACGCTGACGGCGCGGCAAGACGGCCGGCCGGCGGTAGTGAATTTGGCTTAAGGAATGGTTATGGACGAGAAACGACTCACGCATTTACGGCAGTTAGAAGCCGAGAGTATTCATATCATCCGCGAGGTTGCGGCGGAGTTCGGCAATCCGGTGATGATGTATTCCATCGGTAAAGATTCCTCGGTCATGCTGCATCTGGCGCGTAAGGCATTTTTCCCCGGATCGCTGCCGTTCCCGTTGCTGCATGTGGATACCGGCTGGAAATTTCGTGAAATGTACCAGTTTCGCGATCGGACGGCACAAGCCTATGGCTGTGAGCTGCTGGTTCACCGCAACCCACAGGGGGAAGCGCTGGGCATTAATCCGTTCATCCACGGCAGCGCCAAGCATACCGATATCATGAAAACCGAAGGGTTGAAGCAGGCGCTGGATAAATACGGCTTTGACGCCGCATTCGGCGGCGCCCGCCGCGATGAGGAAAAATCCCGCGCCAAAGAGCGTATTTATTCGTTCCGCGACCGCTTCCACCGCTGGGATCCCAAAAACCAGCGCCCGGAGCTATGGCATAACTACAACGGCCAGATCAACAAGGGAGAAAGCATCCGCGTATTCCCGTTGTCGAACTGGACTGAGCTGGATATTTGGCAGTACATCTATCTGGAAAATATCGATATCGTGCCGCTGTATCTGGCGGCGATGCGTCCGGTGCTTGAACGGGACGGCATGTTGCTGATGGTGGATGACGATCGTATCGATCTGCAACCGGGCGAAGTGATTGAACAACGCATGGTGCGTTTCCGTACTCTGGGCTGCTGGCCGCTTACCGGCGCCGTCGAATCAAACGCCAAAACGCTGCCGGAAATCATCGAGGAGATGTTGATTTCCACTACCAGCGAACGTCAGGGACGGATGATCGACCGCGATCAGGCCGGTTCAATGGAACTGAAAAAGCGTCAAGGGTATTTCTGAGGAGTCGTCGAATGAGCCAGGTTGTAAACGAGAGTGTGATTGCCAAACAGATTGCCGAGCAGGGGGGCGTTGAAGCCTATCTGCATGCTCAGCAGGACAAAACGCTGCTGCGTTTTTTGACCTGCGGCAGCGTCGACGATGGAAAAAGTACGCTGATTGGCCGTTTGCTGCACGATACCCGCCAGATTTATGAAGATCAGCTCACCACGTTGCACAGCGACAGCAAACGGCTGGGCACGCAGGGCGAGAAACTGGATCTGGCTTTGCTGGTGGACGGCTTACAGGCGGAGCGCGAGCAGGGCATCACTATCGATGTGGCTTACCGCTATTTTTCCACCGAGAAACGCAAATTTATTATCGCCGATACGCCGGGGCATGAGCAGTACACCCGTAATATGGCGACCGGGGCGTCGACCTGTGAACTGGCGATCCTGCTGATCGATGCGCGTAAAGGCGTACTGGATCAGACGCGCCGCCATAGTTTCATTGCGACGCTGCTGGGCATCCGCCATCTGGTGGTGGCCGTCAATAAGATGGATTTGGTGGATTATCAGCAAACGGTATTTGAGCAGTTCAAGCAGGACTATCTGGATTTCGCCCGGCAGTTGCCCGCCGATCTGAATATCACCTTTGTGCCTATCTCCGCGCTGGATGGAGACAACGTCGCCACGCCGAGCAGCGCCATGAGCTGGTACAGCGGCCCAACGCTGCTGGATGTACTGGAAACCGTCAATGTGGCGCAGCGCAGCCTCAAACTGCCGATGCGTTTTCCGGTGCAGTATGTGAACCGCCCCAATCTCGATTTCCGCGGCTATGCCGGTACGCTGGCGTCCGGCATCGTCCGTGTGGGGCAGCGAGTGAAAGTGTTGCCGTCGGGCGTCGAGTCCACCGTCAGCCGGATTGTCACCTTTGATGGCGACCTGCAACAGGCGCAGGCCGGCGAAGCCATCACGCTGGTGCTGGCCGATGAGATCGATATCAGCCGCGGCGATCTGCTGGTTGAAAACACCGAAACCCTGAAAGCCGTGCGCAATGCGCTGGTTGACGTGGTGTGGATGGCGGAACAGCCGCTGGTGCCGGGGCAGAGTTATGACATCAAGATCGGCGGCAAGAAAACCCGCGCCCGCGTGGAGAATATCCAGTATCAGGTTGACATCAATTCCCTGACGCAACGGGTGACGGAAAATCTGCCGCTGAACGGAATCGGACTGGTTGAACTGACCTTTGATGAACCGCTGGCGCTGGACAATTATCAGCACCACCACGTTACCGGCGGCATGATCTTTATCGATCGCCTGAGCAACGTCACCGTGGGCGCCGGACTGGTACGCGAAGTCATTGAACAGACCTATCAGGAGCCAGGCGCTTACGGCGCGTTTGAACTGGAACTGAATGCGCTGATTCGCCGCCATTTCCCGCATTGGGGCGCCCGCGACCTGCTGGGAGGGAAGTAACGTGACTCAACGCCATCCATCCTCAGCCGCCGATGAAAATGTGGTCTGGCATCCGCACGCTGTGTCACGCAAAGAGCGCGAGCGTTTGCATGGGCATCAGGGCGTGGTGGTCTGGTTTACCGGACTGTCCGGTTCGGGGAAATCGACGCTGGCCGGCGCGCTGGAGCAGGCGTTGCATCAGTATGGCGTCAGCACCTATCTGCTGGATGGCGATAACGTACGCCACGGTCTGTGCCGCGATTTAGGCTTTACCGATGCCGATCGGCGGGAGAATATCCGCCGCGTCGGCGAAGTGGCTAAATTGATGGTCGATGCCGGTCTGGTGGTGCTGACGGCGTTTATCTCGCCTCATCGCGCGGAACGTCAAATGGTGCGGGATCTGCTGGCCGAAGGGCAGTTTATCGAGGTGTTTGTCGATACGCCTTTAGCCACCTGCGAAGCCCGCGATCCGAAAGGGTTATACAAAAAAGCCCGGGCGGGAGAACTGCGCAACTTCACCGGCATTGATTCGGCGTATGAAGCGCCGGATGCGCCGGATATTCATCTGGACGGCGAACAAGGGGTGGAGAATCTGACCAGCCGACTGTTGGCGCTGCTGAACCAGCGGGCAATTATCACTCTCTGACCTCTCCGTCAATGCCGCCAGCCCGTGGGAAACAGGGCTGGCATCCGTTTCAATCCTCGCGGGTTAAAGCACTTTACTCAAGAATGCCTGCGTTCTCGGATTGCTGGGGTGAGTAAAAATATCCTCGGGTTTACCCTGTTCCTGAATAATTCCCTGATCGATAAAAATCACCCGATCGGCGACGTCCCTGGCGAAAGCCATCTCATGCGTCACGATGACCATGGTCATGCCTTCCTGCGCCAGCGTTTTCATGACCGCCAGCACTTCACCCACCAATTCCGGATCCAGCGCCGACGTCGGTTCATCAAACAGCATGATGGCCGGCTCCATCGCCAATGCCCGCGCAATCGCGACCCGCTGCTGTTGCCCCCCGGACAGACTGTTTGGCCAGGCGTCGATTTTATCCAGCAAACCGACTTTTTGCAGCAATGCCTCAGCGCGTTCGACGGCCTGTGCCTTGGATAATTTCTTTACGCCCATGGGCGCCATAATCAGGTTTTCCAGCACGGTCATGTGAGGAAACAGATTGAACCGCTGGAATACCATGCCGACGCTTTCCCGCATGCGGTTTAAATCGGTTTTTTGATCGTGAATGGCGAAACCGTTGACCGTGATCTCCCCGCCTGACAGCGTTTCCAGGGCGTTGATGCAGCGCAGGAACGTGCTTTTTCCCGAACCGGACGGGCCAATCATGCAAATCACCTCCTGAGGGGCGATCTCACAGGAAATACCGCGCAGGACATGGGTATCGCCAAACTGTTTTTGCAGATTATTAACGTGAATCACTTTTACCGAACCTCATTTCCAGGTGCCGCACCAGCAGTGAAAGCAGGAAAGTAATCACCCAGTAGACGACGGAAATCGTCAGATAGGGTTCCCAATAAGTGGCGTAGGCGCCGGACACCGTTCGGGCGGCATAGGCCAGATCGGCCAGGCCTATCGCCGAGGCCAGCGAGGAGTCTTTCACAATCGCGATGGCGTTATTGCCCAGTGGCGGCAGCATGCGACGGAACGCCTGCGGCAGTATCACTTTACGCATGGTACGGCCGTAGCTCATCCCCAGCGAGCGGGAAGCTTCCATTTGACCGCGATCGATTGACTGAATCCCCGCGCGGAAAATCTCCGACACGTAGGCGCCGGCATTCAGGGTTATCGCCACGATACAGGAGAGAAAAGCGCCATAGTCTGAACGTAATGTACGGGCGAAATCGACGGACATTATGTTGCTGGTGACCAGCAGGCCATCGCGCGGGTTAATGAATAAGGGCACCAGCGCGAAATGCACCACCATGATTTGTACGAATAGCGGCGTGCCGCGGAATGCGCTGATATAGATACGCACCGGCCATTGTACGCCATAGTGCAAAATGTACTTCCACGGGCCATGTGGCGCTTGCGCCAGACGACCCAGGCCAAGCGTTAATCCCCAGCAGGTGCCGAGAATAACGCAAATAAAGGTGCATTTGATGGTCATCCAGGCACCTTGCGTAAACAACGGCGCGTATTCCTGAATGATCTCCCAACGAAATCCCGTCAAGATAGATTTCCTTTACTGAATTGACTTGCGTGATACGGCATACCAGCCGGTTAAGCACTGAAATACTCGATAAAGCCGCCATAAGCCACCCTCAGCATACTGCTGAAATCAGCCCTAAGCGACCGGTACGCTGTTATTGAAACCGGAAGGATCATTTCCCCTGCCGATTAATGCTAAGCAGCAATGATGCGCGGTGCGCCTGAGTACCGATTACTCGGCAGGCAGAACCGGCACCTGACTGTCAAACCAGGTTTGATAGATGCTGGCGTAGGTTCCGTCCGCAATAATTTTTTTCAGACCGGCATTAATCTTATCGCGGAGTTGATCATTGCCTTTGGCAACGGCAATACCGAAATATTGGCGTTCGAATTTTGCATCGGAAACCAGATTAAATTGTTTTTCAGGATGGGTTTTAATGTAAAACTTCACCACACCAACATCGCCAACGGCGGCGCCGATGCCATCTTCATACAACTCCTGCAACATTAACGGGGTATTATCAAAACGTTTAATCGCCGTGCTGTTTTTCCCCAGTACGTCAGAAACCACCACGTCGCCGGTGCTTGAGTTGACCACGCCGACTTTGTGATTTTTTAATGCCGCAATAGAGTCGACCGTAGAACCTTTAGGCACCACGATAGCCTGCTCCGCCGGGAAGTAAGGTGAAGAGAAATCAACCATTTGCTTACGCTTATCGGTGATGGTAATCCCGGAGATAATAATGTCGCGATCGCCGGAGTTCAGGGTGGCGAAGATCCCCTCCCACGGCGTATTAATCAGTTTGATATTAAAATTTTCCGCTTTGGCAACGGCTTTAATGATATCGATGTCGAAACCTTCCAACTCTTTTTGCGCGTTTTCAAATTCAAACGGACGATAAGTCCCTCCGGAGCCTACAACATAGGTGGGTTCTGCGGCAATCGCTATACTGGACAGGGCTGCGGCGAACATGGCGCCAATCAGTAACAGTCGTTTATTCATGGTATCTCCCGGTGTAAAGTTAAATTTTTTCTTTTTTTATGCACTTTGGCTGCATAAAAATACACAGATTGCGGCAAGGGTTCAATGTTGAGGTGCATGACAGCGCGAATCTTATCGTCTGGAGCCAGACAGTATGGAGTCGGAACGAAAGTTGTGGGATGATTAGGCGGCTTTTCAGGGGGCGGGATGGGAAAACTTACGCTGTTATTATTGATAATACTTGGCTGGCTTCAGTATTCACTGTGGCTGGGTAAGAATGGTATTCATGATTATGTGCGGGTTAAAGATGATGTTGTTGTCCAGCAGGGGAACAATGCCAAGCTGAAAGCCCGCAATGAACAACTGTTCGCGGAAATTGATGACCTGAATGGCGGGCAGGAAGCGATTGAAGAGCGTGCGCGCAATGAACTGGGCATGATTAAGCCCGGTGAAAGCTTTTATCGTCTGGTTCCGGAATCCGGGAATCGTACTGCAACTTCCCCGCCATCGTTACCTAACAATACATCACACTAACCCATGCTAAAACAGATTGTTTCCCCGCCAGAGGTCGTTGCCGTCTTACCTGCCGCCGGTAACGGCAGCAGAATGCAAAGCGACCGGCCTAAACAATATTTGACCATCGGTCATAAAACCATTCTTGAACATGCCGTCGCCGCATTATTGTCTCATCCCCGAATTAGCCGCGCGATCGTCGTCGTCAGCCCGGACGATCGTTGCTTTCACGCCTTGCCTATTGCCGGCGATCCTCGCGTCAGCGTGGTGAACGGCGGCAGTCAGCGCGCGGATTCGGTCCTGGCGGGGCTACAGACGATCGCTGATGCAAAATGGGTGCTGGTGCATGACGCGGCGCGGCCTTGTCTGCATCCAGACGATCTTGAACGGTTGTTGAGTATTACCGCGCAGAGTGATGTCGGCGGAATTCTGGCGACCCCGGTTCGTGATACCATGAAACGCGGCGCGGGAACGGTGATAGCGCATACGGTGGACCGCGGCGAACTGTGGCATGCCCTGACGCCGCAGCTGTTTCCATTGGCATTGCTGAAAACCTGTTTGCAGCAGGCTTTGCATGAAGGCGCTATCATAACTGATGAAGCTTCCGCGCTGGAGTATTGTGGTTATCATCCACAAATTGTCAGTGGGCGCGCTGATAACATTAAAATAACCCGTCCGGAAGATTTGGCGCTGGCTGAATTCTATTTAACCAATTTGCACCACAATTATTCTACTGGATAAAACGATAAGGAGAAGGCTCGATGCGTATCGGTCACGGTTTTGATGTTCATAAATTTGGTGGAGAAGGTCCGCTGGTGATCGGTGGTGTGCGAATTCCTTATACTCAGGGGCTGCTGGCCCACTCTGATGGCGATGTCGTGTTGCATGCGGTGACGGATGCTCTGCTAGGGGCCGCCGCGCTGGGCGACATCGGCAAGCTGTTCCCCGATACCGATCCGGCATTTAAAGGCGCCGACAGCCGCGGTTTACTGCGTGAAGCATGGCGTCGTATCAACGAAAAAGGTTATCGGCTGGGCAATCTGGATGTCACGATTATCGCGCAGGCGCCTAAAATGGCGCCTCATGTCCCGCAGATGCGGGTCAATCTGGCGGAAGATTTGCAAAGCCACATGGATGACGTGAACGTAAAAGCCACGACCACCGAACAGCTCGGGTTTACCGGCCGTGGCGAAGGCATCGCCTGTGAGGCCGTCGCGTTGTTGGTGAAAAATGAAGCCGGTGAAATCGTCGCATGGTAGACATGATAAACAGTGAATCGCTGACCTGGCTGCATGGCAAGCCGCCGGCGTCGGGCGTGCTGAAATCCACTGCCGAAGATTTCGTGGTCGTAGAAGATTTAGGATTTCAGCCGGACGGCGAGGGCGAGCACCTGCTGGTGCGTATCCGTAAGCGCGGCTGCAATACGCAATTTGTGGCGGAGGCGCTGGCGAAATTCGTCCGCATACCGCAGCGGGCGGTGAGCTATGCCGGCCTGAAAGATCGCCATGCCGTCACGGAACAGTGGTTTTGCCTCCATCTTCCCGGTAAACAAACCCCTGATTTAACGGCATTCGAACTGGAAGGCTGCGAGGTGCTTGAATCGGCGCGTCATCGCCGTAAATTGCGTATTGGCACATTGCAGGGTAATGACTTTACGCTGATCTTGCGTCAAATAAGCGATCGGGCGGCGGTCGATGCCCGTTTGCAACAAATCGCTCGGCACGGCGTGCCTAATTACTTCGGCAGCCAGCGATTCGGCCGGGACGGAAATAACCTTGAGCAGGCTCGTCTGTGGGCCAACAACGACATCCGGGTTAAAGAGCGCAATAAACGCAGTTTTTATCTTTCCGCCAGCCGCAGCGCGTTGTTTAATCTGGTCGCCAGTACCCGGCTGGCGCAACAGCGGGCGAAAACCGCGATGTGCGGCGATGCATTGCAATTGACCGGCCGCGGCAGCTGGTTTGTCGCCACGGCGGATGAGTTGGCTGATTTGCAGGCGCGGCTGGATGCGGGCGGGCTTCAGGTCACCGCGCCCCTGCCGGGTGACGGCGCGTTAGGCACGCGGGAAGCCGCGCTGGTTTTTGAACAGGAATGCCTTATCGGACAGGAAACGTTGCTGTCTTTATTGCAGCGTGAGCGGGTTGAACCTGCCCGGCGCGCCATATTGCTGTATCCGCAGCATATGCGCTGGGATTGGCAGGATGATGTGACGCTTGAACTGAAATTCTGGTTGCCCGCAGGGAGTTTCGCCACCAGCGTGGTGCGTGAAATACTGAACCAGCAGCCCGATACGGATCGTATTGTCTGATGTGCTGCGGTTTATTTTTTATTGATCGAATGGCAGCAATAATGATGACGGCGGCGGCAAGTTTGACCCTATGCGGGAAACAGAGTGTATTGACGACAAGGTTAACCAAAACTGAGGTTAGCGGGGAATGGTGAACAAACGCATGCAAACGTTGCTGACGCAGTTGCGTCAGCAAGGAATACAGGATGAGCGTCTGCTACAGGCGATAGAAGCCGTACCCAGGGAACGCTTTGTTGATGAAGCTTTCGAGCATAAAGCGTATGAAAATACCGCGCTGCCGATAGGCTCCGGTCAGACGATTTCGCAGCCTTATATGGTGGCGAAAATGACGGAGTTATTGTGTTTAACACCGGTTTCCCGCGTATTGGAAATTGGCACCGGCTCGGGCTACCAAACGGCGATTCTGGCGCATTTAGTCAAGCATGTCTGCTCCGTTGAGCGTATTAAAGGACTCCAGTGGCAGGCCAAGCGTCGTCTTAAACAGCTTGATTTGCACAACGTCTCCACCCGCCACGGCGACGGCTGGCAGGGTTGGGCGTCGCGCGGGCCGTTTGACGCCATTATCGTGACGGCGGCGCCGCCGGAAATTCCTCAGGCGTTGCTGGATCAATTGGATGAAGGCGGGGTGATGGTGTTGCCGGTGGGCGATCGGTCGCAAATGTTGCAGGTGGTGCAGCATCATGCGGGAGAGTTTATTATCCAAACAGTTGAAGCAGTTCGGTTTGTTCCGCTGGTCAAAGGCGAATTAGCCTGATACGGTTGCGATGCGTTGGTTTTGTTGTTAGGAAGTTAAGATTTTAATACAACTGTTGTATGGTGCGAACTTACTGATATTGCTAGCATCAGATAATGATTTTTGTCTCTCCGGTTTTGCTTATGCGCCAGTGATGAAGACATGGCGATCTTTCTCGTTCTGATTGACGAACAAAACGCCCGATCTCAGATGCGCGATAATGGATAAGAGACACAAATGTCTGAATTTATTACCGAATTTTATAGTTATAGGGGAGTAAGGCGCATGGGGAGCCGAATGATGAATTTGCGTCAGATTGCTGCTTGTACGGTTGTTATCTTAGGGCTGGCGGGATGTTCTAACCATAACTCCCAATCCGCGCCGATCAGCAGCGTTGGCGGAAATACGGGCAGTAGCAGAAGCGGAATATTGTCTGCTCCCCCATCACAGGTAACGACATCGGGTGAACCGGTTACCACTCGCGATGGCCGAATCGTTTACAACCGCAGCTATGGCACTATTCCGAAAGGAAGCTACGGCGGCGGCAGCACTTATACCGTCAAACGGGGCGATACCCTGTTTTATATCGCCTGGATTACCGGCAACGATTATCGGGATCTTGCCCAGCGGAACAATATTCCAGAGCCTTACAGCCTGAATGTCGGTCAGACCTTGAGTCTGGGTAATGGCGCTGGCGGAGGTTTAAGCAGCGGAGGGGGTATGCTGGCGGCGACGGATGCAACCACCAGCGGTGTGCCTGTTCCGCCTTCCAGTAACCAAATACAAACTACGCAGGTTGATTCTCAGTCAACTAACGCGTATTCTGGTAATTCGGGTGAACAGAATGTAGGTAAAATGTTACCTACGACAGGAGCAGCAGCAACCGTTCCTGTTACCGCACCAGCGGCTGTCGCCAGCAGCAATACGGCTGCTGTCGGCAGTTGGCGTTGGCCCACCGAAGGGAAAGTCATAGATAGTTTCTCCGCAGCTGAAGGGGGAAATAAAGGGATTGATATCGCCGGCTCACGTGGGCAATCCATCATTGCTACCGCCAGCGGGCGTGTGGTATATGCCGGCAACGCTCTGCGAGGTTACGGTAATCTGATAATCATCAAGCATAATGATGACTACCTTAGTGCCTACGCCCATAACGAAAATATGCTGGTCCGGGAGCAACAAGAGGTCACGGCGGGGCAGAAAATAGCTACCATGGGTAGTACCGGTACCAGTTCAGTTCGTTTGCATTTTGAAATTCGTTACAAGGGGAAATCCGTAAACCCGCTGCGTTTTCTTCCGCAGCGATAAATCGGGCAGAGTATCTCGGTATTCTGCCATGGGATCACGGGTAGGAGCCACTTATGAGCCAAAGCACGCTGAAAGTTAACGAGTTACATGAAGATGCTGATTTCGAAGAGAATGGACTTGACGTTTTTGACGACAAAGCGCTGGCAGAGGAAGAAACCAGTGATAATGACTCGACTGACGAAGAGTTATTAGCGCAAGGGATCCCACAGCGTGTTTTAGACGCGACACAACTCTATCTGGGAGAAATTGGCTACTCACCGCTTTTAACCGCTGAAGAAGAGGTTTATTTTGCCCGACGCGCGTTGCGTGGCGATACCCCGTCGCGCCGTCGGATGATTGAGAGTAACTTGCGTCTGGTGGTAAAAATTGCCCGCCGTTACAACAATCGGGGGCTGGCGTTGTTGGATCTGATCGAAGAGGGAAATCTTGGTCTGATCCGCGCAGTTGAAAAATTTGATCCGGAAAAAGGGTTCCGCTTTTCAACTTACGCCACATGGTGGATCCGGCAGACGATAGAACGGGCAATTATGAACCAAACCCGGACTATCCGCTTGCCAATCCATATCGTTAAAGAGCTGAATGTCTACCTGCGTACAGCACGCGAACTTTCTCATAAACTGGATCATGAGCCGAGCGCGGAAGAAATTGCCGAACAGCTCGATAAGCCGGTTGATGATGTTAATCGTATGCTGCGTCTGAATGAGCGCATCACTTCCGTTGATACCCCGCTGGGCGGAGATTCGGAAAAAGCGCTGTTGGATATCCTGGCGGATGAAAAAGACAACGGTCCGGAAAACACCACTCAAGATAACGATATGAAGCAGAATATCGTTAAGTGGTTGTTTGAACTGAACGCTAAGCAGCGTGAAGTGCTGGCTCGTCGTTTTGGTCTGTTGGGATACGAAGCCGCGACATTGGAAGATGTCGGACGGGAAATCGGACTGACGCGTGAACGTGTCCGGCAGATTCAGGTAGAAGGCCTGCGTCGTCTGCGGGAGATCTTGCAGGTGCAAGGGCTGGATATTGAAGAGCTGTTCCGTGAGTAATTTCTGCCGCAAGATGCTGGCGAAAAAAAATGGTGGGGAAACCCACCATTTTTTTTATTACTTTTTTGGCCCTTCCCGAAGGAAAGGCCTGACGACGTGAAACTTAGCGAACAATATTTGTCAGCAGAAAATCGATGATTTCGCTGGTTTTAATCATTTGCTTTTCACCGCCGCGGCGGTTTTTATATTCAATCTCTTCATTGTCCAGATTACGGTCGCCGATCACGATGGTGTGCGGCACGCCAATCAACTCCATATCGGCAAACATCACGCCCGGACGCTCTTTTCGATCATCCAGCAGCACTTCGATACCTTTTGCCCGTAATTGCTGATAGATATCTTCAGCGACTTCTTTCACGCGGAAAGATTTGTGCATGTTCATCGGCAAAATCGCCACGTGGAAAGGGGCGATAGCATCAGGCCAGATAATGCCGCGGTCATCGTGGTTTTGCTCAATGGCGGCGGCCACGACACGGGTGACGCCGATGCCATAGCAGCCCATCAGCAGCGTCTGGTTACGCCCGTCTTCTCCCTGCACCGTGGCTTTCAGGGCCTCAGAATATTTGCTGCCTAATTGGAAAATATGGCCGACTTCAATACCGCGTTTAATTTGCAGCGTGCCTTTTCCATCCGGGCTGGTATCTCCCTCCACAACGTTGCGAATATCCGCAACCAGCGGCAGAGCGACATCACGTCCCCAGTTGATGCCGAAATAGTGCTTGCCATCAATATTGGCGCCGGCGCCAAAATCACTGATTGCCGCAACGGTGCGGTCAATCACGACGGGGATCGGTAAATTAACCGGCCCTAATGAACCTGGGCCTGCGCCCACCATCGCCCGGATCTCTTCTTCCGTGGCAAATGTCAGCGGACTGGCGACCATGGCGAGTTTTTCAGCTTTGACTTCATTCAGCTCATGATCGCCGCGTACCAGCAAAGCAACCAGTTTATGACCGCTCTCCTCCGTCGCTTTCACCAACAGCGTTTTCACCGTTTTCTCAACCGGCAGTTTGAATTGCTCCACCAGTTCAGCGATGGTTTTGGCATTCGGCGTATCAACCAGACGAAGTTCTTCGGTTGCTTCAGCACGGCCTAACTGTGGAGCAACGGCCTCTGCCAATTCAATATTCGCGGCATAGTCGGAACCGGTAGAGAAAACGATATCGTCTTCACCGCTGGCCGCCAGCACCTGGAATTCATGGGAAGCATTACCGCCGATAGAGCCGGTATCAGCCTGAACGGCTCTGAAATCCAGATCCATACGGCTGAATATCTTACTGTAAGCGGCGTACATCGCATCGTATGTCGCCTGCAATGATTCCTGTGAAGTATGGAAAGAGTAGGCGTCTTTCATCAGGAACTCGCGGGAGCGCATCACGCCGAAGCGAGGCCGGACTTCATCACGGAATTTGGTTTGAATCTGGAAAAAATTCAACGGCAATTGTTTATATGAACTGATTTCATTACGAATCAAATCGGTGATGACTTCTTCATGCGTTGGACCGAGTACGAATGGGCGTTCTCCGCGATCGACAAAGCGTAGCAGCTCCGGGCCGTATTCTTCCCAACGACCGCTTTCCACCCAAAGATCCGCGGGTTGAACGACGGGCATCGACACTTCGATCGCGCCGGCGTTGTTCATTTCTTCACGCACGATGGCTTCAACTTTTTTCAGAACCCGTAAGCCCGTTGGCAACCAGGTATAAAGGCCGGAGGCCAGTTTGCGGATCATTCCGGCCCGGAGCATCAGCTGATGGCTGATAACTTCCGCATCGGCAGGCGTCTCCTTCAGGGTGGAGAGCAGATATTGGCTAGTACGCATGGTGTTTTAAGTTCCGTCAGAACGAAAAATGGCATCAAGCTGCGGTGCAGCCGAAGACATAAAAAGTGGCTTAGTTTATCAGTGTGGGCCGTTCGTCAAAAGAGAGTCAGAAGAATTTTATGGCCGCAGGCGTCGTAAGCGCGGTTAAAAAACGTTTTTTATGGCGGGTTATCCCTGGCTGCCGGCTTTCGAGCAGCGATTGTTTCGAGACATAACACTTCGGTGCGTTGCGCAGACACCCGCCAGCGCACATTGAATTCCAGCAGTGAAACGGCATATTCCCGCTCGATATCCTCGTCTTTGCGATAAGCCGGGCGCGGATCCTGAGCCAAAACCTGGGTAATGAAACGTCTTAAATGGGGATATTTTTCCTGATATCCGATCATTTGCTGTTCCGCCAAAGAGGAGAAAACCACCGCCATTTCGGCGCGTGGGGGCGACTGTGCAAAACCAGCCAGTGCGTGAGGCTGACTTTCGGCAAAGGGCAGATAGGGCTTGATATCAATAACTGGCGTTCCGTCGACAAGGTCGAGGCTTCCCAGTTCCAGCGTTACCGCGTTTCCTTTGGCATGGATCTTTTTCAGCTCAACCAACGACATGCCGACGGGATTGGGCCGGAAAGTCGAACGTGTGGCAAAAACGCCCATGCGCGCATTCCCGCCTAATCGGGGAGGACGAACGGTGGGACGCCAGCCGCTTTCCATCGTTTGATGGAAAATGAACAGGATCCAAATATGGCTGAATTCAGCGAGCCCGCGCACACATTCCACCTGATTATAGGGCGGTAATAACCGAAGTTCGCCTCCACCGTCTTCAATCAGCCCCGGCTGCCGCGGAATGGCGAATTTTTCTTTATAGGGCGAGCGGATAACACCGATCTGATTGAAAACAAATTGGCTCATTGAGCAGAAACTTTCAATGCCGTGCCCTGACAGACGGCCTGACGATAGCAGCCGGCGACTTCGCTGATAATCTGGCATTCATGAAGCAGAACGGCGTTGGCTTTCATGGCGGATGCGCGATTCTGCATTCTTTTACGGGCATTGGCCAGGTTTGGCGGCGCGTCCTGAGCGCTTACCTGACAAGATGAGCCGGAGACTTCGCCCATATCGCGGAACGGTTTGCCCACCAGTTCTTCAGCGCTTTTATATAATACTGCGGGCGTTGCAGGACGAGGAACCGGCTTGGGTTTGGTAACCAGCTCGTTTTTTGATTCATTGACGGGCTGTTGAGGCTCGGGAGCCGGGGACTTCTGCAATAGGGAACATCCTGTCAGCGATATTGCCAACAGCATAAGAGGTAGAGCGCGCATAAAATTTCCTCTGCTTTTTCTTTAAAGAGCGGATATTGAAGCAAGCTATTGCACAAATAACAAGACGGGCCGTAGCCCGTCTCAGTGATATATTTTACAAAAGTGATAATAACGAACTTACCAGCCTTTAACCGCACCGCCGTTAAAGATTTTGTTGGCCGCCTCGTTCACTTCATCTGATTGATAAGCCTGAACGAATTTTTTCACATTTTCAGCGTCTTTATTATCTTCGCGTGAAACCAGCAGATTCACATAAGGAGAATCTTTTTCTTCGACAAATAAACCATCTTTGGTGGGCGTCAGGTTAATTTGGCTGGCATAAGTGGTGTTGATGATAGCCAATGCGATCTGCGCATCATCCAGTGAGCGTGGCAACTGCGGTGCTTCCAACTCGACCAGCTTAAGATTTTTGGGATTTTCAGTCACATCCAGAACAGTCGGTAACAGGCCGACATTGTCTTTCAGTTTAATCAGCCCGACTTTTTGCAGCAGCAGCAAAGAGCGGCCCAGATTGGTCGGATCGTTTGGCAGCGCGACCTGAGCGCCATCCTGCAACTCATCCAGCGCGTTTATTTTCTTTGAATAACCGGCAATGGGGTAAACGAAGCTGTTGCCAACGGAGACCAACTTATAACCACGATCTTTAATTTGTTGATCCAGATAAGGTTTGTGCTGGAAAGCATTCAGATCGATATCGCCTTTGCTCAATGCTTCATTGGGCAGCACATAATCATTAAACGTGACTAACTCAACATCCAAACCGTATTTATCTTTTGCAACTTTTTGAGCCACTTCGGCGACTTGTTGCTCCGCGCCAACGATGACGCCCACTTTAATATGATTCGGATCTTTCTCTTCCTGACCACATCCCGCCAACGCCAGCGCGCCGATCAATGCGCCGATGGTCGCAATGGATTTCAATTTAATCGCCATATCCTTACCCCTATATAAAGTCTTTATGGCATGGGCGTAGACAGCCCATGCATGTTTTAACGCTTACTTATGCGTGACGGCTTTTACTATCCGATCGCCGCAGAATTGAATCAGATAAACCAGAATAACCAGCAATATTAATACCGTATTCATGACCGTCGCGTTATAACCAATATAACCATACTGATAACCAATTTGACCTAAGCCCCCGGCGCCAACGGCTCCGCCCATAGCAGAATAGCCTACCAGCGTGATAAGCGTGATGGTTGCGGCATTAATCAGGCCCGGCAGCGCTTCCGGCAACAGTATTTTCCTGATGATTTGCATGGGGGTGGCGCCCATCGCTCGCGACGCTTCAATCAGGCCGGTTGGAATTTCCAGCAGGGCGTTCTCGACCATGCGGGCGATAAAAGGCGCGGCGCCGACGGTGAGCGGAACGATCGCCGCTTGCAGACCGATGGATGTGCCGACGATGATGCGGGTAAAGGGGATCATCCAGACCAGCAGAATAATAAAAGGTATGGAGCGGAAAATATTCACCAGGGCGGAAAGACTCCGGTAAAGTTTAGGGTTGGCGATAATTTGCCCCGGCCGGGTGGTGTAAAGCAGCACGCCGACCGGCAAACCCAGTACAAAACCAAAAAAGCCGGAAACCAATGTCATTGCCACGGTTTCCCACACGCCGCGGGCCATTAGCCACATCATGGCTTCAGACATAACCTAACACCTCAACATTTGTATGGTGATCCTGTAGAAATTGTATCGCCGCCGACGTATCCGCTTCCTGCCCGTGCATTTCCGCCAGCATGATGCCGAATTTAACGCCGCCGGCGTAATCCATTTGCGCGCTGATAATATTGTTATTGATGTTGAAACGCCGGGCGACTTCAGACAGCAGCGGGGCATCCACGGACTGGCCGGTGAATTCCATACGCAACAACGGCACGCTGCCTTCCCGCTGCGTCGGCGTCAGACGGGCAACATAGTCGTCGGGGATGTCCAGATGCAGCGTTGACTGAATGAATTTCTGCGCCAAGGGGGTTTTGGGATGCGAAAATAGTTGTCCTACCGTGTCCTGCTCAATCAGACGTCCGCCGCTGATTACCGCAACCTGATCGCAAATGCGCTTTACCACATCCATTTCGTGAGTGATCAATAGAATCGTCAGATTCAGCCGGCGGTTGATATCTTTGAGTAACGCCAGAATGGAGCGGGTTGTCGCGGGATCCAGTGCGCTGGTTGCTTCGTCGCATAATAAAACTTTTGGATTACTGGCCAATGCCCGGGCGATAGCCACCCGCTGCTTTTGTCCGCCGGACAGGTTGGCTGGATAAGCGTCGTGCTTGTCTGACAAATCGACTAAATCCAGTAATTCGTTTACCCGGCGCGTAATCTCTGCTTTTGGGGTGTTATCAAGTTCAAGCGGCAGGGCGATATTGCCAAAAACCGTGCGGGAGGAGAGCAAATTAAAATGTTGAAAAATCATCCCGATCTGACGACGAGCCTGAGTCAACTGGCTTTCTGAAAGCTGAGTCAGCTCCTGTCCATCAACCAGCACCGAACCTTCGGTTGGGCGCTCCAGTAAATTGACGCACCGAATCAGCGTGCTTTTGCCTGCGCCTGATGCGCCGATGACGCCATAGATTTGCCCGGCGGGAACATGAAGGCTGACATCCGCAAGGGCGGTAATTGCTTGACCGTTTTGCTGGAAAACCTTGGTAATATTAGAAAGTTCAATCATATTTTTTATTGTAAGCGCCTATGGCTGGATAAATCCGATTTTATTCCATCAGAAATAGTAGTTGGATGTTAGGGAGTCTAGACGTCCGAGTCAATTGGGATCGTCATTACCTGAACATTCTCTCTGGCAATAAAAACATGCGATACTAACCGACAATTTACGCCATCGGGAGCAAAGTAAGTGGCACAAAGTGTTCCAGCAGTTTTTCTTGATCGTGACGGTACGATCAATATCGATCATGGTTATGTACATGAAATCGATCAATTCCAATTTATTGAGGGCGTCATTGATGGCATGCGCGAACTAAAAAACATGGGGTTCGCGTTAGTGTTGGTGACCAATCAATCAGGTATTGCCCGCGGTAAGTTTACTGAAGATCAGTTTATGCAACTGACGGAGTGGATGGATTGGTCTCTGGCCGATCGTGGCGTGGATTTGGATGGCATCTATTTCTGCCCGCATCATCCCGATCAAGGCAGTGAAGAGTATCGACAGGTTTGTGACTGTCGAAAACCCGAGCCCGGAATGCTGCTTTCCGCACAGCGTCATCTGAATATCGATATGGCCGCGTCCTATATGGTTGGCGATAAAGTAGAAGATATGCAGGCCGCGGTTGCCGCAGGCGTAGGGACAAAAATTCTGGTGCGTACCGGCAAACCGATAACCGAACTGGGGGAATCTCTGGCTGATGGCATTATCAATAGCCTGGCTGAATTACCGCAGTGGATAAAAAAGCGCATTTAATCGACCAGATGAATGAAAGTTGCGCAAACAGTAGAAAGTTCGAGATATTTGCTTGCGCTTCTGAATCGGCCCCCTATAATGCGCCTCCATCGACACGGCGCTGTGAAGTAAATCACATACTGGCCGGTGAAGAAGAAAGGGAAAACGGTTAAAATAAACGTTGACTCTGCAAGAGGAACGCGTAATATACGCCACCTCGCGTTAGCGGCTCAGGCCACAGCGCACTGCTCTTTAACAATTTAATCAGACAATCTGTGTGGGCACTCACAAGACAATATCGGCAAACGATATAAAAAGTCTTGAAGAGTGACTGACAGTAAATTCATTACGAATAAACAGTTATTAATTCTTTGAGCATCGCTTTCCGAGTGGAAGCAAATCAAACAAATCTTAAATTGAAGAGTTTGATCATGGCTCAGATTGAACGCTGGCGGCAGGCCTAACACATGCAAGTCGAGC
>NZ_JAEMHF010000010.1:0-175743 GCF_016456245.1 Brenneria sp. L3-3C-1 | reverse complement strand
ATGGTGAAGCCGCCATCGCCACCCGCTGTTACGCTGCCCAGCGAATTACCCGACGCATCGGCAATCGTCACCGTGCTGCCCGCTTCCGCAGTGCCACTCACCGCTGCACCGTCTTCAGCTACCGACAAATCGGCGGGTGCAGCGGGCGCGGTCGTATCCGGCGCGGTGGCGGTAGTGGGCGTGGAAATATTGTTCGCCGCATCCGTCGCCATGACCGTCACCGTTTCACCGTTGGTCAGCGCGGCAGGCAGCGCAACGCTGTATACGCCAGACGCATCCGCGGTGGTGGTCAGGATAGAACTGTCCGGTAGCGTTACAGTTACGATGCTGCCCGCTTCGGCCGTACCGCTTACCTCAGTGCCGTCGCTATTGATATAGGCATCCGGCGCGTTCGGGGCGGTGGTATCCGGTGCCGTGGCAGTGGCCGGTGCAGAAACATTCCCCGTCGCATCGCTGGCTACCACGCTAATCGCTTCGCCGTTGGTTAAGGACGGGGATAGCGGTACGCTAAAGTGGCCGTTATCCCCGGCGGTTACGCTGCCCAGCGAATTACCCGCCGTATCGGTAATTGTTACCGAGCTGCCGGCTTCGGCCGTACCGCTGACGGCTGCACCGTCTTCAGCTACCGACAGATCGGCGGGTGCGGAAGGCGCAATGGTATCCGGCGCAATAACGGTTGCCGCTACCGAAGCATTCCCCGCCGCATCGCTGGCTACCACGCTAATCGCTTCGCCGTTGGTTAAGGCTGGCGATAACGGTATGGTGAAGCCGCCATCGCCACCCGCTGTTACGCTGCCCAGCGCATTACCCGCCGCATCGCTAATCGTCACCGTGCTGCCGGCTTCGGCCGTACCGCTGACGGCTGCACCGCCTTCAGCTACCGATAGCTCGGCGGGGGCGGAAGGCGCGGTGGTATCCAGTGCAATAACGGTTGCCGCTACCGAAGCATTCCCCGCCGCATCGCTGGCTACCACGCTAATCGCTTCGCCGTTGGTTAAGGCCGGCGATAACGGTATAGTGAAGCTGCCATCGCCACCCGCTGTTACGCTGCCCAGCGAATTACCCGCCGCATCGGCAATCGTCACCGTGCTGCCCGCTTCCGCCATACCGCTGACGGCTGCACCGTCTTCGGCTACCGACAGATCGGTAGGTGCATCGGGTGCGGTGGTATCAGGTGCAATAACGGTTGCCGCTACCGAAGCATTCCCCGCCGCATCGCTGACAACCACGCTAATCGCCTCGCCATTGGTCAAAGGCGGAGATAACGCTACGCTAAAGCGGCCATCATCCGCCGCCGTTACGCTGCCCAGCGTATTGCCCGCCGCATCGGTAATCGTCACCGTGCTGCCCGCTTCGGCAGTACCACTGACGACGGCACCGTTTTCGGCTACCGACAGATCGGCGGAAACGGCTGGCGCAGTGGTGTCAGGCGCAATGACGGTCATAGACGCGAAAGTATCCCCTGCTGGGTCAGTCACCATTACGTTCACTTTTTCACCGTTTTTCAGCGAATCGTAAAGGTTGACACTCCAGGAGCCGTCCGCATCGACCAGAGCTTTGGCGGTAGAACCATCCGGTAGCGTTATGGATACAGTGCTACCCGGCGCCGCCTCCCCACCAATGGAGCTACCATCTTCTTTGATATTTACGGTTGGTGTCTGCACGTCGAGCGCCCGCGCACCGCGCTCGGAATCATCATGGTTATCATGGCCATCAGACGCCATAGCAATCACGCCACCCACCGCGGCTGCCCCGGCCAGAATATACGGTAGAGCAGACCCGCCTACAGACTCCGCACTTTCAGCCCCGGCGATGATCTCATCAATACCGGAAATAGATTCAAATTGAGATTGAGTTGCAGGATCTTTTACCCACCAGAGCGCGCCATTCTCGTCTTCCAACACCAACTCGCTGGCGCCGTGTTCTCCGGCAATATAAAAGTTTTTCAATACCACTTTTTCACCGGAGTGAAACGTCACGACTAAAGCATTGCCAGAGCGACTCATGGAAGCGATTTCTTGCCGACTAGCCCGCAGCGTCACAATGGAAGGAGAAGATAAATTCAGTTCTCCGGTAGAGGAATTAACCATAGAGGTAACGCCGTTTTCTTTCGCAGTAATAGAAAAGTTGCTCATTTAACTTGCACTCCCAAATGAGTATTGATCAAAATTAGTTATGAAAAAGAGTAACTAAATACATCTCTTATCTATTCCTGGCGAAAAGAATCCCACAGTAAATGAATCGCGCACTGGCGATTCATTCATCATGAAACACTCGGAAGAAATTGGCCCCAAAGAAAATAGCGTCCTAATTAATTAAAATGTTTTTTATTTATAAAATAACAAACATTGAACGGCAGACAACGATGTGCCGCCGCGTCTTTTCCTTGCTGTGATATTTAGATAATGCTGTTCTTTATTCGATTTTAACTTCCCAATAATATCTGTAAAAAAATCTTACTACCTATTTTATTTAGCACAAGCAAAGCAATATGCAAGGTAACGCTAGAAAATTTTACTTAGGGAATTCCAAAAAAACCGCCCCCAACGAATGAAAATAAGTTTAATATCAACAAGAAACCGATTCCAATACGCAAAACCAGCGCTAACATGACGAGTGTAATCATATAGATTAAAAAATCGCCTGAACCAGATTAAAAACCACATAGAATAACGGCTTTCCGGTGATAATTTCAAAAGGGTATTTTGACAGGCTGAGGATTTTTTACAGATGTAGATAAAATAACTTGCAAGAAAAAGACCTATTTTCCCGGTCATTATAAATAAATGGAAAAGTGATAGTCGCTTATTTTGAAAGATATGACCATAGCATAACGAATCATAACCAAATAAAAGATGAAAATATAATAAAAACACTATTATACAAGCTATGATTTTATTTTTATGGAGGGTAACTATATTATATCCAGATTTTCCATATATTATCTTCTCTGGCATGAAATTTTTCCGATTTGTTACGTTATTCCCCCATAATCAGACCGTTATAATCCTTTCTCCTATAAGCCGACTGGACTCATATGCCTGCATGTGGCGTGGTATTATCTCGACAAATACATTACGGGAAGATTACAAATCTTACCGTGGGCTGTGACCTGCCGGACAAATCGGATCGGAAAACGCCATAACCGCCGCTCCCAAGTTGAGACTCGGACGCAACGCTTATCACGCCCTTATTCGATCCTGGTAACAATCCGGTACCGGCAACTATCCTGTTTTTGGCATCAACTCTGGCCTGAAAAAAGCCGGCGTGGGGTTTTCGATGAGGATAACTGGAAATAAAAAAAGAGCTTTCGCTCTTTTTTCAAAGATCTACAGATTGCAATGGACATCTGTAAATCATAATTTGGAGCGGGAAACGGGTCTAGAATCTAGACGTCAACTTATTGATTTACAAAGAGTTTTTCCGACCCCGCGTCACAGGATGGACAAGATTATGGACTAACTTCGGCCTAATGGCAAGACCTGTGCCAATCTTTTTTCCATACACGTCCACATACAGCTACCGACATCCACAGCCACCGCGCTGATGCTCGCTTCATTCCTCCCCTGTCGCACCCCATACGCATAAGCCGCCGGCTTGCCCAGAGGCTATGCTTCAAGGGCGAGGGAGCCCTTGCCCTGGACACCGCGTCAGCGGTCTTCCTCCAGCATGGCGTGGCAGACGAACTAACGCATGCTGGGGTGGCCTTACTTTTACCGGCCCCCACAGAACCGCAACGCTACCGGTGTTCGGCCGCCAGTCCCTCAGCACCGCGGCGACCGTATCCGAGCAGCGTACGCCTGATCTGGCTGTGGATGCAAAACGCTTCCCGGCTTGGTCAGGTGGCGTTTTCGTGCATGGCGCTGCTCAAAGATGCAGGCCCCACGTCGTCGGCACGTTCGACCAACAACGATCCAGCCAAGAGGCCAGCACACAACATACCCACACAAAAAGAAGGAGTAGGCATACATGAGGATACGTCACCTGCAATATTTTCTCGTCGTCGCGGAAGAACAAAGTTTCGCCCGTGCCGCAGCGAGGGTTCACATTGAACCGTCCCCACTCTCTCGAACCATCCGGGATCTGGAGACCCAACTGGGAGTTCAGTTGCTCCATCGCAGTAAGGGGCGCATCCGGCTAACATGGCCGGGCGAGGTTTTTCGTGAAGAGGTTCGCCGAATCCTCGCCGTCATAGAAAGCGCCCAGACCCGGGTGCATTCGGCATCCCAGGGTTACATCGGCCGACTCCGGATTGGCCTGGCGGACAGCCTGGCTCAACCTCGTTTGACCCAGTTGCTCGCGCGATGCCGCGAGGAAGAACCTCGCACGGAAGTGCGGATCTCCGAGATGACGGTCAACGAGATGCTGCAAGCGCTGAGCCACGATCAGATCGACGTCGGTTTTACGGTCGATGATGCTACTTCGCCGGGATACCGCAAGGAAGCCGTGTGGGCCGAGCGGCCGGCCATTGCCATCCCGAGGAATCATCCCTTGCTCTCCCTTGAGAAGGTTCCGATTGCCGAGGTGCTTCGCTATCCGTTAGTACTTTGCCATCCCGAGCGATGCGCAGGCGGATATAACGTAATCCGACGATGGTTTGGCGAACCATCATTGTCTCTGCCGAGGATCGCGGAGTATGTCTCAGGGCATGAGCCGATGATCATGTTGGTCGCGGCTGGATACGGTGTTGGCATCGGCCTTGCCTCGCAAATCGCGCTTTACAGTCATCCAGAAGTCATTATTAGGGAGGTGGTCGACGATATCCCCAACACTGCAACCTTCATAGTTACTACAGAGAAGGAGCGTTCACCTGAACTTGAGCGTTTTATCGATCGAGCATTTATTATTGGAGGTATGCCAGGGACGAAGTAAGTTAGACCTGTCTCCTTATCCATGATTTCTTTGTGAATCAGCAATACTTTTTTTGTCGGCCGTGCGACAAAAAAAGTATTTTTCTAGGGCTCCGAAAATCCACATGCCTTGATGCAAGGCGGCGCTTCGCCGTGGCCGCTGCCAGCAGAAAAAGTCAATAGCACATCAAAAATGATTTCGGACTTTTTTGGTCGCTCCGCCGACAAGATTTAACTCTCCTTGCAACTTTCCACTCTTGCGCAACATCCGGTCGTGCAAGAAGCCCTTTTGTTGTCACAAAACATTCATAAACATTGGCATCTGGGTAGATGGGCGGGCTGTTATTGGCAGAACCATCTAGAACAATACCGGTATTTCTTTCCAATGAAAAGAATGCGGTGACCGGCACGTTCCTATTGTTTGATGTGGCTGATTGGTGGCGTTTATTTAATGACGGTCATGCCAAGAAGCGCTACCAAGCATCGAGGAGTGACCATCATGTTCCAGCAGGACAATACGCCAACTCCAGAACGTCGCATCCTTCGTCGTGCGGACGTTGAAGCCAAGACCGGGTTCAAGAGAGCCCACATTTATAGCCTCATGAAGGAAGGCAAGTTTCCCAAGGCCCTTCGCCTGGGCGTTAGGGCCGTGGGATGGGATTCCGCTGAAATCGATCAGTGGATCACTGATCGTCTGAAAGAGCGCACCTGACTGCTCCCCAGTCAACCAATGAAAAGGAGCAGGCTATGCAGGTGATATCCATCATTTCAACGAAAGGCGGCGTCGGGAAAACCACCATTGCCGCCAACCTTGGGGCCTTCGTTGCCGATGCGGGTCTGCGCGTATTGTTGCTCGACCTGGACATGCAGCCCACCCTGTCCTCCTACTACGAGCTGTCGAATCGTGCCCCAGGAGGCATCTACGAGCTTCTGGCTTTCAACGAGCGCAATCTGGTGCGCCTGGTCTCGCGCACCGCCATCGACAACCTCGACGTAGTGCTGTCCAACGACGAGCACCGGCAGCTCAATACCTTGCTGCTCCACGCACCGGATGGTCGGCTGCGGTTGCGCAATCTCCTGCCGGCATTCCAGCCGCACTACGATCTGATGCTGCTAGACACTCAGGGCGCTCGCAGTGTGCTGCTGGAAATGGCTCTGCTGGCATCGCATCAGGCCGTATCCCCGGTGACACCGGAAATACTGGCAGCGCGCGAACTGCGTCGCGGCACTTTGCAACTGGTCGAGGACATCGCGCCTTATCGCAATCTGGGCATCACACCGCCGCCGCTGCATCTGCTGATCAATCGGGTGCCAGCTGTGTCTTCCAATGCCCGCCTGATCCAGCAAACCTTGCGCCTGATCTTCAAGGGGCAAGCGGGTATCCAGATTCTGGACACCGAGATTCCGGCGATCGAGGCATTTCCCCGCGCAGCCACTGGCAGTCTACCGGCTCATCGCGTCGAGCGGCGGCGACCGTCCGGCCGCCAGGCACCGTCCGCCCTGGAGGTCGTGTGCGGCCTAGCCAGCGAGTTGTATCCCCAGTGGCGTGAGCAGTTCGCACACGTCACCGGAAAATCCAGCGGGAGGCATGCCCATGTCGAACGCACGTGAGCTGGCCCGAGGCCACAAGCAGTTGCTGCCGTTTATCGAGTACGCCCTGAACGAAGGCTGGGAGGTCGTTCGTACCGCTGGTGGGCATTTGAAGTTCGCAAAGCCCGGCATGCCACCGATCTTCACCAGTTCCACGGCCAGCGATCACCGCGCCGGGCGCAACGCACGCGCCTTGCTGCGGCGAACACAGCTTCAGTTCGGCACGACGGAGCCATCCCCTGACAAGGGAGGCGACAATGTCTGATGCTTCCGTACAAGACCTCGCCGGTAAGCTGATGAGCGAGGGCTTCGCGCGTCGATCGCCAATTGCGGACGCGCTGACCGACCCGATAGCGGAAACGCCGATGGTTGTCACGCTCGACGAACTGGCGCCCTACGAGCTCGATCCGCGACTGACCCGGAACCCACGCTATGACGAGATCAAAGACTCGATACGCGAGCGCGGACTCGACTCGCCACCGTCCATCACCCGGCGTCCAGGAGCGGCCCACTACATCATTCGCAATGGCGGGAACACCAGGCTGGCCATCCTGCGTGAACTGTGGGCGGAGACCAGGGATGAGCGTTTCTTCCGCATCCCCTGCCTGTTCCGGCCCTGGCCGGAACGCGGAGAAATTGTCGCGCTGACGGGGCATTTGGCGGAAAACGAACTGCATGGTGGCTTGTCCTTCATCGAGCGCGCCTTGGGGGTGCAAAAAGCCCGCGAGTTGTACGAACAAGAGACTGGCAAGGCGCTGTCGCAGTCTGAACTGGCAAGACGCCTCAAGGCTGACGGCTACCCCGTTCCCCAGCCCCATATCAGCCGGATGCAAGAGGCCATCCAGTACCTGCTGCCGGCCATCCCGACCGTGCTCTATGCCGGGCTGGGGCGGCGCCAGGTTGAGCAACTGACCAGCCTGCGGCGCGCCGCCGAACGCGTTTGGTCCAGCCGCAACGCGGCCAGGAACCAGAACATCGACTTCCCCACGCTGTTCCAGGATGTGCTGACATTCTTCGATGGAGCGGCGGGCAGTTTCAGCGTCCAGCGCGTACAAGACGAGTTGATCGGGCAGATGGCCGAACAACTACAGGTGGAATACGACACGCTGGCCTTCGAGGTCACCGATTCCGACAAGCGCTGGCAGTTGCTTGAAACATCGCCGACCGCCGAGCCCGACCCACCGACGCCTGCAGCGGCCCCAAAGCCGCTTGCACCAGCACCGAAAGTGCCCGCACCGTCTGCGGAGGGCGCAGCAGTACCGGCTGCAGCTGCGCCAGTACCTTCGCCGCAACCGGACGGTGCAGCATCGGCACCGCCACAGGAAACCGCCGCACCGCCCGTCCGCCCCCCGAAAGAGACAGTCGACGAACACGAAGACGCCGAGCGCCGCACGACGCGCCTGCAGGAGCATATCGTCTCGCCCGCGGGCACGACCGAGCGGCTGGAGTCGATTCAGCGCCTGATCGCCGACCACACTGGCGAAGCTCGTCCCGACTTCGAGCACAACGTCTTGCAAGCCATCCCGGTGCAGGTGGGCGGGCTCTACCCGATCACCGACATTTGGTACATCGAGCCCGCCCTAGACGACCCGGAGCGGCTTCGTACTCATATCGCCCAATTCGCCCAGGAGATCGCCAGCGAAGCCGGCATCCCGCAGGTCATTGAACCGTGCGAAAGAGGCATCGGCTTCCACTGCCTGCCCGCCGATGACACCACAGCCGATCGGCGCTCACAGCAGACTCTGGCGCTGTTACAAGCCCTGAGCGCACCGTATCTGTCCGGGCAGTCGGGCACTGCGCCCGAAAGCGCCATACTGCCCACGCAGTTGGGGCTTCTGCTCCAGGGTGGGCCGGCCGCCACCGAGGATGACAGCATGCCGGCTCGGCTCAGCGACAACGCGCTGGTGAAGCTGTACCGCCTGCTGCGACTCGCACGCCGATTGCGCGATCACGAGGACGGCACACGAGATGGCGACAACGCCATGTCCGAGCCGTAGGGGGCCATCATGTCCGGTCCACACCCTCTCAATCAGGCGGTGATTGCACAAGCGCTCCATGATCTGCGCAACGGTCAGTTGCGCCGGGCCAAGTCGATGGGCTTCGACGATGAGGATCTCGATGCACTCAAACACCCCGCGTTGGCCAGCGTACTGGCCAACGCCAACGTGTCCTGGTGCTCGGTGGCCATCAATCGCGACGTGCTGCGCCGTCTGCTGCATCAGGCCGATGACGTCACGCAGGAGGTGGTCAGGATCGACCGCCTCCTGCGCCTCGGGGCGAGCACTGAACTCATCAGCAAGTTTTTCGGCCTCACCCACCAAGAGATCGCCTTGCGCCGCAGCGTCATCGGCCTGCCAAAGCGCAAGGGCCGCCACCCGGTGCTGACCGAAGAGCAGGACATCGATCTGTGGAAACGCTGGTCCACCGCCGTGAAGGAGCAGGAAGTCGATACCAACGACGACATGGGTATGCTGGACATTGCGGCGGATCTCGCCGAAACCACTAGCCTTCCGTTGTCCGTGATCTGGAGTGCCGTACGTGGATGGATCGACGAAGGACTCATCTGATGGAGGGGCCGCGCCGCACCAGCGGCCCCGTTCGGCTGGGTGACCTGTTCGACAAGGCCGTCACTCAACTGCAGTCCCAATGGTCCGAACCGTCTCGGACACCTGCGCCGAACCCGCGACTTGCGCCGACCGCGCAGGCAGACGGCTTCCTCTTCAGCGGCAACCGTCATGACAGCGTACCGCGCGCCTTGTTGCAGGATCGCCGCCTGACCCCGCTTGAGCGCAACGCCTGGCAAGTTTTCCACCTGATGCTCACCGACGACGGCATCAGCGCCATGCCCACCTACGACCAACTCGCCCCCTGGCTGGCCTCGATGCCATGCGCGACCCGCGCCTCGCACGAGACGGTCGCCCGCACGCTGGCGGTGCTGCGCCTCACACGCTGGATCAGCCTGGTCAGGCGCCGGCGCGATCCCAGAACCGGGCGCATTCTGGGCAACCTCTACGTCCTGCACGACGAACCGCTCAGCCCCTACGAAGCGATCCAGCTCGATGCCGACTACCTGGAACTGGTCAGCCAGTCGCTGACCCACGCCAGCAAGTCCATCCAGCGCGTTGGCGTGCACACCCTGCAAGAGCTGACCCAAGATCCGATGCTCTGCGGACAGGTACTGCCAACCCGGCTGCAGGTACTGTCGCAGCGTCTGGCTGCTCAAGACTGGAACACGGCCTGCGCCCCCGAGCCTGTGGACAACTACGATTCCGAAGACGGGCCACAAGACCTGCTTCGAAATCCGCGGGGTCTTGCTTCGGATTCCGAAGTGGGCGGTAAACCCGGTGAAACCGGCTCACTTCGGAATCCGAAGACCGCCCGTACAGTACGTAAAGAAGAAAATATAAAAGAAGTACGTACAGTACCGCGCACGCTCGCGCCATTGCGTTTGCCTGAGCGCTTCCTGGCCCTCAAGGTCGAGCAGCAGACAGGGGCGTTGGCAGCGTTGCAATCGGTCGAGCGCGAGCTGCAGCAACCCTTGATCGACGAATGGGAGGCGCGCTGTACCTCCACGGTGATTCGCAACCCCACAGGCTACCTGTTCGGAATTATCCAGAAAGCCCTGCGCGGCGAGTTCCATGCCTGGGCCGCACAGAAGGCGCAGCCCGCGCCAACGCCGGCGCGCAAGGAGCCCGAGCCACCCCCTGTCCCAGCCAGCGCCGAGACCGCGATGGCGCACATTGCACGACTTCGCGATCTGCTGCGCACCTAGACACCTGGCCCAGCCCAAAAGCGGAAGGTATGTCCATGGTGTTCCACCGACGCCTATACCACGGGTATAGCGCAATACACAGCCTTCCGTCCATCAGGGGCACTGTGCTGCCAGAGGCAATACAACGCAGTGTCCACTGAAGTCCATAGCCGCCTATACCACGGGTATAGCGCAACAGGATGCCTTCCCGCAGCGTCAAGAAACAGGTTAGCGCCAGTGCGGTTTGATGACTGACGGCCTTCCTGCGACTGCCGATGCTGGCGACTCGTTTCACTACAGAGAGTCGTCACCATGGCCCAAGAGAACAACGCCGCCGAATCCCTCCAGTTGAACCTGGGGTCACTGCGCAGCGCGATGTCGCTGACCCTCCACACCCACCACGCCTCCCGCATCTGGCATGGCCGAGCACCGGCCGAGGGCAAGCCAGGCATCGTCGGCCTGAACGGCTTCGTCTCGATCATGAACAAGCTCAAGCGCGGCGCCGAGCAAGATGACCCGTACTCGGACTGGTGGATGTTGCGCATCGAAGAAAAGCTCGCCACCACCAAGGAGCAGCTTCAAGCCCTGCGCCAGCAGGTGGATCAGGCACTGGCCGATGTACCGCCAGCCCTGAGTCTTGGCGAAAACCTCAACGTGCAGCCTGTGAAGCTCCCGCTGTTCGTCTCCTCCCAGCTCGGTTTCATGGCTGTCTATTTGCTCGCCGACTACGACGATCTTGCGCGCCGGCTGATCCTGGCTCACCACACGGCCCTGATCGACCGCTCGACTCTGGAGCGCTGGCTCCACGATGGCGCCCATGTCCTGCGCAGCCTGTTCTCGCTGTCGCAGCAGTATCGGTACTCGGGCACCACGCGCGATGATTTCGCCGCGAAAAATGCCGCAGCACGGGCAGCGCTGGAGAAGTTCGGCGAGCTGCCCCAGGACGTGCTTGAAGGCAGCCGCCGCAGCCGCTTCGCGCCACCGATCGTGCGGCGTGGTTCGCAGCAGCGCGCAAGCGCAGAACCAGCCCTCACCGACGAGCCTGAAGCGCTGGATACCGCGACAGCCTCCACCGAGGCAGCGGCCCCCGACGAGGGTGAGCCAGCATGACGGTGCGCGACCCAGCCCAACTCAGGCACTTCCATCCGCTGGAACAGACAGACTTCATCAACCTGGAACAGGCTGCCTATCTAAAAGGCCTTTTAAAGCCTTTTAAAAGTAAGAGAGCACTCTCGGACTGGGCCAGTCAATGCCACGCGCTCAGGGGGCAGTTGATCGACCTAGCGCAGCGGCGCGTGCTGGCGCAGGCACGGGGCTATCCCTTCCACCTGCTGCCTGTAGAGCTGGCCCTGCAACACACTGGCGCAGGCACAAGCTTTCTACGCTGGCGCAAGCATGACCGCTCCGCCATGGGCGTGGCCCTGTGGCAGCACATGATGGCGAGCCCGGCCACACCTGCGAATCTGCTCGACGACCTGCTCGCGCTGGAACAGCAGCGCATCGTGTTGAACATGCAGGTCAGCCTGCTGCACACCCTCGGCCGCCAGGCTCAGGACTGCGCCAGCAAAATGGCCCAGGCGGAGGATGCCTATCTGCGCCGGCTCCAAATCCTTGCCAGTGGCAGCCGTGGGCCATCGTCATGCTGAGCGCGCCGCCATCCGCACCGCGTTGGCTCGATCGCACCCATGCAGGCGACTGCCTGCGCCTGCTGCGGCGCATGCACGCCGATGGCGTCAAGGTGCAGAGTTGCATCACCAGCCCGCCTTACTTCGGGCTGCGCAGCTACCTGCCGCCCGAGCATCCCGACAAGCGTCTGGAGATCGGAGCCGAAGACACGCCCCAGCAATATATCCGGCGCCAGGTGCAGGTGTTCAGGGCCGTGCGCCAGCTCCTGGCCGACGACGGCACCCTGTGGATCGTGATCGGCGACAGCTACGCCGCACGGCGCACCTACCAGGCCGCCAGCACCAAAGGCGGATGCAAGCACGCGGCGGCCCAGGCGGCCGTTGGTGCGATTCGTCCGGGACGCGACATCAAGGCCAAGGACATGCTGGGCATCCCGTGGATGCTCGCCTTCGCACTGCGCCGGGACGGTTGGTATCTGCGCCAGGAACTGATCTGGCACAAACCCAACGTCATGCCGGAAAGCGTGACCGACCGCTGCACGCGCTCGCACGAGCACATCTTCCTGCTCGCCAAGCAGGCCCTGTACTACTTCGATCACCAGGCCATCCGCGAACCCTCTGTCGATCCGCGCGGGCCGGGCAACCAGCGCCCGGTGCGCCAGCCTCCGTACGGACGTACTTCCGGTGTCAACGGCAACCTGCGCGGCAACCTACACAAGATCGGCGCCCGCGAACTGCGCAACAAGCGCGACGTATGGACCGTCGCTCCCCGCCCATACAAAGGCGCCCATTTCGCTGTGTTTCCCGAGCAACTCATCACGCCCTGCGTGCTAGCAGGCTCGCGCGTGGGGGACACAGTGCTCGATCCGTTCATGGGCAGCGGCACCACTGCGACTGTGGCGCGGCGGCTGCAACGGCATTTCATCGGCTGCGAACTGAACCGGTCGTTCATCGACCAGCAGCGCCCACATTGACCAATCTCGATGCGGGCATCTTTCACCAACCAGGAGTCATCCACATGAGTACACATTTCAGTGGCGAAGGAAACATCGGCTCTGCGCCGGAGTTCCACGAATATCCCAACGGTAACGAGGAGCCGCGCCGTGTCCTGCGCCTGAACATCTACTTCGATAATCCCGTGCCCGGCAAGAACGGCAAGTACGAGGATCGCGGCGGCTTTTGGCGGCCCGTCGAATGGTGGCATCGCGATGCCGAACATTGGGCTACGTTGTTCCAGAAGGGCATGCGCATCGTCGTCCGTGGACGCGAGGAGCGCGACGACTGGACCGACGAGAATAACAATCCGCGCACGACCTACCGGGTCAACGCTCGCAGCGTGGGCATCCTGCCGTACCGCCTGGAATCCGTGGTGCTCAGCCCGAAGCAGCAGGAAATCGAGGAGGAAGCGAAGCCGACCGAAGCTGCGCCGCCGAAGGAGGCGAAGGCGAAGAAGACCAAGGACTAACCAGCCCGCGAGGGCGGCTGTAGCAGCTCACAGCCGCCCTCCATGCGCCAGCGCCCGTATTGCCAATGCCCTGTGCTTTTTTCCGCAGCTATACCACGGGTATAGCTCCATCAACGTCCAGCGATTTCCACGCGCTCCTGCGCATTGCGGCTCCCGGTCCGCATGCCCCCGGCCACGCGCCATCCCCCGCACAAGCCATTCCACACCGTGAAAGCGGTTGCCACCGCATTCCCCTTGTTTACTGCCCGACACGCCTCCCCCGGACATGCTGCTGACCATGAACCAGAGCAACCAGAGCAACCAGATGGGGATGGAACAGCATGCGCCTGTACCTCTGCGAGAAGCCCTCCCAGGGTAAAGACATCGGCAACATCCTGGGCGCGCGGCAGCGCGGCAACGGCTGCCTAAATGGCCCCGGCGTCATCGTCACCTGGTGCATTGGCCATCTCGTTGAGACCGCACCGCCCGAAGCGTATGACGAGCAATACAAGCGCTGGTCTCTTGAGCAGTTACCCATTGTTCCCGAGCGCTGGAAGGTCGAAGTCAAACCCAAGACCGCCGCGCAATTCAAAGTCGTCAAACAGTTACTCAAGCAGGCGACCGAGCTGGTCATCGCCACCGATGCCGATCGCGAAGGCGAGCTGATCGCGCGCGAGATCGTCGAGCTCTGTGGCTATCGCGGGGAAATCCAGCGGTTGTGGCTCTCAGCACTGAACGATGCCTCGATCCGCAAGGCGCTGGATGCTCTCAAGCCGTCGTCGGAGACGCTGCCGATGTACTACTCGGCGTTAGCGCGTTCCCGTGCGGACTGGCTGATCGGCATGAACCTCAGCCGCTTGTTTACGCTCTTGGGCCGGCAGGCTGGCTATAACGGCGTGTTGTCAGTCGGCCGCGTGCAGACGCCCACGCTGAAACTGGTCGTCGATCGCGATCGTGAAATCGCGCGGTTCGCGCCCGTGCCGTTCTGGAGCATCAACGTCGCGCTGGCAGCCAGTGGCAGCCATGCCTTCACCGCGCAGTGGGTTGCCCCTGCGTCCTGCACCGACGATGCCGGACGCTGCCTGCAGGAGGCTGTCGCGCAACAGGCAGTACAGCGCATGCGTGCCGCCGGCAGGGCGCAGGTGGTCTCGGTCACGACAGAACGGATGCGTGAAGGCCCGCCGCTGCTATTCGATCTCGGCACGTTGCAAGAGGTGTGCTCGCGCCAGCTAGGCCTCGACGTACAGGAGACGCTGGACATCGCTCAGGCACTGTACGAAACGCATAAAGCGACGACTTATCCACGCTCCGACTGCGGTTACCTGCCCGAGAGCATGCTCGCAGAAGTGCCTGCGGTGCTCGACAGTCTGCTCAAGACCGACCCGGGCCTGCGGCCGGTGATCGAGCAGCTCGACCCCGGCCAGCGCTCGCGTGCTTGGAACGACACAAAGGTCACTGCGCATCACGGCATTATTCCAACTCTGGAACCGGCGAATCTCGCTGCGATGAACGAGAAGGAGCTGGCGGTCTACCAACTGATCCGCGCTCACTATCTCGCACAGTTCCTGCCGCACCATGAGTTCGACCGCAGCATGGCGCAACTGTCGTGCAGCGGAGAAGTACTGCAAGCCGTCGGCAAGCAGATCGTCGTCCCAGGTTGGCGTCTGGTTTTGGCCGAGCCCAATCCCGACGGCCCCGAGCACGGCGATGGCAACGATGCCACCGCCCGCAGCCAGGTGTTGCCGCCTCTGCATGAAGGGCTGGCCTGTCAGCTCGGCAGTGTCGATCTGAAAGCGCTCACGACCAAGCCACCCAAGCCGTTCACGCAGGGCGAACTGGTCAAAGCCATGAAAACCGTCGCGAAGCTCGTCTCCGATCCGCGCCTGAAGCAAAAACTCGAGGACACGGTCGGCATCGGCACCGAAGCGACGCGGGCCAACATCATCAGCGGCTTGATCGCACGTGGCTACCTCGTGAAGAAGGGACGCGTCATCCGCGCTTCGGACGCCGCCTTCACCCTGATCGACACCGTACCGGCAGCAATTGCTGACCCCGGCACCACGGCAATCTGGGAGCAAGCACTAGACATGATCGAGGCTGGCCAGATGACGCTTGACGTGTTCGTCGAGAAACAGTCCGCGTGGATTACTCAGCTCGTGCAGCAGTTCCGTGGCGTATCCCTGTCCATCAAGGTGCCCCAGGGGCCCCCGTGCCTCGAATGCGGCACACCGATGCGTCAACGTCCCGGCAAGAGCGGGCCGTTCTGGTCATGCCCGCGTTACCCGGAGTGCAAGGGTTCGCAGCCCATCGAGTCAGGCAAGGGCAAACGCGGCGCCCCGCGCAAGCGCCGTAGTGGTTCCAAGACCGCCTGACAGGCGCTAAATCCCGCTGCCACGTCGGCTCTCCACGACGTGACCACCGTCCTGCCATCCCATGGCAGGGCTCCCAGCACGCAACGCCTTCGACCGACAGTGTGCGCGCCTCGCTGTGCCAACCCGGACAGCGAGGCGAGAAGGTGCCTTCTCCCCCCATCGCGCCCGGCGCATGTCTTGATCGCGTGTTCCCGTCCGCCGCGAGGGGTCTCCTGGTGCCTTGCCGGTTCGCCGCCAGGCGAGCCACCAGGAGATCCCTTGGGGTCGACGGTATTCGGCGCCGTGCCCAACGGCGAAAAACTGGGCTCCGTTTGTGCGCGGATGTGCGCCAGAAGATGCCGACCCCAGCCACGACACGGGTCGGGTGTGTGCTGATGCAGTGACAGGCTCTACCGACGGCCCGATCCCTGCGCCAGACCATGGGTGGTTTTTTTCTCCTGAGCTGGGGGCTCGCCAACAGGCGGCCTCCGGCCTCTTTTTCTCCTGACTTCCCGCAACGCCCGACCGAGTACGGCCCTGGGCCAACGAACAGGAGATACCCCGATGAACCCCCAACCAACACCCCATGCGCTGCAGTACGGCAGCGTTTGCAGTGGCATTGAGGCCGTGAGCCTCGCGTGGGAACCGCTCGGCCTGCAAGCCGCCTGGTTCTCTGAAATCGACCCCTTTGCCTGCGCCGTGCTCGCACACCGTTACCCGAGCGTGCCGAACCTGGGCGACATGACGGGGATTGCCAGCCAGATCCGCGCCGGCCAGGTCGCCGCGCCGGACATCCTGGTCGGCGGCACGCCTTGCCAATCGTTCAGCATCGCCGGCGCGCGACGGGGTCTGGATGACCCGCGCGGCGCCTTAACCCTTGCCTACGTGGAGTTAGCCAATGTCATCGACCAAACCCGCCGCAAAAACCGCCAACCACCTGTCACGCTCGTCTGGGAAAACGTCCCGGGCGTGCTCAGCGACCGCTCCAACGCCTTTGGCTGCTTGTTGGGCGCTTTGGCCGGAGAAAGCCATGCGCTCGAACCGCCAGGGGCGCGCTGGACGTACGCAGGTTGTGTGTCTGGTCCCAGGCGCCGTATCGCTTGGCGCGTCCTCGATGCTCAACATTTCGGCGTCGCCCAGCGCCGCAAGCGCGTGTTTCTTGTGGCAAGTGGTGGAGACGACATCGATCCTGCCGCGGTACTTTTTGAGCCCGCTGGCGTGCTCGGGGATTCTTCGACGGGCTTCGCGCCGTGGCAAGACGCTGCCCGCACTGCTGGATTTGGCGCTGCGGCAGCAGGCGGCTTCGGAGGACTGAAGCCACCCTATGGCAAGGCCACGATGACGTTTGGTTTCGGCGGTGGAAATACTGCGGGCCCCATCGACATCGCCGCCTGCATGACGGCACAGGTCGGCACCAAAGGCGACTTCGAGGCCGACACCGTGCTGGTTCAGTCGGTCGGGGGCGCCATCAGCCACGCGCTGAATACCGCCAACAACGGCAAGGGCTGCAGTGAGGACGGCACTGGCCGCGGCATTCCGATCATCGCCTTCACCGCCCAGGACTATGGCGCGGACGCCGCGGTGGGACTGGCACCGACCATGCGCACGAAGGTGATGCCCGCGATCGCCTTCGCGCAGAACTCGCGCGGCGAACTGCGCTTGGAATCCGGCCATGGCCAGATCGCGGGCGCACTCTCCACGGGCGGCGGCAAGCCCGGCCAGGGCATGCCGCATGTGCTGATGCCTGACCTCGAAGCCCATTTCCGCTACACGCCGATCAAGCCGGACGGAAGCAACTGGCTGCAGTGGAAGGTACGGCGGCTCATGCCGGTCGAATGCGAGCGCTTGCAGGGAATGCCCGATGGTTGGACTTTGGTGCCGTACCGCGGCAAGCCAGCGGCCGACGCGCCCCGCTACAAAGTCATCGGCAATTCCATGGCGGTGCCGTGCGTGGCCTGGCTGGGCGCACGCCTGCTGCAGGCTCTGGACAACGCGGGCGGTGCGGCTGCGCATTGATGTGCGACATCGCGTAGCGTCAGGCGCATCGTCGCACCTGCATCGCTGATCCGTCAGCTCGTGCCAGCAGCCATGGTCGTTCAGGCTGCGCCGCGGTTACTCCGCGTCGACCGTCCTTGTCCGCACCGCATCGTGCCGCGGACACGCGCCCCCGGCGTCGATGCCGCTTTTCCTTCGGGCCGATCGGCCCATTCCCTTCCGGCAATCCACCTGACCAGTGCCTCACGGCGCCGGGCAGTGTTGTCGGCTTCCACTTTTCCAAGGAGCCATACCATGAGCACCATTCATCTCAAGACCGACCAGAACCGCCTGATCGCCAACCTGCGCCACGCATTCAACCCATCCTCGATGCTGGGCGAATTGTTACAGAACGCCCGGCGCGCCCAGGCCGAGCACATCCACGTGACCGTCGAAGGCGACACCCTCACCGTCAGCGACGACGGCATAGGAATGGACGACCTGCAAGACCTCATTTTCATTGCACATTCCAACTGGTGTGAAAAACTGCAAGCTCGTGAGAATGCTTTCGGCTTCGGCGCGCTGTCCACGCTGTATTTCGCTGACCGCCTGAGCGTGCATTCCCGCGACCTGGCCTTTACCGCCAGAACCGAGCAGATCATCAGCGGCGATAGCGTCGTGGTCTATCACAAGAGCTACCGCCCCGGCACCGAGCTCCGTCTCGAAGGCGTCAAGCCGGCGCAGGCAGGACAGGATCTGACTGCCTGGGTGGAGCAGGAACTCCAGCGCCTGTGCGAGGCGTTTCCGGTGCCGATCTGGTTCAACGGCGCAGAAGTTCCTCGCCCTTTGACCAGGCCCGGCCTGCGCTGGCGGGAGACCTCCATGGGCAAGGTACGGATCAACCTCGCCGGCCGCCATACGCAGTGGCGCTGCTTCCTGCAAGGGCTGCCGATCGGCCGGATGCCCAGCTACAACGAGCACCAGGTCGTTCTGCTACCTGACAATACGCTGGCGAAACTCCCGGATCGCCAGCATCTGCTGAACGAAGCGGAAGAGCACCCGCGTATCCAGGCTGCAGTGAACGAGGCCTACCGCGCAGCGCTGGTCGAGGTGAAACAGACCCTGACCGCGAGCGAGTTCGTCGAACACTACGCCCAGGAGTGCCTCAACTCGCCCAACGCCGATCTGCTCAACGACGTGCCTTTCGTCCCCCGCGGCTGGTTCCGGGATTGGAGTTTTGAGCCGGCCGGGTTTCGTCACTACTGGCGACACTACATGCCCAACGGCATCCTGGCGCGCGAAGTCGTGGAGCAGCTAGGCGTCTGGCAGATCGAGAACGAGGAGGACGACGCGCCGACGGCTGAGGTCTATCTGGAGGCTGCCGGTGCCTTGTTGTTCGAAGAGCCGGGTCTCGATGACGGCCATTGGCTCAAGCGCCTGATCAGAACAGTCACTCCTGAGCAAGTCCAGGTCAAGATGGGCGCTGGCCTTCATCGGGACAGTGACCCTGGCCTGGCCGACTATCAGGTCGAACTGGAACTGGTCGAGACACTGCACGTCCGCCTGGAGGGCGCGCCCGAGTACGCCGTGCCGGCGTTGCGCAAGGGCTGCACACTGTACCTAACCGCAGCGGCGGACGGAGTGACCCGATTGGTCAGCGACTACATCTTTGATGATCGCTATGCCGAGGATCGCGAGGATGAAGACGCCCGCTACATCGCGACCTTCATCGCTGTGGGCTGCTCGTCGTCACCGGATCGCGTCGTCGAGGCCTTGCTGCCGGATGCACTGCGCCATACAGCGCAGCCGAAGCTGGCCGGCGCTGTCATTCACCTCACATTCGATGAGACAGGCAAGCTCCAATCGGTCAGTGCCTGAGCCATATCCATTCTTTACGCCCCCGCACGCCGGGGGCTTTTTTTTGCGCGGGAATCCGGTAGCGCCGATTTCTGCTTTCCGCATGACGCCAGGCCCCTCCAATCCCGATCCTTGTACCCGTGCTCGCTGACGCTGTCAGCAACACGCCAGCAGCCAGGGTGCCAGGCTGCCGTGGAGTTCCGCTCCATGCCACCCACCAGTTCGCCTCCGCATCGCTCGGGCGAACGCTGCCCAAGCGGGCACCGATGCCTCTTTCTCCAACCCTCGGGATGAGTGCCTCGTCCCGCCTGGGGCATGGCGTTTCCCGGCTGATCTCACAGGAATACCCCATGGAAACCACCATCAAGCAAGACCGCATCGCCTTGAAAAACCTCAAGGCTGCGGACTTCGCCAGCGAAGAGACGCTGTGCTTCACCGCTACGGTCCTCTTCGATGGCATCGCTATCGCCGAAGCCCGCAACGACGGGCAGGGAGGCATGACATTTGTTCATGCGCATAAAGGCAAGGCCGTGAAATTGGCCGAGGCCGAGCAATTCGCAAGGAGCCTGCCACCCGACACCCTCGAATGCGGCACCTCCGGCGAGGACGACGAACCGATCGTCATCAACGTCACCCTAGACTACTTGGTCGACCAGTTGGCCGAGGCGATGCACGCCGACCGCAAGCTACGCACCGCGTACGCCCGCAGCATCAATAACAAGGTGCTGTTCGTCAAGAACGGCAAGCTGCTCTTTCTCAAGGGCACCAAGCTGAAGGCGATCGCCGATCAGCCAGCCTTCTTTGCCGCGCTGCGCACACGGCAGAAAGAACCCATCGTCATCCTGGCCGAACTGCCGCCGGACGAAGCCTTCGCCTTGTGGAAGCAGCATGTTCTGGGAGACGAATATTCCTGACCACCGTCGCCCTGCGCGGCCGCTGTTCCAAGAGGAGATTCACCATGCAGACCCATCTGCTTTACTTGAAAAGTGTAAGTCCTTGCCTTACACTTTACGCATCGTGATCCGGTCATTCCGGCACAAGGGATTGCGAGCGCTGCACCAGCGTGGAGACACTTCCGGCGTTCGCGCCGACCATGTCTCCCGCTTGCAGCGTTTGCTGGCATCCCTTGAAGTTGCCAAGAGCCCGAACGACATGGATCGTCCCGGTAACCGGTTGCACCCCCTGAAAGGGAAGCTCGCCGGTTACTGGTCGGTCAGCGTGTCAGGCAACTGGCGCGTCATCTTCCGGTTCGACGGCTCGGATGTAGAGCTTGTCGGTTACCTCGACTATCACTGAGCAGGAGGCCCACATGGCTATGCACAATCCTCCCCATCCGGGTGAAGCGCTGCGCGAGGACGTTCTGCCGGCGATCAACATGACGGTGGCGGGCCTGGCCCGGCACATCGGCTACTCGCGCGGGCAGCTCTCCACCGTACTGAACGGCCACGCAGCTATCAGCGCGGATCTGGCGCACCGGCTGGAACTGGCAGGCCTCGGCAGTGCGCGGCAGTATCTCGCCGAGCAGACAGCCTATGACCTGTGGCAAGCCGAACACCGCGAACATCCACCCATCGCACGGCTGCAGTTCGCCTGATTCCAAGCCCCGCTCGTCGGGGCTTTTTCCTGTCTGGCACAAGGAAATCTCATGCGCGCGCTCAAGCTGTCCAAAGCCTTCACCCTGATGGAGTCCGGCCCGGTGGTATTGGTCAGTACGCACGACGGGCACAAGGCCAACATCATGACCATCTCCTGGACGATGGTCGTGGATTTCACGCCGGTCTTCGCTATCAGCACAGGGGCCTGGAATCACTCGTTCGTCGCCCTGCGCGAACAGCGTCAATGCGTCATCGCCATTCCCACCATCGACATGCTCGATACCGTCGTCGGCATCGGCACCTGCTCAGGTGCGGACACCGACAAGTTCGCCGCGTTTGGCCTGTCCGCCAAACCAGCCAGGCACGTCCGGGCCCCGTTGATCCTGGAATGCCTTGCCAACATCGAGTGTCGGGTGACCGACATCGTTGAACCGCACGGCATCGTCGTCCTGGAAGGCCTGGCCGCTTACCTCGACCGTCAACGAACCGAGCGCCGTGTCATCCATGCCGTAGGCGACGGAACCTTCATCGCGGATGGCCAGCGCTATGATCGCCGCCGCATGATGGCCTCCAAGTTACCTCCCGGACTCTGAGCACATCCTGCCCCAGGATCTGACAGCACCGCCTGCGGCGCACCGGGCAAGCGAACACTCATTTCTGGCACCAATCGGCGCCTCAGCCCCGTCAATGCGGGTCTGACAGAACTCCCTTTCCCACCTGACACCCTCCGAACGGCGGGGCAATCTGCGCGCGTGTGTTGCTGACGTTGTCAGCGCCATGCCAGCAGCGGGGTCTCAAGCTGCGCCGGGGACAGTCCCCTCGACCCACCAGTCCGCCATCGCATCCACCTGCGGACGAGCACCCTCGCGGTGCCGATGCTTCTTTCTTCAACCCTTGCGGGAGCTGCCATCCCGATAAGGGATCAGGCCGTCTCCCCCGCCTCAGCTACGGAGATGCCCATGCCTCGTTCAGCCTCATTCGGCCATCTGGCCCTCAACTACGCCGGCAAATACCTGCCGCTCGAAGTCCTGCACAGCGCTGCAGGTCACTACATCGGCACGCGCGACCTTAAAGGCCCGGTCTCTCGCGAGTCCACCGAGTACTTCCGCAGTGCGGCCTCTGCCCAGCACGCCCTCTCAAGGGGCAGTTGGACTCAACTGCGCACCCCCTTGATCACTGTTTAAAGGAGAACGCCATGAATCAGCTTCTGCCACCAGAAATCGTTGATCAGCTCGTGCGGGAGCAGCGGCATTTTGCATGTGCGCCCCAGGCCTTCTTCTTGGCCTGGAAGCGCGGTGCGCAGATCGCCGGCCACGAATGGTTTGGTGATGGCACTCGCGAAGGCCTGCGTCGCGCCACCAACAAGTCGGATTTGCGTCCGAACATGCTGATGCTCAATGACGCCCTCGGTGTCCTGAGCGGCGGCCAGCGCCTGTTCCTGTCAGCCATGGTCAGTTTCTACGACGCCCGTGAGGGTGCGGCCATGCTGCGGCGCTGCAGCTATGAAGGGCTTGCAGACCTGGGCAGCCTGGATCTGGAACGGCGTGAAGTCATCGCCGATCTTGTTCTCAACTACAGCGTCTGGTGAGTCCATACCGACCTGCCCTCGCATTTTCTTCACTCCCAGAGGGACGTCCGTTCCTCCAGGACGGTGTCCCTCCATTCTTCTTACAGGAGCGATCCATGTCCCGAAATCCATCCTTTGCCGTCGTTCTCGAAGGCGGTCTGTCCAGACCATCGTTGTGCAGGACTGGCCCGATCATCTTCCGCTGCCGCCATTCGTAGTGGTGGACTACGACACCGAAGGCGCGGCCAACGATGAAATCGGCCACTTCGATATCGGCAACACCGAAGCCGAAGCGCTGTGCCGCAGCGACACGCCCACGGTGTTCGAGTCCTTGCCGGACGCGCTTTCACCGCGGGCCGTGCTCGCCGCGCTGGACGAACCAGTGCAGGACGACATGCCGGCACCACTGGCAATCGCCCGCCGTTTGCGTCAGGCCATCCTGGATCTGGATGCCGACATCAATGCGGCTGAGCGCTCGCCAACCGGTGACGACTACAACGACATCTATCTACAGGCCAACTGCGGTCTGATCGAACTGCTGAAGCCCCTGGGCGACCCATCGACTTCGGCGAATAGCGCTTTCTCTACCATTGTCCGAGGCCACGGCTTCGGTTCATCCTCGCGGATGCCACGTCCGCAGGGGCTGGCTCCGCACCAACAACCAGGAGCCTTCCCATGGCGAACAACTACTACGAAGCCACTGGCCTTCTCGTGCTTGATCAAGTCACTCCAATCATCACCGCGCTGTTCGGCGGGCTGAAGCTGGATGCCTCATACCCCGGCGACGGCCAGGCTTACATAGCCCTCAACTACCAAGACAGCTGCGCACACTGGGACACCATCTGCGAAGACCTGGCAGCAATTGCGACATCGCTGGGCCTGTCGAATCCCGATGAGCAGACGCTACCTTCGATAGATCAAATCCTCGAAGTGCTCTCCCACCACTTCGGTGCCGATCAGGATGAAGCGCTGGAAAACCTGATAGAACACCATCCGTTCGAGGATGTCGTCCAGCTCGACGCATTGTTCCTGATCGCAACACGGTTCGACGATGGCCACGGCCTCAAGGAAATCCGCATGCAGGGCTGCTGGGGTAGCAGCAAGCCGCGGCTTTTCGAGTTCGGTGGCGACGGGTATTTCCTTAGCCGCGAATGCACGGTGTCCAGTGACTCCTCGCAAGCGGTGAATCTCGGCAATGACCTCCGCAAGGCGTTGCTCATCAACGACCTGAATGGTGCTGCCGACGTATTCGTGCGTGAAGCACGGCGCATGCTCGATGGCGTGAATGACGACGCGCAACGCGCGCAACTGCAACAGCGCCTTTCCGACCTGCTGCGCTAACGGACAGCACCGTCAGCGCGCGTAGCTAATCGAAAACCGCACCGGGTTCGAGTTCCGGTGCCGCTTTTCTTTCCCAGCGGGGCTCATCCCCCGATGGGGGTTGGCCCTGCGCCAACCCTCACCGGAGAATAGAACCATGGATCATCCATCCAACCCTTTCGCACGCGGCTATTACGGTTTCGAGATTCGGCGCCTCGTCGTCATCAGCTATGACGAGCGCCACCCGCAAACCTTTCTGCCACTGCATCCATCACAGGCCCACCTGGCCGATGACCAGGTGGTGTACCAAGCATGCATCTTCAACGATTATTTCGCGGTCATCACCGAAGGCCAGACAGTGCCGCCCGAAGTTGACGATCTCTGCGGCGGCAGCGGCGCCGTCCAGGCTGTGTACCACAGCATCTATGGCCGAACCCTGGACAGAGGCCTCATCCACATGGGCGACAGCTACACACTGGAATCCGCCCAAGAAGTCGTGCGCAGTCTACAGTTCGAGACGGGCTTCTACAGCCGATGCTGGGAGATCAGTTCCGCGCATATCACCGAAGAGACCTTGCGCTATCTGGCAGGGCTAGTTGTCCTCACCACGCCGATCCGCATGCTGTTCGTCGCGTTTCACATTCCGGACAGCCGAGCGATCGCCGTCAAGTTGATCGCGACGCCCTGGACTGATGAGAACCTGATGGACATCGAAGGCATCACCGCTGACCAGTTGCGTCAGGAGCACCTGTCCAAGGGCATGCCCGAGGATCTGGCCGACGTACTGGCACTGGCCGGGCAAGCCGACATCAGGATGCTGGTGTTCGATGCCGACGCATCACCGCTGGAAGGTCTGCCGCTGTACGAGGAGCAGCCCTGACAGCTTGATCCACTCTTTCATCCCTCTCGCGGGCTTCCACGTCCGCAAGGGCAAGGAGTCCGTTTCATTTTCTCAGGAGCACTCCCAATGCCTGATCGACAGTTCGCGTCTCGCAACCGCGCGAAGCCTCATAAGTCCTCAGCCTCGCGCCCCTTGTACTTACCCGGAACGGTACGCATGCGCCGCTGGTACGGCCAGGGCGACGTGCGTGCGCATCTTCCGGCTTCCGGCTGGTCGGCACAGGCCGTACTGGTCGACATACATCCCATCAGCGGTCAGCCACTGCCGAAGTCGGAGTGGTGGATCGTTGAAACAAAGCTGTAACCGTATTCCCTTTGCACTCCAAGGGAGCTTTCCATCGACCTTGTGGGCCGACACCCGCAGGGTGCCGGTTCGCCCCAAATCAGGAGTATCACCATGCCTCATCAGAACGTGACCTTGCACAGCTTGCTGCTGCAGCTCGCGAACATCGTCTGCGACCTGTGCCAGCGGTGCCAGCGGGGGATCGACAAGGACAGGCCGCTCGACCACCTCAACCTGGAAGTCATCGTTGCCGACCTGCTGCGCGAGCATGGCCTTGAGCCGGACTTCGACCAGCAGCTCGGCACCTGCATCAACGCCATGTCCCAGGAAGATGCTGTGGGCCAGACCCTGGTGTTCGATCGCTACCATGGCAGCTTGCGCATGCGCCAGATCGAAGCGCTGAGCCTGCTCGATGCAGACGTCCAAGCCTACGAGATGGTTTTGTTTGACGGCGGAAACACCCACGGCGATCGCTGGAAGCATGTGTTCTTCCCCGCGCAGCACGTGCATCACTTCGTCTACGAGGATTTCTGACCTCTCCATCGGCCCCTCCAATCGAGGGGCTTTTTCTTTCAATCAGGAACTGCACAACAACAACTGTCGAATGCTTCGTTCGAGCGCCGGCTGGCCTGTCTGGGCAAGATCATTGGTGACACAGTCGCCGCAGCCGAGCCGGGCTAGGCGTTGCATGAACTGGATCGCTGATTTCTCGATGTCCGGGCCGATGTAGAGTACGTCGATGCGACCGGGAAGGTTCCGCGCGGCAGCCAGCGCCCACTCTTCGTCATCCGGCTGGCCGTCGCTGATAACCAGCGTTGCTCGTGGTCGGTGCCGTGCGGCGCAGTCCAGCGCCAAATGCAGCGCCGTGCTCCCGCTCAACGCCTCGCGTGGGAGTTGCGAGATGCCATCGACCGGCGTCCCGGCAAAGGCGATCAGTCGTACTGGTTCCCGAGCATTGCCCAGGATGGAATCGACCGCCTCGCATAGTAGGTCAATCTTGCGCCGCTGGCCCCAGGCCGGGCTTTCCATCGAGCCAGATAGATCAGCCAGGATGATCCGCGGTCCGTCAGTGCGATTGAGCCTTTCCTCGTAGCGGGCAACGGTGCCGGTGGTGGCCGGCAGCGTCGAAGCTGACTTGCGAATGAGCGCCTGCAAAGGATTGGAAAGCTGTTTGGACATGTGAGGTGCTACTCCTTGTGCCAACGATATTCGCTGCCGGATAAAAAGCTGTCGGGTGGCAGTACCGCCGCAGCCGCGGCGCAGAAGTCAATGAGTTCCTGCTTACGCTTGACCAGTGCCTGCACGGTTCTGATGGCTGCCGTCCTGATGTGATAGTCGACCAAGTGATTGCGGGCATAGCGATACCAACCGGGATTGATCATCAGGCGCATGCCGCTGGCGGTGTGGCAGTGCAGGATGCTGATGTCGCCGGGGCGCTTGTTGACCATCGCGGCGGCCTGACGCAACAACGTCATGTCCCGGTGACGCTGTTCTGCGGCAAGTATGCGCGCTCGCTCGGCGGCCTGAGCTGCCGACGCGGCCCGCTGCGAGGCCGTTCGCCGCTCTTCCTCGTAACGTGTCTGCGCGGCGGCTTCGCGGGCTATGCGCTCCCGTTCACGCGCGCGCGCGGCCCGGATTTCCGCCTCGCTGGCCTCTCGCGCGATCCGCGCCTTCTCGGCTTCGGACAGCATCATGTCGCGCATGGCCTGTGCGGACGCAGGGCTGCGTCTGAGCGCCTCCAGGCAACAAGCCCGGGCCAGTTCCACAAGTTGGTCGTCAGTGACATCCGAGAAGTCGAGGCCGTCCATTTCAGTCCTCTTCCCAGGTTTCAACGGCCTCGACCATCACCGCCTCGGAAATACCCAACGCAGCCGCATAGACGGCCTTGGCATTACCGTAGCGGCTCAGCAACGCATGGGTAACAGCATCGATTTGCTTGCGGGTGATGCGCGAGTGGCGGCTTCGCGGGTTCTGCATCGTGTAGACGATGCTAATGATCTTCTCGTCCCCCAGGGTTTTGGCGAGTTCCAGCAATTGCGGGGCGATGAACTCTCCACCCCGCTGGAACAGACCGGTTTCCACGGCGTACTTGTCCGCGTCTCCCGGCATGTAACGGTCATCACCTCGCCGGATGAGGCCCGCCACATAGTTTGTGAAGGCGTCCATTCGGTTCTCCAGTCGGGCGTGTTCCTGTATCTCGCCACAGATGGATCGCGTGCAATCAACCTGTCCCACGCGAAGCCTGCGCTGCGGCACGAACACTGCGTATCCAATCAATGGGTTTTCCAGGGGGCCAAACACGGAATCTCCCGGACCTTTCGGTACTTTCCGGGCAGTCGCAGTTGCTCGCCTTCGCGTGTCCATACTGTGACGACGAAACCGCCGCCCTGATCTTTGTCGGGCAGACGCCGATCCGACTGTTCCGCGACCAGATGCAGGCAATAGGGGGCATCACTGCCGTCCTCGAAAAGTAGCTCCCAGGCATCACGCCCGTCTTTCACCCGCCAAGGCCCCTGGCTCACGATGACATAGTGCGCCGCGCGCATGTCGGGCAACGCCGATACCAATGCGGCCGGTAGAAGGATACGGCCGGCGCCAGCATTCCATGAAAGAAATGCGTAGCCAGCAGCAGCGTGTTGACTATCCCAGTAGTTCGTGCCGGCGATGGCCTGGCCTTCGTTCTCGATGATGTGCACACGGATGTCCTCGTGGAAACGGCTGAACGGACCGGTTCTCGATGAATACGAAACGGCGTGATTCCATTTGTTCATCGACGCTCGCCAGGCACATGGCGAACCATTTCGGCATGTTCGTCGGCGTTGCCGGCTGCATGCCCAGCAGTCGTGGCCCTCTAGACTGCGGCGCGCGTTGTCGCGCGGGCCATCATCATCCACGGACGCATGTCGCGTCCACCACCCACAAGGGATTTTTCTTCCCTTGTGGCGGGAAGTCCCTTGCTTCTTTGGAGACTTCCCCATGGATCATCAAGTCATTCGCAATCAGATGCCGCTACTGGTTCGCGGCCATGTGCCGTCCAATGCCCGTACCTTCAAGTACGAGATCTTCGACGGCCAGCCCAAGGTCTCGACAATGGGCTTCCACATCGATCCCAAGCCTTTCGATGGCAAGATCATTGCCAAGACGGAGGACGCCATCATCGTCAAAACGGGCCGGATCGAGTTCGCGGTGCTCGACCGCTGCCTTGTGACCGAAGACCCCGACGAAGGGGCCAAGGTAGAAGTCGAACCCTATGCCCGCCGCCGCTTCGACGGCCTTCGTGCGGACACGCCCGAGGAACGCACCGAGTACACCAGCGACGGCCAGCCCTACACGCTGCAGACGTACGTGCTCGGCTCCGCGCCGGCGAAGTTGCCGATCCCACAGCCACGCTGCCCGGAACTGCAGGAACTCATCACGCAGTTGGAAGAGTTGCCGGCACCCGATGGCTACCGGCGCATCACGCACCTGCTGGTTGATGCCGGCGCGCGGGATTTCACCTGGCTCGATCCGCTGCCCAAGGACATCATCGCCACGCCACCGGCCATCAGCTTCAACGTGTCCACGATGAAGTTCGAGGGCCGCGTCACAGTGCTGTACGAGCGTGGCGACGACCTTTATGCAGTGGAGCTGAGCCGCGATGGGGAGTTGATCGAACGGGTCGGCGGCGTGTTCTTCGACAACCTCGGAGACTTGCTGCAGGCGCTGGTCGACGATGGAAGCTGGCGCCGCATAAGCGTGCGCACGATCCAAAAGCCGGTGCGGCGTAAACCGCAGGCGGCCTCCGCATGAACGTGTCAGCCGAACCGCAAGAGCACTGACCTCTCCACAGCCCCCGCTTGCGGGGGCTTCCTTGTTTCCGAGGCCACAGCCGTCGCTGCGCGCCCGCACTCGTCTCCAGCCCCGTCCAGGGGTCGCTTCTGCCGGCACCCGCCGGCACACCTGCCCGGAGACAGCCCATGCGCGACCCTTTCGAGATCGACTATCCCACCTGCATCAGTTTCAGCGGCGGGCGCACCAGCGCCTACATGCTCTGGCGCGTGCTACAGGCCAACAGCGGCCTGCCTGCCGACACCGTGGTCTGCTTCGCCAACACCGGCAAGGAAGTCGAGGCCACCTTGCGCTTCGTGCGCGATTGCGCCGCGCACTGGGAGGTGCCAATCCACTGGCTCGAATACCGAATCGAGGAACCGGGCTTTGCGCTGGTCGATTTCGCCAGCGCCAGCCGTGAGGGAGAACCCTTCGAGGCACTTATCCGCAAGCGCCAATATCTCCCTAACCCCGTGGCACGCGGCTGCACGACCAGTCTGAAAATCCGTCCCATGCACAAGTTCGTGCGCAGTCTGGGCTGGACGCAGTGGGATCAATTCATTGGCATCCGCGCGGACGAGCAACGGCGCGTCGCGAAGATTCGCGCCCGCGGTCACTCGACGGAATCGGCCAGTGAAACGATGTGGATGCCACTGGCAGAAAGCGGCGTCACCGTGCGCGACGTGACCGCGTTCTGGCAGGCGCAGCCGTTTGACCTGGAACTGCTGACCGTGAATGGCCGCACCCTCGAAGGCAATTGCGACTTGTGTTTCCTCAAGCCGCGCGGACAGCGCCTGGCGCTTATCAAAGCCAGGCCGGAAGCCGCCGTGTGGTGGATTCGCATGGAATCGCTGAACCTGGCCAGCAAACCCAGCGGCGCCCGCTTTCGCGCCGACGGCCCTGGCTATGCCGAGCTGGCGCGATTCGCCGCCAGCCAGGGCGATCTGTTCGACCCGACCGAAGAGGCGATCGCTTGCTTCTGCGGCGATTGAATGCGGTCAGGTGGCAGTACCCATTGGCGGTGGCCTGCGCATCCGCCCGGTGCGAGGCTTACCTCATGCTTGCTGACGTTGTCAGCGACATGCCACGCAACCACGGTCTTTCAGGTTGCGGTGCGGTGAAAGCCGCATGACCGAGCCAGTTCGCACAGCATCCTCGCGCGAACGACCATCGGCCTGCCGTTGGTGGATGCGATCGTTTTATCAACCCATCGCGGGGTTACGCACCTCTCCCCGCATGATCGGGCTGGTGTGTCTCCGCTTTCATCCTATGGAGATTCACCATGACCAACACCACTTCTTCCGCGAAAGGCTTCTTCGACATCCATACCGATGGCATCGGCTATTTGCAGCGTGCCCGCCTGGTTCCTGTCAAAGGCGGTCGCAAGGCAGATCCCTACCTTGCATGCACCATCGCGGCCCAGGTCGGTCCGGTTCACGATCCGATCACCCGCTACCTCGATGTCAGAGTTGCCGGCAGCGAGGCCAAGAACTTTGTTCGAGGCTATCTCGACACCGATGAGTCCAAGCGCCCGCTGGTTCGTTTCAGGAGCAGCGATCCCTGGGGCGATGCATACTTTCGCACCGGCGAAGGCCATGAAGGCGAGCCTGGCGGCACCCTCAAAGGCCGACTGCTCAAGATCGAACTGTTCGACAAGACTGAACTGGCACAGCTCGAACGGTTTGAACTCATCACCCGAGGTATCGGCTACCTCAACAAGCCTCAAGAGGTCGAGCCCGAAGACCGTGACCCGTTCCTCTCATGCGTCATCGCCGCGCTGACCGGGCCTGTCGATATTGGCCAGGAGAAACGCGAGTACCGCTACTTCGAGACCATCGTCGCCACGCCTGAAACGCGGAATCTGGTTCGCCGCTGCGTGCCAGCCATTGATGACAAGCGCAAGGTATTGATTGCTTTCCGTCTCGACGACATGAAAGCCGATCCTTTCATCTATCCCAAGGGCGACCGTGCCGGCCAGCCTGGCGTGAGTCTGAAATCCACGCTGACCCACATCAGCCTGATCAAGATCGACGGCCACCAGGTTCATCCCAAGCTCCAGGTGCAAGCCGACACGCCGACGTCCGAGGATGCGAATGCACCCGAGGACGAAGGTGTCGACGGCAGCACTGCGGACGTGCCGCCTTCCTCCCCCGCGCCAAGCGAGGCCGAAGTGCAGACACCGGAGCGTGAGCTGGCGCAAGCAGCATCGTTCTGACCCACACGGACCTCGCCCCCCTAGGGCGGGTCCGCTTTCTTCCCTACCCACGATCTGCCACATGCATTGGCGATCCCATTCATCACAAGGAGATTCACCATGGCTAAACCTGCCACTATGTCCGGGCCTCCCGTCACCGTGGGAGGTCATCTCGCTATAGTCACCATCCACGGTCAAAATGGCCCGTTCAAGGTGGGTAACCTCGTCACACCCATCGGCAAGTTCACCGTTAAAGATCCCGAGCTGGATCAATATCCAGAAGGCAAATACCAAGGTGAATTCATCGTCCGTTACTGCTTCATCAAGCCGATTCGGCTTCGGAATGGCGGCATTTTCTTCGAGCATCGCGCCAATCTGGACGGCATGACCTTGTCGGGAATCGACAAACTGAGCAAAGCCGAGGCACGTGCCTTTGTGACGCACGATGTTGATCCGCTCGACGAGGAAACGAGTATGCCACCGGCCATTGAGCCGACAGCACCTACCAAGCCGAAGCCGAAACCGAAGTCGAAGCCAAAATCCAGGCCCGCGACGGTACCGGCGACGGAAGATCCTTCGCTCGACACCACACCTTTCGGTGTTGATCTACCTCCCGCCGCGGTTGCCACCAGCAGCGCTGCAGGCAGCGACGACGCTGCGTTGTTCGGCATCCTCTGGCCGCTGGGAGAGTCCGTGAAGCTGGACTCGACCATCGACCGCCGCACGCTGCGCCTGCAGATCGCGCGGCTGGGCAAGCTGGGCTATGAGATCGACCCGATAGCCCAGCAATGGAACCGAAAGCCTGAACCCCAGGCTGCTTGATCGTCCTGCCGCAGCCGCGGCGCTTCATCCACCCGCCGGGGTTCCGACCCCGCTGGGGAGGACTCCGGTTTCTTCTGGAGGACTCCAGCATGTCCACGATCGATTGCAGTACATCTTCACAAGCCCTCGATACCCGTGTCGCGCTCGACGAAACCGCGTGGCAGGCTGTCTGCGAGACGGCCGCCAGGCAAGCCCTCGATGGCTGCGGACAGTCTCACGACTGGTACGTGGAACTGTTCAGTTCCGAAGTTGACGCGCAAGTACGCCGGTTACCCGAGCATCAGCAGGCATATGCCCTGCAGATAGCACAGGAATACGGGGACTACGCAACACCCGCCGAAAGGCAGGAGACCCAGGACTGGAATGCCGAAAACGGCATTTGCATGCACGGCATCGATCGGGATTGCTGCCCGGCCGGTTGCGGTGATCTTGAGTACTGACAGGCGACTTCATCGCTGCTAACGCGGCATTTCACCGAGCGGGAACTCTGAGTAGCCCGCGTTCATTCATCCCCTCGGGGCAGTCACTGCCCCTGTGGCGGAGCTGCCCCTCATTTCATTGAGGACTCCAGCATGCCTGCACTTTCTTCTACTCCAACCCTCTACCGCATCGACGAATGCAGCGACCTGATGGCCGATGCCTGCGTCTGCAGCGATCAGGGGGATCTGATCTTCCTCTCGGTCTGGGCGCGCGACACGGCGATCCAGCAGTTCATCGCCCGGCTCACCCTGGGCCGCGACCAAGACGGCCTGGATCAGTTTCACCTCTTCACTGAGCAGGGCGGTTCCGTTCCTGTGTTCATCCCATCGGTCGAGCGCCTTGAAAAGCGCCTGACCCGCAGTTATCGGCGCACCTTGTTCGGCTCCATAGTCAATCTATGGCTGTTCGACCGGCGCTGCATCCGGCCCGACAAGAGCACGGCCAACGCGCTCGCGCTGCTGCCACGCTCGGCGGCCGATCCCACGTCGCGCCTGTGGCGACTTGTGCAGGACACGTGCCCGCTGCCTCTGCTGGATCACTGGCAGGAGGCGGTAATGGCGCTACTGCGCTCGCGCGACATGCTCCATGACCTGCCCGTGGCCCTTGGGCCGCTGCAGGGCTATCGCCTGAGCCTGGATGTTCCGGCGCTCACCGAAGCGCTGGGCGATCTCATCCGCGGCAACGTCCTCACGGCCTATCCGTATCCGGCCCGGATCTGGACACCGCAAGCGGTGGCTTGATCGTTCCACGGCAGGCGCACGCTCCGCGCGCCTGCACCTTCATTCATCACCGCCAGACAGGAGAATCCCATGGCACTCATGTTTCCCCGGCTCGCGAGAAATTTCGTGAAAAACGGCTATTTCCCGACCGACGAGCCCACGCTCGAAAGAGCACTCACCGCATTGGCGCCCAGCGATGGGCCGATGTGCATCATCGATCCTTGTGCAGGCGAAGGCGTTGCGATCGCCGAAGCCGCCCATGCCCTCGGGCCTGATCAAACCCGTTCGTATGCAGTGGAGTACGACCAGGAGCGTGCGAACCATGCACGGCTGATGGTCGATCGCTGTATCCAGGCTGATTTGACGGATACGCTGATCTCACGACAGTCGTTCGGCCTGCTCTGGCTCAACCCGCCCTATGGCGACCTGTCCAAAGATGCCAACGGCAACATCGGCTACGACGGCAAAGGCCGCGCGCGGCTAGAAAAGTTGTTCTACCAGCGGACGCTGCAACTGCTGCAGTACGACGGCATCATGATCTTCATCATTCCGTTCTATGTGCTCGACCAGGAAATGGTCGGATGGCTGACGCGCCATTTTGCCGACCTGCGTATCTACCGTGCTGTGGAGGCGCAGTTTAAGCAAGTGGTGTTGTTTGGTCGCCGTGTTCGTCAGCGCGAGCTGATGAGCGACGACGTGAAGTCCATCCGGGCCCGGCTGTTGCAGATCGGCCAGGGCGAACTGGAGGCGGAAGAATTGCCGCCCGAGTGGCCATCGGCTCCGTATGTGGTTCCCTGCACCCCGGCCGAGCCGGAGCACTTTTATCGCATCAGCATGGAACCGGCGCAGTTCGCCGAGGAAGTGCAACGCCTGCGTGGATTGTGGCCGGCATTCGAGACGCATCTCGGTGCCTCCCAACAGTCGCTGCGCCCGCCCGCACGGGCCTTGTCTCACTGGCACCTGGCATTAGCCCTCGCGGCCGGCGCCATCTCGGGTGTCGTGCAGTCCAAGAGCGGCCGCACTCTGGCCGTCAAGGGTGACACCTACAAGCAGAAGGCGACCACGACCGAGTATCGCGAACGCGACGACGGTTCGATTGCCGAGACGCGCATCCTCACCGACAAGTTCGTGCCTGTGATCAGGGCCTGGGATTTGTCCACCGACTCAGCCACGCAGGGCCGGATTCTCACCATCCATTGATCCCCACCGGGCGGCTTGCCGTCCTGCTGTTCTCATCCCACAGAAGGAGTACCACCATGCTTCCGAGGTTTTTCCAGCGGCGTAAGCCGCAGGCCCAGCCTCTGTTCGCACTTGGTTCGCTGCAACTGAGCGAGAAAGTGCACTGGCTCGCAAGCAAAGGCCTGATCGATCCCTTGCCTTATGTACAGCGCCATGTGCGCGGTGATTGGGGAGAGATCGACAAGACCAGTCGTCAGGTCAACGATGTAGCGCTCGATCAGGACAACTCCATGATCTCTCGTTACCGGATCACGCCGCACCTAGTGCTGGTCGTGATGACCAGCGAAGACCACAAGACAACCGTCATCCAGTTGCCCGAAGAGCAGTCCTTGATCTGACGGCAAGCCATGTCTTATTCATTTAGCTGATCGGGAGCGGATTCCCGAAGGGGCGCCGCCCCGGTATGAAAGAAGGAGTGCAACCCATGGCTACCGCCAATCCCAACGGCCACGGCCGCAGCCTGTTGTTCCCCATTGGGGCACTGATCTTCAGCGAAGGCATCGACCGTCTTCTGCGCGAAGGCCGCATTGAGCCGCTTCCCTATCTCCAACGTCACATCCGTGGCGACTGGGGAGACGTCAGCGACGAAGGCTGGCAAGCCAACAATGACGCCCTGCAATTCGGGGCGCGGCTCGAATCGATTTATGTGATCCACCGTGAGCTGAGCATCCGCATCGTTACCGAGCCGGATCGCAGCGCCACACATATCCTGCTGGCCGCCGAACAAACCTAGTTCCACGCCAGCTCATCTTATCCACCCACCGGGGCCATGTACCCCGGTTGGGGGCCATGGCCCTTTCTTCTATTGAAAGGAGTAATCCCATGGCCAATAGCGTCGTTTCTCCACTCCACCTTTATCTTGATCCCCGGGTTCGGTTTTTTCCGGGCGAGATCGTCGTAACCGCAGGCGTGGTTCATCTGATTCAACTACGGCAGCTCGAATCGAGCCGGTACCTGCGTCGCCATCTCAGTGGCGATTGGGGCGACCTCGACGAGAACGACCGGCAGTTGAACGACGCCGCGCTGGCGTCGGGCGAAGACCGGTTGTTTTCCTCCTACCAAGTCGATCGTGACCTGACGCTCTGGATCATCACTGAGTGGGATCGCAGCGTCACCACGCTGCTGTTGCCCAGCGAATACTGATCCTTTCCAGGGCGGCCTGACGCCGTCCTTCCACCCCCAGGGGCATGCCATCGCCCCTGGGGGCGGTGCGTGCCCCGTTTTCTTTGGAGCACCACCATGACCATGCAACTCGAAGCGGCTTCCGCCGCAACCAACGCGCCCGCCATGGGCGATCTGCTCGATCCTGCGAATGACGACCTGTCGATCAGCTTGCAGGACTTTGTCACCGAGTTCGGGGACGAATTGCTGGAATCCCTCAACCGGGCAAATCCTCCCGTATACAGCGGTGTGCCCCGCGCAAACCGTCAGCTCGTACTGGCCGGACTCAAGCGGCAGTTGTTTCCCGCCCAGGCTGAAGTCGTGCATGCGGCTGCGGAACTGCTCGTCAACCAGGGCGAGCGCGCAGCGATCGTCAACGGCGAGATGGGCACGGGAAAAACCACCGTCGGCATCGCGCTGGCGGCGGTGCTCAACGCGGAAGGCTATCGCCGCACGCTCGTCCTCAGCCCGCCTCATTTGGTCTACAAGTGGCGCAGGGAAATTCTCGAAACCGTCGCAGGTGCGAAAGTCTGGGTGCTCAACGGCCCGGACACGCTGCTCAAGCTGATCAAGCTGCGCGAGCAACTGAACGTGCCGGCAGAGGGCCAGGAGTTCTTCATTATTGGCCGGGTCAGGATGAGGATGGGCTTTCACTGGAAGCCTTCATTCGTCCGCAAGCGCACGAGGTACGGCGAGGTCGGGGCCTGCCCGCACTGCGGCACCGTCGTCCATGACCTCGACGGCGAGCCCGTCAGCGCGCTGGAACTGGAAGCAGAAGAGGTTCGGCGCAAGTGCGGAGTCTGCGACAGCGCACTCTGGACGCTGATGCGGCCGCGCAGCCTGTCTGGCAGCGATCAGTCCTCGGCCGTACTGCGGGCACTGAAGCGGATTCCCACCATCGGCGAGGCCACCGCGGCCAAGCTGATGACGACGTTCGGCGACTCGTTCCTTGCCTCGATGCTCGGCGACAACCTGCACAACTTCATCAACCTGATGGACGAGCGCGGGGAGTTGGTGTTTTCAGACCGGCAGGCCCAACGCATGGAACGCGCGATGGCCTCGATGGAATTCGGCTTCGGCGAGGGCGGCTACCAACCCAGCGAGTATGTGAAGCGGTATCTGCCGCAAAGCACCTTCGACCTGCTCATCGCAGACGAAGCGCACGAGTACAAGGCGAGTGGCTCCGCGCAGGGACAGGCCATGGGCGTCATCGCGGCCAAGGCCCGCAAGACTCTTCTGCTCACTGGCACCCTGATGGGTGGCTACGCAGATGACTTATTTCATCTTCTGTTCCGGGCCTTGCCCAACCGCATGATCGAAGACGGCTACCGCCCGAGTGCCAGCGGCAGCATGAACGCCGCCGCAATGGCTTTCATGAGGGATCACGGCGTTCTGAAGGATATCTATTCCGAGAGCGACGGCCCGGCCCACAAGACCGCCAAAGGCTCGAAGGTCACAGTTAGAACGGTCAAAGCCCCGGGGTTTGGTCCGAAAGGCGTTCTGCGCTGCGTCGTGCCGTACACGATCTTCCTCAAGCTCAAGGACATCGGCGGCGTACTGCCGCCGTACGACGAAGAGTTCAGGGAAGTCGCCATGGACGCCGAGCAAGCCGACACCTACCGCAAGCTGGCCACCAGCCTGACGGCGGAACTCAAGGAGGCCCTGCGCAAGCGGGACACCACCTTGCTGGGCGTGGTCCTCAATGTGTTGTTGGCGTGGTCCGACTGCTGCTTCCGTGCCGAATCCGTGCGCCACCCGCGCACGCGCCAGGTGCTGGCCTTCACCCCGGCTCAGTTCAACGAGTTGCAGGTGATGCCCAAGGAGCGGGAACTGATCGACATCTGCCGCGAGGAGAAGGCAGCGGGTCGCAAGACCTTGGTCTATTCGGTCTACACCGGCACGCGGGACACCACCAGCCGGTTGAAGATGCTGCTGGAGCAGGAAGGCTTCAAGGTGGCGGTGCTGCGCGCAAGCGTTGATGCCAGCCGCAGGGAAGACTGGATCGCCGAGCAGCTCGACCGAGGCATCGATGTCCTCATCACGAATCCGGAGCTCGTGAAAACCGGCTTGGATCTGCTGGAGTTCCCGACGATCGTGTTCATGCAAAGCGGGTGGAACATCTACACGCTGCAGCAGGCCGCACGTCGTTCCTGGCGCATCGGTCAAAAGCTGCACGTGAAGGTGATCTACCTGGGGTATGCGGCCACGTCGCAGATGACGTGCCTCGCCCTCATGGCGAAGAAGATCCTCGTCTCGCAGAGCACATCCGGTGATGTCCCGGAATCGGGGCTCGATGTGCTCAACCAAGATGGCGACTCCATCGAGGTCGCCCTGGCCCGGCAACTCGTCGCGGCCTGATGTTCCTTCCTCGGCCTGCTCCCTATGGGGTGCAGGCCTTTTCTTACCATCCGGCAGACATCCTATTCCATCGAAGCAGCCGGCACACCTGTGCCGGCTGTGCTGTGTCCCCTGGGCGACGATGACGTCCAAGGAAACCGGCCAATGGTCATTTCGTATTCTTTGCTGATCGCATCAAAGCGCCAGACGAAGGTATCGGCTCATTGCAACTCGCAACCGAGAGCCGAGCCATGCCAACCATTCCCCCCCCACAGCAACTGATCAGTGCCAGCCTGCTGGCCGCCGCCGCGCTGACCAGCGGCTGCGCGACCACTGCCGCGCCGACCGCGCCGCCTCCCATCGAGGAGGTCGCCACCACCCCAGAGCCCGCTACGCCGGAGCTGATTCCGGTCGTGCGCTACGGTCGCTACACCCTCGTCGAACTGGCGCCTACTGCTGCCCAGCGGGATCTGCTGCTGCAGGTGATCGATGTCAGCATGCCCGAGGAGGCCCGCGCCACCGTCGGCGACGGCCTGCGCCACCTGCTCCGGCGCAGCGGCTACCAGCTCTGCGAAACGGCGCATGCCGTCATCGAACTGTATTCGCTGCCGTTGCCGGCGGCGCACCTGCGCATGGGGCCGCTGACCTTGCGCGACGCACTGCTGACCCTGGCCGGCCCCGCCTGGGATCTGCAGGTCGACGACCGGCGCCGCCAGGTCTGCTTCATCCGCCCCGGCGATTCCCTGGACGTTGCACCGGCGAGCGAGTCCGTAGCCGAACCGGCCGAAACCTTTCCCGTGACGGATGGAGGACAGCCATGAAGCCATCGTACGCCATGCGTTCGCGCGCGGCCTCCGTAGCGCACATCCTGCTGTGGCTGTGGATGACCGGGCTGACCGCGCTGGTTCTCATCAGCTTTCGGGTCGCCGGCGATCTGGCCGCACAAGAACAACTCGATGCGACGCTGCGGCAATTGCAGCTGCTTGAGGTGAGGGTGGGGGAACTGAACGACGCCCATCAGGCTGAGCAGGCACAGCCCCAGGCCGTCACTGCGGCGGTGCTGGAAAGCACGCGCCAGGCCCTCGATGCACGCCTCGGGCAACTGGAGCAAGCCCTGGCCGGACGGGCCGAGGCCGCTGAACTGGAAGCGTTGCGGCGCGAGGTCGAACAGCTCAAGACCAGTCGCACAGTAGCCCGCCCCGCCTCTCCCGCCCCCGCCCGTGCAATCCGGCCAGCCACCGCCGCGACCAAGGAGTCGACGATTCCGTTCCGGATCGTCGGCCTCGATCTGCGGGCGGGACAGCGCACGGTGTCGGTCGCGCCGGCTACCGGCGAATGGTCGGCCGCGCAGATCCAGGTGGTACTGCCCGGCGAGTCCGTGGGCCAGTGGCGCCTGGATGCCATCGATGGCGACACGGCGGTGTTCAGCCGCGCCGGGCAGACACGCCGACTGGCGATCCCCTGACGGAGCGCACGCCATGAAACGCCAGACGATGTTCATCGCGGCTGTGCTGGTCGCACTGCAGGTGCCTGCCATGGCTCAGCCAGCCACTACCACCCAATCCCGTGTCGTGCCGGCCCAGATCGAGCAGCACCGGGACGAACGCCTCGCGCAGGACTGGGGACTGCGCGACGACGAGTGGGCGCGCTACCGCGAACTGATGAAGGGGCCACTCGGCATCTACTCGCCCAACCTCGACCCGCTTTCCGCCCTGGGCATCGAAGCGCGCAATGACGAAGAGCGCCGCCGTTATGCGGAGTTGCAGGTGCAGGTCGAGGCGCAGCGTGTCGAGAAATTGCTGGCTTATCAGCGTGCTTATGACGACGCCTGGCAACGCCTGCACCCCGACGCCCAGCGCGTGAATCTGCCGGACGCGACGCCGGGCGGTTTCGCCGCAACCGGCAGCGGGCGCACGGCGGTGTTCGTCAAGGAGGGCTGTGCCCCCTGCGGTCAGTTGGTGCGGCGCCTGCAAGCCAGCGGCGCCGAGTTCGACGTCTACATGGTCGGCAGCCGCCAGGACGACGCCCGCATCCGCGACTGGGCCCAGCGCGCGCAGATCGATCCGGCGCGGGTGCGCAGCGGCTCCATCACGCTCAATCACGACGGCGGTCGCTGGCTGTCGATAGGGGTGTCCGGCGAGCTACCCGCCGTGGTGCGCCAGGTGAACGGTCAATGGCAACGCCAGCCATGACCCACATGCGCTCGGCGCTGGCCATGCTGATGCTGAGCGGCCTGACGGCGAGTCCGATCCAGGCACAGGAAACGCCGCCACCGGCCTACCAACTGGCCGCGCAGAGAGCCGGCATCCCCGCGACCGTACTCTATGCGGTGGCACTGCAAGAGAGCGGCATCCGACGCGGCAACCGTATCGTTCCGTGGCCCTGGTCGCTGAATGTCGCTGGAGAGTCGCACCGTTATGCCACCCGCGCCGAGGCCTGTGCGGGTTTGCAGCAGGCGTTGCGCCAGGTGCCGCCCACCCGCGTCGATGCCGGCCTGGGGCAGATCAACCTTGGCTATCAGCAACACCGCTACCGCCGCCCCTGCGATCTGCTCGATCCCTATGCCAACCTGGCCATCGCCGCCGAGATTCTGCGCGAACAGCACCAGCCTGGCGAGGATTGGCTGCTCGCCATCGGCCGCTACCACCGACCCGCTGGGGGTGCGCCCGCTGCACGCTACCGACGCAGCGTGTCCCAACACCTGGCCCGCGTGACCGGTGAATCACCGCCAGGCATCGTCAGCGGAAAACAAGGGCCTTGAACGCACTGTCGGGATCAAAGCTCCAGCGCAGTGCCAAGATGCCTGAAGACGGCCGAGACCCGGCGCAGGTGCCGCGACTCCTGATGCGTCAGCACCCAGAGATCGGTCTGGCACTCGTTGATCACCTCGGTGACCTGCTGCAGATCGGAGCGGCCCTTGGTGAGAAACAGCGGCAGGATGCCCGCCCATCCCCATGCCCAGGGCGACCAGCTCCATGACCGTGAGATACCGAAGGATAGCCGCACTCTCCCAGGGCCGTGCCCGTTGAAAAACGGGCACGGAGCAAATCCCATTCCTTGCTGATCCTGTTTGCCCATGGCGTGAAGGTAGCTGCTCCCTGACTCAAGGAGCAGTTTCATGTCCCGCACCGCCCCTGTCCCAACGATCCGGCCCTTCAGCGGCCCGCCATTTCCCCGCAGGCTCCAGGCTGCTGTCGCATTGCTGGCGGCGCTCCTGGCATCGCATGGCGCCAGCGCGGAATCCACGCCGCTGGTCGTCGTGGAAGACCGCGGCGGTGCTTCCGCGCTGCCGTACTACGAAACACTCAACCTGCAGCCACGCTCGCCCGACGCGGCGCGCCCGCCCATTCCCATGCCGGTCGCACTGGCGAAGCTCGCCAGCGAGGCGGACATGCTGCCAGTGCGCAGCCCGACGCTCTCGCCGGGCATCGTTGCTCGTCGCGTCATCGAGGCGCCGGGGCTGCAGCCGTTCTTTCTGATCGGCGACGACGACACCTCTCATGCCTGGCTGCGCCGCCACGCCACGGCGCTGCGCGAACGCGGCGCCGTAGGCCTGGTGGTCAACATCGATACCCCGGCCGGGCTGACCCGCCTGCGCGAAGCGGCGCCCGGATTAGAGCTAGCGCCGGTGGTCGCCGACGATCTGGCCGCGCGCCTGGGCGTACAACACTACCCGGCGCTGATCACCAGCACCGGTATCGAGCAGTGACGCGATGGCGCAGACGCAACCGGTGGAGGTTCTGCTGCGGCCAGCGGTTGAACTGTATTCCGTCGTGGTCTGCGCCGCCGCCGCGGCGTTGTCCCTGGTGGCACCGTGGTCGCTCGCGCTGACGCCGGCCATCGGCATTGGCAGCGTGCTGGCCTTCGCCGCCTTCGGAGCCATTCGCCTGCACCAGGCGCTGGCGATCTTGCGCTACCGCCGCAATATTCGCCGGCTGCCGCGCTACGTGATGCGCAGCCGCGACGTACCAGTCAGCCAGCACCGCCTCTTCATTGGGCGTGGTTTCATGTGGGAGCAGAAGCACACCCACCGGCTGGTGCAAACCTACCGCCCCGACTTCCGGCGCTACGTCGAGCCGACCCCGGCCTACCGCTTTGCCCGGCGCCTTGAGGAACGGCTGGAGTTCGTGCCGTTTCCGCTGTCGCGCCTCGCGCGCCTCACCCGCTGGGACGTACCGATCAATCCGGTTCGGCCGCTGCCGCCCGTCGGCGGCCTGCCGCGCTTGCATGGCATCGAGCCAAACGAAGTCGATGCAAGCCTGCCACTGGGCGAGCGAGTGGGCCATTCACTTGTCCTGGGCACTACGCGGGTCGGCAAAACCAGATTAGCCGAGCTGTTCATCACGCAGGACATCCGCCGCAAGAACGCTGCTGGCGAACACGAAGTTGTGATCGTGTTCGACCCCAAAGGGGATGCGGATCTGCTCAAGCGCATGTACGTCGAAGCCCGCCGCGCCGGGCGCGAAAACGAGTTCTACGTTTTCCATCTGGGCTGGCCGGACATCAGCGCACGCTACAACGCGGTGGGCCGGTTCGGCCGCATCTCCGAAGTGGCAACGCGCATTGCTGGACAACTCTCCGGCGAGGGTAACAGCGCAGCATTTCGCGAGTTCGCCTGGAGGTTCGTGAATATCGTCGCGCGGGCCTTGATCGAGCTGGGGCAGCGGCCGGACTACCTGTTGATCCAGCGTCACGTGATCAACATCGATGCCTTGTTCATCGAGTACGCCCAACACTACTTCGCCAAGCAGGACCCCAAGGCCTGGGAAGTCATCGTTCAGATCGAATCCAAGCTCAACGAGAAGAATATCCCGCGCAACATGATCGGGCGCGAAAAGCGTGTGGTGGCGCTTGAGCAGTACCTTTCCCAAGCGCGCAACTACGACCCGGTGCTGGACGGCTTGCGTAGTGCCGTGCGCTATGACAAGACGTACTTCGACAAGATCGTCGCCAGCTTGCTGCCATTACTGGAGAAGCTCACCAGCGGCAAGATTTCACAACTCCTGGCGCCGAACTATGCCGACCTCAACGACCCCAGGCCCATCTTCGACTGGATGCAGATCATCCGAAAGCGCGCCATCGTCTATGTGGGCCTGGATGCGCTGTCGGACGCCGAAGTCGCTGCCGCGGTCGGCAACAGCATGTTCGCCGACCTCGTGTCCGTGGCAGGTCATCTCTATAAATTCGGCATTGATGACGGGCTGCCCGATGCGCGCCCCGGCGAGCGGGTGCCCATCAATGTCCACGCAGATGAATTCAACGAGCTCATGGGTGATGAATTCGTGCCGTTGGTGAATAAGGGCGGAGGTGCCGGGCTCCAAATCACCGCTTATACCCAGACCCTGAGCGACATCGAGGCGCGCATCGGCAACCGGGCGAAAGCGGGCCAGGTCATCGGTAATTTCAACAATTTGCTCATGCTCAGAGTGCGGGAAACCGCTACCGCCGAGTTGTTGACCAAGCAGTTGCCGAAGGTCGAGGTCTACACCACGACGGTAGTCAGCGGCGCGACCGACAGCTCGGACATTCGCGGTTCGACGGATTTCACAAGCAACACCCAGGATCGGATCAGCATGTCGAGCGTGCCGATGATCGAGCCCGCACATGTCGTGCAATTGCCCAAGGGCCAGTGTTTTGCACTGCAGGAGGGCGGCAATCTCTGGAAAATCCGCATGCCGCTGCCGGCTCCAGACCCCGATGAAGTGATGCCCAGGGATCTGCAACAGCTCGCGGAGTACATGCGCCAGAGCTATACGGAAGCCGGGCGCTGGTGGGAGAACCTGGACACGCCGGGGCGCCAGGAAGAACCCCTGCCGGACGATCTGATCGATGATCTGTCCGAGGCCGACAGCACTGCCGCCGAGACACGTCCATGAGCGACGCCTCCTCCACCGCGCAACAGCAGCAGGGCCGCCGGCACGGCCTGATCGTCGGCCTGATCACCTTGCCGTTGCGGCTCTTCGGGGTACTCGTGGCCTCGCTGTTGCTCTCCATCATCATCGAGTGCATCGGCATGCACACACTCTGGAAAGACCAAGGCTGGCGGCACTCCCAGGCGATGCTGCAATACGAACTCGGCCATCTCTCCAATCATTTCACCCGCAGCGCCATCGTGCGCGAGCCCGGCCGCACGGCGCACCAACTGGTCGATACCGGCTTTGAATGGACGTTCGTCAGAACCGGATTGCTCGACCGGATGAACGACACCGCCGAGCGCGCCAGGCGCCCCGGCCGCGAGAATGCGCGCAACTTCCGCTACTACATCAGTCAAGCCTACATCTGGTCCGAGAAATACCTGATCGCCGCCGCCTTCATCACGCTGACATTTCTGGTGCGTCTTCTGGTGCTGGTGCTGACCTTGCCGCTGTTCCTCACGGCGGCGTTCGTCGGTTTCGTTGACGGGCTGGTACGCCGTGACGTGCGCAAATTTGGGGCCGGCCGGGAGTCCGGCTTCATCTACCACCGTGCAAAAGCCGCATTGCTACCGCTGGCCGTACTGCCCTGGGTGATCTATCTGGCGATGCCGATTGCGGTGCACCCGCTGCTGATCCTGCTGCCCAGCGCGGCACTGCTGGGGCTCGTCGTGGCCTTGGCTGCCAGCAGTTTCAAGAAATACCTATAGCTCTGCACATTCCTTCCTACACGCGCCCCGGCATGATGAACACACAGCGTTGGGTCGCGCGACGGGGGCTACCGCCTACTTCTGGCAGAACCGCAGGATGGCCTCGGCAACGCGCTGCGGCATTTCCCTCTGCGGGAAATGCCCCACGCCATCGAGCACCTGTCGCGCATAGCCACCCTGGAAGAACGCCTCCCGCCCCTTAGAACTGTCGGAATGATTGCAGGTATCGGCGCCACCATGCAGCACCAGCGTCGGCACCGTCAGAACCGGCGCAGAATGCAGACACGCTTCATCCTCGGCATAGGCCGGATCGCCCTCGGCGAAGCCCCAGCGGTGGCGGTAGGAGTGCAGCACGATCTCGGCCCAATCTTCTCCCTGGAATGCACGCGCCGCCTCGTCGAAGTCGGCCGGATCGTACCAGCCTGCCGGCGCCCAGGTGTCCCACATCATGCGGGCGAAGGTTTCACGCTCATCACGCATCACCTGCGCACCGCGCGGCGTGGCCATGTACCAGTGATACCAGTAGTCGCGTGCTTGCTGCAGCGCAAGCTGCTGGTTCGGGGTGTTGGTTCCGTAGCCGATCGACAGCAACACCAGGTGCGAAGCGACACCTTCTTGCAGGCCGCAAGCGTTGGCGGCGGCGCGCGCGCCCCAGTCATGGCCGATCAGTGTGGGCTGTGCCAATCCAAGCGCCTTGATGAAATCCAGCAGGTCGCGCCCCAGGGCGGACAACTGTCCACTGCGCGGCGTAGCTGCCTCGCGGAACCGGGTCGGTGCGAAGCCACGTAGCGCAGGCGCCAGCACGCGGTAGCCGGCCTCGGCAAGAACCGGGGCAACAGACTTCCAGGTCTCGGGGCTATCCGGCCATCCATGCAACAGAATGGCGGTTCGTGCTCCCTGCGGATTCCATTCGAGATAGGCAATGTCGAGCCGTTCGGTCGAAGCAAATTGATAGTTGTCCATAGGATTTGTCTCTCAGCATGAATTTGCCCCGGCGTTGCGGGACGACTGCGTGCGACTTGCAGGACGGGGCGATTTCCGGTGACGGGATCACGCTACCGCGCCCAATCCCCGGTCGATGTAGCTGGTAAAGAGCTTGTAGAGCTTGCCGGGTCGCGTCACGCCCAGTACGAGTTGAATGGCCGGGACGCTGGGTGCGCCATCCTCCGGAGTCAGCACATACAGATCCTCGGACAGCGCGCTCCTGGGTAGCAGGCCAATCCCAAGCCCGCTCGCCGCGGCGCTGCGGATGTTATCGAACGACCCACTCACATAGGAGAAGTAGTACGGGCGCCCGACATGCTCCAGTGCGGACATCGCGCATTTGCGGATGACGCAACCGTCCGGGAAGGTGACCAGCGGCACCTCGTCCATCTCGCTGAAATGCACAGCGCCTGAGCTCACCCAGTGCAGGGATTCGACGCGCAGAACCCGTTCCGATTCGGAGATCAGTGGCTGACCGGCCATGCCCTTGAGGATGACGACATCCAACTGCTGCTGCGCCGCCATGGCCGACAGCACAGTGGATGAGGCGGCCGTGATCTCTACCCGCAGGCCGGGGTTCTCTTCCAGGCACAGCGAAATGATCTCGTGCAGATTTCCTATCTGGAAATCATCAGGCACGCCGAGCGCCACGCGGCCTTTCAGGTGGGTCTTCTTCAACGCGCCAATCGCCCGGTTGGTGCGCAGCAGGATGTCGCGCGCGGCGGGCAGCAACTGCTGGCCATCCTCAGTAAGACCGAGGATGTGCCCCTGGCGCCTTTCGATCAGGCGGCAGCCCACATCCTCCTCCAGGCGGCGAAGACCAGCGCTGAGCGTCGATTGCGTGCGCCCCAACTCCTCGCCAGCACGCCCGAAGCCGCCGTACTCGGCAATGAATACGAACGCGCGCAACTGCTCCAGCGTGATGCCTCGCCCCTCCAGCCTATCCGTTTGTGCCGTCAACTTCATGATGCCCTCGACCTCGCCTGCTATCGACCCAATCGATTATAGCGAGACCATAATTCATTTAACAGATCATGACACCTCAAGCAGACTCATGTAGCCGGCGTTTTCCCAACTCAATACTTCAGGTGAAACATGCTTCATTAAAGGAGTAAGTAAATATGGCCCTTCTCAAATTTCCTGATAATCACACCCCGCGTTACTGTGATTTCAGCATTGACGGAATCCTGGACGAGACTCTCCGGGAAGGCGCAGAGCGCTGCGCTTTCTCCGTACCTGCACAAGACAAGATTCCGCTGATCTCCAAGATTCTCCAGTCTGGGGTGCGGGACATTGTTTATGGGTCCGGCCCGAAAGACCCGACATATCTCATCCAGACCATCAACGATCTTGAGGAAAATGGCGGTCTGCCCGCAGGAACGCGGTTCTCGTTCATCATGTTGCTGAACTGCCATGAACCCATCATGCCGCAGTTCGAGTCTTTTCCGGATGCATTGAAGGACCACCTGACCATCAGCTTCGGCATGGTGTCCCACAAATCGGATGAACAATTGTTCGAGCGCACCACGGGACAATTGCGCGCATGGGGTTTCAATAGTTTCCGCGTCAGTTTGCTAAACAACTTCAGCACCGGCATCGACGAAGAGTCATACGAAAAGATCACCAGGGATATTGATCGATCCATTGCACAGGACATTCAAACCGTCCGCATCAACGATTCCCTTGGCACGCTCTATCCCGAAGCAATGGCGGTACTGGCGGCCAATTTGCGCCATCAGTATCCGGACACCGATTTCTGTCTCCACGCGCACAATGATCGCGGACTGGGCCTGCAGAACGCGCTGGCCTCGCTCTACCACGGATTCAACATCATCGAAGGTGGTTTTGCCGGAACCGGAAACCGTTCTGGCCTGCCGGCGATCGAGATCCTGGATCTGATCTTCAAGGAGCGGAACATCACCATCAACCAACACTCCCTGGACTCTGCTGCAGTCGTCGAGGCAGCACGACTGTCAGAAAGGACATTCCTCTCCATGCCCGACCTGTACCGGCCGGTCAGCGGGCATATCGTCAACCAGGAAAACATGGGGGTGGCCAACATTCCGGCGTTCCTGGGTGCTGCGCGCGACATCCCGTATTTCCTCAACAGCACAGGGCTCCATGACGCCACGGTACAGCGGATTCTTCAGGACGAGGGTCTCGAACCGGAGGCCAACGACGACGCCACCGTGCAACTGGTCAAGCAAAAGCTCGACGCCATTCTGACGGATGCCTATACGAGGAAGCATGAAGAGTTCGAGCGGATACGCGGGGAATTGATCCGGTTCTACACCTCCGATGTCCTCTATGCAGCCACTGTCGGCCAGTATGCAAGGGACTTCATCGAGTAATCACAGGCCGGCCTCGGGACATCCCCGGGGCTGGCTTTTTTCACATTCTGACAATGCGAGGAGGTTCACCCATGTTTCTGATCGTCGCCCCCATCTTTCTGGTCATCCTCGTCGGCTATGGCTATGGACGACTGAAGCCTGACAGCGGCGGTGCAGACAAGCTGATCAACGACTATGTCCTGTACGTGGCGCTGCCGGCCTTGCTGTTCATTGCCGTGGCCCGCGCTGACGCGGGAGAGCTCAAGCAGTGGGGCTTCATCCTCTCCACCCTGATCGGGATCGCAGCGTCCTACGTCATTGCCACCGTGCTTGCGAAAAGCATGAAGATCGGGCTGCCGCAGTCCTCCATCCTCGGCATGGGTGCATGCTATGGGACGACCGGCTACATGGGCGTGCCGATTCTGATTTCCGTCTATGGCGAGCAGGCAGCACTGCCCGCGGCGCTGGCGACGATCCTGCACAACATCCCCGCCATCATGGCCGTGATCATCAGTTGGGACGTGTTCTCCAAGCACGCGCGCGAAGGCCGCACACCGTTGCTGCAAAGCGTGGGCAGTGCAGCGCTGACCACTGTGAAAAACCCGTTGACCATCTCGGTGCTGGCCGGACTCGCCTTCGTCCTGCTCGACATCCGTGTGCCCGTCTTCATCGAATCCTTTGCGCGATTCCTGGGCAATGCGGCAGGCCCGACAGCACTGTTCGCGCTGGGCCTGGGCCTTGCCCGACTCAATGTCAGGGAGCACTTGAATCCCACGGTCGGAAAAATCGTCCTGCCCATGATCGCACTGAAGCTATTCGTGCAGCCTGCCGTCACCTTCGCGGCGGCGGTCTATGTCTTCGGCATGGGGCAGGAGCAAGGCCTCTGGCTGGCTGCAGCGATTGTGATGGCCGCGCAGCCGATTGGCGCCGGCGTGTATGTCTTCGCCAAGAAGTACGACTATCAGCAGGACGTGATTTCGCTGTCCATCATCGTCTCGCTGCTGCTCGCACTGGTAACCATTCCGCTGGTGCTGAACCTGTTTCCCGCGCCATGACGGTCATGCCGCATCCGGGGAGGAACAGGTTCATTCCGGATGCCGGCATGCCCGGCTGATCCCATGCACGCAAGGCCCCGGGCAATCCGCGGCCTCCATGCGCTCACCCATTGCAGGCTAGGTGCTGCGAGTCTGACGCGCCATCAGCGCCTTCCAGGCCTCAAGAGCCGCCACCTGGGCGGTATCCATTTCCTGCCGCAGTTGGGCCACGATCTCGGCATGTCCAGTCTCAGCCTCTTCCCAGAGCGAATAGCGCCGCATCGTATCGAGTGGATCGGGGCCTGCGAAGACCATGGTCTCGAACAGTACCGGAACCTCATCGTTAGACAGCGCATTGTGATTGTGATCCAGGCCTAGGAACACGGTGGAAACACGAAAATCGTCGATCCACGTTTCGGCCACTCGGCGATCAGCAATGGCGAACCATCGCGCCCATTCGGCGATGTCGGGACACGGCACCGCCCGCCTGCCTTCCAACCGGTAGTGCCACATCATGCTCAGGAAGTGTTTTCCGATCATGGGTGGACGATACCCCGCCTTCCTCCCGTTCTCAAAACCCCGCTACAGCCCACCAATACGGTAGCCACGCAGTTCCCATTGTTTGCGGTCTGAGCGCGCCTGTCTCGCCACGATCGAGCCATTGCTGATCTGACGAGGAATTGCGCGATGGTGCTTCCGCTTCGGCTCCGCGCCGCACGCTGCGGCGCGACCGTTCTGTTCATGACCGCCCTGATGGCCGGCGTGCCACTGGCCGCCCAGGCCGACACAGCGGCGCAACGCCAGGAGCTGGCGGCGGCGCTGCGCCAGCTCGACGCGCTGGACCGCTTCATTGCGCAGAGTGCGGCCGATGCGCCGGTCACACCGGGCGAGCGCTACCACTTCGACTACCCGCGCCTGCTCGATGACCTGGCGCGTGTGCGTGCCGGCCTCCAGGCCTACCTCTCCCCCTCTCGTGCCCAGCCGCGCGATCCCGCCGCGCTGACCGGCGACTACCACGTCGACGGCGCGGCCACCGCGATGCCGGAGGCCCGGCCATGACCTCTGCCCAACTCTCCGCCTTCCAGGCCAACAGCGGCATCGCGCCCGCGCTCATGGCGACCGTGCTGGTCGGTCTGGTGTTCGCCGTGCTGCTGCTCTGGGGCGCATGGGCCATTCGCACGGCCTACGTCGGCTGGGCTGAGGACCGGATCAATCAGCGTCAGTTCCTGGGCGTCATCGTGAGGTTCCTCGCGATGTACCTGGTGCTGACTTTTTTCCTCCTCTCGTAACCAGAAAGGGTCAGACCATGGAAACTCGCTTCTCTCCCACCCGCCTCGTCCAGCGCGCCGCGCTGGCGCTGAGCCTCTTCACGCTGCCCGCGCTGTCATTCGCGCAGGGCCTGCCCACGCTGGAAAACCCTTCGCGGGGCACCGGCGGCGGCATCATGGAAACGATCAGGAACTACGGCTACGACATCGTGCTGCTGGTCGCGCTGCTGGTGGTCGCCAGCATGTTTATCGGGGTGTGCTACCACGCGTACGGCACCTACGCCGAGATCCATACCGGCAAGAAAACGTGGGGGCAATTTGGCCTCACCGTCGCAGTCGGCGCTGTGCTGCTGGTGATCGGCATCTGGCTGCTGACTGAAGCCACCGGCATTCTGTAAGAGGCCGTGGCCATGTCCGAGCATCATGTCCGCGCCGACGGCACGGTGTCCTTTCTGCCGCACAGGCTCAACCGGCATCCGGTGGTCGTACGCGGTCTGACAGCCGATGAGCTGTGGATCTGCTGCGGCCTGTCCGGCACGGCGGGACTGCTGCTCGGCGCACCACTGGCCTGGCTGTTCTCGACCATCGCACTCGCACCGACCTGCATCGTGCTGGGCATCGCCTGCGGCGTGTTTGTCGGCGGCGGCATGCTGCGCCGGCAGAAACGCGGCCGGCCCGACACCTGGTTGTACCGCCACCTGCAATGGTGGATCGCGTCCCGGTATCCCTTGCTGGCCGGCTGGGTCGGCGGGCATGTGCTGATCATGCGCAGCGGCTTCTGGTCGAACCGGAGGAACGTGCGATGAGCCGGTTCCGCAACGAGGTGACCCACCTGCAGGCGCACATCAGGACGCTGCGCATCGGCGCCGGTGCCTTGCTGCTGGTCGCTCTGGTGATGGGCGCAGGCTGGTGGAGCGCGCCACGCGATCTGACGATCCACGTCCCGCCCGATCTGCGCTCAGGCAGTACGCGGCAATGGTGGGAAGTGCCGCCGGAAAACGTCTACGCCTTCACCTTCTATGCGTTCCAGCAACTCAATCGCTGGCCCACCAATGGCGAAGAAGACTACGCGCGCAATCTTCATGTGCTCTCTCCGTATCTGACGCCAGCCTGCCAGGCCTTCCTGAAAGCCGACTACGACTACCGCCGCAGTACCGGCGAACTGCGTCAGCGCGTACGCGGCATCTACGAAATTCCTGGCCGCGGTTACGGCGACAACCCCACCGCCCGGGTGCGCGTGGTGTCCGACCGCGATTGGGTCGTGACGCTCGACGTCAGCGCCGATGAGTACCACGGCCCGGAGCAAGTCAAGCGGGCCCTGGTGCGCTACCCGATCAAAGTCGCGCGCGCCGACGTCGATCCCGCCCGCAATCCCTTCGGCCTCGTCCTCGACTGCTATGACGGCGCGCCACAACGTATCGCCACCCCGGCGCCGGAGGCACCGGCACGTGGTGGCCTGGGCACGCAAGGAGAGAACCCATGAAGCATCTACTCATCACCTGGCTGGGTGTGTTGTCGGTGCTGGCAGCACCCATCGCCCAGGCCATGGAGATTCTGCGCTGGGAACGATTGCCCCTGGCCGTGCCGCTGGTGGTCGATCAGGAGCGCATCGTGTTCATCGACCGGAATGTTCGCGTGGGCGTACCTGCCAGCGTGGGTGATCGGCTGCGCGTACAGAGCGCGGGCGGCGCGATCTACCTGCGCGCCAGTGAGCCGATCGAGCCAACGCGCCTGCAGTTGCAGGACGCAGACAGTGGTGCGCTGATCCTGCTCGATATCGCCGCCACACCGGCCAGGGACGGCGAGCCGCCATTAGAGTCGGTGCGCATCGTCGAAGGTAACGCCACGCCACAACGCTACGGCCAGCAGCAGGGCGCTGAGACCGCGACAGACGCCACGGAGCCGGCACGCCCACCCCGGCGCGAGACGCCGGTGCCGGTGGTGCTGACCCGCTATGCCGCGCAGAACCTCTACGCGCCGTTGCGCACCGTGGAGCCGGTGGCGGGGATCATGCGCGTGAACCTGCGCCGCAACCTGTCGCTCGACACGCTGCTGCCGACTCTGCCGGTGCGCGCCTCCGCGCTGGCGTCGTGGCGCCTGGAAGACCAGTGGGTGACCGCGGTGCGCCTCACCAACACCAGCAGCGGCTGGCTCACCCTTGATCCGCGTGCGCTGCAGGGCGACGTCCTCACCGCCACGTTCCAGCATCCCAGTCTGGGGCCACGCGGCACGCCGGAAGACACCACCGTGCTGTACCTCGTCACGCGCGGCCGTGATCTGGCGCAGTCGCTGCTGCCGGCCATCCAGCGCTTCGATCCGGCGGTGCATCTGCCGAATGCGCCCGATGACACCACGGAGGCCGACCATGCGCAGTAACGGTCTCTTGAAATGGCTGATGATCCCGGTGGTGGTGCTGGCGTTGTTCTTCGGCATCCGCCTGTTCTCCGGTGGTGCGCCCGAGTCGGGAACCCTCGACGCTGGCAACCGGCTCACGCCGGAGGAAATGCAGGCGCTGGGCATCGAAGGCGATACCCCGAGCGATACCGTCGCGACCCTCGTTGCACAAGTCAAGCAGCTGCGCACCGAACTGCAGACGGCCACAGCCGACAACCGCACGCAGCGCGAAGAGAATCAGCGGCTGCGCCAACGCGAAAGTGCCATTGACCAGCGCATCAACAACGCGCTGGAAGCTGAACGCGCCAACCTGCGGCGCGACCAGCAGCAACTGGCCAGCGAACGCCAGCAGACCGAGGGATTGCTGGCAGATCTGCAGCGTCGGCTCGAAAGCATTGGCGGCGGCCATACCGATCTGCCCGTCGGCCTCGGCCTGCGCGACGGCGACGCCGAAGGATTCGCCAGCGAGGACGCGATCCGCTGGGTGGAGCCGGACGACGCGAGGCCGAGCGACGGGCGCAGCGGCAGCGGCGGCCTGAATTTCCCGACCAGCTTCGGGCCGGCGCAGAAGACCCTGGAGACGGCTATCGGCAGCGTAGCCGACGCAGGTGCCCGCGCAGCCGGCGTAAGCAGCGCCAAAGCCGTCTATACGGTGCCGACGAACTCGACGCTCATGGGGTCGGTGGCGATGACGGCGCTGATCGGCCGCGTACCGATCGACGGCACGGTCAATGACCCGTACCCATTTAAAGTCCTGGTCGGCCCCGACAACCTCACCGCGAATGGCATCGATATTCCTGACGTCGCCGGCGCCGTGTTCAGCGGTACTGCCAGCGGTGACTGGACGCTCTCGTGCGTGCGCGGCCAGGTGCGCAGCATCACGTTCGTGTTCCACGACGGGACGATCCGCACCATCCCCGAAGACAGCGAGCGCGGCAACCAGCAAAACAACAACCAGGAAGGGCTGGGCTGGATCAGCGATCCATTCGGCATCCCGTGCGTGTCCGGCGAACGCCGCAGTAACGCCCAGCAGTATCTCGGTACGCAGGCCCTGATCACCGCGGCCGGTGCGGGCGCAGCATCGCTGATCGACTCGGACAGCGGACAGATGTCTTACGCCGGCGCCGATGGCTCCATCGGCACTGTTGGCATCAGCAGCAACGAGGCCGTGGGCCGCATCCTCGCCGGTGGCGTGCGCGACATGTCCGATTGGGTCAACAAGCTCTACGGCCAGGCCTTCGCGGCGGTCTACGTCCAGCCCGGCGCGAAGGTCGCCGTTCACCTCGAAAAACCCCTTGAGATCGACTACGACCCCGAGGGCCGGCGCGTCGATCACCGCGCAGGAGAATCCCATGCACTCGAACTGGACTAAGCCGCTGGCGGTGACGCTCGCCGTGGCCGTGCTGGCCGGCTGCGCCACCCGCAAGGAAGACCTGCTGCCGCACGGCAACCGGACCATGCAGGACATCTGGCACCAGGAAGCCGGCGACGGCGGCACTGGCCAGGTGGCCCGCCGCCAACTGCTCGATGCCCGCCAGCAGTTGCGCCGCCCGCTGAGCGATGCGGATGTCCAAGCCGCTGCGGCGGAACAGGTGCGTTACACGCGCACTGCCGCCAACGAGGTTCGCAGCCAGTTCCACCGCCTGCCCAACCCCGATTTGCTGATGTACGTGTTTCCTCATCTGGCGGGCACCGACCCGGTGCCTGTGCCCGGCTACACCACCGTCTTCCCCCTGTACCAGCGCGTGCAATACGCCATGCCTGGCGAGCGCGTGGAGGATTACTGATGACCTGGACGCTGCCCTGGCGCAGGGCGACCGCCGAGCGCAACGACGCTGAGCACGACCACCCGGATCGCTGGCAACGGCATGTCGAAGCGTTGCGTGAAGCCGGCATCCCAGAGCCCGGCGCTGCCATCCAGGGACGCAGGCCGGCCACGCAGGCCGACGAGCAGGCGCTGTACGACACAGCCCCGTCGTTCGTCGAGCTACTGCCCTGGACGGAATACCTGCCCGCCTCGCAGTGCATGCTGCTGGAGGATGGGATCTCGGTCGCAGCGTTCTTCGAGTTGACCCCGCTGGGCACCGAAGGCCGCGAGGCCGCCTGGCTTGCCCAAGCCAGGGATTCGCTTGAAAACGCGCTGCAGGACAGCTTCGATGAACTCGACGACAACCCCTGGGTGGTTCAGTTGTACGCCCAGGACGAAACCAGCTTCGACCAGTACCTGAACACCTTGCACGGCTACGTGCAGCCGCGCGCGCAAGGCACGCGCTTCACCGACTTTTACCTGCACTCCTTCGCCCACCATTTGAGTGCGGTGGCAAAACCTGGCGGCTTGTTCGAGGACACCGCCGTGACACGCCTGCCGTGGCGCGGCCAGAGCCGTCGGGTGCGCATGGTGATCTACCGTCGCGTGACCGGCCATGCCGCGCGCCGCGGCCAGACGCCGGAGCAGGCCCTGAACGTGGTCTGCGACCGCCTCGTCGGCGGCCTGGCCAATGCCGGTATCCGGGCCCGTCGCCTGGACGCTCCGATGATCCATGATTGGTTGCTGCGCTGGTTCAATCCCAAGCCCACGCTGTTGGGGCCTGCCCCCGACGACCGCGCACGTTTCTATCACCTGACCGCGTACCCGGATGCGGCGGAACCCGACGAGATCGAGCTGGCCAGCGGGCGCGATTTCGCCCAGAGGCTGTTCTTCGGCCAGCCGCGCTCGGACACCAGGCAAGGCCTCTGGTACTTCGACGGTCTGCCGCACCGGGTGATGGTGACCGACCGCCTGCGCACGCCGCCGACGACTGGCCATCTGACTGGCGAAACGCGCAAGGGCGATTCCATCAACGCGCTGTTCGACCAGATGCCGGAAGACACCACCATGTGCCTGACGCTGGTCGCCACACCCCAGGACGTGCTGGAAGCACACCTCAACCAACTGGCCAAGAAAGCGGTCGGCGAGACCCTGGCGTCAGAGCAGACGCTGCAGGACGTGCACGAAGCGCGCTCGCTGATCGGCAGCGCGCACAAGTTGTATCGCGCCAGCCTGGTGTTCTATCTGCGCGGCCAGGATGAGGCAGTGCTCGACAGCAGGGGGCTGCAACTGGCGAACGTCATGCTCAACGCCGGGTTGCAACCCGTTCGCGAGGAAGACGAAATCGCACCACTGAACAGCTACCTGCGATGGCTGCCTTGTCTCTACAACCCCGCGCAGGATCGCAAGCGGTGGTACACACAGCTCATGTTCGCGCAGCACGCTGCGAACCTCGCCCCGGTATGGGGTCGCAGCCAGGGCACGAACCATCCAGGCATCACGGTGTTCAATCGGGGCGGTGGCGTCATCACATTCGATCCGCTGAACCGCTTGGATCGGCAGATGAATGCTCATCTTTTCCTGTTCGGCCCCACCGGCTCGGGCAAGAGCGCAACCCTCAATAGCCTGCTCAACCAGGTGACTGCGATCTACCGGCCAAGGCTGTTCATCGTCGAAGCCGGCAACTCCTTCGGGCTGCTCGGCGACTTCGCACGCAAGCTCGGCCTGACGGTCAATCGCGTCAAGCTCGCGCCTGGTTCGGGGGTGAGCCTCGCGCCGTTCGCGGATGCGCGGCGGCTGATCGAGACCCCAAGCGATGTGCAGACGCTCGATGCCGATGCGCTGGACGACGAGCAAACCGATGATGTCGGCCCGGCGGAAGCGGACGAGCAGCGCGATGTACTCGGCGAACTCGAAATCACTGCGCGGCTGATGATTACCGGCGGTGAGGAGCGCGAGGAAGCACGGATGACGCGCGCCGACCGCTCGCTGATTCGACAGTGCATCCTCGACGCCGCACGGCGCTGCTCGGACAAACAGCGCACGGTGCTCACCCGCGACGTGCGCGATGCGCTGCGCGAGCGCGGCCGCGATACGACGCTGCCGGAAACCCGGCGCACGCGCTTGCTGGAAATGGCAGACGCGATGGATATGTTCTGCCAAGGCAGCGATGGTGAGATGTTCGACCGCGACGGTACGCCGTGGCCCGAGGTCGACATCACTATCGTCGATCTCGCGACGTACGCACGCGAAGGCTACAACGCCCAGCTCTCCATCGCCTATGTCTCGTTGATCAATGCGGTCAACAACATCGCCGAGCGCGATCAATTTCTCGGGCGCCCGATCATCAACGTGACCGACGAAGGGCACGTGATTACGAAGAATCCGTTGCTCGCGCCCTATATCGTGAAAGTTACAAAAATGTGGCGAAAGTTGGGGGCCTGGTACTGGCTCGCGACACAGAACATTGACGATCTGCCGAAAGCCGCTGAGCCAATGCTGAACATGATCGAGTGGTGGATCTGCCTGTCGATGCCACCCGATGAAGTCGAGAAGATCGCCAGGTTCCGCGAGCTGTCGCCCGCGCAGAAAGCGCTGATGCTGTCGGCGAGAAAAGAAGCCGGCAAGTTCACCGAGGGCGTCATCCTGTCGAAGAGCATGGAGGTGCTGTTCCGTGCCGTGCCGCCCAGCCTCTATCTCGCCCTAGCCCAAACAGAACCCGAAGAAAAAGCCGAACGTTACCAGCTCATGCAGCAGCTCGGCATCAGCGAGCTGGAAGCGGCCTTCAAGATCGCCGAAAAGATCGACCGTGCGCGCGGCATCACGCCGTTGCCGTACGACGACGTGTTCGCCTGAGACGCGGAGCCGACCATGCTGACGTCACTGCCACCCCTCTCCAGCAGGTCCCGGCGCCGCCGACGGACGCTGTTTGTCACCGGCGCCGTGCTCGCCGCAATCCTGATCGCCGCGCTGCTTGCCGCTCTGCTGGCCGGAAGCAGAACCCCGGCCGCCAAGGACGTTGCCGTGTCCGTCGAACAGCCCCCGCCCGGCCCGCCATGGCGCCATGGCCCCGTGACCGCCCGCTTCACCATCGTGGTGTATGCGGATCTTGAATGCCCATTCTGCCAGGCCTACGTGCCGGTGCTGCGAGCCTGGATCGATACGCAGCCCGACGTCAATCTGCAATGGCACCACCTGCCGCTGTCTCTGCACGAACCTGCGGCGGGAGCAGCGGCCCGCTGGGCCGAGTGCGTGGGCGAGGCTTTTGGTCACGCGCGTTTCTGGGACGCCGTGATCTGGTTCTACCAGCACACCCGCGGCAGCGGGCAGGGCCTGTCGCCAGGCACGGAATTCCCAGAGCGCGACCAGGCCGTGAGCGCCTGCCTGGCGAGCGAGCATCCCTCCCTCGCCGTGGCTACGCAGGTCAGTCAGGCACGCGACGACGGTATCGATGGCACGCCATCGCTGCGCCTGATTGACCACGACAGTCAGCGCACGATGACCCTGGCCGGGCCGGTCGTCGGTGATGCGCTGCTGTCGGCGCTCGACCTGCTTGCATCGCCGATTTCCGATGAGGAGCCTGCCGATGTTCAATAGTCTGGCCCACACCCGCCTGACCGCGACCTGCCACGGCATCGCCAGCGACGATGCCTGCCCGGAAAGCAAGGGCACGCGGTTTTCGCTGCCGGTGGAAATCGGCCACTTCGGCCAGCTTGACGATGCCATGCACGCATCCATGTGCTACGTGGCCGAACAGCGCTACGAACAGCAGCGCGATCCCGAACACTTCATCGCCATGGCGACGCACGTCGATATCCGCGATGAACAAGGCGCTCTGGTGCTGCGCGGCATCGTGCTCGGCGCGCTGGTGGACTGGTGCCCACCGGTGCGCTCGCGCAAGGAGGTGCGCAACATCCGCCAGCAGGTCGATCGGCTCTCCGAGGAATACGTCCATCAGGATTTCCTCGTCGAACGGGAGACTGCAAAGCGCCTGGGCATCGACCATGTGGAGCGCATCGCCGAGCACATCACCGTTCTGGAAGGAGGCCTTGTCGCGCCTGCCTGGCGCGACAAGGCCTCCTGGGCCGTCAAGAAGCACCTGCGGCAAGTAGCGATCGCCCACCCCGAGAAAGCATTTTGACCGCCGATCCCATCGGCGTCATCCCAGGTAGCCGGCAATCTTGAAGGCTACGACGCGGCTTGCGCCACGTTGATTGCACAGCCAGTCCGCATCGCATCCCCTGCGCGGACGACTGCTCGTTTCAGGGTAGTGGATGCTCACTCATCAATGACCCCGGAGGGCTTGCCCTCCAAGGGACGCCTCCGACTCAAACCTGAAGAAGGAGGTAACTCGTGACCAACAACCTTTCCGTCGAAGACAGCGCCAAGCTGCTCGAAATGCTGGATACCCAGCACGAAGACTGGATCGTCGCCCGCGCCATGGAAATCCTGGAGCGGCGAGTTTTCCGCCGGGGCCAGGCAATGTGCGCCCCGGCCGCGGTGAAGAACTTCCTGCAGGGCAAACTGGCTCACCAGCGCAACGAAATATTTGCAGCATTGTTCCTGGACAGCCAGCACCAGTTGCTCGCCTACGAAGAGCTCTTCCAAGGCACGATCGATAGGGCCCAAGTCTATCCCAGGGTCGTGTTGAGCAAAGCGCTGGAACACAACGCGGCAGCGATCATCTTCGCGCACAACCATCCCTCGGGCGAGATCGAACCGAGCCATGCTGACCGTGCACTCACGGCCAAGTTGAGATCCGCTCTGGAGCATGTCGACATTCGTGTGCTCGATCACTTCATCATTGGTAAAGGACAGCCATATTCCTTTGCCGAGCGCGGCTTGATCTAACCACAACTGTGTCCCCATGCTGTGGCGCATCTGCCTACATGGCGTCGGCGTCCGCATGATCCCCAAGGGAGCCACTGGCTCCCTTTTTCATGCTCATGAAGAACGCCAGCCACCCGCCCAGCGCCACTGCGCCATCCCTATCAAAGCGGGAGCCATGGATTCCCGTTTGTTTGTCGTCCGTTTCGCTGTTCTGGAGTCGACTACCGCCATGATCAATTTCGCGGTAGTTCGACATGCAGACACCTGCTCGTGCCTCTATCCCTTGGCGACACACACTCGTCTCCGGCCTGTTCGCGGCGCTGCTGAGCCCGTTGGCACAAGCTGCTGAAGTCCTGGTTGTCACCGACACCCAACATCCCATGCAGAATCTGGGCAGCGCCCGGGTCATCGAACTGGATCGGCCTTCGCGCATCGAGGCCGAACTAGCTGCCGACCTTCCCAAAGACCCGGTTCGCAGCGCAGATATCGTGCAGCAACGTCTGAAAGAGGGCGGCACGGCGCTGCAGCAGCGTATCGGCGAAGCCTACCAGGGGGTTGTCGATGCCTGGAGCCTCGGCATCACCACCATTCCGGCCGTGATCGTCGATCAACGCTATGTGGTTTATGGCCAGTCGGACGTTGCCAAGGCGGTCGCGCGCATCGACGCACACCGGGGGACTCAGCCATGAGACTCCACCGCCGCCTGCGCGCCGGCATCGCCACCATCCTGCTGACGGTGCTGACGGCGGCCACTTCATCGTTCGCCCTCAACACCGCGAGCATCGTCTCCTCGACCTTGTCCCCTGACTGCCTCGAATATCGGGTCACCGGGATCTGTTACTGGCTGTTCTGCACGCAGTTTGGCTGCTCGGTGCGAACTTCCACGAAGGTGCGCCACTACGTGCCGGATGCCGTCGTCTCCAGCTACTCCAACACGGGTGAAAACCCATGGATCGAAGTGCGCTCCATGAGCGCACCTAACGCCACGGCCCAGGCTGGCGGCGATGGCACCACCAACGAAGACCACGAAAACAACCTGGCGAAATTCAAGAATGCCGACGTCGTGGGCCATCCTGGTGGCCAGGTGTTCGGCCAGTTCGCCTCGGCCTCTGGATATGCCTGCCAGGGTGCCGGCACGGCGTTTGTGCCGTACCTGCTGAGCACGCTCGATACTGTCGCGTGGCGCTACAACATCCCCGAAGCCGTGTACCCCGAGGCGCTGATTCCTGGCATGCGCGAGATCGGCGCGCGCACCTCCCTGAACCTGTGGGGCTCCGTGTACCCACGCGGCGGCTTCCTGCATCAGGTCGATGACCACAAAGCGGCCGCCGTGGTCGCTCAGCGCGCCGGTGACATCGTGACCCGGCGCGGACAACTGCACGTGTACCAGCCCCTGCTGGCCAACGCGCGCGACGGCTACTGGCCAGCCGGTGAGCTGGTAGAGACCGATGCCTCGACAGGCAAGTGGCAGGAGCTGACCCCACGCCTCTCCAACACCTGCGCGGTGTTCCCGCACAGCGGGCTACTGACGCAAGCCCAGCAAGGCGACTACGCCTGGGCCCTATGGCGCCCGTACAGCTGTTGCGAGCGGCGCGGGCAGACCTTCCTCGGCAGTGTGGATTTCTACTGAGGGCACGCGCATGCACCATCCTGACCTGACAACGCATTCGGCTATCGCCCCACACCGCTGGCGCCTTACCGCATTGGCCTGTGCACTGGCCCTGACGAGCGGTCTGACCCTGGCCCAGAGCGGCGGCTTCCAGACCACCGGAAGCGTGATCGGCGACGAGGTCATGTACTCGATCGGCGGCGGCAATGCAGTCTCGATGAGCGGCGCGGCCGGCATGCGATCGATTGGCGTCGGCGTCGGCTGGAACAGCAACTTGGTTTGTGGCGACATGAGCATCAGCACGACGATCCAGAACCAGCTCAACGGACTAACGAATGGATTTCAGAACATCATGTCGTCCGTGATCCAGAGCGCCACGAGTGCGGTCGCATCGCTGCCGGCACTGATCATTCAAAGGGCTGACCCCGGTCTGTACAACCTCCTCACGAATGGGGTGCTGCAAGCCAGGCTCGACTTCGACCGCTCCAAACTTACCTGTCGTGCGATGGCCGAGCGGATGGCCGAGGCCGCCGGCGGCCAGCTCGGCTGGAACCAGATCGCCGAGGGCATGGCGCTACGCCAGGCGGTGGCAAGCACCGATGCAGTCTCGGCCATCGAGCAGGCCGAAACCAATCGCGGTAACGACGGCGTGCCGTGGGTAGGCGGCAGCAATGCCGGCGGTGCCGGCCAGCCGTCGATCAAGGTGGTGTCGGATGTAACACGGGCCGGTTACAACCTGGTCAACGGGCGCAGTGCGACCGACTCATCCGCCATTGATGCGGCAAGCTGCAACAGCCTGGCCTGCCAGACCTGGACCTCACCGCAAGAAGCGATCGACTGGGCCACCCGCGTGCTCGGTGAACAGGAGCAGCGCACATGCGACGCCTGCACCAAAACCCAAACCGTTCCGGGCGTGGGCCTGACGCCGGTCATCCAGGAAGAGTACGACACCAAGCTGCAGGTGCTGCAAGAGCTGATCAGCGGCTCGCGCACCACCACCTTCGAAAACCTGCGCGAAGCCGGTAGCGTCTCGCTGCCAATCACTCGCGGCGTGATCGAAGCGCTGCGCGACGAGCCCGACCAACATATCCTGGCACAACGCCTGGCCTCAGAAGTGGCATTGGCCTCGGTGCTGGAGAAGGCGCTGCTGCTGCAACGCACCTTGCTCACTGGCAGGAAAGAACCGAACGTCGCGGCCAACCAGTTGGCGATCACCACCGTCGATCAGGAAAGCAACGCGCTCGACCGGGAAATCCTCAACCTCAAGACGGAGCTCGAGCTGCGCCGCGAACTCGCCAATAACTCTCCGTTATCGATCATCCAGCGCCATAGCACGCGCGCAGCCGGGTCGCGCGGCATCTACGAAGGCGACCCGGTGCCGGATCGGCTCGATCAATTGCAGCGGCCCACCACCGGAGGCACGCCATGAGTCTGGCGTGGCTGCGCCCTAGCTGGCTGTTCAACCGGCGTATCGGCAAGGTGCTGCTCTGGACCGTGCTGCTCCTGACTGCCGCCGTGACCGCCAACGCCCTGGGCATCCATTTTGTTGGCAGCGTCGCCAGCTGGGAGCGCTGGCTCGCCGATGCAGCGGTCTATTTCGTGGTGTGGCGCCTGTGCCTGTACGGTGCCACCGTCTATGGCTGGCTATGGATGCGTCGTCGCCTGCTGGCGCGCGAGAACAACGCCGAGGCACAACGCCGACTGCTTCGTGCCGAGGTTGCCAGCATCATCGCGATTGTTGCGTTGGAAGCCAGTCTGCTGATGCAGGCCGCCTAGCGGGAGACTCCGGATATGACGCTTTTTACGACCGACTACCTGGAGTATTACCTGACGCTGGTGGGCTGGATCGTCCACAACGGCATCTGGACGATGCTAGTCGCCAGCGGTCTGTTCGCCATTCCCTTCGTAGCCATCATCATCCAAGAGTGGCTGAAAGCCCGCACCGAGGACGCCGACGAAGGCAATAAAGGCGTGCTGTCCTCGATGCGCATCGAAAACCGTGTGTGGGTGGCGATCGTGGTGGTGATGTTTGCAGGCATTCCATTCATCGACGTCGACCTCAACACCATCAAGTACGACGTGTCGCGTTCGGCGCAATGTCAGGTCAACGTGCCGCAGCCAACCGAGACGGGCTGGTCGCGGTCGTTCAGCACACTCAACGACCAGAGTGCGAAGGTGCCGGTATGGTGGGCCCTCATGCACGCCCTGTCACGGGCCGCGACCGGTGCTTCGGTGGCTTCCATCCCGTGCGGCACGGACTTGCGGCAGATCCGCATGGAGATCAGCGCTACCCGTGTCGATGACCCGGTTCTCGCACAGGAAGTGGCAGACTTCACTCATGACTGCTACGGACCGGCCAGGGCCAAGCTTTTCATGAGCCGCCCGGAACTCAATGAGGCACAGATGCACGATGTGACCTGGATTGGTTCGCGCTACCTCCTCGACACTGCGGGTTACTACGACACCTACCGTGCCAAGACGCCGCGCGACGGCTGGGCATACGACAGCGACCGCGACGCCGGCCTGGCTCAGGTGCCCAGCGGCGCTGGCTATCCAACATGCCGGCAATGGTGGAGCGACGGCGGCAACGGACTTCGCGCCCGCCTGCTCGCTGAGGTCGATCCCAGCTTGCTCAACCGCATCGCAGGCTGGGCCGGTTTCCTGAACCGCACGGAGGTAGATGACTCGGTGATCCGCGCCATCGCTTCGCCCAGGCAGCAGAAACTCAACCTTGGCAGGGTCTACACCGACTATGGCGGCCAGATCGAAAAAACCCTGCCGAACATCGTCACTCGCACAGCCAGCGACGTAGGTCTGATTGCGGGCTCTCTCGGCTACTTCCCGGCAATGGATGTCGTGCGGCAAGCATTGCCGATGACGCTATCGCTATTGAAAATGGCGTTTGTGATCTGCATCCCGTTGGTGCTGGTTATTGGCACCTACGATCTGAAATCGCTGGTCACGATGAGCGTGGTGCAATTTGCACTGTTCTTCGTTGATTTTTGGTTTCAGTTGGCACGATGGATCGATTCGACCATCCTGGATGCGCTGTACGGCATCGGGCGGCCGCACATGAACTTCAACATCACGATGGGCCTAGAGAACGCGTTCGGGGACATGATCCTCAACTTCGTGATGGCGACCATGTTCCTCCTACTCCCCGGCTTCTGGATGACCGCGCTGGTCTGGACGGGAGTCCGCACAGGCAATGCCCTGCAAGGTCTATCCAACGGAACCGCCGGCGCAGGACAAGCGGGCGCCAAGGGCACAGGCGTGGTCACCAATGTTCTCAGCGCGGGTAAGGCCAAGACCACGAAGAAGTAGATCACGCGACGGCTCAATCATCCTCAAAACGCGGATCGGGATCATCGTTGTAGGAGGCAGGGTGGTAGAAAAGACTGTCGCGATGATCCCGCTCCTCGGCCTTGTGTCCGAGAAAATCATCATCGTCGTCATCACTCGCCGACGCATGCTCCGCGCCCCAGGCGGCCACGATAACAAACACCAATAGCAGCGCGAGCCAGAAGGCGGCATACAGCAGCACTGCCAGCAAAGCCAGCTTGAGCAGCCATGGCAACACGAGTGCTCCACCTTCCGGCAGCCCCTTGGCGACAAGCCATCCCGACATCTGCGTTTCCCTGCGGGCACAAGCCCGCCATCCATGACCAAGCCAGCGGCCAAAGCGTTCTGCGGTACTGCTACGGGTTGTCGTGTTCATGGTGATCACCTGCTGTCTGCGTTACACGGTTGCTCCAGTTGTTTACTGCTTCATACTCGCTCGCTGCAATCATTTCGCTACGAACGGATTCCTGATGATCAAACTGTCTTCCAGTATCTGCCCGTGGTTCATATCTTCACTGTAGAGCGTACTGCAACCAGCTGTCGCTGCGGCCGCCACAATGCAGGCGTCGTAGAACGACAGGCGGTGCTGCTCGGCCACCCACCGGGCCTGATCGTGAATCGTCTCCGTGAGCGGCACGACCCGGCAGAAGCTGCGCACCAGTTCCAGAAACTGGGCGATCTCATCCCAGTTCATGTGCAGCTTGCGCAGGCACACGTTCGTCACTTCATTGAGCACCTGCACGCTGATGACCGGGTAAGTCTTCAGCAACGCCTCCGCGCTATCGGCCTTGGCTGCGTCGCTCGACAGCAGGTAGAGCACCACATTGCTGTCGAGGAAGTGCTTGAACTTAGCCGCGGGCATTGGCTTCGTCACGACTGAAGCGGAAATCTGCCGGCAGCTTGCCGCGGAAAGAGCGCAGGCGCTCCAGCAGGGCATCGGCACCGGGTTTCTTGCGAACCGCGAACGTGCGCAGATCATCCACGATGATCTCTATATCGTCGCCTTCACGCAGCTCCAGCGCGTCCACCAGCGTGGCCGGGAGACGCACGGCGAGACTGTTACCCCATTTTGCGACTTGCATGTTCTGCTCCTTCATGGATATACACTCAATATTGTATATCCAGAGAGGTAAAATGCAAGCTTCTGCGGTGCTGCAGGCGGGCGACCAAGGTCGCAAGCCCACGTACAGCCCCCATGGCTCACCTTCAAACGGCTCGCTGACGTTTGACCGGGAACGACACGAAAGGCTTGATTTCCTTGAGCACGAACATGCTCTGCATTTCCTTGATGCCGGGCAATTTCCGAACATTGGACATCGCAAATTCGGCGAACGAGTCCAGATCAGGTGCCACCACCTGCAACAGGAAGTCGGCATCGCCACCGATGCTGTAGCACGCAACGACATCCTCCAACTGCATCACTTCCTGCTCGAACTTCTTCGCCTCGGCCTCGCTGTGGTGGTCGATTTTGATCCGGATGAACCCCATGACCCCCAGCCCGATCTTGCGGCGATCCAAGACCGCCCGGTAGCCCTGGATGTAGTGCTCCTCCTCCAGTTGCTTCACCCGGCGCCAACATGGGGAGGCAGACATGCCGACCTGCTCGGCCAGCATCTGGTTGGTGACCCTGCCATCTTGCTGCAGGGCGGTAAGGATTTTGACATCTATCAGATCCAGAGCTCGATCGGTCATAAATTTCACTTGTTCACTTATTTTGGGTAAATCCTACCACTTTTTGACTGGTTTCCAATAAGAATAGAAAGCTCTTTCCCGATCAGATGACGTAGCATTTTTCATCTGAGAACGTCACGCGCAATAACTATCGTGCTGCATTCTTTATTGCATGTTGGGCACGTCGTTTGAGCCGATCAATAAGTCGATAGTCGCCTTCGAGGCGCGATGCGAGGATGAAAAATGATTCTCCATCTAGTGGTTTTCAAACTTAATAACCCTTTCCAATGGCGCGATGACGAAGTTGTCGATGCTGAAGCATCGACACGCCAACATCCAAAGCACATCAAAGAAATCAGTGGCTGGTTTTGTGCCCGGAATATCAGTCTGCGCGAACAAGCCATGGACTTCGTGGTGTTGGGACTCTTTGAAAACCAAGAAGACCTTTCGGCATATCTGATTCATCCCGATCATCAACAGGGGGTTCGGAAGTGGAAGAAAGTTGCCAATTGGAAAGTGGTGGATATTGATCTCGGCAGCGACACGACAAGGTTCTTCGGGTTACTGAGTGGCCTGGCCGACACCAGTGCAGCACTCGTATCGAGCTGAATATTTTTTGAAAACAAAGGAGAGATCAATGAATTTCGATGCATCCATTCACAAGTGCGTCATTGTGGTCGACAAAGCACTCGGACTGGGACATGCAGTCAATGCCGTCAGCGTGATTGGCGTCAGCATGGGGCGCTCAGTAGAAGGCCTGGTTGGGCCAGACATGCAAAGCAAGGACAACGTGAATTACCCAGGCGTCATCTACGCCCCCTTGCCGATTCTGCTTTCCAGCAACGAACTACTGCACGAAATCCTGGAGAAGGCGCTGGCGGACGATGAAATCAACAGCATCCCTTTTAGTGCCTTGGCGCAATCCTGCAAAACCTATCAGGAGTATGAAGCGCGTATTTCGGAAGCGGACAGCCAATCCATTGAATTGGTTGCCATTGGTTTGATTGGGCCGAAGAAAAAGATCAGCAGACTGACTGGCAGTCTTCCACTGTTCAAGTGACAAGGGGGTTATGGTGTACGCCTTATTCAAGCCTGATCTACTGGAACTGGCTCGTGAAGTTCATCAACAGCACGAGCTATTTGAAAATGGCGAAATGTCTGCCAAGGAATTGAATGACATTCGACTTGAGCGGCTTAAAAACACGCTCCGCCATGCCAAAAATAATGCGCCTTTTTACCGGAACACATTGTCTGGCCTATCTGATTCAAGCATAGATGAGCTGGACTGGAATACGTTTCAGGAATTGCCGTTCACCACAAAGAATGATTTGCGCACAGCAGGGCATGACATGGCTGCTGCGCCGCTGACCGAAGCCTGGATCTACTACGAGACCACTGGCACCACTGGCGCGGCGACTCCCTGTCCGCGCAACGAGCAGGACTCCATATTCAATAACACCCCGCTGATACTCCGTTATGGCGAGATTTTCCGAGCCCACGGCCCGCAGCATATTGTCGGCGTGATGGGCCCTACGGAGTTGCACTCGACCGGCGATACTTTCGAGGATGTGTGCCGCAGTTTGGGCCACACCGTCGTGAAGATGTGGCCGCGCTCGCCCGTTGTAGGGCCGGATCGCGCAGTGACGCTGATCAAGGAATTGAAGATCACCGCTCTGGTCTGTACGCCGGCCATCGCCATCAGTCTGGCCAAGCATCTGCTCCGAAGAGAATGCGCACCTTCCGACTTGGGCGTGAAGCTGATTTTCACCTTGGGCGAGCTCACCACGCCTGCCTTGCTGCGCAATATCGGCGAGGTTTGGGGCAGTGCCGTCTACAACTGCATGTATGCCTCACAGGAATCGTCGATCCTGGCCGCAAGCGATAAGGATGGAAACCTCTGCACGGTTCCCCTGAACGTCCTTTATGAAATGATCGATCCCCTGACGGAGCAAGTCTTGCAACCTGAGAACGCCAGCATGACTGGCGAACTGGTCATCACCCACCTGTATCCGGGGCAGAAGCCGCTGATCCGCTATCGCACCGGCGATATGGTCAGAGCGCAGGTAAGGGATCAAGGCCAGTGGCACATCATCCCTATCGGCCGAGTCAGGGACACCTTGTCCATCAACGGCATAAGCCACTGCGCCTACGACATCGAAGCCGCACTGCTCGAAAGCCTCAAAGGCTGCCTGGACTATCACATTCAGGTGGAAACCGTTGCCGGTGCCGATCGGCTGAACGTCACGCTGGAGCTGGGGAACAAGAGCGCCGCCCAAAACGATCTGGATTCCATCTCCAGTTCCATGGCGAGCAAGCTCGGTGCCCGTGTTCACATCACGGTTGGCTCGACCGATGCCGTTACCGGCACTGCGGCGATGGTCAGTTGGAAGGCCGCCAGACTTCATGACAAGCGCCAGGGCAGTGACAACCAGGAGCGTGAAACCGCATTGAAGATTGCTGCGCGGAGGGCTTGACCATGGCTGACTCGTTTGGCACTGCCTTGTCTGCCCCACGCAAGCCACACCCCTGGGTGTATTTGGATGGGGAGGTGGTGGCGGCTGCAGAAGCTCTGGTACCGACAACGACCCAAGCGTTCAATTACGGCACCGCCGTTTTCGAGGGCATTCGCGCCTATGCCACCGGCAATGGCGTACTGAATGTCTTCCGGCTAGACGATCACCTGAAACGACTGGAGAGTTCGGCCAGGCTTCTGCAGTTGGAAGACCTGCCGCGACGCCTGGCGATGAAGGAAATCATTCTCGATCTGCTACGGCGCAACCAGGCATCGACCGATAGCTACATCAGACCGCTGGCCTACAAGAAGGCGCTGCTGCCCGGCTTCGGCTTCGGCGTCAAGCTCACCGGCGTCAGCACTGGCCTGGCAATCAATACCCTGGCCATGGGGGCCTACATGCCAGCAGACGGCATTCGTTGCGCCGTTTCGAGTTGGCGGCGCATCCCCGACTCGTCACTCCCCGCGCGGGCCAAGATCACCGGCAGCTATGCAAATTCGGCACTGGCTATGGAGTCGGCGCAGCGCATTGGGTGCGATGACGCATTGATGCTGAATATGCATGGCAACTTGGCCGAATCGACCACTTCCAACGTCTTCGTCGTCAAGGGTGGCCACCTTATCACCCCCCCTTTGAGTGCCCACATTCTTGAGGGAATTACACGCGACACGGTCATGACCCTGGCCAGAGACGAACTCGGACTGAAGGTCATCGAGCGTGACGTCTCGTTTTCCGAACTGTTCTCGGTCGATGAATGCTTCCTGTCCGGCACCGGCGTCGAGGTCGTACCGGTGACGCAAATCGACCACTACAAACTGCAAGAAAGTAGTGTGGGGGAAATAAGCACTGCACTCAGGAGGCTCTATTTGGAGACCGTGAAAGGTCTGAATACCAAATACGCTCATTGGCTGACCCCTGTATCCAATTGATCTCACTGGAGACTCGTGACTATGGACCGCAGATTACTGAATTTTGGTATTGGTGATTGGTGCGATGTCAACATTCACACCTTGGGACCCAACGGCACCAGCAGTGAAGCGGCCGCCGGATTCTTCACCGAATGGTTCGAGCAACGATATCCCGGCTCACGTGTACGGCTCAACCTCAGTGATTCCTACGAGCATGCCCGTTCCAGCATGGAAACGGACACCCCAGCGGTGTTGATCGTGGCCAATGCCTATCCAGAAATTCACAACTTCTACATGGAACCGCAACTCAGCCTGGTTGCAACCTTTGTATTCGACACACCTTTGTACGGGTTGGTGAGCAAGGGACCGTTGACGACCAGCAAGCCAACCGTCGCAACCCATCCGGCGCCCCGGCTCCTGATCGAGGAGCTATTGCCCCAGGGTCTGGAAATCGGTTCCGTGGTCCTCGCGCTTTCCACCAGTGCCGCCGCAGCCGCTGCAGCCAAGGGTGAGGTGGATATGGCGCTGACCACGGAAGTAGCGGCCAACATCCATGGTTTGCATTTCATCTCCAACACTCGTCCGATCCGAATGCTCTGGTCTGTCTTCGCACACACGCGCTGGAGCACAAGGTTGGCCGAGGCCAGCTCGCGCAGGTTGAGCACAGAGCAACTCGCAATCTGATCGGACTGCCATTGAATCAGCCTTCGAGGTCATTATGTCCATCTTTAAACGACACACAATCGACTCGGCACCGGAAAAAAGCAAAGCGCTACTCCAGAGCTCAATCGACAACTTTGGCTGGATTCCCAACCAGAGTGCCTATATGGCGGAGTCACCGTCATTATTGGCGGCCTATCAGCGAGCACATGATCTGTTCATCGACAGCTCGTTAACTGAGGAAGAAAAGGCCGTTGTATGGATAACCTGCGGTGTCGAAAACAACTGCGCTTACACGGTTCAGGCACATGCCTTCATCGCCTTGTCCAAAGGCGTCGACGCACGCGTGGTTGACGCTGTTGCGCACGCTCCAGCCAACCTCGATGCCCGGCTCCTGGCGCTGCACAACTTCACCCTGAAAGTGATCCACTGCCGCGGTCGCCTCGGAAAGAAGGCAATGGATGCTGTCGTGCAGGCCGGCTTCAGCAAACAAAACATGCTGGACGTGGTTCTCGGCATTTCACAGAAAAACATGTCGACCATCCTGAACAACATTGCTGGCACGGAAATCGATAGTCGCTTCAAGTGGGATGCCTTTCGGGGAATCAAGCAGACAGGCGAGGCTTGAATGATGCTTCACGTGGATGGCGAATCGATCAGGAAACTCTTGGATTTCAAACTAGGCATCCGGCTTAGCGAGGAAGCATTCAGGCTGCACTCTTCGAATCAGGTAGAACAGCCGCTGCGCACAGTCCTCAGAGGAAGCGGTAACGAGCTGATGGGCGTCATGCCTGCCTACATAAAATCCGGCCCCTACCAGGGGTTCGGTTTGAAATCGGTGGTAGTCAGGCTGGGGGCCGAGATTCGTGGCCCGTCTCATATGGGGAGCGTCCTGATCTATGACGAGGCCGGGGCATCCCCGGTCGTTGCTGTCGATGCTGGGGCGATCACTGAAATCCGCACGGCGGCAGCGTCGGCATACGCGACGAGCCTTCTTGCCGCACCCAACGCCAGCCGCCTAGCTATTCTGGGCACGGGCTTGCAGGCCCGCTCCCATCTCCTGGCAATGCAGGCCGTCAGGCCGATCAAACAACTTTCCGTATGGGGACGCACCGAAGCCGCCCGCCAGGAATTTGCCATCTGGAGCAAGCGCTACTGCGATTTTCCGATCTCGACTCACGCCACAGTGGCCGAGGCTGTGCACGACAGCGACATCATCTGCGCCACCACAGCTGCTCGCTCGCCCATCCTGAACCGTACTGACCTGCCTGCACACTGTCACGTCAACGCAATTGGCTCTTCAGCTCTCGGTTTTCAAGAGCTGCACGAAGACATGTATGAGCACAGCGCCTTGTTCACAGACTGCAACCGTTCGGTCCTTGCCTCATCCGAATGCGTGATCAAGGCCGTCCAGAAAGGCCTGTTGACCGCGCAGGACGTTGGGACAGAAATCGGCACCGTCCATGCCAATCGTGCGCTGATTGATGAACGGGGCGTGAGCATCTTCAAGTCAGTCGGATTGGCAGTCCAGGATTTGGTCTTTTCCCGTGAGGCCATAAGGCGGTGGCTATCCACATGCCGCTGACACCCATAACCATTGCATCAGGACCGTGACATGCTCGATTTAACGCAGGTGATTTCCTATTCGGTAGCGCTGGGTATTGCCGCTGCCGTTCCCGGCCCAGGGTTGGCTGCTCTGGTCGCCCGCAGCGTCAGTGGCGGCACCCTGTCGGGCTTCTGCCTACTGCTCGGTTTGATCCTTGGCGATCTGATCTATCTGTCTTTTGCGGTCTTTGGCCTAGCGATGGTCGCGGAACACTTCAGCGCACTGTTTGAGGCGGTACGTTGGGGAGCCGCACTGTATCTCTGCTATCTCGCTTGGCAGTTCTGGTTCGCCAATCATCAGGCGATAGAAGTAGGCAAATCGGCAAAGAAGAGAGAGCTCGTGTCGGCTGCGCTGTCTGGGCTGACCATTACGTTGGGCAACCCGAAGACTATCGCTTTCTACCTGGCGATCTTGCCGCTGGTCATTGACCTGCAGGCGGTCTCATTACAAACCTGGGCGGTGGTGCTGGTGCCCCTTACCGTCTTGGTGCTGTTGAGCGTTGGCGCACTGTTCATTGTCGCCGCGGTGCGTGTCCGACACCTGCTGTCCAGCCCGCGCGCTCAACAACATTTGTTCCGTGGGGCAGCGACGATCATGGTGGCTGCGGCAGCCTCCATGCTGCGTCGCTGAGGTGGACAACTTTCTTGCTCACGATGCACAGGCGTTCCGGCATTGCCGGGCGCGTCTGATGCTCACCGTTCGACCATAGGTTTTCATGTTGTCGAACTTTGCTTGTGATGTAGCAAACAGTGAGGCCAAGGCTCTAGGGCGTCTCTTCGCGAGAGACAGGACGAGGACATTACATGAACATGTCTGTTTCGATCATCGGCGCCGGTCATTGCGGATGCGCGTTCGCCGCCGACCTGCTTGATCGCGGTGCCCGTGTGCTTCTTTATGCCCACCCCAACCACCGCAGCGCGCTCGATGCCATTGAAGACAATGGCGGCCTGCTCGCCTCGGGAATGATCGATGGCGTCTTCCACCCCGAACTGAGCACCGATATCGGAGACGCCGTCCGGTTCTCCAGATACCTCGTCGTCACAGTACCGGCTTATGCCCATGACGACGTGATTTCAGCCCTGTCAAAGCACGACCTCAACGCTCATTTCGTAATTTGCATCACAGGCAACTTCTTCAGCCTCGCGGCGCGTCGGGCGCTGAATGCGGCGGCGATCCTGGAGACCAGTTCCGCCCCGTACGCCTCACGCATCGAAGGTGCCACGGCGACGATTCTTGGCATCAAGTCCGCGATGCCAATCGCATCACTCTTGCCCATCTCAGATGCCGCCCTGCGCGATTGCATCGCCCGCACGTTCTCCATGCCGCTTCAATGGCATCGGCATGTGCTGGAAATCGGCTTTTCCTGTATCACCGCTGTGGTTCATCCGGTGCCCACGCTGATGAATGCAGGGTGGATCGAGTCGACAGGCGGCGACTTTTACTTCTACCGCAACGGCATGAGCCGTTCGGTCGTCAGGGTCATGGAAGGCGTGGACGAGGAAAGGCGCTTGATCGCCAAACAGTATGGCTTTTCGCTGCCAACCACTGTAGAGCTGATGAATCGCTACTACCAGAGCAACTACGCCGATCTAGCTGACTTCGCCAACCGCAGCCCCGAGCACAACCGAACCAAGATGGCGCCAGCGAGCCTGAGACATCGGTTCATAGCCCAGGATGTTCCCTACGTCCTCGTTCCTTGGTACGAGTTTGGGCGCGCAGCAGGCATTGAGGCGCCGTCCATCTTGTCGGTTATCCAGATCGCGTCGCTCATCCACAACGTCAATTATCTGGAGACCGGACGCACATTAGGGCGGCTCGACCTGCATCAGCTCGACAAGCACGGTATCCAGGCTGCACTTGGCGTCAGCGTTGCGCAAGGGCCATCGTCACCGCCCGCCCACATTGCGACGTGTTGCTGAGATGCGCTCAAGGCGCATCGGGTCTCTGGCTCCACTGCACGGGGCCGGCTGCTCGCCATTGCGCGCGATCGCCTACAAGCTCGCCTCGGCGATCGTGCTGGCCTGCATGTTTGCCCTCATCAAGTCGCTCGGCAGCCGCTATCCCATCGGTGAGATCGTCTTCGCGAGATCCATCTTCGCACTGCTGCCCATCCTGTGGCTGCTGCACCACTCCGGGCAATGGGCAACCCTCAAGACCACCCGGCCGCTGGCCCACCTTCACCGATCGGTCGCGGGGACTCTTTCGCTGTTCCTGAGCTTTGGCGCAGTCACGCTGCTGCCGCTTTCCACGGCTACCGCGTTGACGTACGCCGCGCCCTTGTTCATCACCGTTCTGGCGGCACCGATGCTTGGCGAACGGGTGCCGGCCCGTCGGTGGTCCGCAGTCCTGGTGGGATTCGTCGGGGTGCTGATCGTCGTCCAGCCCGACATGGGCGCCGGCCTGCCCATAGGCAAGGTTTTGGGCGTGCTCGCCGCCGTCGCCACGGCCCTGGCACTCATCGCCATTCGCCAGATGGCCGCAACGGAGTCCTCCCTGGCGATCACGTTCTACTTCACCTTGTTCGGCACTCTCATGGGCGCGGCCACGCTGCCGTTCAGCTCGGTGCGCCCCGACGGCATGGACGCGCTTCGCCTGATCGTGGTCGGGCTGCTCGGAGGCGCCGCACAACTGCTGCTGACCAAAGCCTATCACCTCGCGCCTGCCTCCCTGATCGCGCCGTTTGAGTACGCCACCTTGCTGAGCGCGATCCTGCTCGGTTTTCTGGTCTGGGGCGATCTGCCCAACCACGTGGAGTGGATCGGTATTGCAATCATCGTCGCAGCAAACCTTGCGCTGGCCGCGCGCGAGCACTCAACGGCCTTGCTGCAGCAGATGCGCACGCTGGCAAGGCGGAAAGTGAGATGAATCTGCTGACGCCCAGCCTGCGCGCCACGGCCAGCTTAGCCTCGTCATTGCGCCATGCGCAGGGCCAGCAACTCCGCGAACTCGTTTGCCAGCACCATTGGCGGATGATTCGACGGAGTCACGACACCATACTGCGACCGAATGCACTCCTTCAGCGGCCTGACCACACAGCGCGGGTCGCTGATCGGTGCCGGCACCCAGTGCGACACCAGCGCGATACCCGCGCCTGCCGCGGCGAGTGCGCAGGCAATGGAGGACGTCGGGGTTTCGGCGACGACCTGCGCTGCCAGGCCCCGCTGGTTGAAGGCGTCGTCGATCTGGTATCGCACGTAGCTGTGCTGCGAAGGCAGGATCAAGCGCTCGGATATCAACTCGGCCAAGGCAATCTCGGACTGGTCCACCAGACGGTGCCGAGCGGGCAGCACCGCCACCATATCGCCCGAGGGCAACGGCGTGACACTTACACCCGCGCGCGCAAGCGGCAACTCGATCACGCCGACCTCGAACTGCCGCGTGGAAACCAGTTCGGCAATCTGCCGGGATGGCAGCGACTGCACGAACACCGTGGCCTGCGGCCGCTCAGCCATGAACTTCGCGATCACTTCCGGCACCAGCCATTGGGCCAATGCCGGCAGCACGGCGACCTTGAGCGCCCCCGCGCGGTGGTGGCGCAGATCCTGCGCGACCTCGGTAATGCGCTCGATACCGCCATAGATCTGCTCGACTTCACGATAAAGCGCTTCGGCCTCGGCCGTGGGCACCAGACGGCGGCCTTTGCGATGGAACAGCGGATAGCCCAGGCGCAACTCGAACAGCCCAATGGTCCGGCTGACCCCGGGCTGGGTCACGCTGAGCAGTTCAGCGGCCCCGACGACGCTGCCGGACAGCATCACCGCCCGGAACGCTTCGATGTGTCGCAGGTTGATGGTGCTCTTCATCCATTACCTTTAGGCATATACAAGACTCAACACGGTAATAGTCGTGTGAGGAGAACCTCTTTACGATTGCAATAAACCCCAGCATTTCAGATGCAATTGAGGGGGATACCCCGAAGGAGCATAAATGCCACCTAGTTATACATCGAAATCAATCAGCACCATTGCTTCGGCATCTGCGCCAGATTCCACCTCGCACACGCTGGCGCGCTACGCGGTCGGCACCTCGGCTATCCCCCTGTCCAGTACAACGCGCGACACGGCGCTCAAGTGCCTGCTGGACGCGCTGGCCAGTGCCGGCGCCGCGCTGGACCTGCCGGGCGTGAGGGCTGCGCGGGAGGGCGCCGTGCGCCTGCTCGGCCAAGGCCAAGTTCCCATCTGGTTCACAGATAGCCATGGTTCGCTGGGCGCCGCCCTGGTCGCCAACAGCGCAGCCACGGCGGCGCTGGACCTGGACGACGGCTACCGGCGCGCACGTGGCCATCCCGGCGCCGCCGTCATCCCCGCAGCGCTTGCGGTGCTGGGAACAGAGCCGGATCTCCAGGCCGATACCCTCATCGCGGCAATCGTGGCGGGCTACGAGGTGGCATTGCGCGTGGCGATCGGGCGCCCGTCGTATGCCCCATCGGGCGCATGGTCCCCATACGGCGTGATCGCGGCGATCGGCCGCCTGCAGGGCAACAGCGCGGAACACATCGCCCATGCGCTGGCCATCGCCGCCCAGGCAGCGCCGGGGCTGCCTGCGCTGGCGGGCATTGCGGGCTCCGATGTCAAGGAAGGCATTCCTTACGGCTGCCTGGCAGGATTGGCTGCCCTGGAGATGGCCAGGGCCGGCGCGACCGGCCCCCTCGACATCTTTGACGACCCGGCATTGTTCAACGCGCAAGCCATCCTGGACGGCCTGGGCGGCACGCCCTTGATCGAAGGCACCTACTTCAAGCCGTACGGCTGCTGCCGCCACATTCACGGCGCGCTCGATGCCTTCCTCGCACTGCGCCAGTTGCAACCATTCGAGGCCGCAGACATCGTGGCGCTGGATGTTCACACTTACCGGGCCACCTTCAACCTCGCCAACCGGGCCGAACCCGTTTCCCTCGTGGATGCGCAGTACAGCGTGCCGTTCTGCATGGCCGCCGCCGCGCTGGGCGGAGCGCGCGCGCTGCTGCCCTTGAAGCCATCGCAACTGCGCGATCCATCACTTCTGCAACTGGCCCAGCGGGTGACGGTCCACCATGATCCCGAGATCGAGCCGCTGTTTCCCGCTCGCTCGCCATCGCGGGTGACGGTCGTGCTCAAGGACGGCCAGCGTCTGGACTCGCCGGTAGTGGACCCACGGGGCGATCCCATCCAGCCACTGTCCTGGGAAGATCTGGTCGCCAAGTTCCGGCAGGCGAGCGCCCATACGCTGGGCTCGCAGCAGCAGACCGTGCTGGCCAGCCTGGAACGGTTCGCCCAAGGCGATACGGCCCCCTTGAGGCAGGCGCTCGCGCTGCACGGGACGGTGTGATGTCCGCCAGGCAACACCCCTCGACGCTGCCGGCAGGTAACGCGCACCGCCTCGCGCGCATGCCGGCGAGTGGCCCTTTTGACGTGCTGGTGGTGGGCGCCGGTGTCGTGGGCATGAGCGTGGCCTGCGGCCTGCTCCAGCAAGGTCTGACGGTGTGCGTGGCGGACGAAGGCGATATCGCCTTGCGAGCCTCCTGCGGCAATTTCGGCCTGGCCTGGGTTCAGGGCAAGGGCGCCAAGTTCGCCCCCTATGCGCATTGGTCCATCGACGCGGCGGCGATGTGGCCCGGCTTCGCCGACGCGCTGCAACAGTGCAGCGGCGTGGATGTGGAGCTGTCGCAGCCTGGCGGTTTCACGATCTGCACCGACGAGCAGGAGTACCAGCAGCGCGTGGCGATGCTCCATGGCATGCAGCACCAGATGGCACCAAAGTTCCGCTTCGAGGCGCTGTCGGGGCCCGAGACGCAGGCGCGCCTACCGCACGTCAGTCCCCGCATCGCCGGCTCAACCTACTGTCCGCTCGATGGGCACGTCAGTCCACTGCGATTGCTGCGGGCGCTGTTCAAGGCCTTTGTCGCGCAAGGCGGTGTGCTGCTTCCCCGCACGCCCGTGCGCGCTCTGACGCCCCGGCCCGGCCTAGGCTTTCTGGCCTGCACCGCGGGCCAGCCCATCGAAGCCGGCAAGGTGGTGCTTGCAGCCGGGCTGGGCAGCGTGGCGCTGGCCGCCGAAGTCGGACTCAAGGCCCCGCTGCGCCCGCTGCGCGGCCAGTTGCTCATCACCGAGCGCACGGCACCGTTCCTGCACCACCCGACGCTGCATGTGCGCCAGACCGCCGATGGAACCGTCCAGATCGGGGATTCCAAGGAAGAAGTCGGCCTGGATACCGGCACGACGTGGGAGGTGCTGGCACGCATCGCCAGCCGTGCGGTGCTCACCTTCCCGTGCCTGCGCGACGTGCGCGCGGTTCGCAGTTGGGGCGCGCTGCGCGTCATGAGTCCCGACGGCTTCCCGATCTACGACGAGTCGGAGCGGTATCCCGGTGCCTTCCTGGTGACCTGCCACAGCGGCATCACCCTGGCACCCCAGCACGCCGGGCCGGTGGCGGATTGGATTGCCGGCGGCAGCAAGCCCGACGCCATCGCAGGGTTCAGTTCAAGGAGATTCGATGTTTAAACCACTGGATGGGCTTGCGCCCACCCCCACGGTGGAGCTGGACGTGGACGGAACCACGGTCGCAGTCGCGCAAAGCAGGACACTCGCCATCGCGCTGCTCGAAGCGGGCTACCACGCCACCCGCCGCAACCATCGCGGCGAGCCTTGTGCCCCTTACTGCCTGATGGGTGTGTGCTTTGAGTGCCTGGTGCAGGTCGACGGCGTGGACAACGTGCAGTCCTGCCTGGTCAGAGTGCAGGCTGGCATGAAGGTCCGCCTGCCCAACGGCCCCCGGCCGGTGAAGGAGGGATGATGGACTACGACCTGGTGGTGATCGGCGCCGGGCCGGCCGGCATGGCGGCGGCAGCCGAAGGCGCGAACCTGGGACTGAAGGTACTGCTGCTCGACGAACAGCCGCAGGCCGGTGGCCAGATCTACCGACGCGTCCAGCAGGCCAGTCCGCAGGCGGCGCGTGTGCTTGGCAAGGATTACATCGAGGGGCGTGAGCTGGTGGCCCGTCTGGACGCCAGCGGAGCGGACACCTGCTTCGGCGCCTTCGTGTTCGACGTCTCGCCGCAGTTGGAAGTTTCTTTCCAGGCGGACGGCGTCTTCATGCAGGCTCGGGCGCGGCACCTCATCATCGCCACCGGCGCCATGGAGCGCGCCTCGCCGTTTCCCGGCTGGACGCTGCCGGGCGTGATGACCGCCGGTGCCGCCCAGATCGCGCTCAAGGCCGATGCCGTGATTCCGGCGGGGCGCATCGCCATCGCCGGCTGCGGGCCGCTCGTGCTGCTGGTAGCCCAGCAGCTCCTGCGGGCCGGTGCAACGCTGGCGGCCGTGATCGAGACCGGGGAGCCCCGCAACGTGCGCCGCGCCATCGGCAAACTCCCTGCAGCGCTGCGCGCGCACCGTGACCTGCGCAAGGGCGCGGCGATGCTGCTGGGCATACGGGCAGGGCGCGTGCCGTGGTTCAAGGGCAGTGCCGATCTGCGCGCACTTGGCAGCGACCGGCTGCGCGGCATCCAGTTCCAGCACCAGGATGCCCGCAAGGAAATGGAAGTCGACACGCTGCTGGTGCACCACGGCGTGGTCCCCAACCACCAGCTCACGCGCCTGCTAGGCCTGGCGCACCGCTGGAACACCGATCAACTGGCCTGGGAGGTGGTTTGCGATGCGCTCGGGCAAACCTCCAGGCCCGGGGTCAGCGTCGCCGGCGATGGCGCCAGCATTGCCGGCGCCAAGGCTGCCGCCGCACGCGGGGCGCTGGCCGCGCTTGGCGCGGCGCACGCCCTGGGCGTGCCGCCGCCAGAGGAACGGCTGCAACGCTACCGCGCGCGGCTGAAGACGTACACGGCCATCCGCCCCTTTCTGGACACGCTGTACCGCCCGCCAGGCTGGATCGAGCAGCCCGCAGATGACACCACCGTCTGCCGCTGCGAACGCGTGACCGCCGGAACCATTCGTGAAATGGCCGACCTGGGCGCCGGCCCCAACCAGACCAAGTTCTTCAGCCGCTGCGGCATGGGGCCATGCCAGGGCCGCGTTTGCGGCACACCCGTTTCGCAATTGCTGGCACAGCGCGCAGGACTGAGCATCGATCAGATCGGCGCCTACCAGGTCAGGGCGCCGCTCAAGCCATTGCCCCTCTCATTGATCGCCAGTTTCGATCTCAACACACCTTCACCCACCAACCAGCCATGCCCACCACACTCCAGCGCTTCCATAGCAACACCCGGCTCAGCAAAGTCGTGATCCATCCCAGCGGCTTGGTCTTCCTGAGCGGCCAGACCGCCAGCGGCACCACCGCATCCTCCATCGAGGAGCAGACGCAGGAAGTGCTGAGGCGGATCGATGCCTACCTTGCCGAGGCGGGCACCGGCAAGGAAGGCATTCTGTCGGCAACGATCTACCTGCGCGAGATCAGCGACTTCGGCGCCATGAACCAGATCTGGGAGCGCTGGGTACCTGCAGGACATGCGCCTGCACGCTGCACCGTGCAGGCGCAGTTGGCCTCGCCGCAACTGCGCATCGAGATATCAGTGACTGCAGCAACCCAATAGCTGGCATCGCCACGTGATCGGCAAGAGGCTGCACCGCCCGTCAATCCCTTTGCTCCCTCCGCAGTCGACATAACAAGCAGGCATAAACAGCCCAACGAATTTGCATATTCATATTCTGCTGATTCATAAAAAATCAACATACCGCCTGGCTGCCTCAGTCGTCTTTTAACCCCCCCTTTAATGAGGTTCCGTAATGAATGCACCGATTCAGACCATCCCCTGCGCCAATCGCCGAACCATCCTGCGTTTAGCGGGATGTGCAGGTCTTCTTCCCCTTTTGGGGTTTGCACAGGGAAAAACCGAATATCCAACCAAGCCGATTCGATTCGTCGTCCCTGCGCCGCCTGGCGGTGGAACCGACGTCGTGACCAGGCAGATAGGCAATGCCTTGTCGACTTCACTCGGGTGGACAGTGGTAGTCGAAAATAACCCCGGAGCGGGAGGCAATATCGGGCTCGACCGTGTGGTGAAGGCACCCAAGGACGGATACACCATTGCCATGGGGGAATCCAGCAACCTCACGGTCAATCAGTTTCTCTACAAGAACATCCCTTTCGCCATCGAGAAGGATTTGATTCCGGTTTCCCTGATCGCCAAGGTGCCATTGGTATTGCTGGCCTCCGGCAAGGGGGCACACCAAAGCGTCGCCAACCTGGTGGAAGCTTCCAAGAGCAAGCCACTGACGTTCGCATCGTCGGGCAACGGCACCCTGGGGCATCTGGCGGGCGAGTTGTGGAAGAAAACCTCCGGACTGGACTTGCTTCACGTTCCTTATCGTGGCGCGGCTCCGGCCATGTCGGATCTGAGTGGCGGGCACGTGGATCTGTTCTTCGCCTCGATCACCGCAGCACTCGCGAGTATTCAGTCCGGGCTGGTTCGCGCGCTGGCCGTCACGACCGCGGAACGTGCATCGGCACTTCCCGACGTCCCAACCATGGCCGAAGCCGGCTACCCGGACATCGAAGCGGCGGTGATCTTCGGCGTGGTCGCCCCCACTGGTACGCCGCAGGAAGTGGTCGCCAGGCTCAACCAGGAACTCAATGCCGCGTTGCAGCAGGCCAGCCTGCGCCGGGCGCTCCTTGATCTGGGAGCCATTCCGGAGTCCTTGGGTGGCAGCGTCGAGACGTTCGCGGACGTTCTGCACGAAGAACGGCTCAAGTGGGGCGAGGTCGTCAAGGCGTCCGGCGCGACGGTCGATTGACTGCCCCGCCTGCACTGGGAGAACCGCCCAGACCTCTGCATCGGCATGTCAGAGGTCACGGTCATGCGTCATGAAGCGCTGGCGGGCACTCTGCCCTCCAGAGAGGTAATCCCGACGCTGTGCAGGCAATGGGGGTTGTCCTGGCGGAAGGAAAAACTCAGTTGCCCCCAAGGCTGCGTGCTTTCCCATACGGCCGATTCATTGGCCGAACGGCCACGTGGTCCCGAGCGCAGTTGCAGCGTGCCGTACTGGGCCTTGATCTGGTCATGTGTGATGCACGCTCCACCCAAGTACAGACCGACCACAGTCTTGGACTGGGTAGTGGCACTGGGCCTGGAGGTCAGACCCACCTGTTCGACACGCATGTGGCCGCGCAGGGTCACCGGGCCGCCGGCCCAACGTGTCCGAGCCGCAGTCTGTTCCTCGACCTGTAGGGAGGTACCCAGCGCCTGCCCCACCTTCTGCGGCGTGAAGGGAATTTGCTGCCCCAGTTGGTCAATGGCTTGCCAGAGTGTCAGCGGTTCTTGATTCATTGGCCCCTCCTTGGGGGTGGTGGCACCCGGCGCCGCATATGCCGCCACGCCAGTCAGGCAAAGCAAGACGAAACACAACAAGGACAAGGGTGCCCTACCTCGATCCAACATGATTGCCATACCCACTGAAGTAATAGTCGTTTGTAGTTCAACGAATGCTGCCTGTATTCACCGCTGCATCAGGCCGTTTTGCTTCATCTGCTGTGATTGTTCTACCTGCCGCACCGCCATTCAACGCAAGTATTTCTCGGCAGAATTCATGCAGACAGTCCCTAGCGTTGAGGAGGCCTGTTCAGAGTGTTGTCCGAGGAGACCGCCCAACTCCGAGAGCGTCAATGAAATCCGCTTGAGACCACCTCATGCTGCATGGCATCAGTATCGAGGTCGAAGTCCCGTAGTCGATCCAGCAGCGCATGAAACGCCTCATCGCCCCCGACCATTCTGGAGAAAATGGCACATTGCCATAAGAGGGAATCCAGCAGCAGTCGCTGTTCGCCCTCGGACGGGAACTGCTTCACGCCGGAAAGAATGAGTTGATATGCCGTCTCGGCGTATATGCTGGGATTGGCGTATTTTTCCGAACGATCCATGTCGCTCTTACCCCTGATCGCATTTAGCTTTACCGCTGCCTGGCTCGATGGCGGCGACCCGCAGGGGTGAGAAACCGGCTGATACCAGACCGGCCAGACGCGAACGCCTGCCCTACGGATCGCCATAACGCGACCCGCTCGGTATCAAATTCGAGTTCTCACACCCGGCGCCGATATGCGGCGCTCGGCAAGGATTGCACACGGCTATTTGCCTTGGCAACCTAAAAGCGGTGGCATTCCCGAGAGATAGCTGTCCCTTGTATGCACCCGGCCCGAGTCTCAAGTCGTTCAATGCTGCCACTTCAACAAAGGGGCACCGACCGTACCGTATTGACAGTGGCTGGCACGATTGCACAGCGCTATATCAAAGGGTTTCAGCAAGGGGTAAAGGGTTGGAAGGGTCAATGGAATGGGGCCAAGGGGAATGGCCCTATCTGGAAAAGGAAAAGGCCCACCTTACTTCGTACTTCAGGCCATCACGATGCTCGCTCTGTTCAAACGAAAACGGCCGGCGCCGTCTGCCCCCTCTGTCGAGAGATCACCGAAAGGGCTGACGCGGCCGGAGCCGGCCGCGTCCCTGTTGGCAACACCACGTCGGCGGAAGCTTCTTGAGCACATCTGGCAGCGCACGTCGCTCTCCCGCCGACAGTTCGCGTCGCTGTACCTTGCGCCACTGGAACGCTACGCGAGCCTGGCCCAGCAGTTCCCAGCTTCCGAGAGCCATCACCACGCTTACGCCGGGGGCATGCTGGATCACGGCCTGGAGATCGTTGCCTACGCGCTCAAGCTGCGCCAGTCCTATCTTTTGCCCGCCGGCACGACGCCGGAAGATCAGGCCGCGCAGTCCGAGGCCTGGACCGCAGCCGTGGCCTACGCCGCCTTGCTCCATGACCTCGGAAAACTCGCCGTCGACCTGTACGTGGAATATGACGACGGCACGATCTGGCACCCTTGGCACGGTCCCGTGCAGCGGCCGTATCGCTTCCGCTATCGAGAGGATCGCGAGTACCGACTGCATGGCGCAGCCACCGGCTTGCTCTATCACCAGGTTCTCGACGGCCCCATTCTCGACTGGCTCAGTACCTATCCCGCGCTGTGGGGATCGCTGCTCTATGTGCTGGCTGGCCAGTACGAGCACGCCGGCGTGCTGGGCGAACTGGTGGTACAGGCCGATCGCGCATCGGTGGCCCAGGAACTGGGCGGCGACCCGGCGCGCGCTATGGCAGCGCCCAAGCATGCACTGCAGCGCAAGCTGCTCGAAGGCCTGCGCTATCTATTGCGGGAAGAACTGAAGCTCAATCAGGTGCAGGCTTCGGATGGCTGGCTGACCCAGGACGCGCTATGGCTCGTCAGCAAGACGGTTTCCGACAAATTGCGCGCCCATCTGCTGGCCCAGGGTATCGAGGGGATACCTGCGAGCAATACGGCGGTGTTCAATGTGCTGCAAGACCATGGGATGTTGCAGCCAACGCCAGAAGACAAAGCCATCTGGCGTGCCACCGTGACCAGCGGCGAGTGGTCTCACAGCTTCACGTTGCTCAAGCTGTCGCCCGCGCTGATCTGGGAGTCCGGCGAGCGGCCCGCTCCCTTCGCCGGCACTGTGATCGTCGATGGGGCGCCTGCGACCGAGGAAGCGAATGCGCCTTCACCTGCAGTTGACCCAGCAACGAGCCCTGGGGAGTTCCCTGTGCCCCCCACTGCGCCGCTGTCGGATCTGACCCTGGGCATACCCGCAGTCCAGGCCCCGGCAGGTGTGCCGGATGTGATGGAGGAACTGATGTCGATGATCGAGGCGCCGGAGGCCGTAGCTCTGGCGCCGCACGCGGAGCCCGTGCCAGCAACGCAGCCCGAAGAAGCCGCACAGGCGCCCATGCCTTCGCCCTCCGACATGGGATCAAGACCGGCGCCTGCCAGCCCACTACCCACGGCAGCACAGCCCTCTGGCGAACATTTCATTGCATGGCTGAAAGAGGGCATCGCTGTCCGCCGTCTCGTCATCAACGACGCGAAAGCACTGGTGCATACGGTCGGCGATACGGCCTACCTGGTCAGCCCCGGCGTGTTCCAGCGCTATGCACAAGAGCATCCACAGATCACCGTGCTGGCCAAGCAGGAAAAATTGCAGGAGTGGCAGTGGGTGCAACGGCGGTTCGAGAAGCTGCAACTACACCGTAAGCAGGACAGCGGCTTGAACATCTGGACGTGCGAAGTCACCGGCCCGCGCAAGACGCGGCGGCTGCACGGCTACCTGCTCACCGCCCCCGAGTCACTTTTCGACGATTTACCGCCCAACAATCCCTATTTGTCGCTGGTCTGATCAAGAAACCCGGCAGCAGCGGAGACTGGATTCACCGACTGGAAAAACACTATCCTGTTGCAGGAGGGTGATTCCTGAATTTGGTTTGCCAGCCGTCATCGCATCGGTTCAGTCTTCCCCGCAGCTCTTGCCAGCACGCTTGAGGATACGCTCTGTCTCGGCGATAAGCTCGGAAGCCGCGCAGTTCAGCGCCGACGCGAGCCTCAAGATCATCGCCAGTGTCGGCATATGCTCGCCGCGTTCGATTTTTCCTATATGGGAACGGTCAACGCCGGCCAGGTGGGCGAGGTTCTCTTGCGCTAGACAATTCTTGGCACGGAATGCGCGCACGGCATTCCCGAACGCTTGGGCGGGTTCGGGTTCGTAAGTAGTGGTGCCTGTAGGTCGGCCTGACCGTATGGGACGCTTCTGCATCTACAGAAGCGTCAAGGACGGGGTCAATTTAAACCACGGTAAGTTTAACTCATCCTGCTATTATTTCATCCTCAGCATGCAGCCATCGGAACATCACCATGTCTCTCGACCATGCTACTGCTCCACTGCAGATTGCTGTTTCCACCGGCATCATGCCGCCTGCACTGGCAACACTACTCGCCAAGCAGCGCATGGAAGAGCCGGAGACACCTGTACGCCTGATAGAGACTACCGAGAAGGATCAGCACCAAGGATTGAAGGATGGCCGCTACTGCCTGGGACTGTTCTTGTCGATGAATGAAACGCCTCTTGCGAGAGAAACATTCGCTCTCTGGCAAGACGAACTGGCACTGGCTCTGCCTTCGCGTTCGCCACTATTGGCTTTTGCCGAGGTTCCGCTTGGAGAAGCAGTACAGTACCCCCTGATCATGTGGCAAAGAGGATACTGTAGCCCCTTGGGGCAGCAGATCGAATCCCTGCTGTCATCGGCTGCCAGCAAGCTCAATGTAGTTGATCGGGTGAGCTCCTTTGAGTTGATGGCGGTACTGGTAGCGTCTGGCTATGGTATCGGTTTCGCCACCAAGTCACGCATCTCCTGTTCCCGCAATCTGAATCTTGTGATGCGCCCGCTGGCATGCGGCCCCCACCAGGTAACCACCTACCTGGCGCTGCCGCCATCTCCTTTATCGGCCACCGTCGAGCGCCTGATCCAGCGTGCCCAGGCCATCGAGGCCGAGGACGGCCTTCGGAATACTCTGCGATGAGGGAACCGTCATCCCCAATCTGTATGCGGAAGCCCCAAAAGCAAGCATTCCCAGGCGTATGCGCAACGCGTCAATCCGAACCGGACTGGGTACCCAACGTGCTTTTGATACTGTCGATTACGCCGTTGTCCTTGATCACGTCCTTCAGCCATTCTTCCAGCGGCATGCGTCCCCAGCGAATGGCGCGCTCCACCAAGTACGGAACAGGGCTCTGAGGCTCGGTCTGCTTGAAGTAGTCCGCCGCGTTAGCCAGCATCGTGAATGCCTCCTCCCTGCTGAGCGGGGTCATGCGCAGTCCGCTGCCCTGCCGTTGCTGCACCGCTGCAGTCAGCAGCACCTCCTCGGCATGCGTTTCGTCGAGGCGCTCGCCATGCCCCGGTTCTTCGCGTGTCTGCGGCACCTGCTCGATCCCTCGCTCCTTGAGCACGCGCTCAAGCAGTTGCTGCGCAGCCAGTAGTTTCTCGTCCAGCTTGCGCAGGCTGGGCGCCTCGTGGCCAAAATGCGTATCCATGCAAGCCTGGAGCCGACGACAAGCTTCGACACTGGCGGTCACCTCCGCACGTCTCGACAGCAGGAACTCGGTTTCGGTCTGCGTCACTGACCGCTGGAATAGCTCGGCATTGATCTTGCCTTCTTCCAGCGCTGCAGCCCCCGCGCTCGCGTTCTGCCGCGCCAAATTCTCGACTTGGCGCGACTCGTCGTATCGGTTCAGCCCATAGCCGCTGCCCTGGACGAGCGGCAGATTACCGATGACTTCGGCGAGTGTCGTTCCCTGCCAACCCAAGCGTGCTGCCCGCTCCTCCAGCCCTTCATCCAGACCTGGAAACAGGTTCTCCCAATAGCGCTGCAGAAGCGAGTCGGTGAGTTCCAAGCCGAAGGCCAGGCCCTGGAAATGATATTTCTGCGTCAGGCCCTCGGTGAGCCATCCCGCCAGCATCAAATCTTTGCTTCGGATCTGTATGCCTTCGGTGGCCAGCTCGACCACGGTGTCCCAATCGGCCTGCTTGAGTTCGGTCTCCCACTCTCCCTGGGTCAGATACACGGGATCGGCCCGGCGGGCTTCCTTGATCTGGTCGAACAACGCCGAGAACGCCAGATCCTCTCCCGCTCCACCGTCGATGGGAACGAGCAGGTCATCAAGAGACGGGAGCTGCGGCAAGGATGACATGAGAACCTCCAACCAGTATCAATTGGCGAGCGTATCGATGGATGCTCGCCTGTCTTGAAGGAAATCTGCCAAGTCGCATAAACAAATACGACTTGAATCCCATCGACCAGCCGGATTTCCTGTTTCGCTCATAAAAAAATCGCTCAACCCGAGCGACGATTTGTTACGCCAAAAAAATGGGGCTTTCCGGCGACTTTCGTCGCCGGAAAGCAAAGGACAACGTGCGTATCAGGAAAAGACCTTGTTGAGCGTGCGATCCCAGCCGCCAGCGACATTGCCGCTGCCCGCGCCATCGGCGCGTTTCTGCTGGGTGTAGGTCGTCTTGATACGAGCGAAGTTGAAGGTCACCACCTCGACCGGCAGGTCGCCGTCGCCGTCGGAAGCGCCCGTATGGTCGAGGGAGGACACCACGACTTCTTCCAATGTGATGGTGAAGTAGGTGACCTTTTCACCGCCCCCCGCACGATTGATGTTCAGCACGATCTCCTTGATGTGCTGGCCTTTGGCGACAGCCTCGAACAGCTTGGGCGAGGACTTGTCGACGAACTTGCGAACGGTGAGATCGGTCAGGTTGACGCGCTCGGAAGAAGCGCCACCGGAGGAACTGGCAGTTGCCGAAGTGGCCTGGGACGCACCGTAGTTGTACCCCAGTACTTCGATCCAGTCCTTGTGCTTCTCATCCAGAGATTCACCCGGAATACCGTCTATTTTCAGGAAAGCATCGAATGCCATTTTTCATTTCTCCATACATTGCCGGGCTTCCATCGGTTCATGTGAACCGTCGCCCTGTTTCGAACACCGGTGATTCGGTCACCGAGCTCATATAGCCCCTGCCGGCATCCCAGCAAGGAGCATCCTCTGCCAGCCGCTCAGTTGAGCGCCCGGACTTCGATTTCCACCCGCCTGTTGGGCTCCAGGCACTGGATCAGCTGTGCACGGGGCAGGCTTGCCTCGCATTGCACAAGCGGCTTCCCGCTACCCTCGCCAGTTGCCTCGATGATCTCGGCAGGTACGCCCTTGCCCACGAGGTAGGTGCGGATCGTTTCCGCACGCTGGCGCGATACCCGGAGATTCCCCTGCGGGTCGCCCAACTGGTCTGCATGTCCGGTGATCAGGATTCGTCCGACGTCAGGCGTGCTCAGCAGCTTGCCGGCGATGGCGTTGAGCTGTCGCTGACCGCCGGCCTGCAGGCTCTGGAAATCCGCCCGCCCGAAGGCAAACAGCGTGTCCGACTCCAGCGTGATCGTCTCGATGGAACGCAGCGATTGCGACAGGAGGCTGTCGATGTAGTTGCGCGAACTGGACACCAGGAAGGCGTTGTCCGTGATCCTGGGCGCGTCCGGCTCGCGGATCTGGTCGCTGTAGAAGACGACCTGCCGTCCGGCAGACTGATACTGCTGCTCCGACGCACCACCAGCGGCCTGAGCTGCGGCATGGTCCGTTCCCAGGCGTGCGGCGATGTCCGGATACCAGTAGTTGGGCAAGCGCGACTTGAGGAACGCCGGATCGGCCTTCTCCCGATGCGAACGTGACAGCATCAAGTACGTCTGCAGGGTGGCCTTGCCGAAGTTCGCCACCGACTCGGCGCGGTTGTCGGTAGGCAGCGCGCCTGGCTCGACGCTGTCGACGCCGGTCACCGGCGCCAACTCACGGGCATTGCGCTGGTAGACCTCGATACCGGTCAGCAGGTAGAGCGAGCGCGTCAGGTTCTCCCCGGTCGGCTTGAGCATCACCGTCTCCAGATGCGAGAAGTAGCGTGCGCGCAGCAGTGGCTCGACCTCTCGTCCCTGGTACAGCCCCAGCTTCAGACGCAGCGGGACGCCTTCTTCCCGATGCGCGGCGTAATAGTGTTGCGCCCAGCGTTGCAAGGCATCGAGGCTATGCCACTGGGCGTACTGCCCCGGAGCCTCTGCATCCTGCTGCACGGCCTCGGCCAGTTCCGCGTTGAGTGCCTGCAACTGCGAACGGTTGTTCCAGTACGACCACCCCCACAGAGAGCAGAGCACCAGGCCAACGGCTGCCGCCGTCGAGGCCCAGGCCGCCTTGCGCCGGCCTTCGCGGCGCGTGCCGGTGTACAGCGCGACCAGATGCTGGTCCGGCACGATGACCTTCTGGAACAGCCCGTTGATGAACAACGATTGCGCTTGCGCCGTTCCTGCCTGGGCACCGGGCTCCGCTGCCAGCGAGAACCGCTGCGACACATGGCGGGCATGCTCACTCACGGATGCCTCGGCACCATCGAGTGCACTGGTGAAGTAGACGCCCCTGAGAAGTTCCGCACTCTGGTAGGGGTTGGCGCGAAGCAAAGCCTCAACAAACGCCCGAAGCACCGAACCCAGCGCGGTCAGTTCCAAGGGAAATCGGTAGGCCGACGCATCGCATCGGGTCAGTTGGATATCCTGATCCACCAGTTGCCGGTCCGCCACCGCTTGCCAATGGGCCAGCAGCTCGTCCAGTGCCTGGGCGAAACGTTGCCCCCAATCGGAACGGGCGAAACCTTCGTGCGCGAACGTCGTTCCCATCACCTCGCCACGGGTTCCGGCGTCCAGACGACGGTAGAAGTCCGTGAAGCCGGGAACCAGGTCGCACTTGGTGAACACCAGGTAGATCGGCAAGCGCAACTCCAGCAGGTCGTGGACCTCCTGGATTCGCTCGCGCAGTCGCTTGGCGAGCCGCTCTCGCTCCTGCGCATCGGCCGCCAGAATGTCCTGAACGCTGACCGCGACGATCAGGCCATTCAAGGGCCGGCGCGGCCGATACTTGCGCAGCAGCGACAGGAAGGCCCGCCACTTGTCCGCTTCCTCCTGGCTTTGCATGTAGCGCCCGGCGGTATCGAGCAGCACGGCTTCGGAGCTGAAGAACCAGTCGCAATTTCGCGTGCCGCCCAGTCCGGCGACCCGCACGCCTTCCCGGTCGGCATAGGGGAAATTCAGGCCGGACTGATAGAGCATGGTGCTCTTGCCCGCCGCCGGCTGGCCAATCACCAGATACCAGGGCAGGGCATAGAGCGCATCGCTGGAGCGGCGCCCCTTGCGGGCCTGGCTGCTGCGCAAGCGCTCGACGCTCTGCAGCAGGCGCTCGCGCAGCAGGCCGACCTCCTCACGGTCCTGTGGACTCGCATTGAGCACCGCCTGGTCGGCATCCTCGCGCAGCAAGGCCTCGAGATCGGGATGGTGGGCTGCTCCGCGATACAGGAACAGCACGTACACCGCCGATGCGAGCAGGAACACCAGCATCCCGGCCAGCAGGCTATACAGCGAAGTAAACCCCAGCCACACCCCTAGCCCCCAGACCAGAAACATCGCCAGAAAGAAAACGACGCCAAGAACGTAGGGTTGATGCTTCAGGAAGTAATACTTGATCTTCTTCATGGCAGGGACGCCGCAGTCAGGGACAGAGAAAAACGTTCGATGAAATCACCCAGGGGCAGATCGGCATCAGGAAACGCCAACTCCCGCCGCTGCTCGTCGAACACATCGAATGACCCCAGCAGGTCGTAGCACTCCCTTTTTCTGTCGCATCCAGCCAGCACGCGGTAGGCGGCGTCGCTGGAACGCGAAAGGCATAGAAGCGATGGGCGCATGAAATCGTCCACCAGCACGCTCACTTCCGGAATCGTGGACGCTGGCACGAGCGAGGCAAGCCAGGTACACCACAGATCCGCCACCGGGCGTTTCAGCCCGCGCTCGGCAGGCAACGGAAGTCTCGCCACCGGCTTCACGCCTGCCCGCAACTGCTGAGCAAGCCCCGCCAGCCGATGCAGCGATGCCCGCGACACGAACTCCGGATAGGCGTGCTGCAAGGCGCTGGCGATGTCGAGCAGGTTGAAATCCTGCAGGAACTTGTCGTGCACGCGTCGGTAGAGATGCAGGTCCTGTTCGCCCCAGGGACGCAGCGCCGCAATGCGCTCGATCAACGCACCTGCATCGGCACCGCTGCGAGCCTGGTTGAGCATCGGAGCGAGTTGCCCAGCGAACGTCTCGAACAACGTGTGCGGGCTGACGAATCCCTCGACAAGCCCCCTGTGCACGCACTGGAACACCATGAACGGATAGCGTCGGCCGCTCGCATCGCGCGAGCTGACCAGTCCCGCGAACAGCCAGTTTCCGGTACGCGCGCGATAACAGTAGAAACTCAGCGGCAAACGGTCAAAGCGCTCGCGCCAATCCTCCTCGTGCTGTAGCCCCCCGATCGCGGCCTGCAGCCAGGCATCGAACTCGCGCACCTCCTCCACCGCGCCATGCAGACTCACGAAGTCCGCATCCGCGGGGAGCTTGCCGAAACACCCAATCATCGAGCCTTGCCTCTCCCGGTGGGCATACCTTTCGCCAACCTCGTCATTGCTTCGCCAACTCGCCGAGGCTCTTCACGTTGGCCAGATCCGTGAGCTTCACGCCCCCGAAGTTGCGCACCAGCAGGCTGACCTGCCCGCCGCCGACCGGCCAACTGAAACGCTGCTGCACTTCGTCCAGATCGGACACGCGCGCGGCGCTATCACTCATCTTCAGCAGCCCCCACCGCCCGGGATAGTCGAAGACAGTCCGACGCTCGCCTACGACGGTCACCACCTCCAGGCGTGCACCCGGCGTCGCGCTCTCTCCCGGCCAGACGAAGCGGCTCCAGCCGCTACGGCCATTGCGGTAGTGGGATACCTGCCCATCCAGCGTGAATACGATGTCGGTGACCCCGGCGGCAGGCTCAAGCATCACCTCGAAACCGTTGTCGCGGTCGGACAGGCTGGCGATCACCTCGCCCAGCGAACTGGCTCGGTCGATGCTGGAGAGCATGCGTGGATTCACCAACGGCGCCCCCGAAGGCGTACTGCCCACACCCAGCCCCTCGCCACCGGCCAGGTTGCCGATCTCATTGCGCTTGAACGTCGGCAGCAAACCGCTGTGCGGATCGACGAAACGCTGCAGATCCTTCACCGATGCCTCGTTTCCGCTGTCCGCCACCATGGGATAGCGATGGCCCAGGGTCCGCTGCCAGGGCGCGGCGATCTGCTTGTCCCAAGCGATGGCGATCTGTTGACCGGCCGGACCACGCAGGCTGTTCCAGGCAGACTGCACAGGGGCGATGAATAGCCCGCGCAAGGCGCGCGACAGCGCATCCTGGCTGGTATCGACGCTGGTTTCGACGTAGTTGCGCACATTGCCGATCTCGGAAGGCGCCCCTTCCAGCGTCTCGCTGATCAGGGCCTTGCTGCTCTTGCCGACATCCTGCGAGCGCTGGATATTGTTCAGGCGCACTTTCAGTCCGCGCAGGCCAGCCAGGTACCGATCCATGATGGTGCTGTCGAGGCCTTCCGCGTTCTCGGCTGCGAACAACCGGGAGACTGCCTCGAATCGGCCTGCCAGGCTTGCATCGTCGACCCGCGGCAATGCTGCCACCAGCTCTTCGGCCACCTGCGCACCATCGCTGCCGAAAACGCCTCTGACACGCTGCCAGAACCCATCCTCGGCCCGTGCTGCAGTACTGTTGTCCGATCGGTGCTCGGGCACATCCCAGCGGGTATTCTCGTTGACCCCCGCCAGCAGGGTCTTGAGCGGCGACTGCTGCACATCGCTGAACAGGGTCAACTGGCGCGTGACGCTTTCCAGATCGCTGGTGCTACGTACGCCGGTGCCCGCCAGAAAGCGATACCACGCCTCGGCGTAGTCGCTCTTGTAGCGCGCCATGAACTCGCGCATGAAGCCGGCCTTGCGCACCACTCCGGAACCGCCTTCGCCATCGAGCACCCAGTCCGTCTCGTCCTGCAGCTCAGTGGACAGCAGCTTGATCAACTCGGGTCTCAGGAACTGCTCCCACCCTTGGCGGGTATACAGCGCCGGGATCGCTTCGCCGGAATAGAGCTGCTGGCGTCCCGGCAGCGGCACCAGATCGCCCAGCGTCAGAGAGGGAAACTGGCGGCTTGCTTCCAACTGCAGGCGCAGGTATTCGCGCTCCACCAGCGAGCTGGCGATCATGAAGGACTTCAGGCTGTTGCGCGCCTGCTCGACCAACTGTTCATTGCGCCGCAACGCCCTTGCTTCCCCATTGCGCAGATCGTCCAGGTAGAGCGCGACGTGCTCACGCACGCGTTCCGGCTCGACCGATAATGCGTCGCCTGACACTGCTTGCAGCCAGGCTGTGGGCAGGGCATCGGCAACGAACTCGTCCTCGGGATGCGCTTCTGGCTGGCTTAAGACCAAGTACAGCTTGAGCGCGTTGTAAGCCTCGATCAGGGACGCCAGTTGGTGTTCGTCCAACCGCGCAAGCACCTCGTCGGAAAGCGCCAGACCTGTCCCGCGTACTGTTTCCTCACTTGCCGAAGCCTCTCGCAACTGTTCGCGCAGCGCGCCGATTGCCCCTTGGCGCCCCTGCGTCGCGACATCTTGGGCGACGCCGCGCGCACGCCCACTCACATCTGAAAGCCCTCTTGGCAATGTGCCTCGGGCCAACTGACTACCTGCGGCGCTGACCCCTTGCCGGGCCGCTTCACGCGCCGACCGCTGCGGGGCCGCACCCTGCGCAGCCGTACCTTCAGGCTCTGGCTGCAGCACTTCCTGGGTAAAATCATTCAGTGCACGCAGGCGTAGCTGCAGATCGCGGCCGATTGGCTCCAGGACCTGTACCTGCAGTTGATGCCGGTAGGCATCGCGCAGGGCCGGACGCAGATCGCCGCCGCTATAAAGCCCCGCCGCCAGCCCCAAGGGAACGCCATCGCGCCGATGCGTCTCCAGCTCGGCCAGCCGTTCGCGTAGGAATTCCAGGGCTTCGCCTCCGGCTTGGCCCCGATCCCCGATCGTGTGCAAGCGCGCGGAGGTGTCGGCAAGCCAGAGGCGATTGTTGTAGAACGAAGTTCCCTCCCAGGCCAGCAGGGCCACCCCCGCCAGCAAAGCGGCCACTGTCAGGGCCGGAGCCAGCGACTTGCGACGGCCCTGGCGCGAGTAGTAGAGGCTCAGGTCGCGATCCGGGAAGATCACCCGGCGGAAGGTATCGGTGATGAAGTAGCTGCGGTCGCCCCTGCGTTCGGCTTCCGCCGCCTCGCCCTCCAACGGAGCCGGCTGCAGCGAGAAACGCTCGCCAGTGGCCTCGTCCAGCAGGGGCGGCAATCCATGCCCGGCCTGTAGCGCGCTGGTGAAGTACAGCCCGCGCAGGACTGGCGTCGCACGCCCCTGTGCGGCCTGCTCGAAATGTTCGAGGAAACCGCCCAGCACCCCCGACAGCTCGCCGATGTAACCCGGGAAATTGAGCATCCGCCCGTCGGCTCGCCCGCCTTGCCCGAGCAACTGCCCGTCGACGTGCCGGCCCAGGCTCGCCAGCAGCTGTAGGAATTTGGCCTCCAGCGCCTTGCGCGCGCCGCCCTGATGCAACTCGGAAAGCGCGAACGTGATGCCGAGCGGCTGCTGGCGGGCAGCAGCATCCAGGCTCCCGAAGGCCGGCTCGAATCCTGGCAACAGGTCGGCCTTGCTCAAGACCAGATAGATCGGCGGGTTGACGCCCAGGCACGCCGTATATTCCTCGATTCGCGTGACCAGCCTTTCGGCCAAGCGCTGCCGTTCCTCGGGCGAATCCTGTACCAGCTCTGGCAGGCTCACGACCAGCACCAAGCCGTTGATCGCAGGCTTGCGCCGCTGTCGCCGCAGGAGTCTGAGGAAATCCGTGAATTCGCCGGCGGACTGATCGTCCATCAGGTAACGGCCAGCGGTATCGATCAGCACCGCCTCGGGGCTGAAATACCAGTCGCAGTGTTGTGTCCCGCCATCTTCCAGGCCGGTTTTCCCTCCGGCCACGGTGGCCGACAGGCCTGACCGGGTGAGCAGCGACGTTTTGCCGGACGCCGACATGCCCAGCACCAGGTACCAGGGCAGGTCGTACAGCGCGGAGCTTCCCCCGCCACTGGCCGCGCGGGCCGTGCGCAACAGCGCGATGGCATGGCGCAGACGCTCTCGCAGGACCTGCTGATCGCGGAACTCGCTCTGGGCACCCACGGAACGGTCCATCTCCAACTGGACGAGGTTCTCGATGTTGTGCTCGGCACGGATGCGCCGGTACTGGCGCAGCACGATCAACAACAGGCAGAACGCAGTGACCAGCGCCATGGCGACCCATACGCCGTCCTGCTGCGGCACCCAGTGCGGCAGCAGGAACCAGCACGCCAGCATGGCGGCAAGCCAGAAGGCCGCCAACAGGAACCAGAACCCTTTCAGAACTCGCAGTAATACTTTCATGTCTTCCTGACCCGTCCCGATTCCTATGCCCCGAACAGCCGGCCGATCTGCTCGGCCAAGGCCTCGACCTGGATACCCAGCGACCAGTCCAGCACCAGATAGACCACCCCGCACACCAGCGCGATCAGCACCACGTAAACCCAAAGCGGGATCTCGTAGCGGATCATCTGCGACACCTGATCAGGCAGCGCCCAGTCCGGCGCCAGATCGCGCGGCTGCGGCCGCAGCCGCGCGATCTCCTGCCCCAGCGTGTTGGCCACATAACGCAATTGGTCTTGTTGCCCCAGGCTGTACTTGCCCTCGAAACCCAGCGCCAGGCACAGGTGATAGACCTCCAGCACCTCCAGATTGGCCCTCACGTCGGCACGCAACGCCTCAAGCTTCTCGAAGAAGCCTTCGCCAGCCAGATGGACCCCGAAGTACTTGAACTGCAGCGGATGCAGTTCGACATGACCGCGAATGTTGCTGTTGCCTGCCTTGAGCACGCTCTCGTCGAGAAAGGCGCACAAGGCGTACTGGACATCCCTGACCTGCTCCGCGCTGTAGCGGGCATTGCGTGCCTCCCGCTCCAGGTCGGCGAAGAATCCATCCACGCTCTCCAGAAACGCCTCCACGCTGCGTGCCTGCCGACCCTCCCGGATCAGCAGCGCCATCGACAGGAAGTCCCTGACCAGATCCTTCAGCGTCGGTTTTTGTCCGGACGCCGCCGCCATAGGCGCGCCATTGAGTACTGCATCGGTCATTTGAGCACCGCCATCAGTTCAAGCTTGAGGTTGGTGAATGCACTGGGCACGTAGAAAGCGACGGCCTGGGCCCGCATCATTCGCTCGAAGACCTCCCCGCGCGGTTCGATCGCGAAATAGTGGTTGTCCAGGCGTACCGGGATCGCGCTGGGCAAGCGGGTGGTATGCACCAGGCTGGCACCGGGCATGGCCGTGTTGACGACCACCTCGATGTCTTCCGGCGATCCCACCTTGAATGCCCGCGGCACCAGCTCCAGCAGCTTCGCTCCCGGCATGTCGGCGTGCACCGAGATGTAGAAATCTGCCGAAGTCAAACGCGCGTCGTGCAGGCGGCCGATGTAGTAGGACGTCTTGCTCTGCTCCAGCGTGATCGGCACGTACTGGTTGGGCACCACGTTGTCCAGCAACTCGCGCAACAGGATGTCCAGGCGCTGCATCGAAGCCGCCGGATCATCGTGGTCGTACTCGGGGATGTCCGCCAAACCGGCGTCCAGCGAGAAGGTCAACAGCCCACCTGCCAGCTCGGCCAGGAACAGATAGAGCCGCTCGGGATGCAGACGCGGATGCTGCAGTAGGTGCGCCAACTGCGGATAGGCCCGGTTGATCGTGTTCAGCAACCAGAACAGAGTCACGTCGCTGGAGCCGAACTCCGCGATCAAGTTGGCCCGCTCGCGGCGCCGCGAGGACAGCGCATCGCTCTTGGCCTGCAGCACGCCCAGCAACCGTCGGGCCAAGCTGAGCAATTGATCGCTGGCCCCCAGGTACAGACACGGAGAGATGAAGGCGGAAGCCAGCCCGAAACCGCCCGCGCTGTTGCGCGTCAGTTGCAACAACGGGCAGTAGCTGTAGCCATCCAGGCTATCGCCCTCGATCAGCAGAACCACGTTCAAGCCAAGGCTGGTGATCTCGTTCTCCAGATCCCCCTCGTTGAGATCCGGCAGCACCTCGAAGCGTTTTCGAAATCGCTTTGGCGCCTTGCCCTCATCCCCGTCGTCCACGTAGTTCACCCCATAGGGCTCGCCATGGCGCAACGCCGCGTAGACCTTCAACTCGCCCTCGCGCGCCCGCTCCCGAAGATCGCGCACCGCCGGCAGTGCATCCTGCTGGGGGGCGTCGTAGAGCGTGCCGTCGGGAAACACCAGCTTGAGCCGCTTGAGGCTTAGCGTCCCGCCAGCCAGCGCATCCTCGTCCACCTCCAACTGCTCAATACCCCAGTGGAACGGCGTGGAGCGCTGAACCGTTTGCGCCAACTGATGCTGGTGATACTCGTCCTGATACTGGAAGTGCTGGGGGAGCAGGAACATGCCCTCCGACCACATCACCCGGCTGCGTCTGCTCATTGCACCACGCCTTCTACCGCGGAACCGACTCGGTTCCTCACCGCATTGCCGGCCGCGTCCTCGGCGCTGTCACGCACCACCGAGCCCGTTCTTTCCAGCAAAGGATTCCAGCGCCGCTCGTCCTCCACCACACCCGGCGTCGCCTGGGCGCGCAGCGGGTGCAGACTGTCGCGTCCGCGCACCACCACCACGGTGTTGCCCTCCAGCAGCAGTCGGCCGCCGTCGGTGGAGAACAGCACGCCATCCTTGCGCATATCGTCGGCCGGCAACGCCACTTTCCAGCGCGCGCCACGCTCATTACGGAAGAATGCCGCCACCGCGACGTAGCGGGCAGCCACCGCCATCGGCCGTGTTTCTTCCTTGGTCTTGCCGGGCACCAGTGTGATCTCCTGCGTATCCAGCAGGGTGCCAGCCAGTGCCCGAGCAGCGTCGTCCCACAGTTGATCCGAGCCGGCACTGCGGAACCTGTCCAGCGAATTGAGCTGATAGATCCGCACCACCACCGACAGCGACCTGTCGCGCTCGTCCGGGTTCAGGTAGTCGGCCCCCTCGAAACTCAGCTTCACCCGGTCGGTGTGACTGAACAGGATGTCGCCAATCCAGGTGCCTTCCACTCGCTTGCCGAGCCGATCGCTGACACCGCATCCGGCAACCCCCAGACTCAGGATCAGAAGCCCCAGCACAACACGAATGCGTCGCGCTCCATTGCAAGACCAGCCGGCCAAACGCTCCATCCCACATACTCCCCTGCGCAGCAAAGCCTTACGTTTTTGCGCCCGCACACAGCGGGCGGCAAACTTCTATTTCTTTGTGCCGAACTTCGGCTTTCCGACCTTGGCAATCAGCGCCGCGACCGTAATGACCAGCATGACCAGAAACGCATAGTTCCCCAGGACATAGAACAGCCCCCATGCCGCGGCGACGATGGCGACACACGCCGCCAGGAAAAGAATATTTTTCAACATCATGCGTACTCGAAAAGACGGGGTGATTTTCTGGCCTTCGCACCGAAGCTGCTCCGGAACGGATAGCTACCATCCAGCACCTGTGGATTGCGGGCGTAGAATCTTTCCGCACCCTTGAAGTGCAGATTGGTCTGGCGAGTGAAAACGAGGAAGTCGGCGATGCTGGTTCCACACGACAGCGAACGGCCGCTCGCGACGGCGATACTCCCGATCGCCGCCCCCGTGTAGGCGGCGGCGCTGAGCGATGCCGCGACGGCCAGCTTCTCCAAGCCGACTGTGGCGCCAATCAGCTCGCCGACCGTGGCGCCCTTGCCCAAGGTTGCAACAGTGCCAACGAGTGTAGAAGCCGTTCCGATCGCTGTTTGATAGCTATCGAACATCGTGGAAGGAACTGGCAGCCCCAGCGCCCCCATGTTCTCGTCAAAATATTTCTTGAAATCACCTGCGACATAACACTGACTCATCAAAATCTCCTTATTTCCATGTATTCAGCGGATGCGATATTCAAAATCGCTTGTCTTCCCGAGCTTCACGCTCAATGCCTGAATCGGTTTGCCCTGTCCCATCCGCTCCAGTACACGTTCGGCCAGTTCCGGCATCAGCGAACCCGAGAGGATGTTGTCAATATTGCGTGCCCCGCTGTCGACTTCCGTGCAGCGCCTCGCAATCTCTGGAATTAGCTTGGCATCGAAGTCCAGGTTGGCCTGGTGGTTGCGCTCGAAGCGCTTGCGAATGCGTTCGAGCTTGAGCCCGACGATCCGCTCCAGCACCGCGTCGCGCACCGGGTAATAGGGCACGATGTTCAACCGCCCCAGGAACGCCGGCTTGAACACATGGTTCAACTGGTCGCGCAGATCCTCGACGATCTCAGCCGCTGCTGGCCGCTCTCCGACTTTGTCGCAGAGCTGCATGATCCGCTCAGTCCCGACGTTGGAAGTCAGGATGATCACGCAGTTTCGGAAGTTGATCTCGCGTCCTTCGCCGTCATCCATCACCCCCTTGTCGAACACCTGGAAGAACAGCTCCAGCACGTCCGGATGGGCCTTCTCCACCTCGTCGAGCAACACCACGCTGTAGGGCTTGCGGCGTACTGCCTCGGTCAGCACGCCGCCCTCGCCATAACCGACGTAGCCTGGCGGCGAGCCCTTCAGGCTGGAGACGGTATGTGCTTCCTGGTACTCCGACATGTTGATGGTGATGACATTGCGCTCGCCGCCGTAGAGGATGTCGGCCAACGCCAGCGCCGTCTCGGTCTTGCCCACGCCGCTGGGGCCGAGCAGCAGGAAAACCCCGACCGGCTTGTTGGGATCTTCCATGCGCGCACGCGAAATCTTGATGCGCTTGCCGATCTCCGCCAGCGCATGATCCTGCCCGATGACGCGCTCGGCCAGCAGCTCCGGCAGACGCTGTACTGTTTCGATCTCGTCGCGCAGCATCCTGCCCAGTGGAATGCCGGTCCAGCCGGAAATCACTTCGCCGATCGTGGTGCCGTCCACCAGCGCATGGACCAGCGGCTGCTCGCCTTGCACCGCTGCCAGCTCGGCACGCAATGCGGCCAACTCGCGACCGCCCTCATCACCGCCATCTCCCTGCGTGATCCGCTCGCCCGCCTCATGGATGCGCTTGACCAGTTCCAGTTCACGATTCCATTGCTCGGCCAACTGCGCACGCTCGCGCTCGGAATTGACCAGTTCGTCGCGCAGCGCCTTCAGGCGCCGCTCGTGATCGCCGCCATGGGCGCGCTCCTTCTCCAGCACGGCAATTTCCGCCTGGAGATTATCGATCCGTCGCCGGCAATCCTCGATCGCCCCCGGCTGGGCCGACTGTGCCAGGGCCACGCGCGCGCAGGCCGTGTCGAGCACACTGACCGCCTTGTCCGGCAACTGCCGCCCGCTGATGTAGCGATGCGACAGCCGCACCGCCTGCACCACCGCATCGTCGAGCACCGCCACCCGGTGGTGATCCTGCATCTTCCCCTGCAGGCCACGCAGCATGTGGATGGCCTTCTCTTCGTCCGGCTCATCCACCTTCACCACCTGGAAGCGCCGGGCCAGCGCCGCGTCCTTCTCGAAGTACTTCTTGTACTCGGCCCAGGTCGTCGCCGCGATGGTACGCAGCTCGCCGCGCGCCAGCGCCGGCTTGAGCAGATTGGCGGCATCGTTCTGCCCAGCCTGTCCGCCGGAGCCGATCAACGTGTGTGCCTCGTCGATGAACAGAATGATCGGATGGAGACTGCGCTTGACCTCCTCGATGACCGACTTCAGGCGGCTCTCGAACTCGCCCTTGACCCCGGCGCCCGCCTGCAGCAGCCCCAGGTCCAGCGTATGGATGGCCACGTCCTTGAGCGGTGGCGGTACATCGCCCTGGACGACGCGCAGCGCCAGCCCCTCAACCACTGCCGTCTTGCCCACCCCGGCCTCGCCGGTGAGGATGGGGTTGTTCTGTCTGCGCCGGGTGAGGATGTCCACCATCTGGCGTACCTCGCCCTCACGCCCGAGCACCGGATCGATGCGCCCTTCGAGCGCATTGCGGGTCAGGTTCACCGTGTACTGATCCAGCGCCGGTGTCTTGCCTGCACCCTTCCTCGCTGGCGTGTCGGCCGGAGACTGCTCGATTGCGCGTGCCTGCCGCGACTCGCCGCTGCCCTCTACCAGCGCCTGCAGGTTCAGGCGCAGGTCGTCGGCATTGATCTTCTCCAGTTCCCGAGCTGACGACGCGACGATGCGGCTCAGCTCCTGATCGTCCAGCAGCGCCTGCAACAGGTAGGCGCTGCGGATCTGCGCCTCCCCGTACTCGATGGACGCCAGCACCCAGGCCCGCTCGATCACGGTGGCGATATGCGGAGACAGCACGGGGGTGCGTGTATTGCCGGTCTTGAACGTGGCCAGCGCATTGGACAGCTGCGCCTGCAGCCGCTCCCTGACCACCTCGTAGTGGCGCAGGATGGGGCCGAAATCGTTATCGTCGCCTTCCAGCAACTGCAGCAGCACATGCTCGACATCGACCTCGTAATGTCGCTCGGACAGGCACAGCGACGCTGCACCTTCCGTCGCCACACGGCAGGTTTCGTTGAGCTTGGTGAACAGGGACTTCAAGTTCACGAGGACACTCCATCGTAAGGAATACGGAATAGCGCACCGCTGGCAGGCGCTCCTTGTCTGTCGGGCCGCTTGAGCCAGCCGATCCGGCCCAGGACCGCGCCACCGTCCCGCTGCAGCCGGGTGGCCGGCACCTCGTCAGGGCGGATACGCAGTTCGATCTCGAAATCGAACTCCGCCCCCAGGTAGAAGCGCACGATCTCCAGCAGTTGGCGGTGATCGGCCGTCCCGGGTTGAAAGCGGCGGTAGTCCGCCAGCCCCAACGGACCGAGTGCGATGCGCAGATTCGATTGGTAGTCCCAGACCCGGTTTCCGACCACCGCCGTACTGCCCAGTGCGGCATTGCCACGACCCAGGCGCGTACGCTCCTGCGGGTCCAGGCGCAGCCAGCGGCCGGCAAACCCCTGAACCTTCACCGGAAGGTGAAAGTAGAAGACCAGCATCTGCTCCAGGTTCAACGCATTCCGCGGACGATGGCTCAACAGGCCCGAGAAATAGGCGAAGAAGTCCTCCCGCAGCGAAGATGCCCCCTCCGTGAACTGCCGCTTGCGGGCCTGTGAGCCGAAGCCCACCAGGTTGAGCAGGAATCGCTGGAAATCGGAATGCCCCTGGCGCTCGAACTCGATGTGGAACTTGTACTTCTGCCAGGCCTGATAGAACAGCGCAGTCATCCGGTGCGAGAACACATCGAAGAACGCATGCGCAGCATCGTCGCGGTGCTCCACATGGCGGTTGATCAGCAACTCCGTGTACGGCAGCGGCAGCACCCCCGACGGACCGACCAGTCCCATGAAGGTCACCTGCACCTCTGTCAACGGCTGTCCGGTCGGCGACACGCGCCCCTCCCGCTCGAAACGCAAATCGCTCACCTCGCTGACGGGAAACGCCAGCGACAGCAGAGAGCGGAAGCGAAGAGGATCCTCATGCGGCCGCGTCTCCGGGTCGATCCGTCCCGAGCGGCTGTAATGCAGGCGCAGCAGTCTCACCAGTTGGAAGAACTCGAACCGGTAAGGCTCCGCGCGTGCCTGATCGATCAGACCAGGGGCTGTGTGCCGGTTCTGGGGGGCCATTGGACGACTCTCTGTTCACGCTGGCGGCTGCGCAGCGTGAGTTGGGTGAAACTGTTGACCGAGCAATACAGCCCGAAGAAATGGTCCAGAACCATGCCGAACAGATAGATGCCGCTGCCGATGTACTGGCTTTCGTCCAGTTCCAGGGTGATTCCCACCCCCCGGACGAAGTTCGGCCGTGGATGCCCGATGCGCCGTACCAGCGGTTCGCTGCTGATCGACACGATGCCATCGATCTGCTTGCGCACCGCCGACGCATCCCGGTAGTTGTACAGCGCAAGCATCTCCAACAGCGCCTCGCGCCCGTTGCTGACCAGGGACAAATGGTTGAGCGACAAATGCGCGATCAATCGCCAGATCGCCCCGCCGCCGAGCGACGGGCGTACCGTTGCGGTGGGTTTGCGCAGGCAGCGGATCTGCCGCACCACATGATCCCGTTCGATGCTGAAATCACCCTGCGCCCCGCCATACGGCAAGTACTGCGGCAGATCCCGATTGCTGCAGGTCAGCGCGATGCTCAGGGTATCGCTGCCGGTGTCCACCAGCTCCAGCTCCCGGTCCACCAGGCGGATGACCATTTCCACGCCCTGATCCTGGGCGCGCTGCGATGGCCTGCGACGACCCAACCAATAGCAGGCACCGGGCCCCAGATCGCCGCGCGGCTCGAAGAACGGATGGCATGTCGAAACCTGATCCTGGCGGGCGGCCTTGCGCACCCGCTGCACGCGGTCGATCGAGACCACCTCCGCCGCTCCCTGCTGCCGAACATCGGGCACCACCGGGTACTCGTGTTGGATATGGCTCAGCTTGATCGGCTCCGCCTGCTGGCGAAACAGGTTGATGATCGGGGTACAGCCCAGCTTGAAGTTGCCACGCCCGATGTTCTGCGCCAGCCGCGCCAAACGTTCGTTGAGCATGTAGTCGGAGAAATAGAAACCAATCTCGACCTGCGTGATGTCCTTGCCGGCCAGGGCGCTCCCTATCCCGTCCAGGTCGAAGAACATGAATTTCTCCGGGAAGGTGAAATACTCGTGCAGCAGCCGGTAACCCAGGAAGGAACGCTCCGAATAGTCCACCAGCCCTTCGTCCGGCGAGAAGCCCACCGGCTTCAGCGACGAGGGCGGCAGCCCCAGCTCGCGCCGGCGCCCATCCTCGTCGACATAGCTCAACGTCAACTTGGCCAGGTTGTTGAACAGCAGCTCGTAGAGCTGCAGCATCAGGCTGCTCTCGCCATCCAGGAAGACGCGCAGGCGCTGGATGTCGAGTGCACCGAAATTCGCCTCGCCCGTGCTGCCCAGCGCGATGCGCAACTGCGCCACCAGATCCGCGCCATGGCCGTTGAACGCCGATCGCTCCAGCTCCGTGAAGCTGGCCTCGCGCACCTCCACCGGCCACAGATCGACCGGATAGCAGGTTCGGAAGCGGCAATTCACACCATCGATGGCGCGCGACGTGAGCTGGGTGTGGCGGGCGATCTGGAAGCGCCCCGTCACATCGCCACGATCCCCCATCGTGAACTCGACGACCGACAGCGAGGGGGTCGGCCGCAGGTAGTGCGGATAGAGGATCTCCAGGAAGGCCTCGACGATCTCCGGAAGTTCGTCATCGAGCTTCTTGTGCACCCGCGCGGCCAGGAACGCGAACGACTCGATCAGGCGCTCGGCATGCGGATCCTCGCAGTTGTCACCCTCGATGAGCAACCGCGAAGCGATCTTCGGATACTGCCGCGCGAACTCCTGCCCCAGGAAACGCAGATGCGACAGCTCCTTCTCGTAGTAAGGCAGCAGATCGTCGAGCATCAGTTCAGGTTCTGCACTGTGTATTCCTGAGTGTTGATCCGGAGTACCGCATCGAAAGAAACCTGCCGGGATACGTCATGCAGACGCAAGACCGAATCCACGCGGAACGTCAGCATCCGCTGGCCCGGCTGCTGGTCGAGCAACTTTACCCGGACATGGCGGAAACGCCGGTCGCCAACCTTGATGGCCCGCTCCAACTGGCTCCGGATCAACCTGCGATCCGCAGGATCGAGCAAGGCACGGCTGGTGAAGTCGGGCATGCCGTATTCGAGGATGCTGCCGCGCAGCTGCGGAAACACCTCCAGATGCTTCGCCAGCAGACTCTGGCGGGTATTCACCAGAGTCTCCAGGTCACGGACGATGCGGGCCTTGTATTCGGCCAGCGAAAACGAGCGCCGCGCCACTGGCTCTGCGGAATGCTGGGGCTCATCGTCCAGCAGACGATCCAACAAGGAAGGCACCAGCCGATGGGATGTACTCATCATTGCCGCTCCATGGCCAAATCAAGGATCAGCCGCGCGTGGGTTGCGGCAACTCGGAAACCAGTCGCAGCGACGCAGTCAGCTCGTCGAGTTGGTAATGCGGGCGCAGGAACGTCACCGCCTTGTAGGCACCGGGCTTGCCGGGCACCTCGGCCACCTCCACATTCGCCTCACGCAGCGGAAACTTGGCTTTGGCCTCCTGGCTGGCCGAATCATCGAGCAGAACATAGCTGGACAGCCACTTGTTCAGGTACTCCTCGACGTTCTTGCGATCGGCGAAGCTGCCAACCTTGTCGCGCATGATCGCCTTCATGTAGTGCGCGATGCGCGAGGTCGCGAAGATGTACTGCAGCTGTGCCGACAGGCGCGCATTGGCGTTGGCGATGTCGGTGTTGTACTGCTTCTGCTTCTGCGTCGACTGCGTGCCGAAGAAGGCGGCATAGTCGGTGCCCTTGCAATGCACCAGCGGGATGAAGCCCAGGTCGGACAACTCCTTCTCGCGGCGGTCGGTGATCGCGATCTCGGTCGGGCACTTCAAGGCGACCTCGCCGTCGTCGGTGCGGAAGGTATGCGTCGGCAACCCTTCGACCAGGCCACCGCCCTCAACACCTCGGATCGCCACGCACCAGCCATAGCGGGAAAACGCATCGGTCACGCGCGCCGCCAGCGCATAGGCCGCGTTCATCCACAGATACTTGTTGTGATCCCGGCCGTCCACGCTCTCGACGAAGTTGAACTCTTCCACCGGTGCCGTATCCGGCCCGTACGGTAGCCGTCCCAGCACATGCGGCAGTGTCAGCCCGACGTACCTGGAATCCTCGGAATTGCGGAACGACTTCCACTTGGCGTACTCGACGGTATCGAAGATTTTCGCCAGGTCGCGCGGCCCGGACATGTCGGTGAAGGAGTCCCAGCCGAACAGCTCCGGCGAAGCCGCCGAAATGAACGGCGCGTGCGCGGCCGCGGCGACATGCGAGACCTCTTCGAGCAGATACATGTCCTCCGGACTGCGGCCGAACTCGTAGTCGCCGACCAACATCCCGAACGGCGCACCGCCGAAAGTGCCGTACTCTTCCTCGTAGACCTTCTTGAACAACGCGCTCTGGTCGAACTCCGAGGCCGACTTGAGATCGCGCACAAGATCCTTCTTCGAGGCATTGAACAGCTGGATTTTCAATTGGGTACCGGTTTCGCTCTGGTCCACCAGATACTTCACCCCGCGCCAGCACGCCTCCAACTGCTGGAACTCGCTCGCATGCATCACCTCGTTGAGCTGCTCGGAGAGCAGCGAGTCGATTTCGGCGATGCGCGCATCGAGCACAGCCATCAGATCCTTGCTCGGCGTCACCTCGCCTTCGAGCACCTGGCCCACCAGTTCCCCGATCAGGTCACGGGTGCGCGTACGCTCGACTTCCGAGCGGGCGACCCGGCTTTCGGAAATGATGCTTTCGAGCAGCGATGCCTGCGGCGCGAACGTCTCGGCGGCTTCGCTGGCGGTTTCAGTCTGCGGCGCGGTTTGCTTGCTTGTCATGCCTCGTCTCCTGTATCAGGCCTTGCCGTCGTCCGAGGGCGCCACGGCCGCCTCGCGGCCGAGCTCCTTGCTCAGGGCGCCCAGCTTCTCGGTGTTCTGCAGCACGTCCATCAGCAACTCTTCGAGCTTGTCGTTGCCGCCCATCTTGTTGCGCAGGTCGGCCAGCTTGTTGCGCACGTCCAGCAGCTTGCGCAGCGGCTCGATCTGCCGGACCACGTTCTGCGGCTCGAAGTCATCGAGGGAGCCGAAGTTCAGTTCCACCCCTAGCTGGGTGTCGTCCTTGGCCAACGTGTTGTCCACGCGGTAGGTCAGGCGGGGCTTGGTTCCCTTCAGCACACTGTCGAAGTTGTCGCGATCCACCTGCACGAACTTGCGATCCTTCAACCGCGGCAGCGGCTCCAGCGGATTGCCGGAGTAATCGCCAAGCACCCCCACGACGAAAGGCAGTTCCTTCTTCTCCTGGGCGTCGCCCACTTCCACGTCGTAGGTGATGTGTACGCGGGGAGCCCGAACGCGATCGAGCTTGTGCTGGGTACTTTCCTTCTTCGCCATCTACTGGTTCCTCGTACTGAATTCCAATCATCCACACTCGCCGCCGCAGTCACGCCCCTTCGACGGACTGCAGAAGACGTTCCCGAATTTCGTCGCGCATCTGCTCGATACTCTCGCGGCCCAGCAGCTCCTCGAAGGTGGTGTTGCCCGAGATCGCGGTGCTGTTGCGGATCACTTCTTCGTCCGGCAGGCTCGACCGCACCGGCGAACTGATCACGCAGAAGGGCAGGTCGCCGAAATCCTCCAGGCGCTCGAACGACACAGGAAAGCGCAGCCCCTGCAACACCCGCCCCAGCCCGCCGGCCTTGCTGAAGCAATAGAACAGGATCAGGTAATGGGTCACGAAGCGGTAGAGTTCCGCGTTGCTGCGATTGGGGTCCTTCACGATCTTGCGAAAGCGCGCCAACTCGAAGGAGTTGAAGCCCACGACCCATCGGCAGGGGCTGGTGATGCGGATGCGCTGCTGGCTCTGAGCGAGCACGATGTCGTACTCCAGCGGATAGAGCTCTGGCGTGGTGCTGAGGAGATTGACCGGCACTTCCAGTTCGTTGATCAGGCCGAACGGTGCCGCAGATCCGACGCGGTCATACAGCGTCTTGAAGTCCTTGAAATTGTGCTGGGTCTCGCGGCCACTGCCGCGCGGAGCGCCCTGCAGGTACTCGCCGAACAGCGATTGCGGGCGCACCAGATGGGACAATGTGGACAGATAGTCGGCCGCCTGCGATCGGAGCAGTTCGGAAATTGCCCGAGTCTGCTTTCGCAGCTCAATCAGTGCCTCGACATCGAAAACCTGAGTCATGAATATCCCTTTCCTTGAAGCCGACCTCTTTCCTTTCGGAATACGGCCCCCACCGCGAAACAACCTTGCGTAAGACATGCGGGAGATATGAAAAAAGACCCGATGCCCCGAGACGAACGTCTTGCCTGCCCCCTGAACGGGAATAATCGTCCACCCGGGTAATGCAAACATTATTCGCAGCATCTAACGGCCTCGGCAACAGTGTCTTTTTGACATCACGCCACCGGACACTCCACGCGTACCGTTTCGATCCTTCCACACGAGCCATCACAATGGAATCAGTGTGGAGGCGCCGAATCTACGGAATTCCTGCGGCAATACCTATTCAATCGTGCGTCAAATGCGAACTGCCTCACACCGATTCCGCAGCGCCCCGGAATTGACCACTCCTTTTCTTTCAAGCCGCCCGTTGCCAATTGGCGATCAGGCATTGCCCGAGACATACAGCACATAACAGCAAGAATCAGAATTGCCAGGGCTTGACAACCACACCCCTCCGGTTTCTCCTTCTGGGTAATATGGATCAACTTCAGCAGGACGCACACCGTCATGAGCGATCTCTTCTACCAATGCACTCGCAACGATGCCCCCGCCCAGCAGGGTTTACTTGGCCAGGGCACGCTGCCTTACCCCGAAGTCATCGCCAACCGCGCCATTCCACAAATCGACGTGGGCGGCGACTACGCGACCGACGAGCTCAGCGGAGCGATGTTCCTTGCGACGGCCCTGGCCCAGCCTGACGACGAAAGCACGCCCGATGAAACCCTGGAAGACCTGGGCCTGCTCCTGTCCCTCTACGCAGAGCTGCAACGGACCGGCAAAGCGACCGCCGAGGAGCTGAACGAGCTGCGAAAACGAGGCGAGGCGATTCCCGTGATCGGCCCCTTGGTCTTTTCCCCCGCCAACCTGCCAGCCGTCGTCGGCAGCTTGACGGGCATTGCCCATGCCACTTCGCAGGCCAGGCGTGTCATCGACCTGCTGAACATTCCGAACAGCCTGAAGCGGGAGTTGCGCAACTGGGCCACGACCCGAGGGAGAGCCGGCGCCCGCTCCGCAAGCAAGACGTTCCGGCGACGGATTAAACTGGTGTACGTCAACGGCAACCTGGTGTTCAAGATTCCCGCTTCGACACTGGCTCCCTACTACGCCCTCAGAGGGCTTACCGCTGGCGGTGGACATGTGCATGTTCCGGTTCATGGAGCCAACCAAGCCTTGAATACGCGTGTCACTCCAAATACCGCAACGTACGCAACACGAGGCCTCGGCCGCGTACTGGGAAGCAACTGGGTAGGTGCAGCGCTCTCCATGGGGCCTCAAGCGGCCATCGATGCCCAAAACTCGGCAGACATGCGCGAGTTTGCAGAGCGCTCAGCCTATAGCCAGGCAACCAACGCGGCGGTATTCGCTACAGGAGTCGTCGTTGCTGGTGTTGCAGCTGTGGCAGGCGCCCCGGTCATTGCTGCTTTTGCATTGGCATTAGGGGCAGGGTTAGTTGTCCAATTTGTCCTAAATAAATCAGGATTCAATGATTGGGTAGGAGACAAATACATGGAACTGACCAGATGAGGACTGCAGACCTCTACAGCCTGATTATAATCACCAGGCTCTTTCTTATTTTGATAGGGGTGCTCTGCTTTACTGTAAGCAACCTGCTCCCGAGCCTGAGCATTCCCATGCTCGCGCTATTCGGGCTGGCATTCTGGCTGAGAGCCAAGTACACCTATATCAATGAAAGCTTTACCAGATTCTACGATGGCATCCTATTTATTTTGATATTTTTTATCTCATCCATATTCTTTGGCGCCACCACCTACATAGCGAATTCAATGCTTGGGATGAGCCTATCCAGCAGCATCACTCTTGGTCTATCGTTACCCATACTCATGGGCGCTTATTATTTTTATGCGAAATACAAGATTCCCGCGCCATCGAGTTACGAGATCAAAAACAATCGGATATACCCTATCCAGAACCCTCAAAGGGCAAGCCCGCTCGCTATCGGCGCGGCAGTAGCCATTTCAGCGGTGCTATTCCCATTCTTGCAAGGCAGTACCTTGTACGCCGCTTTTCTGATCCTGTTCCTTGCCGCCGCCTCACTCGTCGTGATGTTCTACGCGCGAAACACCATTGCCGATCTGCAGCAGATCAAATCTGAAGAGCACCGCCTAGGAATTCGCTACACCTTTGGCAACCTCGAAGAAATCCAGGCGTGGCGCAACCGCGCTTGGGCCCCCCGTTTGTTCCGTTATTTCTATACGAAGTTGCAATCAGCCTTCGGCCAGCAGTAAGCCTAGGGTAGGGGGGCAAGCACTTCGACGAGTTGTCGACTCCAGTAGCGCGGCCATGCTGGATGGCTCCATCCGCTCTCGATACCATGGCCAGGAATATATATTCAAATAATTCAAGAGCACGGCACTCCGATGGCGATCTACCCTCCACACACCGCCCCTCACTCGATACTCAAGGCCAGCAACGCACTGATATTTCTCCTGGTCGTGTTCTTTGGGATATTTTTCATCGTCTTCCCCACACTGCGCATGCTTACGGCGGCCCTGTTCATCTCGCTCGACAACGCGTTGAGCAGGCTTGTGCGAAAGCCCGGAGCCAGCATTGGCAAATAGTGGAGCCGTCCGGACCGGGCAGTGCCACGGATCAGCGCACTGCGACAGCCTTCGCATCGATCCCGACCAGATGCACAAGGCCGTCCGCCTTGTCATCGCCGCCAAGGCAGAGATGGATCGGGCGCTGCGAGAGCCAGGGCTCCGTCCCCTGCTGCCGTTGGAGATCGCCAACGCCGCCTACTCGGCCTTCTGCGCGCCGTCGTTCATGCACGCGCTCCTGCCGCATCTCGACACAGGCAACACACTCGGCCGACGACGCGCGCGCATTCCGCTCGATTGCCTGATCGGCGAATCCTGGAAATGGCGCTCGCCCGATCCCCGGCGCCGCTCTGCCGACGAACTGGCCGCCTACCTGCTCGACGATGCCCGCTCGGCCGACGGGGATACCGATCAGGCCTGGGTCTTTCAGATCCAGCCCTTCGACCTGTACGTCGCCTGCGAGGGCAAGAATCGCGTGCAGTTCCTTCGCGATCATGGCGAACAGGACATGCCGGCCAGGGTCACGAAAATCGCCTACCCGGACGCGGAACGGCTGGCGCTCTACACACTCGGCGTGGCAGGCCGCGACGAATGCTGGTGCGTGCTCGATGGGCGCCAGGCCAGCCGCGTGTTGATGCCCCACCTCACCACACCCTTGCTTGGCCTCCTGGGCGTGAAGCTGCAGCGCTGGCCCGACAGCCTGCTGCCCGGCAGTGCGTTCATCCAGGCGCTACAGGAACGCCCGCACCAGCATGATGCGACCAGGCCCATCGATATCGCCCCTCTGCGCGCATGGCTCGCCCGTGAAACCGATGCCGCCGGGGCCGGGGACTTGAGCCTCATCGAACTCATCCTCCAGGGGCAGGCGAGGCCGCGCTGGAAACCGCTGCGCGCCGCGGCCATCGCATTCGTGGCGGGCTGCGCCGGTGGCCTGATGCTCCCCGCCCCCTGGAACGATCAGGCCGCCATGTTCATGGTGGGCCTTTTGTCCGGCGTGACTGCCGCGTGCGCGCTGCCCTGGCTCAAAGCCCGCAGGCGTTCGCAACCCTGACTGCGGCTTGCGCCGCCGCCAATATCGGCATGTCGCCGTCCTGCGCGGGCACCCGAAACCCGGGCTGCGGAGTATCTGCGGACGACCATATTGGAATCAAAAAGCCACCATGCCGCAGCGACATCAAATGCTTGACAACGGAGCCCAGCCAGTTTTTCCTTTGCACCCAAGCAAGCAAATACCGCTACTGACGGAATGCTGGAACGGACAAGAATTATTGAGAAGCAATCCACACCGCACTTTCCGTAATTCAGGTAAATATTCATTCCGTCATGCGCATACCGCATTGGAAACCGGCAACACCAGCTTCGCCGGGATGAATCACCGAGCACATCTGCCTGCCGGCATCTAGCCGGCGGGCGTTGCCATGGCCATGGCGCTAAACGGCCACCAGAACGGACTCCGCCGCCCGGCTTTCGGGGCGGCCCGGTATTACAGGAGATATGCATGCTGATGGATCTCGCCGCCCTGTTCGCTCCACAGAACCGGCGCCTGGTGAAACTGACCACCCCGCTGCAAGGCTCCCAGGAACTGCTGCCCGACCAGGTCACGGGCACCGAAGCCCTGTCGCAGCTGTTCAACTTCAACCTCGCGCTCATCAGCCAGGATGCCGGCATCGAACTCAAGAGCCTGATCGGCCAGCCCGTGCTGCTCGAGCTCGAACTGGCCGAAGGCGGCACGCGGCCGATCCACGGCTATATCACACGCTTTTCCAGCAACGGCAGCGACGGCGGCCTGGCCCGCTACTCGGCCACCCTCAGCCCCTGGCTGTGGATGCTCAGCCGCCGCTACGATTCGCGCCTGTTCCAGGACCAGACGGTCGAACAGGTGGTCACCCAGGTCTTCGCCACCTACGGTGCCCTGCCCAAGTTCGAGTTTCGCCTGAGCAAGACACTCAAGCCGCACAGCTACATCACCCAGTACCGCGAGAGCGACCTCAACTTCGTCCAGCGGCTGCTGGAGAACGAGGGCCTGTTCTACTACTTCGAACACACGCCCGAGCAACACACCCTGGTGGTGGTCGACGACTCCACCGTGCTCCAGCCCCTGCCGCTGCAGCCGCAGATCCGCTACCACAGCGCCTCGGTCACCGAAACCGCCGACACCATCACCAGCTGGAACGGCAGCCGGCAGCTGCAATCCGGCCGCGTGGCGGTGCAGACCTTCGATTACAAGCAGCCGGGCAACCTGCTGCCCGTCAGCCTCGACAGCGTCAACCAGCAAGGCGATGTCATGCCGCTGGAAATCTTCGACTTCCCAGGCCAGTACACCCATGGCAGCGTCGATGACGGGGAAGTGCTGGTGCGCAACCGCCTCGAAGCGCTGGAAGTCCTCGCCAAGACCTTCCAGGGCGACAGCAACTGCCGCAACATGAGCCCCGGCCACACCTTCGAGCTGCTGCAGCACTACGACCACGACCAAGGCAGCCCCGAAGACCGCCAGTTCCTGCTGCTCAGCGTGCACCACACCGCTGGCAACAACCACCTCAGCGGCAGCGAACCCTACTACGCCAACAGCTTCACCTGCGTGCGCCGCAAAATTCCCTTCCGCCCCCAGCTCAGCGCACAGCGCCCCGTCATTTCCGGCCCGCAAACCGCCATCGTCGTCGGCCCGCCCGGCGAGGAAATCTTCACCGACAGCCTCGGCCGGGTGAAGCTGCAGTTCCACTGGGACCGCTACGGCGGGCGCGATGACAAGAGCTCGTGCTGGGTGCGCGTCGCCCAGGCCTGGGCCAGCGGCGGCTTCGGCGCCGTGCAGATCCCCCGCGTGGGCGACGAGGTCGTCGTCTCCTTCCTCGAAGGCAACCCCGACCGGCCACTGATCACCGGCAGCCTCTACAACAGCCAGAACCCACCGCCCTGGTCGTTGCCCGAGAACAAGACCCAGAGCGGCTTCCTCACCCGATCCACCAAGAGCGGCGCGGCCAACGCCAACTTCCTGCGTTTCGACGACAAGCAGGGCAACGAGCAGATCCTCATCCATGCCGAGCGCTTCATGGATACCGAGATCGAGCAGGACGAGACCCATAGCGTCGGCGCCAGCCGCACCGTCACCGTCGGCGGCACGCAGGCCCACGCCATCAAGGGCGACACCCTGCTCAACGTGCAGGAAGGTGCGCTGACCATCGTTGCCGACGAGCAGCACATCCAGATCGCCGCCAAGACCCACATCACCCTGCAGGTCGGCAGCAGCAGCATCACCCTCACTCCCGAGGGCATCACGATCCAGGCCGAGGCCATCCAGACCCAGAGTACCGGCACCACCTTCATCAAAGGCGGCCAGGTTCAGATCAACGAATAGCCATGAGCATCTACGATCGCCTTCATCAGCGCCGCCAGGCCGCCCTGGACGAGGTGCAGCAGGCCGAGCAGGCCCCCGCGCCAGAGGTGCCGCCAGCACAGCCCGAACCGCTCCTCCTGGCTGAATGCCAGAGCAGCATCCAGTTCGCCGGCCTGACCTTCGCATTGCCTGGCGAGCGCACACGCGCCAGTGAAACCCTCATCGAGCGCGATGGCGGCATCGCGACGCTGCGCATCAAGCGCCAGCCCGTTCCGAACCACCTCACCCTGGAACATGCCGCTGCCTCTGCGCTGGAGAACCTGCAGAAAAAGCATCCCGGCCTGGCCGTCATCCGCCAGAGCGACCGCCTGCTGGCCGGCCACCCCGCGCACGCCATCGACTACCAGTTCATCGGCACCCGGCCCCGGCACGGCCGCCTCGTCGGTGCCATCGTCCCCACCGACGGCCAGGGCCGCCAGTGGCTGGACATCGCCACCCAGTTCGACCCCACGCATGCCGCATTCGGTGACTGGCTGATCGACTTCGACGCCATCCTCGACACAGTGGCCGCAATCCCGGCCCCCACAACCTGAAAAACATGAAGAAGGCACTCGCCCTATGGAATACCAACTGCAGGAAGGAACCATCAGCCTGGCCGACGGCTTTCAGGATCGCACCGTCAACATGTTCGTGCTCGGCAGCAGCATTCCCGCGCCGCTGAGCATCACACTCTCCCGCGACGACACCCTGCCAGGCGAAACACTGACGGCCTACGTCGACCGCCAAGTCAAGTTGATCGCTGCCAAGCTGCGCGGCTACACCCCGCTCGGCCGCAAGCCGGCCACGCTTTCGACCGGCCAGCCCCTGCAGGGCTTCCAGGTCGACGCCTACTACCTCAACGACGGCCGCCCGATCTACCAGCGCCAGGCCGCCTTCGAGGTCACCCCCGGACGCATCCTGGTGTTCTCCACCACCAGCCAGAGCGACTTCAGCAAACGCCAGGATCAGGACTGGCAGGCCCTGCTGGCCAGCTTCCAGCCGCGTCTGGCGCCCGACGAGACAACCGCCGACGCCACCGACACGGAGTAAGTCGCCATGTACGAAGCGGCACGCCTGGGCGACGAGATCGCCCATACCAGCGCCCTGGCTGGCTTCCTGATCGGCGCGGTCGCGGGCATCGCTCTGGTGGCCGCCGTCGCCTTCGCCACCTTTACCTGCGGCTTCGGTGTCGCCCTTCTGGCAGGACTCGCGGCAGGCTTGGGAGGTAGCCTGCTCACCGCCGCCGGCGAAGCCATCGGCCGATCGTTCAGCTCCCCCGCCGGGGCCATCAGCACCGGCTCGCCCGACGTCTTCGTCAACCACCGCGCCGCCGCTTTCGTCGAAGGCAGCCTGGGCGCCTGCGACAAGCATTCCGGCCCGGTCAAGGTCGCCGAAGGCTCCAGCAACGTCTTCATCAACAGCAAACCCGCCGCCCGCAAGGGCGACAAACTCACCTGCGGCGCGGTCATCGATGCCGGCTCGCCCAACGTCACCATCGGCGGCGGCCAGGAACGCTACCTGCCGGTGGACGACGAAGTTCCCGGCTGGCTGCGCACCACCGTGGACATCCTCATGGCCATCGCCGGCGTGGCCAGCGGCATCGCCAACCTCATCAGGATGGGCGCCCAGTCCGGGCTGAAGGCCGCCGCGCCCTGCGCCCTCAAGTTCACCGCTGGCTTCGTCGCCGGCGAAGTGGCCGCCCGCTACGTCGCTGGTCCCGCCATCGAGCGCGCCGTGGGCGGCCTGTTCGGCAACCCGGTCGACGCCACCACCGGCCGCAAGCTGCTCACCGACGAGACCGACTTCGCCTTGCCCGGCCTGATGCCCATCGCCTGGACCCGCTTCTACGCCAGCGACCTCCATGCGCCCAGCATCCTCGGCCGCGGCTGGATACTGCCCTGGGAACAGACCCTGCGCCGCGAAGGCGAGCTCATCTACCTGCGCGACAACCAGGGCCGCGACGTGCCATTCGTCGACCTCACGCCTGGCGAACGCATCTTCGCCGCCAGCGAACAGCTCTACCTCGTGCGCAGCCAGGGCGGCCACTACCTGCTGCAGACCCTGGACAACACCTTCTTCTACTTCGGCGACCTGCCCGACGACGGCAGTGCCGCGCCGCTGCTGCGCATCGAGAACGCCCTGGGCCACTTCCTCAACCTGGCCCGCGACGCCACCGGCCGCCTGCGCGACCTCACCGCCAGCGGCGGCATCCGCCTGCACCTGCACTACGACGACGCCGGGCAACGCCTCGCCCGCGTGGTGCGCGTGGCCGGCGACCAGGCCGCCGAGACCCTGGTGAGCTACCAGTACACCCCGGACGGCCAGCTCAGCGAAGTCATCAACCGCAACGGCGACAGCATCCGCCGCTTCGCCTACGAAGACGGCCTCATGGTGCGCCACGAGAACGCCCTCGGCCTGATCTGCGTCTACCGCTGGGCACACATCGACGGACGCCCGCGCGTGGCCGAGCACACCACCAGCGACGGCGAGCACTTCCGCTTCCACTACGATACCGCCGCACGCACCACCCGCATCACCGAGGCCCTCGGGCGCGAGGCCGAGATTCACTACAACGACGACCGCCGCGTCGTCGCCAGCCGCGACTTCGGTGGCGAGCACTACCGCATCGAGCTCGACGCCGCCGGCAACATGACCGGCCTGGAACTGCCCGGTGGCGGCCGCATCGCCCTGGAATACGACAAGCACTCGCGCCTGGTCGCCGAGACCGACCCGCTCGGCCGCACCACCCGCTACCAGCACCACTACGACACCCCGCTGGTCACCGAAGTCGTCTATCCCGACGGCAGCACCTGGCAGGCCCGCTACGACGACCAGGGCAACCTGCTGGCCGAGACCGACGCCGAAGGCCACACCACCGAATACCTCAACGGCCCCGACGGCCTGCCCCACACGATCATCGACGCTCATCAGCGGCCCAAGTACCTCTGGTGGAGCCCCGTGGCCCAGGTCGAGGCCTACCAGGACTGCTCCGGCAAGCAAACCCGCTACACCTACGACGAGCGCCACCACCTCGTCGCCATCACCGATGCCCTCGGCCAGACCACCCGCCTGACCCGCAAGCCGGCCGGCGAGGTGCTGGCCGTCGAGCATGCCGACGGCACCCGCGAAACCTTCGCCTACAACGCCCACGGCCAACTGCTCGAACACACCGACGGCAACGGCCATAACGTGCGCCTGATCCGCACCGCCCGCGGCCTGCCGCAGATCCGCCGCGACGCCCAGGGCCGCCTGGTGCGCTACGAGTACGACCGTGCCCTGCGTCTGGCCTCCCTGATCAACGAGAACCACGCCGCCTACCGCTTCGCCTACGACGCCAGCGACCGCCTGCTCGAAGAACAGCGCATCGACCACCTCACCCGCCGCTTTGCCTATAACGTGGCTGGGCACCTGGTCGGCGTCGAGGAAATCGGCTACGGCACGCAGGGCGAGCGCCCGGTACGCCGCACCACCTTCGAGCGCGACCCCATCGGCCGGCTGCTCGCGCGCATCAACGACGACGCCCGCTACGACTACCGGTATGACGATGGCGATCGCCTGCTCGCCATCGAGCGCCTGCCCGGCGAGCAGGGCAAGCGCCTGGGCCTGCAGCCCGACCGCCTGGCCTTCGCCTACGACCGCAACGGCCGCCTTACCGGCGAGACCGGCGCCCTGGGCGAGCTAGCCTACCAGTACGATGCCCTGGGCAACCTCGCCACCCTGGGCCTGCCCGATGGCCGCGCGCTCAACCACCTCTACTACGGCAGCGGCCACCTGCACCAGATCAACCTTGATGGCCGCACCGTCAGCGACATCGAGCGCGACGACCTGCACCGCGAGATCCTGCGCACCCAGGGTCGCCTGACCAGCCGCACCGGCTACGACGCCCTCGGTCGCAAGGCCTGGCAGTTCGCCTCCAGCCTGCCCGCCGACAAGCTCTCCAGCCTGCACAACCCGAACATCGTCGTCACCGACCTCATCGAGCGCCGCGACAACCCCATCCACCGCCGCTACCGCTACGACGCCGGTGGCGAGCTGGTCGCCCTGCGCGACAAGCTGCGCGGCGACACCCACTACGCCTACGATGCCGCCGGCCGCCTTCTCGGGCGCAGCGCCCCGGACCTGGCCGCGCGCGAGCACTTCGCCTACGACCCCGCCGCCAACCTCGTCCAGCCCGAGGGCGACACCCTAGGCGGCCACGTCAAGGACAACCGCCTGCGCACCTGGCAAGACCAGCGCTACGACTACGACCCCTGGGGCAACCTGGTCACCAAGCGCGTCGGCCAGCACCTGGAGCAGCGCTTCGCGTACGACGCCGAGAACCACCTGATCCACGCCGCCACCTACCGCGACGGCAACCTGGTCAGCGAGGGCCGCTACCACTACGACAGCCTCGGGCGGCGCATCGCCAAAGTGGTCGAGCAGGATGGGAAGACGAAGCGGACAGACTTTTTGTGGCAGGGGCTGCGGCTGCTCGAAGAGCGCAGCGGTGATGGACAGAAGCTCTACGTCTACGAGCCCGACAGCTACGCCCCGCTGGCGCGCATCGACGGCTCAGGCGACGACGCCCGGCTCTACTACTTCCACACCGACCAGATCGGCACGCCGCTGGACGTCACCGACGAAGACGGCCAGATGGTCTGGCAGGCCAGCTACAAGGCCTGGGGCGAAGTGGAGCAGTACCACACGCAGGCCATCGAACAGAACCTGCGCTTCCAGGGCCAGTACTTCGACGACGAGACCGGGCTGCACTACAACACCTTCCGCTACTATGATCCGGGTGTGGGGCGGTTCGTGACGCAGGATCCGATTGGGTTGTTGGGTGGGAGTAATCTGTACCAATACGCCCCTAATGCACTGGGGTGGATTGATCCACTGGGTTGGGCTGGAAATCCAGCAAATGCAACACATATCACTTATGAAGGCATCAAAGACGGAAAACCTTATATTGGATATGCAAGCAAACCTGGCTTAGGTCACTCCGCTGATGATGTATTAAAATATCGATACCCTAATACAAGTCAGTTTGACGTTGCTCCACAAGCGGTATTCATTGGCAATGGCCAAGAAGGCAAGAATATTGCCCGAGGGCTGGAGCAGAGGATCTTCGAAGAGCGAGGTGGATTAGCTGGAACCTCCAATAAACAGAATCCCGTTGGGATAGGAAATAAAAACCGAGCAACGTACCTCAGCGCAGCTGACGCTCACATATCGAAAAATGCAGCCACAGGAAGGCCAGTAACCACAGGAGCCACTGGATGTTGAAATCCATCAGATGGGTTGAAGACAGGATATTCAGCCTAAAACTATCAGAAAATGTATACAGCTTAGCTCAAATGCGAAAGAATCACCTAATGGAGTTCTTCGACATATTCCATGAAAATGAATCGTGGGAAAATATTGATCTCAGCAATGAAAAAATTCTATTTTGCCTTTTTGTGGCCGAGAATAGGCTAAAACCTCTTTATTCATCAGTGGTTGAAAGAAAAGCAGTAACACCAAATTCCAGGCCAATTATTAAGCGAATGCTTAGTGCGAATTTCGGGCAAGGCCCTCAAGGAGGAGCCAAACTAATAGAATTAACAGACAAATACTCATCCCTTCCAGAGAAGGTGATAAAGCCAATCCTATCAATCAAGAGCGACCTTGATATTATTTACTCGCATGAGCTCTGCGGAATGTATGGAGACCCCGAAAAAATAAGAAAACGCCTATTGGTTTATCTTGAAACTGGCGTTAACTGGGATGAATCAAAAGGCTTTTTGTTCAGCGGAATCCCATTGCCGCCGCCGTCTCGGAAAGTAAACGAGTAACTGGGCGATAACAGAATCAGGCTCACCTCCACAGCTTTCTAGCAACTAAACATCCTTACCCGCCTGCAGGGCGGCTTGGTCAGCGACATCGAGCGCGACACCGCGAGATCCTGCGCACCCAGGGTCGCCTGACCAGCCGCACCGGCTACGACGCCCTCGGTCGCAAGGCCTGGCAGTTCGCCTCCAGCCTGCCCGCCGACAAGCTCTCCAGCCTGCACAACCCGAACATCGTCGTCACCGACCTCATCGAGCGCCGCGACAACCCCATCCACCGCCGCTACCGCTACGACGCCGGTGGCGAGCTGGTCGCCCTGCGCGACAAGCTGCGCGGCGACACCCACTACGCCTACGATGCCGCCGGCCGCCTTCTCGGGCGCAGCGCCCCGGACCTGGCCGCGCGCGAGCACTTCGCCTACGACCCCGCCGCCAACCTCGTCCAGCCCGAGGGCGACACCCTAGGCGGCCACGTCAAGGACAACCGCCTGCGCACCTGGCAAGACCAGCGCTACGACTACGACCCCTGGGGCAACCTGGTCACCAAGCGCGTCGGCCAGCACCTGGAGCAGCGCTTCGCGTACGACGCCGAGAACCACCTGATCCACGCCGCCACCTACCGCGACGGCAACCTGGTCAGCGAGGGCCGCTACCACTACGACAGCCTCGGGCGGCGCATCGCCAAAGTGGTCGAGCAGGATGGGAAGACGAAGCGGACAGACTTTTTGTGGCAGGGGCTGCGGCTGCTCGAAGAGCGCAGCGGTGATGGACAGAAGCTCTACGTCTACGAGCCCGACAGCTACGCCCCGCTGGCGCGCATCGACGGCTCAGGCGACGACGCCCGGCTCTACTACTTCCACACCGACCAGATCGGCACGCCGCTGGACGTCACCGACGAGGACGGCGCCCTGGTCTGGCAGGCCAGCTACAAGGCCTGGGGCGAGGTCGAGACCTACCACACTCAGGCCATCGAACAGAACCTGCGCTTCCACGGGCAGTATTTCGACGACGAGACCGGGCTGCATTACAACACCTTCCGCTACTATGATCCGGGTGTTGGGCGGTTTGTGACGCAGGATCCGATTGGGTTGCAGGGAACACAGAATCTTTATCAATATGCTCCAAACCCAAATATTTGGATGGACCCATTGGGTTGGATTCATGAGAGCGCTCCCGGATATAACGTCTATGGATTATTTGATAAAGGAGCAGACAAACCATACTATGTCGGTATAACTGATGATTTATCCAGAAGACGGACAGAACACGTCGGCACAGGAAGAATGAACGGAAGTTCCATCATGCGCCCATTAGATGAGAACATCACCTACGGACAAGCACGCGGCTATGAGCAAGCATACATAGATCACTATCAGACAAAAACCGGCATCATCGGCGAGGAAATATCCCCGCAAAACAGAGGAAACAAAATCAACTCCTACGACAAAAATAACACAACGCGCAGAGCTTCCAGGCAAGCCAATTTTGATTCCAATTATCAAGCCAAAACAAACTCACTTAAACCCACTTCTGGAGGATGCTGACACATGAAACTAAAGAAATACGATTGGAAAAAAAAGAAAAAAACCCTATTGAGATACATAAAACCCGGTGACATATTTTTTTTTGAGAACACTCCCGGGGAGTATTATTTTGGCAGAATCATGGCCAAAAACTCACTTGGTCACTTCGCAGAAATATTCACCCCTTCCACAAACGATCCAGAAACAATAACACTAGACACGAAAAAAAGAATACGCGACCCAATAGTGCTTGACTCATATAGCCTCTTCGACCGAAGAACAGAAGGCAACTGGGTAATAATCGCCAATCAAGAAGATTACATAATTCCAACCAACGAGCCCATCAGATTCTCTTATGGCGCAGGCCCCATTCAAACCAAAGTTGACATTCTTGGAAACAAAGAACAGATCACCGAAGAAGAAGCAAAGTCCCTCCCATCTTACTCTCCGATGGGCGACTTTGACGTTAAAGAATATCTTGGAATAAATCAGTAGAAAGGCAAATAGTTAAGCAACCGCTCTGATGGATGGCGGGGCTCGGTTCACTTTCACAGTTCTTTAGCAACCCGACATCTTGAGCTTTCCATGACAGGCGCACCGTCAGTGACATCGAGCGCGACGACCTGCACCGCGAGATCCTGCGCACCCAGGGCGGCCTGACCGCTACGACGCCCTCAGTCGCAAGGCCTGGCAGTTTGCCTCGCACCTCTCCGTCGCCAGGCTCTCCAGCCTGCGCAGCCCGGGCCCAGCGCATCCAGACTCAGATAACGCATCGAACGCCGGCCCAGGAGGTTCCTGATATGACACCTGAAATAGAACAGCTGCAACTGACGCTCGCTCAAGGGGTATTTGACGAACTACCGGAGGATGGCTGGGTTCAAGCCAAGTACTCGCTCCTGGCCATCACGATGTTTGCCGAGGAGACCGGCTACTACCTGCTCGAAAGCGGAAAGCAGGTGTATTTCACTATCGAAGACGAGGCCAGCGATGCCTTCCGAGAACTACGCGCCAAGATGGCGGCCCTGCATCAGAACGGGCATGCCTGGTACACCGGAACGCTGACCCTAGACCCGGCTGGAAGTTTTCGATTCGACTTCATCTATGACGAGTTACCGGCGTTCCAGATAATTCCATCGCCGGCGAAATGGGCTGACGAGTTTCGGACCTACCCACGCCCAGAACTGCAAGACCGTATTCCGGCTCAGCCGCAGGACTAGGATTACCCAGGCAGCGACCATGATCCCATCCGAACAGGTCGTCCATCTGTTCGGGTGGATGGCAGTGCCCATGCTTGGTATTTTGATCAATGCAGCCCGCATGACAGCGGGCAACGCTCAGCCATTGAACGGCAAACCGCATGAGAGGGAGGTTCCACGTTGTTGATCTTGACGCGCGAATTGGGCGAAAGCCTGATGATTGGAGACGATATTAAAGTGGATGTGCTCAGGGTCGAGAAATCGCAGGCACGTCTCGGCATTCACGCCCCCGAAGGCAAGCGTGTCTACCGGGAGGAAATCTATCGCCGCATCAAGGCCGAGAGCCCGGAGAACGCGCGTCCGAATGAAAGCACGAGCGATTCGGAAACCGCCAACGAAGACAGAACCTGATGAAGAACATCCCCCATGCTGGGGCCATGCTCCTGGCGGCCATCATGGCCAGCTCGGTCCTGGCAGCAGAGCACGATGCCGCAGGCCCGCCCGAAACCGCGGAGTTCGCAGGCCAGCCACTGGCACTGGTCGAGACCTCGGGCCAATGCGCGGTCCGGTCGCAGGACGGCCAGCAGCTCGTCACCCAGCTGGATTGGCCCTGTCGGTTCCACCGCAAGCCGGACGGCCAGTTGCGAGTCGAGGTGATCCGCGGTATTCCCGTCGCCCTGCTGGAGCGAAGCCGTCCCGCGCCCAGTCCGGACTTCCCCGGGGATTGCCTCACCAGCTTCCAGGCCATCCGCCTGCTCCAGGGCCAGCTGGAACTCTCGCTGGCGAGCGAAGCCGCCGCATGCTTACCGTCCCGCTGGGACGAGAAGATTTTCATCGGCTTGTTTCCAGATCAGCACGCCGCCCACTGACAAGCTTCACATAGCAAAATGAGGCTCTCCAAGTATGCCGAGCGTTACTCGTGGCCGATGAACTCCTTGGCTATCCAGAAGCAAGCCACGCCTTCACGGCATCGACCGTTGCCGCTTATGTGGAAGACGATATATTCATCGTGGCGTTGGGCGATGACCCCGTGCAGCCCAGGAGTTTTTTCATCATTTCCCGCCCGGTAGACAGCGGGAACAACTCCGTCGACGAAAGCATCGAGCTGCAAGGCCACCACTCCGAACATGGACAGGCAGGTGCTCTGCTCAGCATCACACTCTCCCCTCGAGATCTCACCGTTCGCATCAAGCCGCAGCATGTCGAGCACTTCGGCACAGCAGGCTTCACCGGGCATTTCGCCGAGGGTGAATTGCAAGTGGAATCATTGGACAATCTTGAGCGATTCATCAGGAGAATCCTGGACGGAAGCCAGGCCACCTTTACCAGTGAGCGAGCAATCGAATGACGATGATCGCCAGGCAATATGAGCGTGTATGAATCTTCCCTTCTGGCACAGTAGAAAAAAAGCGGCAAGCAACGAACGCGTCGCACGCTTTGAACATGCCATTGAACTGGCACATGCAATTGCGGCCACCGACCCTGGGGGGCTGGCGTCATTGATCCGGATCGTGGCTGCCCCGCTACAGGCACGATCGACGACCTCCGCAGCGCTTGCCGGCCCTCACGAGGCTCGCCGCTGCGAAAAATTCGAGACGTTGTTCTTCGACTGGGGCGTGTCTCTCACACCGCAGAGACAGACCGTCTTCGACTTGGCGCCTCAGAAGGCCGACCGGGGCTATCGGTTGCGGCTGGGTGTCGACCCCGTGCTGGCGACGCCTTGGCACCGCACGCGCCTGGTCCGTGCACTTGCCACCATTGGCCATGGCAAGCGGCAGGGCGCATGGCACGAAGATCCCAACCATGTGGTGACGCTGCTGCAGCCATTGGGCATCGGTCTGGTGGGTGGTGGCAACCATTCGATGACCGCAGGGATCGCCAACGGCGAAGGCTATGTCACGTCCACCGACGTGCAGGATTTGACGCCGCTCTATGCCCATGTCCGCTATGACGGGCTTGCGTTTGTGCGCACATGCGACGGCCGGGCGTTATCGCGGCCCGAGGACGAAGAGCCGGGCATTCTGTTCGAGATTGGCCGGTTGATGGTCGAGCACGGCGTGGCATCCGGGGTCGCCCGCATCGAGTTGGACGCTACGTCTGCTCCATCGCTGTCCGGCGGGGATGGCTACTACAAGGTGCTCATCGACGGCTGCGATGCCGGCGTGGCCCTGACGCCGAGCGGTGCGGCCCTCGCGTTGCGGCAGGCCGGACTGCAGGAAGGCAGTGCAGAGTGGCGCAAGGCCCTTTGCGGTGAGACATCTTTGCCGAGGTGCAACTGGAAGGGCGAGGAAGAACACATTCAACTGCGCTGGAGCATCCGGCGTGCCGTGGTGAACGACCCGGGCTCCATCTATGGGGTGAGGCCCTGGGTCGCGGACGATGACGACTGACCTCTGTCGTTATCCCTGTCGACAGGCAGAGTATCGACGGCGAGCAGACAGCAAGGCGATTACTGATCTTCTCAGCGCTCCGTGAGGGACTAGAAAATCCTGCCCAGGAATCCGGCTCTCGGTTCATCGTCACCAGGGCCTGCTGATGTTTCACATGGCGATCTAAAGAAAGCGAGCGTCTCTACTATTTCCCCGCCGGCCAGATCGCCACGCCGCTGGACGTCACCGCTGAAAAATGATTGCATTCGGCTTTCACAAACCGGTAGGAACGGACGCCATGGGCAACAAAGAGCTGGGAACCGCACGCGAACCAATGGCCTTCCATTCGCCGGCTCGCGCCTTCAGTGGCGTCTGGGTCTACCCGCTGACAATGGCTTGGTGAAGTGGTCATGCCGGCATTATCGAAGGTCGCGCCGTTCGACGCCCTCCTGGGCAAGATTCCCGATACGCAGCTAGGCCGCTTGATCGGCGTCTCGGCCGATGCCGTCCGGCTGCGCCGTCTCAAGCTGAACATTGACCGATATGTCCCGCCAGGGGGATTAGGGGGTGGGGCCTTCGATCATTTGATGTGGTATCTGCCAGATGCGCAAATCGCCATCCTGGCAAATGTCTCGCGCCATGCGATTCAACACCGGCGAAAACGCCTCGGCATTGCTCCGCCCAAGCGCGCAAAGCGGCTGGCCGAGTGGGAGCCATTTCTGGGCCAGATCACCGACCAGGCACTCGCGGAAATTGCCGGGGTGTCAAAGCAAAACGTTACAGCGTTCAGGAGACGACGAGGCATTGCGTCATACCGCGAGCGGAACCAACGAGCGGCGGTGAGTTTCTCGTATGCGCGCGGCAGACGGCCTGCTAAAGCAACATCCGGGACGGCGCAAGGCCAGTGGGGGGCCGGGCCTCACCATGCGACTCCTACCGGGAATGGAGCGCGGACGCCAGGTTTTCATGTTCATCAACCTTGCCATGCTCGCCAACACCGCCCATGGTGGCGCGCGCTGGGTGCTGCGCAAGGAGAGAAGATCCCGCGCAATTCGCTCATCCTACACAGTGAACTACGCCTTGGCGTAGTTCACTTTCTCAAGGAGAATTAAAGAGACCATCGGACATAGGCTCTATGCGGTTTCAAGCAGCGGCGCATTTCGGCTCATCAGGTCGTAACAGACGGCAGTAATCGACTCATGCAAGTTTGCAGCCGAGACCACCTCGACGGCTGAACCGCCCAGTGACTCACGGGGCTGCAACAGCGCCCGGTAGAGCTGCCATGGGTCCATGCCCTCCAGTCTCTCCATCACGGACTGCACCAGCCGCTGCTTGAGCGGGTCGAGCTGCCACTCTGGCACTCGCTGACCACGATTTCCGATGCTGATCGTCAGCAGCTTGCCGGCCTTGATCTCGCGGTTGATCTGATCCTTGGACTTGCCAGCCAGCTTGGCGAACTGCGCCACAGGCAGGTTGTGGGGCGCCTCATAGGTCGCGAGCATTTCCATCCGTTCGCGCTGCAAGTCGGAAACAGCGACTTCGACGACAGGTTCCGGAACGGGCCTTGCGGGCACGGCCGACAGCCGATGGACAGGAGGAACACCAGCCATGACCGGCAACATGGCCGGCGGAGGCGTCACCTCTCTCTCATCCGCCGTCCCTCTACCGCTTTCTTCCAACAGGGGTACGCCATCAATACGAATGGTCAGGTGGGCACTGGCGGTAGCCACTTCGCCTTGTTCCAGGAGATCGAGTCTGTCCGCCCAATCCTGCATCATCCTGCGCCGAGGCTCCACGTACAGCGCGTGGTTGTAGGCTGCACTTACTTGGTTGGGGTCGCTATGCGACAACTGGGCATCGACCCAAATCTTGGGGTAGCCCACCTCGTTGAGCGCTGTGGAGATCGTGCCACGGATGCCGTGGCCGGTCAGCAGATCCTTGTAGCCCATGCGTTTCAATGCACCGTTCAGGGTGTTCTCGCTGATACGCTCCTTCAAATCACTGCGATGCGGCAGGAGATAGCGCTGAGCTGGCTTGAACTCTGCGAGCAGGTAGCGAACGACCTCAATCGCCTGCACAGACAACGGCACGATGTACGGCGGGACGTCCTGGGGCCGAATGCCCTTCTTGCGCATGTCGGTCTGCAACTGCTTGACCACTTCCGGGGGGATGATCCACAGCCCCTGATCCAGAACGAACTGATCTGGCGTCGCCAGTCTCAACTCACCGGTTCGCACCCCCGTCAGCAGCAGTAGGCGGATTCCCAACTGCGTGGTAATCGCACCACGATAACGGCGCAGTTTCTGCAAAAGCTCTGGCACTTGCGGCAGGCGCAGGAACGGATTGTGGGTGACTGGCGGCGGCGGCACGGCGACGACATCCAGATCCGAGGCCGGGTTGGTTTCCAGCCCCTCGACTTTCACTAGGGCGAAGCGGAACAGTTGGTTGAACCACGTCCGCACCTTTTCGGCGGTGGTGAACGCTTTGCGCTGCTCGATCTTGGCCACCACATCCAGCAGATCCGTGCGTCGAATGTCGTACATGGCGGTTTTGCCCAAGCTCGGCAACACGTCCCGGTCAAAGATGCGCAGGATCTGCGACAGAGTGCTGTTGCGCCCCTCCTTGAGCTCCAGCCTGCGATGCTCAACCCATTGGAGGAACACGGCCTTGAAGGTGTGCTCGTCGGCCAGGCGCACAGCCCGACGCTTCTGCTTGCGATCGAGTTTGGGATTGATTCCCTTGGCGAGCAAAGCTCGGGCTTGATCCCGAAGGGCGCGAGCCTCGCGCAGAGTGATTTCGGGGTAGGTGCCGAGTGACATGCGCTTCTGCTTACCTGCCCAGCAGTAGCGGAAGTGCCAGGATCGACCGCCTTGGTCGGTCACAGCCAGGGAGAGGCCGTCGAGATCGCCGAGGGTATACGCTTTGCCGGTCGCCTTGGCTTGGCGAACAGCCATGTCTGAGAGTGCCATCGTTCCAGCTCCTAACTTGAAGAGTTAGAGCTAGATCCTCGACTCGCCTACCACTCCGGCCCAGCAAGAATGCGGAACCTCACACACCCGGATTTATGGACTAAAAAATGGACTAAAAAGCCCCGGATGTGGGTGGATTCCAGTGGACTTCGCTGGAATGAAAAAAGGGCCAAAAGGCCCTGTTTTCAATGGCTTGCAGACTTCAGTGGACGTCTACAGAACCTAAAATGGAGCGGGAAACGAGACTCGAACTCGCGACCCCGACCTTGGCAAGGTCGTGCTCTACCAACTGAGCTATTCCCGCATTATGGTGGGTATTCCAAGCAGCTTAATAGTTCGAAGCTTTATTTGATAACCGATTGATTAAACAGACTTTAATGCAAACCGGCGTTTGGAATGGGCGCATTATGAACCGGTTCTCCGAGCATGGCAAGCCCTTTCTCATTCGTCGCCGTCTGATTGGTTATAACAACGCCAACTGGCTGCAAATCGACGAGCTATCATCCGCATCTCGCCACATCCGGCTGACGACAGGGCGGGAACCCGCCGCCTCAGCCATACCACGCATACCCTTTGGGCACGCGCGAGAAACCGGCCGCGGATAGCGCGTTGGCAACCGGACTGGTGCCCGTCGGCCGACTTAGCCTTAAACGGCTGGCAGGAAACGGTTGGCACAGGCGAACAATGAATAAAAGTTTAGCACCATTGCCGCCATCGCCTGTTTTCCGCCCTCTTCTGAAAGCCGCCGCCGGGCGCGATGCGGATTTACTGATAGTTCAGCGTAAAGGTCACATCCCCGTTGGCCGTACCGGGAGTCACGTTATTTTTCGTCGCCACGTATTGTCCGTAGAACACCAGCTGCGCGCTGCCGGCGCTGGCGGCGCTGGCGGCGCTGGCGGTCAACGGATAGACCGTGCTGCCCTGCCCGATGGGAATACGTTGGTAATCTTTATCGAGAATCGCAATCCCCAGGTTGGCGGCGGTGCTGTCGCTGCTCAGCGCCAGCAGCGTGCCGTCGTCGCCGTCGATATTGCCGTTGAATACGGTCTCTACCCCAGACGTGGCCGGACCGCAGCTTTCAAGATTGATGACGAATCTGACCGGCGGCGCGCTGCGGTTGCCGGCGGTGAACTGCTTCGACGCCCTGGTGCCCATATCGACGGTTTGCTCCTGAGATCCCACGCTGACGGAACACCCGTTTGCCACCAGCGTCGCGGTAAGCTGGATATTGGACATTCCCAAATCGGCGTGGGCTGCCGGCGCGCAGCACAGGATCGCGCTCGCCAGCAGCCCGCGTGCCAGAGCGGCGCCGTTCCCGGCCGTCTCCGCTTTTCGCTTTTCCTCCGCGCCCATATTCCTGGCGCGGGCGCCCGTATGACGTTTCGCTCTATAAGGCCCTATCATCCCTTTCTCCTCCTCAGGCAAAATCGACTCGCAAATAAGCCAGCGCGGTCACAACGCCCTCCGCCGGCTTATTCCCGGTCACGCTCACCGGATAGGCCGTGATGGTCACATTGGCGCTGTAGGAATCATCCAGGCTAAAGGGCAGCACGCTGGAGAGATCGTTCGGCGTCAGCGGGCTGCTGCCGCTATCGGTAATCACAAAGCCGACGTCGGGATTATCGGATACGATGATATTGCCGGAGGTATTATCCGCCTGGACGCGCATAGTCAGACTGGCCTGAGCGTCAATACCGTTACAGGCAATGCCTATCGTCCGGCTTACCGGATTGACGCCGTCGGGTCTGGCGCCGGCCGTTTTGAACGACCCGGTGGAAATAGAGCCAAAATCGATGGCGATGACCTGCCCCGAGTTGAGCGTACAGCTTTGCGGCACCGTCATCGACCCGCTCATATATCCGACCACCAGCGGCGAGCCGGTTCCCTGCCCCGCTCCCCCCTGGTTGCCGTATAGATAGAAAACCGGCGTCAGCGGGATGGTGGTCACGCCGACGAATTTGCGCTTGATACGAAAATTCACCCGCACCCGGCTGCCCGTCGTCGCCTGTCCGCCGCATCTGCCGTTGCAATTGTTCGACAGGTCGACAAAGGGAACATTGTTATAGGTACTGCCGCCCGACGCGTTATACACATACATCTGCGAGGCGATCTGCAGGTAATCATTGCCGGTAATGTCATACCAGTTCAGACCGCTCTCCGACGAGGCCAGGCTTAGCGACGGGCCGGGCTGAGCGGTGTAATAGACCGTATCCTTGGTATTGCATCCCCCGCTAATGGTATACGAACCGCTGTCCCTTTTTTCATTCCATCCCGTGGTATAACCGACGGTGTTTTGCTGTGAAGCGAACTGAAAAGAAAAATCATAGGTCACGGGCGATCCGGCGGCGGTATTGCATTGCGTCGCGAAAACAGAGTGCGGGCAAAGAAGCAGCAATAGCGCCGGGCATAGCCACCGCGGTTTTCCACCCAACGCGCTGATTAACATTTTCATTTTATCGATCATAAACATTCCGCCTTAGCATAAGTCATCGGCTTGTTTTCACTCCCTGCCGGCAGGGTATAATTGATGGCGCACTGTTGCTGCGCAGAGGCCCCCCACGCCACTAGCAGCACGCCCTTGGGCGACAGTCCGGAGAGGAAAACCTGGCCGTTATCGCCCACAATCGCCGTGCCGTTACTGTCGGCACGACGCACTTCGGCGCCAAACGGCACGGGTTTACCGCCGCGTTGCCGTAGCGTGATCAAGGCACGAACCCCGACGCGCGCATCGAAGTTGGCGCGCACCAGCGCCCCGCGCGTCGGCACGACGTTCACTACCGCGTCGTCGACTTCTGTACGGTTGTTCAGCGTGTTGACATCCAACGCGATGCGATTGCGCCGGTAAGTGGTGGCATAGGGCACCACCGCGTATCCGCGCCAGTCGGTGCTGACGCCGGTGACGTCCTCCAGTTTTACGCCGCTGGCGCCGGGCGCGCTGACCAGCACGTTGGTATCGCTCAACGGCTGGCTCAGGGTGACGCCATTGGCATGCGCCACTACGCCGCCGCTCACGCCGTAATGTACCTGCCGGAACCCCTTGCTGTAGTTGTAGCCGACGTTGCTGTTGCCGTACTCGCCCTGATAATTGAGGCTGGCATTGCCGCTATAGCCGATCCCCTGGCTGCCGTAACCCTGCTGCACGCCGTAGCCTAAATTGTTGTCGTCCAGCAGCGTGCCGCTGACGCCGGCCTGCTGGATATTGCGTCCGTGGGTGTCGGTATTGGCGTTATAGGTCAGGTAGGATGAATTGGATGAATGGGTTATATCGGTTTTGCGGCCGCCGCCGCTAAGCCATTGGCCTAACGGCAACGAGAGATTAAACGCCACGAGGCGATCCGCCTCCACGCCCAGGTTCTTGTTATAGCTGTAGGTCAGACTATAGCTGATGCCGTCCCAGGAGCCGCTGTAGCCGGCCTGCCACAAATCGGCGGTCTTGTCCGTGTGCCAGTAATCCTGTCGGCTGCCGGTGAAAAAGAGCGTTCCGTTGTCCCCAATGTGCTGGGTGATATTCACCTGGACCTTACCCTTTTTCGTATGGTTGAGGTCGTAATAGTCCTGGTAAACCGGTCGGACACTTACCGTATCGATGCTATAGCCGCTCATCTGCTTATAGCTGGTTTCATCCAGGGTATAGAAACCCTGCGTGGAGTAGCGGTAGCCCAGTAGCTGAAAGTTGGTGCCTAAGGCGTTTAACGATCTAGCATACAAAAAGCGCAGCGACTGGCCCTGATGATCGCTGCCATCCGCCAGCGTACTATAGGCTTGGGTGACGTCGGCCGAAAACGCGCCCCATTCCCCCAAGTTTTTACCGGCGCCAAGGGCCATGGACTGATAGTCATCCGCCAGCTGCGACCCGCCATACAGCGTGACGCCGGCGGGCAGCCCCCAGATCAACGTGCCCTGAGCAAATTCGGGTTTATCCTGCTGGCTGTAATTGCTGCGGTACTGACCCGCGGTCAACGCATACTTAACGCGCCCCTCGCGCTGTAGCACCGGTACCGCCGAATAAGGGATGGTGAAGCTATTGGTGCTGTTATCGCTTTCGGTTACCGTCACCACCAGGTCGCCGCTTGAAGTGGTGGGGTAGAGATCGTCGATGGTAAAAGCGCCCGGCGGGACATAGGTTTGATAAATCACATAGCCGTTTTGCCGCACGGTGACGCGGGCATTACTTCTCGCCACGCCGCGGATGGTGGGGGCGAATCCCCGCAGGCTGTCCGGCAGCATATTATCGTCGGAGGCCAACCGTACGCCGCGAAAACCGAGGCTATCAAACACCTCGCTCGACGTGCTGCTGTCGCCCAGCGTCAGCTCGCTCTTTAGCGGAACAATCGTGCGTTGCAGATAGGTATTAACGTGCTGCCAGTCGTGAGTACGGCGCCCCTGATAACTGTAGTAGTTCCAGGTGGAGTAGTCGCGCAGCCGCCAGCCGCCCCAGTTAAGCCCGCTGTTCAGATTGAGAAAATAGTTGTTGCTGCTGTCGTCGCCGGAGGTGTTGCTGCCGGTGAAATCGTAATTCAACAGCGCGGCGTTGATGCCGTCGTCCCACTGCTCCGGCGGAATATAGCCGCGGGCGCTGTTGTTCAGCGACGCCTGGGGAAGCGTAACATTCAAGCGCTGTAGTTCGAAATCAAAGGCCGTGTGCGCATCCGGAATGAGGCGCGTCAGCGCCACGCACTGATCCGCCGGCGCGTTGGCGATGGTCGGAAACGCCTTGGTATTGACATTGAACGTCTCCAGTTGGGAACGGGTAATGCAGGGATCGAGCCCCGAATCATCCTCCTGCGCCGCGTCGGCGGATACCGGCTGGCGCGCGTTAAATTTGATATCGCGCGTCGCCACATATTCGCCGTCAAGATAAATATCGACGTGATAGACGCCGGGCGGCTGTCCTTTCCCTTGCTCAAAGCGGGACAAATCCGCTACCGCGGCGGGATCGTTGGACAAAAACGCCGGGTTAAAAAACAGTTCGGCATAAGCGCTGGCCGCAGGTAATGCCACACATAAGGCGATAGCCCGGCATAACGGCGCCCGGCGCCATCTCGCCGTTACGCGTTGATGTCTGGGGCTGCGCTTCCAATAAAATGGCCGCATACGAAAAGCTCCTGAAGAAGTGACGGAACGTACCGCGTAACGCGGCCGACGTTTCCTTTATTCCATGCCCGGTTCGGGCCTCACCGGCGCCACCGTCCGCAACTACTGCATATTGCCGGTAGTCCGGGGGGTATTGGCGCCATAGTCGTTGACTGACTGGAAGACCACCTCGCCGCGGGCATCCGCGGGAAGTGCGACGGAGGCGTTTCCTTTTGGCGGCACCATGGTGTTGGGAAGTTTTCGTGTGCCTATATTGAAGTTAACCAGCGTGACGAAATAGGGCGTCGGGTTGGTGATGGCGAGGGAATCAGCCTGGCGGTGGAAACGCAGTTGAGCCGGAGCATCGCTCGGACTCTGCGCCAGACCTGCAGGCCGGACGAACAGTTTGATGCGCGACTGAACGGCCAGTTGCAGCACGTTTTTATTCTGAATGGCGTTGCGGTCGACGGACGGAATCGCTTTTACGTTCATCCAGTATACCGACTCCCGGTCGGTCGGCAGTTCGCCCCCCACGTACATGATACGCAGCGTATTTTCGCCCAAGGGTTTGGTGACGAACAGCGGCGGCGTAACGACGAAGTCCGCGCTCTTTTTTTCGCTATTGTCCTCAACCCAGGACTGGATAAGAAAAGGGGTTTTATTATCGGTATTGATGATCGCCAGCGAGCTCTGAGCCGCCCCTGCGGGATAGATGACCCTTGTCGCGCCTAATTCCACGCCGCCGGCTTTGGCCGCCAGCGACAGCGTCGCCAGAGAAAGAAACGCCGCGCCAGCCAGAGCGAGGCGGTAAAAAGTTGTATTAAACACGCAAAACCTCATAGATGAAAAATAACTGATTGACGGCCATACGATGAATTCGTGCGGGCTATGCCAGGTTCGCAGCCGACGATGCAGCGTGCCCGATAACCATTCGCGGGGTCGGAACCACGGAAACGCTGGAAGCGGCGATTGTCTTTCCCATAACGCCGTCTCTTCTGATAATCGGAAATGACGCCGTCCCTGGCAGCCGTCCCTCGTCCCTGCATGTGTCGATAGTTATTCGTACTTCATGGTAAAAGTGACATCCGCATCCGCTTGGCCCGCGGTAACGGCATCCAGCGTGGATTTATAACGCGCGTTGAAATTCAGGGTATTACCGCTGCCGTTGGTCAGCGTTTGCGCGTTGGAGTAAACGGCGCCGTTCGGCGACAGTACGGTGCCTTTACTGTCGCTGATTTCGATACCCACGCCAGAAGCGGCGCCGGAGCTCCCGCCGCTAATGTTGCTGGTGGTCAGAACGGTGTTATCGCTGCTGTCGGACGATCCGCTAAAGGCAACGGAGGCCGTGGTGGATACTGTGGTATCGCAATCTTCAAGTTTGATCGTAAAAGGAACTTTACCGGAGTAAGCACCTGCCGCCGCAAAGTTGGAGGTACGATATTGTCCCAGGTTGACCGTCTGGTCGGCAGAATTGGTGCTAACCGCACAAGCCGCATTAACGATCTGTCCTTTGAAATGCACAGTGCCTCCGGCAACCGTAGTAGTAGCCGCCTCAGCCAGAGCAGCATAACCGGCTGACAAAACAGACACACCGATTAAAGCGCTGAGTAGAGTTTTACGCATAAGTTACGCTTCCTTATTGCCAATAAAAGGCTAGGTAAATAGTCAAAAAAATGAATGTGGCTTTCAACCACATGGGTATTTCTCACCTACCGGGATCTATCCGGCATCAATATAAAGGCACACCTGAACGGCTGACTTTATATAAAGCCAGAAGCGGTGGGATTGAGAAATTACTGCATGCATAGAATTTATCCTGCCCGCTAAGTATTTGCGAAAAAAACAAATTACGAGCGAAAATCAAAAAGCGGAACAATACGGATAAAAAACCAATCAACAACCAAGAAAACCTAAAAAACCAGATAAAAGAACCGCACAGAAAGTATAAGAAGTACAAAAACCCAAACCATCAGTAGTTGAGGGGCGTAATTATCAGCATAAAAAAACAAATAAATAGTTCTCATATAAATACACATGTTTTTTTATTGTTTCGTCATATAAACATTACCACCAACCACTTAACATCTTTGAAAAATTAAAGTGAACTAATAAGGCTGCAATCAATTTAAATAATTAAAAAAACCAAAAAATCATCAATATAAAAATACTACGGCAGCCACTATTTCACGCAGCGTTACAATTAAGCAATGAATTTATTTTGGTAGGAAACCAATAGGAGGGAATAATTCGTGGGTTTACTTCGCATCAGGAAGAGAAAAACGCTGCCCGCAAGGTAGGGGGCAAGGAAAAGCCGAAAGCCGCCATTGACGACAGATTCAGCAGGCAATGGGTTGGCTAAAAGCTATTTTTTTTAACCGTCCGTGCTCTAATTCGATAAGCTTTTCCGCCTGCAACTTCTTTAACACCCTGAATATAGTGCTTTTAGAAAGCGAGGTTCTCTGGGAAATAAAGGTTAACGCGGTATAGCGCCGCCGGACATCCGGCGGCAGTTTGTTAAGCGAACGCAGCATATTTTTCACTACAGATTGCGAATCGCCGTCGTTATCAGCACAAAAATCAATCAAAAAATGAAACCAGAAATTAACGATAATCAGAACATCATCAAATCGCTGATAGGCGGTAACCACCCTTAGCGCGATATTAAATGGCAAACATCTTATTTTTCCGTAGTCGACTCTTTCAATATAGATGTCATCACTCTTCAATGCCGCCAAAGACCAGCCGACTATGGTCGGAGACAGGATCATCGAGATAACTTTGTTATCGCGGGTTCTTTTTATTAAAAATTCACCTTCATCGAGAAAATAGATAAATTGTTCACCAGAAGAATGAAGGTGATAACGTCTTTTCCCTCTTACAACTTCCGAGGGCATTGCGACATGCGCGTGCGGAGAAAGCATTTTTGTCAGACGAGAGATGGATTGCTCCGGATAAACCATGCCAGTGCCTTTGTCTAAATAAAAATAATCGTTATAAATTAAATGGGCGCAGACAAAAATAAATAACCTGCCCAGCCCTAAAGATTTTCACTTACCTTTTTATAAGACTATCCCGACTGACCAAAGTGAAATCAAGTCCCCATAAACATCTCGTGACACTTCATATTATTGGTAAGTTAATTTGCTGCCCGCTTTCTCCGGCCTCCCCCCATCATGCCGACGCGTGCACACTGGCAGATCGCATTTAAAGCGGGCAGGTCAGAAAGACAATCTCTATTCATTTTAGACAAATGAATGACATCGGCCTGACACTCGTCGCCGTGGGGAAAAATAAAATAAAAGGCTAAAAAAATAAAAACTAACGGAGTAAATAGACTTATCCACTAAATAAAACGAAAAATAAAAACAAAAAAACCACAAATAAGCGCCTAAGCGCAGCGCAAAAAAAGCAGGCCAAATAAAATTTTCATCGTCATATGAAAACCAATGTTAAAAAAATGTTATATCCAGCTAAGGGTTTAAACATTTTGTTACCCGCAGCGGCAGAAGCTCGCGTTTTAACGGGCATGATTTAACCAAGCACGGAAAGGCGCAGTTGAAGGAGGTTCAGCGGATTTCGCTGGATGCGCAATAGAGCGATTCCCCCTTTTAATCAGTAACCTATAGACTTTTATGGATGTCTATAGAAAAGAAATTGGAGCGGCAAACAAGACAAGCGTTGAGTAGCTAAGCATTATTTTATTAAAGCTAATTTGATACTTTCAGTATCAGTTAAGCCTTGAAAGCTAACGCTGTACGACTATCCGTATATTCCCGGTTGCTTTACTTATCACTCTGTCGCCGTATCTTTTGCAAAGGATCCGGCATATCGTGTTATGAGTATTAGCTCATTAACAGGAATAGAGTGATGCGTGACCTCCCCCCTACAGCCACATTGCGCGCCTTTGAAGTCGCCACTCGCCACGCCACGTTTACCTCAGCCGCAGAAGAGTTATTTATTACGCAAAGTGCGGTCAGCCATCAGCTTAAAAGTCTGGAGGAAATGTGGGGCCTGCAGCTTTTTCAGCGCGGTAAAACCTTGCGGCTAACGCCTGCTGGCGCCGCACTCGCTCCCCTGGTGCGCGAATTCTTTAGCAAATTGGAAACCACGCTTGCCGACCTGCGTGAACAAAAAGGCCGAGTGCGTTTGCGCGTCAACACCACCTATTCTTTCGCGCTAAAGTGGCTGTTACCTCGCCTGCCAGATCTGGCACGTGTACATCCGGAGATCCTGGTGACGATCGAAAGCACAGATAGCGCCATTAGATTCACGAGCGAAGATGCCGATGTGGCGATCCGTTTCGGTTACGGTAATTATCCTGCTTTGCATTCGGAGTTTATGTTCCGGGAACAGCTCTTTCCGGTTGCCAGCCCGGCCCTTTTACAACGTTTAGGCACCCCGAGTGACCCTGCCGAATTGCTGCGCTACCCGCTCCTGACGCGTGACGGTGCCGACCTGGTACCAAAATGGGACACATGGTTTAAGCAAGTCGGCGTAAATACCGATGTGCTCCACGAGAGCGTACGCTTCGCTGACACCAATATGACGATTGAAGCGGCGTTACTGGGTCAGGGCATTGCATTAGCGCGCAGCGGACACGTTGAAAAAGAAATCCGCGAAGGCAGCCTGACGCGTCTCTTTGACATAACGTTCCCCTCACCTGCCGCCTATTACTTTGTCTGCCCGGGAGGCACTGAAACGCAGCCGCACATCCTAAAATTCCGCAATTGGCTCCTCGCTCAATCACAACAGGCACAGCTTGGTTACGGTTAAAGCATGAGTCTTTGCTCATGCCATGATGGCAACATTTCACTTCAAATCCGGGCAGGGGCTGTTTAGCATCAGCACATGCCCACTCATATTATTTTACTGACGTTGTTCGCCGCCCTGCTGCATGCCAGTTGGAATGCCTTATTACGCGGCAGTGCTGACCGGTTGTGGTCGATGACTATCATGTGCGTGGCGATCGCGTTTAGCTGCGTCGTCATCGCACTGTTCCTACCGCTGCCTGCCTGGGCGAGCGTAAGGTATGCGGTGTTATCAGCGTTACTGCATGTAGGCTATAACCTGTGTCTGATACGCAGTTATCAAAGTGGGGATCTCGGGCAAACCTACCCGATTGCACGTGGTTCTTCGCCACTGATGGTGACCTGTGGGGCGGCCCTCTTTGCTGGGGAAAAGATCGCCTTACCTACGCTTGTCGGTATCGGGCTGATTTCTGGTGGAATTTTGGTGCTTGCCGTGAGAAACCTCAGGCTGTCGGTGTTAGGCCTCAAATATCCCCTCGCTACCGGGGCTTTTATCGCCGCCTATAGCGTCGTGGATGGTATGGGCGTGCGCCTCTCCGGCAATTCTTTTTCCTATACCGTGTGGATGAGCATGCTGTGGGGAGCGCTGATGCCTGCGCTCTATATCGCCTTACGCGACACGAAAAGTTTACTGTGCTGGCGGCCCGGTTTATTCAGTGCGGCGGCGGGGGGGCTGGTGTCGCTGATGGCTTACGGCATCATTATTTATGCGATGACGGCTGCACCGATGGGAGCCGTCTCAGCGCTGCGCGAAACCAGCGTGCTGTTTGCCGCTGTACTGGGTTATCTGTTTCTCGGCGAAACCTTAACGCTGAGAAAAATGCTGGCGTGTACGGTGATTGCCGCCGGCACACTGATGATGGGTTAATCAAATCAGGAGAATACAAAATGTCTGACCATCCCACGATTGCTCTTATTGGTCCAGGTGCTATCGGTACCACCATCGCCGCTGTACTGCATGAAGTTGACCGCACGCCAGTCCTTTGCGGGCGCACCGCGCATCCGCGGTTAATTCTGCGTCACGATGATGGTGAAGTTGTGGTGCCAGGTCCGGTATTGAGTAATCCGTCAACTGTCACCCATCCATTCGATCTGGTCTTTGTTGCGGTGAAAACCACCCAGGTGGCTGACAGCGCCGACTGGCTGGCCGCGTTGTGCAATGAAAACACCGTAATATGTGCCCTGCAAAACGGCGTCGAGCAGAAAACCCTGCTGGAACCCTACGTCAACGGGGCAACTGTGCTGCCTTCAGTCGTGTGGTTTCCGGCACAGCGCGAGCCGGATGCTTCAGTCTGGCTGCGCGCCAAACCGCGTCTGACGCTGCCGGATGTGCCGCAGTCACAACAGGTCGCTGATGCGCTCAGCGGCACGCGCTGCACGGTTGAGCTGTCAGCCGATTTTCTCTCGATAGCCTGGCGCAAACTACTTCAGAATGCAGTTGCGGGTCTAATGGTGCTCGCAAATCGCCGTGCGGGGATGTTCTCACGCGAAGACATAACACAGTTGGCCCTGGCTTATCTGCGTGAATGTCTGACGGTAGCGCGTGCGCAAGGTGCGGTACTTCACGATAACGTTGCGCAGGAGATCGTTGACGGTTTTCAACATGCGCCTGCGGATTTAGGCACCTCTATTCTCGCCGACCGACAGGCCAACCGCCCACTGGAATGGGATATACGTAACGGCGTGGTACAGCGTTATGGTTGCTCACAGGGTATTCCTACGCCCATCAGTGACGTGCTGGTACCGCTGCTGGCGGCGGGAAGCGAGGGGCCGGGTTGAAGTCGTTGACTACAGGAGTGCTTACAAGACAATGGCCCCCTGAATCGCCACAGGTTTGAGCGATATATCCAGACTATTAAGATGATTAAAATAGTGCCCGATACAAGATGCGACGACATGCCTGCTCCTCTGTAAGCACACCCGTTTTAGTTCCACGAACTTATAAGGAGGCACCTATAACGCACCCGATTTTCATGTACTAATTTGTGTACTACTTCGGCGTGGTTGACGGTGGTTTTCAGCGGGTTTCGCTGGATGCTCAACAGAGCGATTACCCTGTTGAATCAGAGAGCTACAGACTTTGGTGGAAGTCTATAGAACAAGAATTGGAGCGGGAAACGAGACTCGAACTCGCGACCCCGACCTTGGCAAGGTCGTGCTCTACCAACTGAGCTATTCCCGCTCGGGAAAGTGCCGAACCGGATACGAAATTCTGTATCCGGTACGGGGTGCGTATTATACGAGAAATCCTTTCGACCGCAACCCCCGAAAATGAAAAAACATCTGACTGCCGATAAAAAGAGCAACACGGCGCGAATATGTTCATCCATCAGCATGGAGACCGCCGGGCTGATTCTCCTGTCGATCATCACGCCGAGCGCCGCCTGATCATCGCCGCGCCGCGCTATAGCTGAATAAAATGCTCCCGATAATAAGCCAGCTCCGCCAGCGACTCTCGGATATCATCCATCGCCTGATGCGTGCCCTGCTTTTTAAAACCGGCCAGAATCTCTGGTTTCCAGCGGCGAGCCAGCTCTTTCAGCGTACTGACATCCAGATAGCGGTAATGGAAGTAGGCTTCCAGTTCCGGCATATAGCGAAACAGAAAACGCCGATCCTGCCCGATACTGTTACCGCAAATCGGCGATTTCCCCGCCGGCACCCAATGTTGCAGGAAAGCCAGCGTCTCTAACTCCGCCGTGCGTTCATCAACCGAGCTGGCTTTCACCCGGTCGATCAAACCGCTGGCCCCATGGGTACGCACGTTCCAGTCATCCATCAGCGCCAACTGGCTATCCGGCTGATGGACGGCCAAAACAGGGCCCTCAGCCAAGACATTGAGATTGGCGTCGGTCACCAGCGTTGCAATTTCAATGATGCGATCCCGTTCAGGATCCAACCCTGTCATTTCAAGATCGATCCAGATTAGGTTATTTTCATCTACCATCGTGGTATTCCTGTTTAGCCTTGTGCTGTTACCCGCCTGTTGACGACAACAGCACGTCAACGCTTAAGTGACCAGCATTAATCAAATAGGGTGTATTATAGTCGCTTCAATCGCCGCGGGCGATAATCAGTGCCGTGGCGATAATCATAGTATTAAGTGAGGCTCAGTGAGCAAAAAGAAACTGTCGAAAGGGCAAGAGCGTCGGGTCAGCGCCAATCATCAGCGCCGCCTTAAGCACGCGGATAGCAAGATCGAGTGGGAGGATAGCCAACTGGGCGAGGCTCAGGAAGGCATTATTATCAGCCGCTTTGGTATGCATGCCGATGTGGAAGCGGCCGGTGGCGTGGTGCATCGTTGTAATATCCGCCGCACCATTAAGTCGCTGGTCACCGGCGACCGCGTCGTCTGGCGCGCCGGCAACGAGTCGCTGGCGGGCATCAGCGGGATCGTTGAAGCCGTCCATCCGCGTCACTCCGTGCTGACGCGCCCTGACTACTATGACGGTGTTAAACCGATCGCCGCCAACATTGATCAGATCGTGATCGTTTCCGCCATTCTTCCTGAACTGTCGCTCAATATTATCGATCGTTATCTGGTCGCCTGTGAAACGCTGGAGGTCGAACCGCTGATCGTGCTGAACAAGATCGATCTGCTGGATGATGAAGCCTATCAGTTCGTCAATGAGCTGATGGATATCTACCGGGCGCTCAAGTACCCGGTGATTATGGTGTCAAGCCATACGAATCAAGGGATCGAGGAACTGGAACAGGCACTAACCGGCCGTATCAGTATTTTCGCCGGACAATCAGGGGTCGGCAAATCCAGCCTGCTCAATGCCCTGCTCGCGCTGGGCGAAGAACGTATTCTGGTTAATGAGGTTTCTGATAACTCAGGGCTGGGGCAGCACACCACCACGGCGGCGCGGCTTTATCACTTCCCGCACGGCGGAGATGTCATCGACTCGCCCGGCGTGCGCGAATTTGGTCTCTGGCATCTGGAGCCGGATCAGATTACCCGCGGTTTCATTGAGTTTCGTGACTACATCGGCAGTTGCAAATTCCGGGATTGCCGTCATGAAAACGACCCCGGCTGCGCGATTAACGCCGCGCTTGAACGTGGCGACATCGCCGCCGAGCGCTTTGATAACTATCACCGTATTCTGGAAAGCATGGCTCAGGTAAAAACACGTAAAACCTTTTCCGATACGGATAACTGACATTTATCGTATCCATCGCTACAATGCGCCGCCTTTATCCCCTATTTCATGGCGCATACTAATCCAAGAGGCTCACCGTGCTGGATAGCATCAAAATTAAATTACAGTATTGGCTTCCCAAAATCTGGCTGACCCGTTTGGCCGGCTGGGGAGCCGATAAACAGGCGGGTAAGCTTACCAAGCTGGTTATCGATCTGTTTGTCCGTTACTACAAGGTCAACATGCTGGAAGCACAGCAGCCTGATACCGCCGCCTATCGCTCTTTCAACGCGTTTTTCGTCCGTCCGTTGCGGCCGGAAATCCGTCCGATCGATCCCCATGCCCATCGTCTGGTTCAACCCGCTGACGGCGTGCTGTCTCAGTTGGGCGCGATCACCGACGGTAAACTGATTCAGGCCAAAAATCACCACTACTCGCTGGAAGCGCTGCTGGCGGGAAATTATGTGATGGCGGAGTTGTTCCGCGGCGGGTTGTTCGCCACCACCTATCTGTCGCCGCGCGACTATCACCGCGTTCACATGCCCTGTGACGGCGTGCTGCGGGAAATGATCTATGTTCCCGGCGATTTGTTTTCCGTGAATCTTCTGACCGCGGAAAACGTCCCCAATCTGTTTGCCCGTAATGAGCGCGTGATTTGCCTGTTCGATACCGAGTTTGGCCCGCTGGCGCAGATTCTGGTTGGCGCAACCATTGTCGGTAGTATTGAAACCGTGTGGGCGGGAACGGTCACTCCGCCGCGGGAAGGCATTGTTAAACGCTGGACTTACCCATCGGCGGGAACAGAAGGCGCCATTGCGCTGACCAAAGGTGAGGAAATGGGCCGTTTTAAACTGGGGTCTACGGTGATTAATCTGTTTTCATCCCAGCGGCTGCAATTTTCCGCTCACCTCGGCAGCCTTAGTGTGACCCGCGTGGGTGAACCTTTTGCTGAAATAGCGAGTGATGAGCAGGCGTTCGATGTTTCACCCGCGGAAACGGCCGGGCAGCGGCATGTTGCTGTGAATGTTGATACCGACACGACGGCTAATCCGGGGTGAAGCCCCATGCGCCGTAAATAACCACCCGTCATTGTTGTAAGTTAAAGGTAGGCTAAGCGTGCGTCTGATCGTCACTTTTCTGCTGGGATGTTTGTTATCCACCGCCTCATTGGCCGCCACGGCGCCCAGCGAGGCACAGTTACGCCAGCAATTGCAGCAGGCGGAAGCGAACAAAGGCGCCGCCGATCAGCCTGAGATTGTCGAAGAACTTCAGTCCGCCCTGAACGCCATGCAGGAGCGCAAGGAGTCGATTGAGCGCGCGGCCCAATACCAGCGCGTCATTGATGATTTTCCCAAGCTGACACAGGAGCTGCGCCGCCTGATCGCGGCAGAGGACGATAAGCCGTCGACTGTCCCGGATAATCAGTCCGTTAACGATCTTGAGCAGCAGATCCTACAGATCAGCAGCCAACTGTTGGAACAGGCTCGCCAGCTTCAGCAGGAGCAGGATCGGTTGCGGGATATCGGCGATTCCCTCGGTCAGCTTCCCCAACAGCAAACCGAAGCCAGCCGCGCACTCAGCGATGCAGAACGGCGGATCCAGTCTCTGGGGTCGCCGGCCACCCCGCTGGGGCAGGCGCAATTAGCTGCGTTGCAAGCCGAATCCGCGCTACGTAAAAGTCGGGTTGACGAGTTAGAGCTGGCGCAGTTGTCCGCCAGCAATCGTCAGGAGTTATCCCGCTTGCGCGCCGAACTGTATAAGAAACGCCATGACCGGCTGGATATCCAGCTTCAGGCGTTACGCAGCAGCATCAATAGCCTGCGTCAGCGGGAAGCGGAACAGGCGCTGGAAAGAACAGAGTTACTGGCGGAACAAAGCGGCGAATTGCCTTCCGTCATCAGTTCGCTGCTGACCGTTAACCGCGAACTGTCCGTCGCTCTGAATCAGCAGGCGCAGCGTATGGATCTGATCGCTTCCCAGCAGCGTCAGGCCGCCACGCATACCCTTCAGGTTCGTCAGGCGCTGAGCACTATCCGCGAGCAGGCGCAGTGGCTGGGCGTTTCGCCTGTTTTAGGCGAAACCCTGCGGGCGCAGGTCGCCCGACTGCCGGAGATGCCCAAACCGCAGTTGCTGGACAGCGATATGGCGCAGTTGCGCGTACAGCGCCTGCATTTTGAAGATCTGATTAATAAACCCAGTGACGCCGAACAGGCCAAACAGGACGACGGCACGCCGCTCACCAGTACGCAGCAACGGATCCTGACCGACCAACTGCGTACCCAGCGCGATCTGCTGACGTCGCTGATATCCGGCTGTGATACGCAGATCCTGGAACTGACCAAGCTCAAAGTCGCCAACAATCAACTTGAGGACGCCCTGCGCGAAACCCGGGAAGCGGCGCACCGCTATCTTTTCTGGGTTGCGGATGTCGATCCGATTACCTTTTCCTATCCGCTGAAGCTGGTGCAGGATCTCACCCGACTGCTGTCGCTGGATACCTTGACCCAGCTCAGCAGCGCCATGGTGATGATGGTCACCAGCCGCGAAACCGTGATGCCGCTGCTGGGGGCGCTGTTGCTGGTCGGGTTCAGCATCAGTTCCCGCCGCCATTATCATGCGTTCCTCGAACGCGCCAGCGGCCGGGTGGGTAAAGTGACGCTTGACCATTTTATGCTGACGTTGCGTACCGTGTTCTGGTCAATCCTGACGGCGCTGCCGCTGCCGGTGCTCTGGGCGGCGTTGGGGTACGGGTTGCAAAACGCCTGGCCTTATCCGGTCGCCGTCGCTATCGGCGACAGCGTGACCGCTACCGTGCCGCTAATGTGGGTGGTGATGATCAGCGCATCATTCGCGCATCCTCAGGGGCTGTTTATCGTCCACTTCCGCTGGTCGCCCGATCGGGTTGCCCGGGCGATGCGCTACTATCGGTTGTCGATTGCGTTTATCGTGCCGTTAATCATGGCGCTGATCACCTTTGATAAACTCAACGATCGTGAATTCTCCAGTACGCTGGGACGTCTGTGCTTCATTTTACTGTGTATGGCGCTGGCGCTGGTCACCACAGGCCTGAAACGGGCCGGCATTCCGCTTTATCTGGATAAGGAAGGCTTAGGGGAAAACTCCGTTAACCGGGCGATGTGGAACCTGATGATCTGCGCGCCGCTGGCCGCCGCGCTGGCATCCTGTATTGGTTATCTGGCGACCGCGCAGGCTCTGCTGGCCCGGTTGGAAACCTCGGTTTCCATCTGGTTCTTCTTGTTGGTGGTGTATCATATCATCCGTCGCTGGATGCTTATTCAGCGCAGACGTATCGCCTTTGATCGGGCCAAACAGCGTCGATCGGAGATTCTGGCCCAGCGCGCCCGCGGCGAAGATGACTCGCCACCCGGCGCCCAGCACGAAACCAGTTCGGAAGTCATTGAAGAGCCGGTGGTGGATCTGGACGCCATCAGCGCGAAATCATTGCAGTTGGTCCGTTCCATCCTGACGTTAATCGCGCTGGTTTCGGTGATTGTGCTGTGGTCTGAGATTCACTCCGCGTTTGCCTTTATGGAGAATATCAGCCTGTGGGACGTCAGCAGTACGGTCAGAGGCGTCGAAAGCGTACAGTCGATTACGCTGGGATCCGTGCTGATCGCCATACTTATTTTCATTATTACCGCTCAACTGGTGCGCAATCTCCCCGCTCTGCTTGAACTGGCGCTGTTGCAGCATTTGGATCTCTCCCCCGGCAGCGGTTACGCCATCACCACCATCAGCAAATATATTCTGATGCTGATCGGCTGCCTGATGGGATTCTCGCTTATCGGCATTGAGTGGTCGAAACTGCAATGGCTGGTCGCCGCGCTGGGTGTCGGGCTGGGCTTTGGGTTGCAGGAAATTTTCGCCAACTTTATTTCCGGACTGATTATCCTGTTTGAAAAACCGATTCGTATCGGCGATACCGTCACCATCCGCGAACTTACCGGCAACATCATGCGTATCAATACTCGCGCGACCACCATATCGGACTGGGATCGCAAAGAGATCATCGTGCCGAATAAAGCGTTTATTACCGAACAGTTTATTAACTGGTCGCTATCTGATTCGGTGACGCGTGTCGTGCTGACGATACCGGCGCCGGCCGACGCCGACAGCAAAGAAGTCACTGACTTGCTGATGGATGCGGTGAGCCGCTGTTCGCTGATATTGGACACCCCGGCGCCGGAAGCATTCCTGGTGGATCTGCAACAAGGGATCCAGATTTTCGAACTGCGTATTTTCGCGGCGGAAATGGGACACCGTATGCCGTTGCGTCATGAGCTTCACCAGTTGATTCTGGAAAATTACCGTAAACATAATATGGTGATGCCGTTTCCGCCCTTTCAGGTGCGCATGGACTCCTTATCGCGCAAGGGAAGAACCACGACGTCCGGTAACCGGACGGCCGGAAGCTTATAAAGGAAGGAATGAGGCGGGGAGCAGCCGATGCCCCGCCTTTTCACAGAGAAAGATCAGGAACGCTCGACCGGGAACGCAATCACATCACTCAGCCTGTCGGCATTCAGGGCCAGCATAATCAGGCGATCGACCCCCAGCGCCACGCCGGCGCATTCCGGCAGACCATGTTTTAACGCCGCCAGTAAATTCTCATCAATCGGTTGCTGCGGCAAACCGCGGGCGGCGCGTTTACGGTTATCCTGTTCGAAACGCTGGCGTTGCTCATCGCCGTCGGTTAACTCACGGAAGCCATTCGCCAGTTCAATGCCTTTAAAATAAACCTCAAAGCGCTCGGCAACCCGATGATCTTCAGTGCTGATTTCGGCCAACGAGGCTTGCGTCGCCGGAAAGTGATAAACAAACGCCGGCTTTTCGCGACCGATATGCGGTTCAACGCCAAAGGTGAACAGCATCTGCACCAGCGCATCCCGGTCTTCTTCGCGACAGGCGATATCGCCCAGGCCTAATTTTTCAGCCGCTTCGCGCAACTGGGTTTTATCAACGGAGAGGGGATCGATCTCCAGATGACGGAGAAAAGCCTGCTGGTACGAGAGCATCTCCGCGCTCTCGCACTCCAGCACCTGCTGCAATAAGTCGTCGACTTCATTCATCAGGCGGTACATATCGTAATGCGGACGATACCATTCCAGCATGGTGAATTCCGGGTTATGGTGCCTGCCGGACTCTTCATTGCGGAAACTGCGGCAGAGTTGAAAAATCGGACCGCTGCCTGCGGCCAGCAGGCGTTTCATGTGGTATTCCGGGCTGGTCATCAAATAGAGCGTCATGCCCTCGGCAGCGCCGGGGCCGACAAAGCGAGTCTGAAACGGGCAGAGATAGACGTCGGTTACCGTGGCCCGGCTCATGGCCGGCGTTTCAACCTCTAATACGCCGCGATCGGTGAAAAAACGCCGGATCGCGGTGACTATCGACGCGCGCTTCAACAAATTAGCGATAGGGGCGCTAGGTTGCCAACTTGTCGTTTCGCTCATGGTTACTACTCCAAAGTCAAACAGGTGGAGCAGTCTACCCGCATCATAGCGGGCAGACAAAAAAATTTATCTCCAGTGAAATCTTTTTCCATCTCGTCGCCAAAAGGGTTATTAAAGAAATAAAAGCATTATTTCTACGGAAATAAGCCTTTCGATCACGTTTTTATAAGTTATTTCAGTACACTGTGGAAAAAATACAAAATGCTGGATCACATCAAATTTCATCCGCCTTTAATTCGGTATAATCATTCCCACACAAAAAATAGAGGTTTATCTATTCTTAATATGTCCTAAAGTCATTTTTTTATGCGATTTAATGCACTAATAATTAAGCAGATATATAAAGACAGAAATGAATAGGCGTTATTTTTTTATTTTAACTTAATTAACTTAAGTAACTGGAGGAATGCAGTGCAAACCTTTAATGCCGATTTGGCCATTATCGGGGCCGGGGGCGCTGGCTTACGCGCAGCAATTGCTGCTGCCGAAGCAAATCCCCAACTGAAAATTGCGCTGATCTCAAAAGTCTACCCAATGCGTAGCCACACCGTGGCGGCAGAAGGCGGATCAGCAGCGGTCACTCAGGACCACGATAGCTTTGATTATCATTTCAACGACACCGTTTCCGGTGGTGACTGGCTGTGCGAACAAGACGTCGTCGAACACTTCGTCAAGCATTGCCCGGAAGAAATGATCCAGATGGAACAGTGGGGCTGCCCATGGAGCCGTAAACCTGATGGTTCTGTTAACGTCCGTCGTTTCGGCGGCATGAAAATAGAACGCACCTGGTTCGCCGCCGACAAAACCGGCTTCCATATGCTGCACACCCTGTTCCAGACCTCCCTTAAATATCCGCAAATCCAGCGTTTCGACGAACATTTCGTTCTGGATGTTCTGGTCGATGACGGTCAGGCCCGGGGCGTCGTCGCCATCAATATGATGGAAGGCGCACTGGTTCAGATCCGGGCGAACGCGGTGGTTATCGCCACCGGCGGGGCCGGCCGAGTCTACCGTTACAACACCAACGGCGGCATCGTGACCGGGGACGGTATGGGCATGGCGTTCCGCCACGGCGTCCCCTTGCGCGACATGGAATTCGTGCAATATCACCCGACCGGCCTGCCGGGCTCCGGCATTCTGATGACCGAAGGCTGCCGCGGCGAAGGCGGCATCATGGTCAACAAAGACGGCTACCGCTATCTACAGGATTACGGCATGGGGCCGGAAACGCCGTTGGGCGAACCGAAAAACAAATACATGGAACTGGGGCCGCGCGACAAGGTTTCCCAGGCTTTCTGGCATGAGTGGCGCGCCGGGCGCACCATTTCCACCCCGCTGGGCGACGTGGTCTATCTTGACCTGCGCCATCTCGGCGAGAAAAAGCTCAAAGAACGCCTGCCGTTCATCTGCGAACTGGCGAAAGCCTATGTCGACGTCGATCCGGTTAAAGAACCGATCCCGATTCGCCCTACCGCGCACTACACCATGGGCGGTATCGAGACCGATCAGCATTGTGAAACCCGCATCAAAGGTCTGTTTGCCGTCGGCGAATGTTCGTCTGTCGGTCTGCACGGCGCCAACCGCCTCGGTTCCAACTCGCTGGCGGAGCTGGTGGTGTTTGGGCGCATCGCCGGCGAGCAGGCCGCGCAGCGTTCTCAGGCAGCCGCTCCCGCCAACGGCAGCGCGCTCGACGCGCAAACCCGTGATGTCGAACAGCGTCTGAACGACCTGATGAACCAGGAAGGCACCGAAAGCTGGGCGAAAATCCGCGACGAAATGGGCATGTCGATGGAAGAAGGCTGTGGTATTTACCGCACCACGGAGCTGATGCAAAAAACCATTGATAAATTGGCCGAGCTGAAAGAGCGCTTCAAACGGGTAAAAATCACCGACCATTCCAGCGTATTCAATACCGATCTGCTCTATGCCATTGAGCTTGGTCACAGCCTGGATGTGGCGGAATGTATGGCGCACTCCGCCATCAACCGTAAAGAATCCCGCGGCGCCCACCAACGTCTGGATGAAGGTTGCACCGAGCGCGACGACGTGAATTTCCTGAAACATACGCTGGCTTTCTACAACCCTGAAGGGGCGCCACGTCTGGATTACAGCGACGTGAAAATCACCAAACTCCCTCCGGCCAAACGCGTTTACGGCGCCGAAGGCGATGCTCAGGATAAAAGCAAGAAGGAGCAGGCGAATGGCTGAGATGCAAACCCTGAAAATGGAAGTCATGCGCTACAACCCCGAACGGGACAGCGCGCCGTATTTTGAAACGTTTGACGTCCCATTCAACAAGCAGACTTCCCTGCTGGACGCGCTGGGTTATATCAAAGATAACCTGGCGGCGGATCTCTCCTACCGCTGGTCCTGCCGGATGGCGATCTGCGGTTCATGCGGCATGATGGTGAACAACGTGCCCAAGCTGGCCTGTAAGACGTTCCTGCGCGATTATCAGGACGGCATGAAGGTTGAAGCGCTGGGCAACTTCCCCATCGAGCGCGACCTGGTGGTCGACATGACCCACTTTATTGAAAGTCTGGAAGCCATCAAGCCGTATATCATCGGCAACGATCGTAAACCGGCCGACGGCACCAATAAACAAACCCCGGCGCAGATGGCCAAATACCACCAGTTCTCCGGCTGTATCAACTGCGGTCTCTGCTACGCCGCCTGTCCGCAGTTTGGTCTCAACCCGGAGTTTATCGGGCCGGCGGCGATTACGCTGGCGCACCGTTACAACCTGGATAACCGCGATCGCGGGAAAAAACAGCGTATGGCGCAGTTGAACGGTGATAACGGCGTCTGGAGCTGTACCTTTGTGGGTTACTGCTCAGAGGTTTGTCCGAAGCATGTCGATCCTGCCGCTGCTATTCAGCAAGGCAAGGTGGAAAGTGCCAAAGACTTCATGATCGCCATGCTGAAACCACAATAAGGGAGGGGCAATAATGACATCCAAACGTAAAGCGTATGTCCGCGGCATGGCGCCGACCTGGTGGCAAAAGCTGGGGTTCTACCGTTTTTATATGTTGCGCGAAGGTACGGCCGTACCAGCCGTCTGGTTCAGCATCATATTGATGTGCGGCGTATTTTCTCTGAAGAATGGCCCGGAAGGATGGGAAAGCTTCGTCGGATTCTTACAGAATCCGCTGGTGTTGCTCATCAACATCATCGCACTGTTGGCGGCGGCGCTGCACACCAAAACCTGGTTTGAACTGGCGCCGAAAGCATCCATCATTATCGTGAAAGACGAAAAAATGGGGCCGGAGCCGATTATTAAAGGGCTTTGGGCGGTCACCATCGTCGTCACGCTGGCTGTTCTGGCTATTGCCTTACTATTCTGAGCAGGAGGAATAACGTGATTAATCAAACGCCAAAACGTTCCGATGAACCGCCATTCTGGGGATTGTTCGGCGCCGGTGGTATGTGGAGCGCCATCTTCGCCCCGGTCATCATCCTGCTGGTTGGTATTCTGCTGCCTTTGGGTTTGTTCCCGGATGCGCTGAGCTATGAACGTATCATGGCTTTCAGTCAGAGCTTTATCGGCCGCCTGTTCCTGCTGCTGATGATTATTTTGCCTCTGTGGTGTGGTTTACACCGTATGCACCACGCCATGCACGATCTGAAAATCCACGTTCCCGCCGGGAAATGGGTTTTTTACGGTCTGGCAGCCATTCTGAGCGTGGTTACCATTATTGGTGTCGTCACGCTGTAAGTCGGTTGGTTTACGCTAACGGCCCGCCTGTGAGGGCCGTTTTATTTTGTTCCTGCTTTCCGTCTCATCGATTACCCTAAAAACAAAGCAAGGCCCGCCCTAAGAAATAAATCAGAACCTGTCGGTTCTCATTACCCGATAATTTTATCCCGGAACATAAAGAATACCGCGCCCAATAGGCACAGCCCGGCCCAAATATAGTCCGTCCGAAAGGGTTCTTTTAAAATGATTATTGAAAAAGGAATAAACACGGAAAGGCTAATGACTTCCTGCAATATTTTTAGCTGCCCTGCTGAAGCCACCTGATAACCAATACGATTAGCGGGAACCTGTAATAAATACTCAAATAATGCGATCCCCCAACTGACCAATGCGGCGATTAACCAGGTTCGGCCGCTGAAATAACGCAAATGCCCATACCAGGCGAAAGTCATAAACACATTGCTGAGCGTCAGCATACACACGGTGATAACCAGCGGCGACATCATTTTTCTCCAATTCGTTCACCGCTGCATTATGTCGTCGCCGAGAGGAAAACGCCACGGTGGCGCTTTCGCCTACGAAAAACCTTTACAGCTTACTGTGCGCTACGCTGTATCGCTTCCCCACCTGCCTCAACATCCTGTCCAACACCACGCGTGGTATTGCACCCGACGACCGCAGATAGAATTAATACAGAGAAAATAGCGATAAGACTTTTCTTCAACATAGGTGATTCCTTCTAGTGATAAGAAAAAAGGTCTTTTTAAGCGTAGTCAATATTGGCCGCTTCGTGGCACTTTTCATGCTTAATGATGCGATCGGCGCTATTCAAGCGAAAAAAAACCGCCATTAAGGCGGCTTTTTAAAAAGAATGCATTATTTAACGCGAGAAACATACTCGCCAGAGCGGGTGTCGACTTTGATCACCTCGCCAATCTGCACAAACAACGGCACTTTTACAACCGCGCCAGTGGTCAGTGTCGCAGGCTTGCCGCCGGTTCCCGCGGTATCGCCTTTCAGCCCCGGGTCGGTATCGACAATTTCCAGTTCGACAAAGTTCGGCGGAGTCACCGTGATAGGTTGACCGTTCCACAGCGTTACGATGCATTCAGCCTGATCGAGCAACCATTTGGCGTTATCGCCAACCGCTTTCTCATCGGCAGCCAGTTGCTCGAACGTTTCATTATTCATGAAATGCCAGAACTCGCCATCGTTGTACAAGTAAGTCAGGTTCATATCCATAACGTCGGCGCCTTCGGCGGAGTCGGTGGATTTGAAGGTTTTTTCAATAAGCTTACCGGTTAACAGACGACGCATTTTCACACGTGCAAAAGCCTGGCCTTTACCCGGCTTAACAAACTCACTCGATTCGACAGCGTAAGGCTCGCCTTCGAACATGATTTTAAGACCGGAACGGAAATCGTTGCTAAAATAAGTCGCCATAAAGGCCCTCTACATTTGATACTGGTACTAAGCCAAAAAATGGCACACATTGTAACCCTAAATATACCTTCCAGAGAAGATTGGTTGCAGCAACTTGCGGACGTAATTACCGATCCGAACGAATTACTGCAACTTTTGGCGCTGAGCGACAACGCCAGACTCCGGCAAGGCAACGACGCGCGCAAACTGTTCCCTTTGCGCGTACCGCGCGTTTTCGCCGCGCGTATGCAAAAGGGGAATGCCGGCGATCCGCTTTTGCTACAGGTTCTGACCGCGCGCGAGGAACTCATTTCCGCCCCAGGTTTCACTCATGACCCGCTTGATGAACAACACAGCGTCGTCCCGGGGTTGCTGCACAAATACCATAACCGTGCCTTGCTGCTGGTCAAAGGCGGCTGCGCGGTGAACTGCCGCTACTGCTTCCGCCGCCATTTCCCTTATCAGGACAACCAGGGAAACAAGGCGAACTGGCGTCAGGCATTGGACTATATCGGCCAGCATCCAGAACTGGATGAAATCATTTTTTCCGGCGGCGATCCGCTGATGGCCAAAGACGCGGAGCTTGACTGGCTGATAACCGAGTTGGAAAACATCCCGCACCTGAAACGCCTGCGCATTCACAGCCGCTTGCCGGTAGTGATTCCGGCGCGCGTTACCGACGCGTTATGCCAGCGGCTAGCGCAGACGTCGCTTCAGACCGTGCTGGTTACCCATATTAACCACGCGCAGGAAATCGATGGTGATCTCGTGCAAAGTATGGCGCGTTTACGTCGGGCCGGCGTCACATTGCTGAATCAAAGCGTTTTGCTGCGCGGGGTGAACGATAATGCGGATACGCTGGCAAACTTAAGTAACGCCCTGTTTGATGCCGGTATTCTTCCTTACTATCTCCATGTTCTGGATAAAGTACAGGGCGCCGCCCATTTTCTGGTCGGCGATGAGGAAGCCCGTACGCTGGTCAAGGCCCTGATGAAAAAGGTTTCTGGTTATCTGGTTCCCCGCCTTGCGCGGGAAATTGGCGGAGAAGCCAGTAAAACGCCGCTGGATCTGGGACTAAAACAAAGCCGGGAAGAGAACGCCACAGTTGATGATAAATAAACAAACCCGGCGAAACGATGCATTCGCCGAGCGGTGGCATTCATTCAACTCGCGTTTACGGACATTTGTAAACGTTGCCGACCATCTCACTGTCCAGCGGGGCAAAACTTGACCAGAATGTTTCACTCGGGCTGGTCGCGCCATAGATCGTATTACCGCCCATGGCCGCCGCTTTATTGCGTAAATCATTAACCGCGCCGCGCATTGAGCTACTATCACTATGATTGCCGGATAGCCAGTTAGACTGTTTGCCGCTAACCTGACCGAGTAACCGGCACTCATTGCCCGGCTGCTTATCCGTAAACGTAACGGCCTGCCCTGCGGCACTGAGTTGATTGGTCGTACTGCACCCTGCCAGCAACATAACGGCAGAAATACCGAGTAAAAGGTGGATCCGCATTTTCCCCTCCATGATAGTGAAAAATAAAATACGCCTGGATGAATCATCCTGCGATGCAAAAAACCTGACGGTTACCGCTTCTCGCAGTCATGCATGCCACGACCACCTTAACATTCTATACCCTAAAAACCGGTGAGAATGATTCATCTGTCAATTAACTGATATCAAATAAAAAATTGCTAACCGGAACGGATATGCCTCGGTGTGTTAAGGCCTATCGCCTTAGGCTTTATCTGAAAAAAACCATAACTTAATTTATGTTCATTTCAATCACTGTATTTTATGTACTATCCTGATCACTGGTCATTTTTGGCTACACCCGCCTATATCTATACTCTAAATAATTCGAGTTGCAGGAAGGCGGCAAACGAACGAATCCCCAGGAGCTTACACCAGTAAGTGACTGGGGTGAGTGACAAATCTGCCTGGAGCAGATTTGAACGCTGTTTGCAGCAGCCCCAATGGGGCGAGGCCCAGGGAGGGGCCGAGTAATGCAGCCAACGCACATGCAACTTGAAGTATGACGAGTATATAATTAATAACTGCAAAATTATCGTGTTAGGGAACGCCCGGCTTCGTTTAATTTTGGATAAAACGAAACATAGTCAGACAACGTAGTGTCATCAAGGAAACCAACAGTATGTTTACCAAGAAAATTTTACTGGCTGCCAGCGGCATGTTCTTATGCGTGTCGGCCAGTCAGGCGGCTGGCTTGATTGCCCCGGACAATACGCTGCGTAACGATCTCGCATGGCTTTCCGACCGTGGCGTAATTAATGTCAGTCTCTCCACCTGGCCGTTAAGTCAGGAAGAAATAGAATCCGTTCTTTCGCAGGCCAAGCCTGTTACCAACACGGAAAAAAACGTCATTAGCCGGGTTGAGCAACGCATCAGCAATCTGAAATCCAATGTTCGTATCACCGGCTATACCTCTACCGACAAACCCGGATTACCACAGGGCTTTGGCAACACCCACGCCAGCGATCATGCGCTTTCCATTGGCGCTGGAGCCAGCGATGAATTCTGGGACGTCAATCTTAAAGGCACCGTTGAAGGCGACCAGCGGATTAGCGATCAATCCCGCTGGAATATGGACGGTTCCTACGGCGCGGTTAAAATCTTTAATCAATGGCTATCATTCGGCAAAACCGCCCAATGGTGGGGCCCGGGCTATGACGGCAGCCTGATCCGTTCCGACGCGGCCCGTCCGGTAACCGGATTTAGCTTGCAGCGCGCCGATCAATCGCCGTTTGAAACGCCGTGGCTTTCCTGGATCGGCCGCTGGCAATATCAAATTTCCGCCGGTCAGCTCGAACAGTATTATGCCGTGCCTGAAACCAAACTCATCGGTGGGCGCCTGACATTCATGCCGACCAACTTCGTTGAGCTGGGCGCGTCACGTATTATGATGTGGGGAGGGGAAGGTCGTCCTCAGTCATGGGGATCGTTCTGGGACGGTGTGGCGGGAAGAGACAATACCGGAACGCAGAATGAACCCGGCAACCAGTTGGCCGGCTTTGATTTTAAACTGAAATTGCAACCGCTGACGGGTCTGCCGGTCAGCCTGTACGGTCAGTTGATCGGTGAAGATGAAGCCGGCATGCTGCCATCAAAAAACACCTACCTTGTCGGTCTGGAAGGCCATCCTGAATGGGGCACATCAACCATCAACTGGTATATTGAAGGGGCCAACACCCGCTCCAACGAATCCACAAACGGCGTCATTTACACCCACCACATCTATAGAGACGGCTACTACCAGCAAGGCTCGCCTTTGGGCCACGCCATGGGCGGCGATGGACGTATGCTATCCGGGAAAGTGGAGTTGGCGCTGGATGACGGACAGCGCTGGAGCACCCGCGTCACCTACGCCAGGGTCAATCCGAACGAGCAGAGTATTAATAAAGCCTTCCCTCGCTCTGATACGTTGAAAGGAATTGAACTGGGCTGGGGTTACGACTTCCAGTCAAAGGTGAAATTTGACACCAGCGTATGGTACACCGATAGCGATAACAGCCTCAGCGACGACTTCGGCGCCGGGTTGGGCGTGGAAATACCGATTAATCTCTAATCATTTTCATCGTTGCCAGAAACAAAAAAGGTGGGAATTCCCACCTTTTTTAATGGTTGCCAATCTCAAGCACGCCACTGCTTGAAGCGGTTGATCAGTCCGTTTGTCGAACTGTCATGGCTGGTGACGTCTTTCGCATCTTCCAGTTCGGGCAGAATGCGGTTAGCCAACTGTTTACCCAATTCCACGCCCCACTGATCAAAAGTGAAGATGTTCAGAATCGCTCCCTGGGTGAAGATTTTGTGCTCATACAGGGCGATCAGCGCCCCCAGGCTGTAAGGGGTAATTTCACGCAGCAGAATCGAGTTGGTCGGACGGTTGCCTTCAAAGACTTTGAAGGGCGCAACGTGCTCGACGTCCTTCGCCGTTTTACCCGCGGCGGCAAACTCTGCTTCAACCACATCGCGGCTCTTGCCGAACGCCAGCGCTTCCGTCTGGGCAAAGAAGTTAGACAACAGCTTGCTGTGATGGTCGCTCAACGGGTTATGGCTCAACGCAGGCGCAATAAAGTCACACGGAACCAGCTTGGTTCCCTGATGAATCAGCTGATAAAACGCATGCTGACCGTTGGTTCCCGGTTCGCCCCAGATAATCGGCCCGGTTTGATAATCCACCGGATGACCGTTGCGATCGACGTACTTGCCGTTGGACTCCATATTCCCCTGTTGGAAATAGGCGGCGAACCGATGCATATATTGATCGTACGGCAGAATGGCTTCCGTTTCGGCGCCGAAGAAATTGTTGTACCAGATACCGATCAAGGCCAACAGCACCGGCAGGTTTTGCTCGGCCGGGGTAGACGCGAAGTGTTTGTCCATCGCATGAGCGCCGCTGAGCAGTTGCTCAAAATTGTCGAATCCCAGAGAGAGAATGATCGACAAACCAATCGCGGACCACAGAGAATAACGCCCGCCGACCCAGTCCCAGAATTCAAACATGTTATTGGTATCAATGCCAAAATCGCCGACGGCCTGGGCATTGGTAGACAGCGCGGCAAAGTGTTTCGCCACATGTTTTTCGTCTTGCGCGGTTTTCAGGAACCAGTCACGGGCGCTATGCGCGTTGGTCATGGTTTCCTGGGTGGTGAAGGTTTTGGACGCCACCAGAAACAGCGTGGTTTCGGGATTAAGCGGCTTCAGCGTTTCCGCAATGTGCGTACCGTCGACGTTGGAAACAAAATGCATATTAAGATGATTTTTATACGGCTTCAGCGCTTCCGTCACCATATACGGCCCCAGATCGGAGCCGCCGATGCCAATATTCACCACATCGGTAATCGCCTTGCCGGTGTACCCTTTCCACTCGCCGCCGATGACCCGTTCGCTGAAGTTTTTCATTTTCTCCAGTACCGCATTCACCTCAGGCATGACATCTTTGCCGTCGACGACAATCGGGGTGTTGCTGCGGTTACGCAGGGCAACGTGCAGCACTGCCCGGCCCTCGGTCCGGTTAATTTTTTCGCCGGCAAACATCGACTTAATCGCCCCGGCCAAATCAGTTTCCCGCGCCAGCGCCTGTAATTTTTCCAATGTCTCCGCTGTAATGCGGTTTTTGGAATAATCCACCAGCATCAAATCGTCAAAAGTGGCGGAAAAGCGTTCAAAACGCGAACGATCCTGAGCAAACAAGTCTTTGATCTGAATATCTTTCATCACATCAAAATGTTGTTGTAACGCTTGCCACGCGGCGGTTTGGCTTGGATTGATATTTTTCATAACAATGCTCTTCTCTCCGAGAGTGAAATCAAAAATTGCTGAATCGATTGTATCCCGTAAATCGTCAATTGAGATCCCTTTTCTTGAGAAATGCACATCGCCGCGTTTGTTTTATTGACAGTCACCGGATAACCCGTTATTTCTAACTCTGTACTTGCGCGTTCAGCGCAAGCCAGAAGAGGAGCGTCGCCCAGGTAAGGTATTGGAGGAACCGTAATCCGCTGATGATACCCCAGGGGGAGCGACGCCGAGATGGCGTGAACGACGGAATTCACGGACATCGACCACAGGGGCTGAATCCTCTGGGTTGTCACCCGGTTCGCCCTGATTAGGGCGTTCAGCAAGGTGGAGCGCTTCTGGGTGTATCGTAGTTTTTCTATTTCTACGCCTGCTCCCTGCTTACCGCTCTTCCCTTGTGCCAAGGCTGATTAATGGATCGCCGTTGTGAATAACGCAAACAATGGCTCCCCTGACACGAGGTTTTTTTAAATGTCCGCAAACACGCATCCTATCGTTATCGCCAAATTCGGCGGCACCAGCGTCGCCGATTTTGACGCCATGAATCACAGCGCCGATGTGGTTTTATCCAATCCCGATGTTCGGGTCGTAGTATTGTCGGCCTCCGCCGGCATCACCAATTTGCTGGTTTCCCTGGCCGAAGGGCAGAATCAGGAACAGCGCGCCCAACTACTGAGCAAAATCCGTCAAATTCAGTACGCCATCATCGACCGCCTGGCGACACCGGCGGTGATCCGCGATGAAATCGACCGCATGCTTGAGAATATCACCACGCTGTCGGAAGCGGCGGCGCTGGCGACCTCCAATGCCCTGACGGATGAGCTGGTAAGCCACGGCGAGTTGATGTCCACCCTGCTGTTTGTTGAAATCCTGCGCCAGCGTGAGGTGATTGCCGAGTGGTTCGATGTTCGCAAAATCATGCGCACCGATGACCACTTCGGCCGCGCCGAACCCGATTGCCAGACATTGGGAGAATTGACCCGCAGCCAGTTGCAACCGCGTCTTGAGCAGGGATTAATCATCACGCAAGGTTTTATCGGCAGTGAGGCCCAGGGGCGCACCACAACCTTGGGACGCGGCGGCAGCGACTACACCGCCGCGCTGCTGGGCGAAGCCTTGAATGCCAGCCGCATTGATATCTGGACCGACGTGCCCGGCATCTACACTACCGATCCGCGCGTGGTGCCGGCGGCGAAACGTATTGACGAAATTATGTTTGAAGAAGCGGCGGAAATGGCCACATTCGGGGCGAAAGTGCTGCATCCGGCCACGTTATTGCCCGCCGTTCGCAGCGATATTCCGGTGTTCGTTGGTTCCAGTAAGGATCCCGCCGCGGGCGGTACGCTGGTTTGCAATAAAACCGAAAACCCGCCGTTGTTCCGTGCGCTGGCGCTGCGTCGCAAGCAAACCCTGCTGACCTTACACAGTTTGAACATGTTGCATGCGCGCGGCTTTCTGGCCGAGGTATTCAGCATTCTGGCCCGTCACAACATCTCGGTCGATTTGATCACCACCTCGGAAGTCAACGTGGCGCTGACGCTGGATACCACGGGTTCCACATCAACCGGCGACAGCCTGCTGTCCAGCGGCTTGTTGACCGAGCTGTCCTCGCTGTGCCGGGTGGAAGTCGAAGAAAATCTGTCGCTGGTTGCGCTTATCGGCAACAAGCTGTCGCAGGCCTGCGGGGTGGGCAAAGAGGTCTTTGGCGTGCTGGACCCGTTTAATATCCGGTTGATTTGCTACGGCGCCAGCAGCAATAACCTGTGTTTCCTGGTGCCCGGCAATGATGCGGAGAAAGTGATCCAAACGCTGCACCGCAGCCTGTTTGAATAATCCGTTTTCGCCGAATTCAGCGCGGGAGAAGCGCTTCTCCCGCGCTCACAGCGTCAATGGCGACTCTTCCCGTTCTTCATCTTCATCCTGCGATACCGTCAGCACGTTATACGCCACCGCACAAAACAGCGAATTCAACCGGTTCATATCGCCCAACAACCCCAAATGCAGCGAGCTGGTTTCCAGGCTCTGCACGTTCTGCTGGTGCAACCGATCAACGTGGGCATGCGCATAACGACGATTCAGAATACGGAAACGGTGTTTGGCACGGCGTAAACGTTTAGCGCTGGTGATATCTTCCGAAAGAAATACCGACAGACCAAGACGTAAGTTCGCCAGTAACTGATCGTGCAAGGTGTTTAACTCCGTCAGCCCCTGAGCCGAAAAGGCCCGGCGAGCGGTCAGGGATGTATTGGCGACATCGTCGGCCATCCGTTCGATAATATCCCCCGCCTGCTCAAGATTCAGCGCAACCTCAATCACTTCCGCCCAACGCCGGGAGTCCCGCTCGTCGAGGCTGTCTTTTTGGATCTGCGCCAGATAGAGCTTAATCGCGGTATACAGTACATCGACATCATCATCCAGCCGGCGGATTTCCCGCCGCTGCATCGGGTCGCCTTGCAGTACCTCACGATACAGACGCAGCATCTGCTCCACCACATCGCCGATCCGCAGGGTTTCCCGCGCGGCGTTGGTCAGCGCCAGCGCGGGCGTATCCAGCGCGCTGGTGTCCAGATGCCGCGGCCTCATTTGAATATCCACTTCGGGCGAATCGGCGATCATCACGCAGGATAGGCGGGCGACCATCTCGGCGAACGGAATCAATATCAGACAACGAATAAGGTTGTAGAAAAGGTGGAAATAAATCACCAGTTCTTCCGGTTCGAGCGGTAAACGCGCCAGCCAGCGCGACAACGGCTCAACAAAGGGCAGCACGAACAGGCAGCCAATCAGTTTGAACAGCACGCTGCCCAACGCCACACGGCGACCGGCCGCATTCTGCGTCGTGGAACCGATCATGATCAGCAGCCCGCTGCCCAGATTGGCGCCAATCACCAGACACATCGCCACTTCCAGAGAAATCACTCCGCTGGCCGTCAACGTCGCGGTCAGCAGTACCGCCGCCAGACTGGAATAACTGACGACCGCAAACAACGCGCCGACCAATGCATCGAGCATGATGTCGCCGGTGAGCGAAGAGAACAGCACTTTCACACCCGCTGTTTGGGTGATCGGGGTGGCCGCCGCCACAATCATTTCCAGCGCCAGCAGAATCAGCCCCAGGCCAATAGCCACCCGGCCGATTTGTCCCACGCGCGTCTGCTTACGGCTGAGGAAGAAAATCACCCCAAGAAAAATCAATAACGGGGACAGCCAGGAAAAATCAAACGTCAGTATCCGCACCATCAGTGCGGTGCCGACATCCGCGCCGAGAATAATCACCAGCGCCGGGGCCAACGCCACCAGCCGCTGCGAAACAAAAGACGTGGTCAGCAACGCGGTGGCATTACTGCTTTGAACCAACGCCGTGACGCCGATCCCGGCCATAAAAGCCCACGGTTTCTTCTCCACGCTTTCGCTAAGAACCCGCCGTAAACTGGCGCCATAGACCCGCATAATGCCGGTGCGAACAATATGCGTTCCCCACACCAGCAACGCAATCGCAGAAAGTAAGTGCAGCAGTGTTAACACAACGTTGATACTCCTGGCGTCTAGGTGATATTGATAATTCCCTCGTCAGTCATATTAACAGATGTTTCCTGTCTTCACTGGAAAGCGCTTTCCATATAAGAAAATTCGCCGGCATGCTTCAATAACTCAATCGCCCCTTTTTAATGGCGTTGACGTCAGAGCGTGGCGGCGGCGGAAAGTGATTGGCGGGTGCTGAGGAAAAAAGCAGGCCGGGAATGTTCCCGGCCCCAGACCGTTGACAAAGCCCGTTATTAGGGAGAGCGTGGCGAGGGGCCGTAGCGGCGTAAGCCGCCGACAAATTTGCCAGGAGCAAATTTGAACAGCATTTATGCTGGCCCGCAGGGTGGGACACAAGGATGTGTCCCATCATGGCCCCTCGGTACGGTAGGCCCGGGTATCTCGGGCTTACCGACGACTTTGTCAGCAACCTCAGTCCGGGAATGTTCCCGGCCTGCTTTATGTAACAACCGTATTAGAAAGAGTAAGACACGCTGCCCACGATGCTGCGCTCGGCGCCGAAATAGCAGAACTCCAGCGAGTTACAGGCCGCCACGTAACGTTTGTCCGTCAGGTTATTCACGTTCAACTGCGCGCTGAGGCCTTTCAACCCGACGTTGGATAAGTCATACCCCACCGCCATATCCACCAGCGTATAGGATGGCAGCGTATGGGTGTTGGCGCGATCGGACGTTACCCCGTTGACATAACGCACGCCGGTGCCGATGGTCAAACCATCCAGCGGGCCGCTTTTCACGTCATAGCTCGCCCAGGCGCTGGCCTGATTACGCGGCGCGTAAACGGCGCGGTTCCCCTGCTCGTCGGCGCTGCTTTTCTTATAACGGATATCCGTGTAGGTATAGGCAGCCTGCAAACGCAGGTTGTCGGTCAATTGGCTGACGGCCTCCAGTTCCACCCCTTCCGATTCGATTTCCCCCACTGAACGATAGGGGTCGGTCGGCTGTACTTTGGTCGCCACATTGCGCTGATTGATGCGGAACACCGACAGGCTGTACTGGCTCTGCGAACCTTCCGGCTGATATTTCAGCCCCGTTTCCCACTGCTTGCCTTTCATTGGCTCAAGCACGTTGCCATCCTCGCCGACAAAGCTGGTGGGCGTGAAGGCGGTGGAATAGCTGACGTAAGGGGCAAAACCGGAGTCAAACAGATAGAGCAGCGCCGCCCGGGAGCTAAGGTTATTTTCATCCAGTTCGCTGCGGGTGCCGGTGCTCTTATCGATATTGGTCACTTTCACCCGATCGTAACGCCCGCCCAGCGTGAAACGCCAGCGCTCCCAGCTCATTTGATCCTGAATATAGATCCCGGTCTGTTGCAGCTTATGTTTCTCAAGCGTTGAGCCGTACATGGCCGTCGGCGCGGCGCCATAGACCGGATTAAAGACATCAATGTCGGGAAACGCGCCTGAAGGCCAGTCCACGTCATTGTGCCGTTGCTGATAGTCTACGCCCACCAGCAGACGATGATTCACCGCGCCGGTGTCAAAGCTGCCGTCCAACTGGTTATCCAGCGTCACGGCGGAAAGTTTTTCCCGCGCGCCGGAATAGTAGCGATAAAGCGAGTCCCCGCTGCTCCAGCCATAGGCATACACCTGATCCAGATGAACTTTAGTCCGCAGATAGCGCGCTTTCTGACGTACCGACCAGCCGTTGTCGAAACCATGCTCGATGTTGTACCCGACCATATTCTGCTTACGATCGTACTTCTCGTAATTCTCTTCGCCTTCATAAAAGGTGTTCGGGATTTTCCGCCCGTTATGGGCAATCACCGTTCCTTCATAGGGTAATCCAGAATGGCTGCCGCCTTCCGGATCGCGGTGCAGGTAAGCCAGCAGATCCAGCCGGGTCTTATCGGAAATCCGCCAGGTCAGGCTGGGCGCAATGGCGTAACGCTGCTCTTTCAGCGGGCCGAACTGGGTATCCGCATAACGCGTCATGCCGCTGAGGCGAAACGCCAGACGGTCATCGTCATCCAACGGCCCGGTGACATCAAAAGCCGCGCCGCGCTGCGCGTTATTACCGGCAAACAGTTTGATCTGTCCGCTGCGATCAAACGACGGCTGACGGGAGCTTAGCGCCACAATCCCGCCCGGCGAAGCGCGGCCATACAGCACCGAGGCCGGCCCTCTGACCACTTCAATGCTATCCAGGAACCAGGGATCGACAACTAAAGAACTGTGGGAGTTGGTGTCTCCCATCATTTTCAGCCCGTCCCAATAGACGTTGTCCAGACTGCCGTCGGAAAAACCGCGCAGCACCATATAATCAAAGCGGTTGGATGCGCCGATTTGGTTGCTGAACACGCCGGGCGTATAGCTTACGGCCTGTCGTACGCTGATGGCGCCTTGCTCTTGGATCTGATCGCGCGTGACGATGGAAACCGCCTGCGGGGTTTCAATATCCGGCGTCGCCAGCTTGGTTGCGCCGCTTTGCGTCTGAGAGGACACCACTATCGTATCGTTACCGGAGGAAGACGGCGATGCCGTCTCTTCCTCCGCCATTGCCGATAGGTTAAAGCCGCCCACGATACACCCAACCACCCATGCCAGCCGCGATTTTCTGAACATGACACTCTCCACAACACGCTTTATTGTAAATAAGAATTATTACCGTTTTTACCGACGTTATAACTATGCGCAATGACAGATGCCATATGCGCAATGACAAAGGTGCTGTACGGTGGGAACTTTTAGATATTGGGTCGAACCACGCTCGGTGAAAAACCGTAGCGTCGCCGAAAGGCGGTAGAGAAATTGGTGGCGTGCTGATAACCGGACATCCAGGCCGCCTGCTGGACGCTATACCCCTGTTCCAGATAGCGACGAGCCAGTTCCAACCGGCAGTCGCGCAGGTAATCAAATACCGAATGCCCGTAGGCCTGGCGGAATTTGCTTCGCAGGCTACTGGCGCTCATGGCTGCCGTTTGCGCCAGATCATTGAGCCTGTACTCTTTTTCAGGCTGCTGCTGTAACAGTTGGCGAATAGTCTCCAGACGATGCCGTTCACCGGGAGAAGATAAATAGCTTTTTTCCTGTGGCTGAGATTCCATCGACAGGCCGTATCCCAGCAGTTGCAGCATGACGCCTTCCAGCATGAACTGGCGCGCCATACTTGGCTCGGCGTTTTCCAGCACATACTGCAACCCGGACAGCAAATAACCGGGTATCTGCCAGACAAACGCCGGGGCATCTGTGCGTTCCCATTCATGCAATAACGAGGTAATCAACGGCTGCGGCTGAAAACTGGCCGGATTGATGCCAAGCGTCAGGGTCTTGAGGTGACAATCGGCCTGATGACTGGCGTTCATTACCACATGCTCGCCCAGCCGGGTGCTGAACGCCATGCCCGGACGCACGGTAAACTCCCGGTTATTCAACCGGATCGCCACGCAGCCTTCCAGAACGATCAGGGTATAAAGAGGAGAACAGTGCAGTGAAGTGGATTCATAAGGTTGCAAAACCTGCACGTTGGAATGGGTCAGGCAGATGCCTGACGACAGCGCCAGCTCTTCGACACGGCCCTGGATGACCGCACCCTTTTCTTTGTAACGATCGCAACTCCCTGCCAGCGCAGGAAAATGGTAGCTAATCCCATAACGCTCGCCAAAATCAAAAAAATCTTCTATCGAAAAGTGGCGTTTTGCCATCGCAAGAGCGTGTGCATTCATCATGTTTTGTATCAAACATCAGGCCAGGTCGATCTGGAGAAACAAACGCCAGAGTAATAGTTATCAGCTTCACCATATCATCAGCCTCGCGGGGCATCAATAATAGTGATAACCATTCTCATAAAATCGTGTTATCAATTTCTGAAGAATGGAGCATGCTCAGCCTATCCCGCGATACATCGCCTAGTCCGCGTCGTAGCCTAAATTCGGCGCTAGCCAGCGTTCCACTTCACCGATATCCATCTGCTTACGTCTGGCGTAATCTTCGATCTGATCGCGCTGAAGCTGGGCGACGGCAAAATATTTGCTGTCAGGGTGGCTGAAGTACCAACCGGATACCGAAGCGCCCGGCCACATGGCGTAAGAGTCGGTTAATTTCATCCCGACGTGCTTCTCCACATCCAGCAGTCGCCAGATTTCGGCCTTTTCGGTGTGATCCGGACATGCCGGATAGCCCGGCGCCGGACGAATGCCCTGATAGTTTTCACGAATCAATTCGTCATTGCTGAGGTTTTCATTGGCCGCATAGCCCCAGTAAACCTTGCGCACGCGCTCATGCAAATACTCGGCGAAAGCTTCAGCTAACCGATCCGACAAGGCTTTCACCATGATTTTATTGTAATCATCATGCTTCGCTTCCCATTGTTCGGCTAACGAGTCCTCCTCCAGCCCGCCGGTGACGGCAAACGCGCCAAGATAGTCCGGCTTACCGCTGGATTTAGGCGCGACGAAATCGGCCAGGCAATAGTTGGGGAAATCCGCTTTTTCCGTTTGCTGGCGTAGATGATGGCTGACCAACAGCACCTCATCCCGACGCTCATTGGTATAAATCTCCACATCGTCACCCACTCGGTTGGCGGGGAATAGCCCAACAACCCCGCGGGGATGAAGCGCGCCGCGCGCCGACAGATCATCCAGCATGGCGTTGGCATCGGCAAACAAGCGTTGCGCCTCTTCCCCCACTATCTCATCTTCCAGAATACGCGGGTATTTTCCGGCCAACGACCAGGTCATAAAGAATGGCGTCCAGTCGATGTAATTACGCAACGTTTCAATATTGGCGGTAACGTCCTGTACGCCCAGGCGATGCGCAACTGGCGGCGTATAGCTTTCCCAATCCAGCGGCGTGGCGTTATCGCGGGCGGCTTGCAGCTTGATGGGCGGCGTTCTGGGCTTTTTGCGCCCATGTTGAATACGCACGGTTTCATATTCTTTGCGGATACGGGCGACAAAATCATCACGCTGACTGGCGGACAGCAATGCGGAAACCACCCCCACCGTGCGGGAAGCATTCTGTACATAGACGGTCGGGCCGCTATAGTTTTGCTCGATCTTCACCGCGGTATGCGCTTTTGAGGTTGTCGCGCCGCCGATCATTAACGGCAGGGTAAATTCCTGACGCTCCATCTCTTTCGCCACGTTGACCATCTCATCCAGCGACGGGGTGATCAGGCCGGACAGACCGATGATATCCACTTTCTCTTCGCGCGCGGTCTTCAGAATTTTATCCATCGGCACCATCACGCCAAGATCGATGATTTCATAGTTATTGCACTGCAACACCACGCCGACAATATTCTTGCCGATATCGTGCACGTCCCCTTTTACCGTTGCCAGCAGGATTTTCCCGGCGGTGGTGCCCTTGGCTTTACTGGCTTCGATATAGGGCTCGAGGTAGGCCACAGCCTGTTTCATCACCCGGGCGGATTTCACCACCTGCGGCAAAAACATTTTCCCGGCGCCGAACAGATCGCCGACCACGTTCATACCATCCATCAGCGGCCCTTCAATCACTTCAATGGGCCGTTCCGACTGCTGACGCGCCTCCTCGGTGTCCAGCTCGATAAACTCGGTAATGCCTTTAACCAGCGAGTACTCCAGCCGCTTCTTAACCGGCCAGCCGCGCCATTCCGCCTGCGGCTTGTGGCTTTCATCGTCCGACTTGCTGCCGCGGTATTTTTCCGCCAGATCGAGCATACGCTCGGTGGCATCGTCACGACGGTTGAGGATCACATCTTCAACCGCCTCACGCAGCTCCGCCGGGAGATCGTCATAGATCGCCAACTGACCGGCGTTAACGATCCCCATATCCATCCCGTTGCGGATCGCATGGTAAAGAAACACGGCGTGGATCGCCTCGCGCACCATGTCATTGCCGCGAAAAGAGAAGGAAACGTTAGACACGCCGCCCGAGATCATCGCATGGGGCAACTGCGCTTTGATATCCGCACAGGCTTCAATAAAATCCACCGCGTAGTTGTTATGCTCTTCAATGCCTGTCGCCACCGCGAAAATATTCGGGTCGAAAATAATATCTTCCGGGGGGAATCCCACCTCTTCGGTGAGGATGCGGTAAGCGCGGCGGCAAATATCTATTTTACGGGCGCGGGTATCCGCCTGCCCCACTTCGTCAAACGCCATCACCACCACCGCAGCGCCATAGCGCCGCACCAGTTTGGCGTGATGAACAAAGGCTTCAACCCCTTCTTTCATGGAGATCGAGTTCACAATGCCTTTGCCCTGAATACATTTCAGGCCCTGCTCAATCACATCCCATTTTGAAGAGTCAATCATGATCGGCACGCGGGCAATATCCGGCTCGCCGGCAATCAGATTCAGAAAACGAACCATCGCCGCTTCCGCATCCAGCATGCCTTCATCCATGTTGATATCGATGATCTGCGCGCCGCTTTCAACCTGCTGGCGGGCCACATCCAGCGCTTCATTATATTTTTCTTCTTTGATCAGCCGCTTAAATCGCGCCGAACCGGTGACGTTAGTCCGTTCGCCGACGTTGACAAACAGCGTATTCGCGTCAATATTCAGCGGCTCCAGACCAGCCAAACGGCAGGCCACCGGGATCTCCGGCAATTTACGCGGGGCAACGCCGTCGACCGCCTTGGCAATGGCGGCAATATGTTCCGGTGTGGAACCACAGCAACCACCGACAATATTCAGAAAACCGGAGCGCGCCCATTCGCCGACGTGCCGCGCCATGTCGGCCGCATCCAGATCGTACTCGCCAAAGGCGTTCGGCAGCCCCGCATTCGGGTGCGCCGACACATAGCATTCCGCAATGCGCGCAAGCTCCGCCACATACTGGCGCAGCTCATCCGGCCCCAGCGCGCAGTTCAGACCAAATGACAGCGGCCGGGCATGACGTAACGCATTGTAGAACGCCTCCGTCGTCTGGCCGGACAGGGTGCGCCCGGAAGCGTCGGTGATGGTGCCGGAAATCATCACCGGCAGTTCGATCCCTAACGCTTCGAATTCGCTTTCAACGGCAAACACCGCCGCTTTGGCGTTCAGCGTGTCAAAGATGGTTTCGATCATAATCAGATCGACACCACCCTCGATCAACGCGCGGGTTGACTCACGGTAAGCGGTTACCAGTTGATCAAAACTGACGTTGCGAAATGCCGGATCGTTAACATCAGGGGAAATCGAGGCCGTGCGGTTGGTTGGCCCGAGAACGCCGGCGACGTAGCGCGGTTTATCCGGCGTCAGCGCCGTCCACTTGTCGGCGCAGGCGCGGGCAAGTCGTGCGGCGGTGGTGTTGATCTCCGCGGACAATGACTCCATCGCATAATCAGCCATCGCGATGGTGGTGGAATTGAAGGTATTGGTTTCGAGAATATCCGCTCCCGCCTGCAGATAAGCATCGTGGATCGCCGTAATAACCTGAGGCCGGGTCAGCACCAGCAGGTCGTTATTGCCTTTAACGTCGCTCGGCCAGTCGGCAAAGCGCTCCCCACGGTAATCCTCTTCCTGTAAGCGATAACTCTGGATCATGGTGCCCATACCACCATCCAACACCATAATGCGTTGCGCTAACTGACGGCGCAATTCGTCTACCCGATTAATCACAAAAACCTCATTCCAGCCAATGCCTGTCTTACCCATGCGAGGTTTTATCCTAGCATAAGTTGCGAATCAGCTAACGCCGTGTCACATGAGACTTTTTCAGGCAGCAAAGAGATTTCATCCGCCGGGAAAGAAGAGTTGCATTCTTGGGTAAAAAAACGAAAATCAATTCCATTATCTGAAAAAGGAATCAATGCCATGACGCCACCAGAACCCGCCAAAAGAGGGAAGAAACCCAGGGCCAATGCCGCGACGCCCGCCCAGCCAACCGGGCAGGTTCAATCGCTGACGCGCGGCTTGACGTTGCTGGAATACATCGCACAGGCTAACGGCAGCGTCGCGCTCACCGATCTGGCCCAGCAGGCGGGTTTGCCCAACTCCACGACCCACCGGTTACTGACCACCATGCAACAGCAGGGGTTTGTCCGTCAGGTCGGCGATCTCGGTCTGTGGACGATTGCTTCCCATGCCTTTATCGTCGGCAGCAGCTTTTTGCAAAGCCGTAATCTGCTAGCCACCGTGCACCCGATACTGCGCAAACTGATGGAAACATCCGGCGAGACGGTGAATTTAGCCGTGCTGGATCAGAGCGATTGTCAGGCGATTATTATCGATCAGGTGCAGTGCAACGCGCTGATGCGCATGTCCGCGCCGATCGGCGGCAAGCTGCCGATGCACGCGTCGGGCGCGGGGAAAGCGTTTCTGGCCGCTCTACCGGAGGAACAGGTAACGCGGTTGCTGCATAGAAAAGGGCTACATGGCTACACCCATCACACCCTCAACTCGCCGCAAAATCTTAAAGAAAATCTGTTGCAGATCCGCAAGCAAGGCTATTCCTTTGACGACGAAGAGCATGCGCTGGGACTGCGCTGCATCGCCGCCTGTATCCTTGATGAGCATCACGAAGCCTTTGCGGCGATCTCTATTTCCGGCCCGGTATCACGCATTACCGACGATCGCGTCACCGAACTGGGCGCGTTAGTGATCAAGGCGGCGAAAGAGATTACTCAGCAATACAGCGGCACGCGTTAAACGCGACGTCTAAAGCCGATAGGGATCGGTTGTTCATCCGCTTCAGCCCGACGCTGGCTGAAGCGCTGCTTATGCCGATAGGCGTAAACATCTTCAATATGGCCGTCACGAATGCGCTGCTGCAACCCTCGCCAGTAATCGGCACGGAACAAATCACCGTGCATTTCCTCAAACAGCGCCTGTAAATGGCGATCGCCGCACAGGAAATGGCGAAACTCTTCGGGAAATACATCATTCGGCGCCACGCTGTACCAGGGCTCCGCGGCCATTTCATCCTCGGGATAACGCGGCGGCGGGATCTCGCGGAAATTCACTTCCGTCATATAGCAGATCTCATCGTAGTCGTAGAAAACCACCCGGCCATGCCGGGTTACGCCAAAGTTTTTAAACAGCATATCCCCCGGAAAAATGTTGGCCGCGGCCAACTGCTTGATCGCATTGCCATACTCCTCAATCACATCATGGAGCTGTTGTTCCGTGGCCTGTTCAAGATAAAGGTTCAGCGGCGTCATGCGTCGTTCCATATATAGATGACGGATCACGATCCGATCGCCTGAATCCTCCAGCTTTTCCGGCACCTCACGCTGTAATTCCGCCATCAACGCCGGGCTGAGACGCTGCTTATCGATGACAAAATTTTCATACTCCTGCGTATCCGCCATTCTTCCGACGCGATCGTGCTCTTTGACTAACCGATAGCACGCCATAACTCGCTCGGCATTCACCTCTTTTGGCGGCGCAAAGCGATCTTTAATCACCTTAAACACCCGATCAAACGACGGCAGCGTAAATACCAGCATCACCATGCCTTTCACCCCGGGAGCAATAATAAATTGCTCCTCAGACGCGGCAATGTAATGCAGATACTCGCGGTAATACTCCGTTTTGCTGTGCTTTTGGCAGCCGATCGCCAGATACAGTTCAGCCGTGGTTTTACCCGGCAGAATATCGCGCAGCCAGGCCACCAGCGCGGAAGGCTGCGGGGCATACACCATGAAATAAGAGCGAGCGAAGCCAAACACAATGCTGGCTTCGGAATAGCTGGTCAGGCAGGTGTCGATAAACACCGCCCCCTGCTCGTTATGGTGAATAGGCAACAGGAAAGGAAAAATGCCCTCCGGCACGGACAGCTTCCCTACCAGCCAGCCCGCCTTATTGCGATAGAACACCTCATTCGCCACCTGTAGCGTCGCTTGGGATAGCTGCTCTGCGGAGAAAGTTTGCTGTAGATAAGCCACAATGTAGGAAATATCCCGCGACAGATCCTCCCATGGCAGCCGTAAAGGCAGGTCGCCCAGCAATTTTTCCAGCATCGCGCGCCAACCGTCCGACGGGATAAACATGCGCGCAATGGGACGCGGGATCTCGCGAAAACGTCGCTCAGGCTGAGAGCTGAAGACAAAAAGTTTATCCGGCGCGAGTTCCCGGTGGTTGAACAGCCGGCAATAGACCGAGTTAAAAAAGCTTTCCGCGATCTCAAAGCGCGGGTAATCCGGCAGCAAAGCGGTATAACGCTGTTTTACCCGAGCCAGAAAGTCGGCATCGTCGCAGCGTGTCCCGGTGATACAGCGCAATTGCTCCACCACCAGACCGACATGGTGATCATACAGGTGAATGCGCTGCTTCATTGCCTGCTGCACCGCCGGCCAGTCCGCTTGCTCAAACCGCTGTTGCGCGCCGGCCGTCACCTCCAGAAAGCGACCGTATTGCGCATCGAATCCCTGCAAAATCGTCTGCGCCACCAGTTGTTCAAGATCGCGAACCATCATGCTCTCCAGATGAACACCGGCCAGCAGCGCGCTGGCCGGGTAAGATCAAAATTGCTGTTCTTCTGTCGATCCCGTCAGAGCGGTGACGGAAGAAACGCCGCCCTGAATAATGTTCGTCACCTTATCAAAGTAGCCCGTGCCGACTTCCTGCTGATGGGATGAGAAAGAATAGCCGTCTTTTATCGCATCAAACTCCGGCTGCTGCACTTTCTCAACATAGTGTTTCATGCCTTCGCCGCGCGCGTAAGCGTGGGCCAGATCGAACATGTTGAACCACATACTGTGGATCCCGGCCAGCGTAATAAACTGATATTTGTAGCCCATTGCCGACAGTTCATCCTGAAAGCGCGCAATGGTGCGGTCATCCAGATTCTTCTTCCAGTTGAAGGAAGGCGAACAGTTATAAGCCAATAACTTACCGGGATATCTTTCATTTATCGCCTCGGCGAAGCGGCGGGCCAGTTGCAAATCGGGCGTTGAGGTTTCGCACCATACCAGGTCGGCATAAGGCGCGTAGGCCAGCCCGCGGCTGATTGCCTGTTCGATGCCGGCACGGGTGCGATAGAAACCTTCCACCGTGCGCTCGCCGATAACGAAAGCACGATCGTACTCATCGCAGTCTGACGTCAGCAAATCCGCCGCATCGGCATCGGTACGGGCAACCAGCAAGGTTGGCACCCCCAGCACATCGGCGGCCAGACGCGCGGCGACCAGTTTCTGAACCGCCTCCTGCGTCGGCACCAGCACCTTGCCGCCCATATGTCCGCATTTTTTGACAGAGGCCAACTGATCCTCAAAATGAACCGCCGCCGCCCCCGCTTCAATCATCGACTTCATTAGTTCAAAGGCGTTCAACACCCCGCCAAATCCCGCTTCCGCATCCGCGACAATCGGCAGGAAATAATCGGTATAGCCTTCATCACCCGGTTCAATCTGATTAGACCACTGGATCTGATCGGCGCGACGAAAGGTGTTGTTAATCCGCTCGACCACGGCAGGCACCGAGTTCGCCGGATATAATGACTGATCGGGATACATACTGGCCGCCAGATTCGCATCAGCGGCAACCTGCCAGCCGGACAGATAGATGGCTTCAATACCCGCTTTGGCCTGTTGTAAGGCCTGCCCGCCGGTGAGCGCGCCAAGACAGTTCACATAGCCTTTACGCGCATCGCCATGCAACAATTTCCATAATTTAGCGGCGCCCAATTGCGCCAATGTGCATTCCGGGTTCACCGAGCCACGCAGATTAACCACATCTTCGGCGCGATAAGGACGGGTGATGCCTTCCCAGCGAGCGGTTTTCCATTCTTGTTCGATTGCTTGAATCTGTTGGGTACGAGAGGTTGTCATAGCGGCGATTCCTTTTATCATCAGTCAGAATTAATCAAGTAATGCGTAACCGGGTAACGTCAGGAAGTCGATCAATTCATCCTGCGTGGTAATTTGCTCCATCAGGCGCGCAGCCTCATCAAACCGGCCGCCGCTGAACCGTGCCTCCCCCAATTCCTCCTGAATCACCCGCATCTCTTCCGCTAACATCTGGCGGAAGAGCGCTTTGGTGATAGCCTGTCCGTCGTTCAACGTCTTGCCGTGATGAATCCATTGCCAAATGGAGGTACGGGAAATTTCCGCGGTCGCCGCATCCTCCATCAGGCCGTAAATAGGCACACAGCCGTTACCCGAAATCCAGGCTTCGATGTACTGCACCGCCACGCGAATATTGGCGCGCATGCCGGCCTCCGTTCGTTCGCCTGGGCAAGGCTCCAGCAATTCCGCCGCACCGATCGGCGCATCTTCCGCGCGACTGATGTCAAGCTGATTGCTCCGACCCGTCAAGGCCCGATCGAAAACCGCCATCACCTCATCCGCCAATCCGGGATGTGCGATCCAAGTGCCGTCATGACCGTTTCTGGCTTCCAGTTCCTTATCTTTACGCACTTTATCCAGCACCCACTCGTTACGCGCGTGATCCTTGCTGGGAATAAAGGCCGCCATTCCCCCCATCGCAAACGCGCCGCGCCGATGGCAGGTTTTAATTAATAATCTTGAATAAGCGCTCAGAAAGGGTTTATCCATCGTCACCGACTGACGATCGGGCAAAACACGGTCGGGATGATTCTTCAATGTTTTGATATAGCTGAAAATATAATCCCAGCGGCCGCAGTTCAGCCCGACGATATGATCGCGCAGGTGATAGAGGATCTCATCCATCTGGAAAACAGCGGGTAATGTTTCGATCAGTACCGTCGCTTTGATGGTTCCGCGAGGGAGATCAAAACGATCCTCGGCATAACAAAACACCTCGCTCCACCAGGCCGCTTCCTGCCATGCCTGTGTTTTTGGCAGATAAAAGTACGGACCGCTGCCTTTTGCCAACAGTTGCTGATAGTTGTGGAAAAAATAGAGCGCGAAATCGAACAGGCTGCCGGGAATAGCCTCGCCTTGCCAGGTCACGTGTTTTTCAGGCAAATGCAAACCGCGAACGCGGCAGATCAATACGGCCGGATCGGGTTTTAACTGATAAATTTTTCCTGATTCATTGATATAAGAAATCGTGCCTCTTACCGCATCACGTAAATTAAGCTGACCGTCAATGACCTTGTCCCAACTCGGGGATAACGAGTCTTCAAAGTCAGCCATAAAAACTTTCACGTTGGCGTTCAGCGCGTTGATCACCATCTTGCGTTCAACAGGCCCGGTGATTTCAACACGACGATCGTTAAGGTCATCAGGGACACCGCGGATTTTCCACTCTTCACGCCTAATGGAAGCGGTTTCCGAAATAAAATCGGGGAGTTGGCCATTATCGATTATGCGCTGCTGCACCTGACGCTGCGCCAATAACTGATTACGTCGCGGCGTAAAACGGCCGACTAATTCAGTTAAGAAATCAACCGCGTCTTCAGTAAGAATTTGTCTTTCAACGTCGCCAAAACGCTGACTGAATACTAACTCTCTGCTTATCGTCTGTTGCGTCATTTCATGGTTCCTTCTCAGATCCCGCTTCACTCATCAACATAGCTGGCCGGCAAACAAGGCATGAGCATTTATTAACCGACAGTTTTAAGCGTAATTCAATAAAGTTAAAAATCAAAAACTATTTCCATTTTTAAAAATAAAAGCATGTAATCATTTGATCTATAGAAGAATTAATTTTTGTTAGCAAAGGAAAGGGATTTCACTTGATAAATCTGGCAGAGATGACAAAAAGAAAGGCGCCTAAAGGCGCCCGCAGAGAAGGGATAGATAAAGAAAAGATCGATTAGTCCAGCGTAGGATTCATGCGTCGCAAATCAAACGGTGTAATCTGGTAAACGTAATAGTTGAGCCAGTTAATAAACAACAAATAGCCGTGGCTGCGCCAGGTCGCATGTGGCGATATATCAGGGTTGTTATCAGGGAAGTAATTGACAGGCATCATCGGATCCAGACCGGCTTCACAATCACGAAAATACTCACCAGCCAGCGTCAACGCATCATACTCGGGATGCCCGGTGACAAACGCCAGGCGTTTATCCTTACTGGCAAACAGATAAGCGCCCGCCTGCTCAGACTCCACCAGAATATCTAAATCCGTATGGTCACGAATAACATCAACGGGGAAATCCGCATAGCGTGAGTGAGGCGCTAAAAAGGTTTCATCAAAGCCACGGGTCAATAAAGCATGGGGTTGCAGCGTATGATGCGAATAAACACCGGATAATTTCTCTGCCCGCGTCATTTTGGGAATGCCATAGAGAATGTTCAAAGCGGCCTGTACCGCCCAACATACAAATAGCGTTGACGTGACATGCTCTTTCGCCCACTCAATCACTCTCGCAATCTGCGGCCAGTAAACCACATCACAAAAATCCACTAATCCTAACGGCGCGCCTGTGACGATTAAACCGTCAAAATTTTCATCCTGAATATCATCAAAATTACAGTAGAAATTATCCAGATGCTCTGCGGGCGTGTTCTTTGATTCACGGCTATCAATACGCAGCAGTTGAATATCAATCTGCAAAGGGGAGTTTGATAGCAACCGAAGAAACTGGTTTTCCGTTTCGATCTTCTTAGGCATCAGGTTCAGTACCAGCACTTTCAACGGACGAATTTCCTGCGTTTTAGCGCGAGAAGAGGTCATCACAAAGACGTTCTCATTGCGCAGAAAACTTACGGCTGGTAACTCATCAGGAACCCGGATTGGCATAACCTTATATCCTCACTACATACGTTTATACGTTTAGACTTCTAGATGCCTGAAGATAGCGAGTTTTTATTCCAATGTCGAGCATCCACCGTCTAAGGTGAAAATGTTTCATCACGATTGAGATAAGCTTATCTGTTTTTCAGATAAAGAAGTGTAATTAGCAGAAATAGTAAAATAAGAGCGCTACAGTCAGCCTCTATATATCAGCCCTGCAACACAGATATTTCCGTTTTCTCCATGCAAAAAAGCCCCATGCTTTCGCATGAGGCTTTCCGCTTTGTTTGATGCCTGGCAGTTCCCTACTCTCACATGGGGAGACCCCACACTACCATCGGCGCTACGGCGTTTCACTGCTGAGTTCGGCATGGG